>NZ_JBVIQK010000025.1:0-92527 GCF_055577115.1 Streptomyces sp. NPDC033216 | reverse complement strand
GGGAACGACGCGATGACATCCACGAAGCCTTCCTCGGCCTCGCCGTCTGCCTGATCACCCACAGACACGTCCAGCGCCTTTGTTAGGACCTCTTACACGTACGACCGCCGGGAGATCAAGGTCCAACCGGCCAGGGTCCGTGAGGTCAACCGCAAGGTCATCGCCGCCGGTGCCGCCGCGGGTGAGCGGCAGCCGCTGAAGGGCGGCGGGCACTGGGCCCTCGACGAGGCCGTCGGGACCACCGCGGAGGACGACGGCCCGAACGCCAGGGCCCTCACCCTCAGCGACGGCACCACCTGGACGCCCGGCGTCAGCGGAAGCGCGCTGAAGTTCAACGGTCAGGGCCAGTACGCCGAGACCGATGGGCCGGTGCTCGACACCACCGGAAGCTACTCGGTGTCCGCGTGGGTGCGGCTGGACGAGGTGCCCGGCAACTACGCCACCGCGGTCAGCCAGGACACCCGGCGCCAGGCCAGCCCCTTCTACCTACAGTACGGGCACGGTGCGTTCGCCTTCAGCACTCCGGGCGAGAACCGGGCACGGCTGGTCACCACTGCGGAGGCAGGCCGCTGGTACCACCTGGTCGGCGTCCGCGACGGCGCCGACAACACGATCAAGCTGTACCTCGACGGGAAGCCGGCAGCGACCGCCACCGGTGGCGCGGCCTACCCCAGCACCGGCGCCCTGGCCGTCGGACGCGCCCAGTGGGGCGGCAACGACACCGACTTCTGGAACGGCGCGGTCGACGAGGTCCACGCCTACGACAAGGCGCTCACCGCGCAGGAGGTGAGCGAGCTCTACACGGACGAGAAGCCGTAGCGGCACCACGGCGCAGGGCCCCGGCGGGACGCCTCTCCCGCCGGGGTCCGCTCGCGCCGGTGGGTGCCGGTCAGGCTCCATGCGGCGTCCGTCACCCACGGCGACCCCGGTGACGCGTACCGCCCGGCAGACCGTACCGCCGTGGTCATCGGCCACGAGTGGCCGACAGTCACCCTGCCCGCCCCCGACGACCAGGGGCAGCGGTGCCACGTCCTGCTCGCGGCCCACCGTCGACCGTTCGGCCCCGTGCGGAGCCCGCCGGGGTAGCTCAGCCGACGCGTGACACCGCCACGTTGTCGAAGGACGCGGCGGTGCCGAAGACGCGTACGCCGGTGGCCCCGCTGCCGTACGTGCCGTCGGTGACGGAGACCTTCGGCGTGGTCAAGTCGTCGACGTACACCTTGATCGAGGTGCCGACCGCGGTGACCCGCAGCCGGTGTGTGGATCCCGGTGCGATGGTCAGGCTCCGGCTCGCCAGCGGCGTCCAGCGGCCGTCGGCCCGTCCCAGCACGACCTTGCCGTCGGTGCCGATGCCCGCGTAGTAACCGGAGTAGCTGTCGGTGCCGACTCCCGGCCTCGTCACTCTGAACGTCACTCCGGCGTCACCGCCGGGGCCCTGCGGTGTCACGTCGGCGTCGTAGGTCAGGTCGGCGAAGTTCGTGTCGAGCAGGGCCTTGCCGCCCAGGGAGTGCCCGGCCCGGTACCGGCCGTCGGTCGCCGACCAGGTCCCGCCATAGGGCTTCCAGCCCAGCGCGTTCCCGTCGGCGAAGTTGTCCCGGACCCGCATCTCGACGCGGCGGATGGTTCCGTCCGCGTTGAAGTGCAGCCGGTCGTAGGCGAGTTGCCGGTGGTTGCCGTCGGTCTCGCCGAGCGGGCGGCGGTGGTAGACGATGTACCAGATGTCCGTTCCCGGTACGTTGAGGACCGAGTTGTGGCCGGAGCCGCGGGCGACGGCGGGGTCCTGGGCCAGGACCTTGTCGATCTTCCTGAAGGGACCGGTGGGTGACTCGGACATGGCGTAGGAGACGGAGTAGTCCGGGCCGGTCCAGCCTCCCTCGGACCACATGAAGTAGTACTTGTCGTTCCGTTTGAACATGAAGGATCCCTCGGTGTAGTTCTCCGGGGTGATCTCCTTGTAGGTGGTGCCGTCGGGGAAGGCGCCGAGGCTGGTCATGTCCGGGTTGAGCTTCACGACATTGGCGTGGTGCCAGCCGCCGTAGTACATGTACGCCTGGCCGTCGTCGTCGATGAAGACGTCCTGGTCGATGGGCTGGGCGCCGTTGTGGAACCGGGAGACGAGCGGTTTGCCGAGGGCGTCCTTGTAGGGGCCCTCGGGACGGTCGGAGACGGCGACGCCGATGCCGCCGAGCTGCCCGTCGTTCTGGATGTCGTTGGCGGCGAAGTAGAGGTAGTACTTGCCGTTGCGCTCCACGGGCGCGGGCGCCCACACCGCGTACTCGGCCCACGAGATGTCCTCGGTGGACAGCACCTTCGGGTGCTCGGTCCAGTGGACCAGGTCGGGGGAGGAGAAGGCGTCGAGATAGGTCTGCTCGGCGTAGACCTTCGAGGTCGTGGGGAAAACCCAGTACCGGCCGCCGTAGTACGCGGTGTCGGGGTCGGCGTACCAGCCGTCGACGAAGGGGTTGCCGGACTCGGCGGTGGTGTAGTCGGGCACTGCGGTGGCCGGTGTGGGCGACAGCGTGACGAGCAGGCCGCCGGCCAGCAGCAGGGCGCAGTATTTGGCCAGCAGGGTGGTGATTCGGCGGGTCATGGAGGCTCCAGGTAAGGCCTGAGGGGACGGTCGGGGCAGGTGGGGGCGGCGACGGGTGCCGTGACCCTGCCGCCGCCCCCCGTACGGCTCCGTTCATCCGGTCCCGGTCACGGTGCCCACGGGGCCTGTACGGCCCAGGTGGTGTCCTCCGCGAACAGGGTCGGGTTGTCCCAGGTGTGCGTGCCGCCCGGGGTGGCGAGCCACAGCTCGGCGTTGAAATGGCGCAGGTACTGCTCCGGGAAGTTGTACGCGGACAGCCGTACGCCGCCGTCGGCGCTCCGGACGGGACAGAAGGTGGCGTCGGCCCGGTACACGTCACCGGATCCACCCTCCTTGTGGACGCGGAAGTCGCGGTGGCGCAGGTACTGGCCGGGGTAGTTGCGCGACTCGAAGCTGTAGCAGGAGCTGCTGGCGAGTCCGGGAACGACCTTCCAGGTGGCGTCGTTCTTCAGCAGGGCGTCGCTGCCGCTGTTCACGATCTCCGTGAAGACCGCCCCGTCCTTGTGGCGCACGAACCGGTCGGTGTGGCCCGGGGTCGTCACCCGCAGGGACCGGTGTTCGCCGGTGGGCAGCGTGAGGGGCGCCGTCGACCCGCGGGAGGCGTTGATCAGGGCCTGGTTGGCGGCTCTCACCCGGGCCTCGTCGACCTTGACCACCTGCCGGTCGTAGGTGAGCAGGCCGTTGACCTCGTTCTCGACGTCCGTGATCTCGGTGTAGACCGAGGCGGACAGGCCGCGGGGCATGCGCACCTCGCGGATCGCGTCGATGAGGCCCACGAACCGGTTGTTCAGGTGGGCCAGGTCGGGCTGGTCCTCGTAGCTGAAGCCGCCGCCGGGGTACCACTCGTGGCCGGCGACCCTGAAGCCCAGTCCGCCGAACTCGCCGAGGACGGCGGCGCGGGTGGAGCTGGGCACGGTGGTGCCGGGGCCGACGTACACGTGGTGGTCGACGACGTCGCCGTTGCCCCCGTCGACGGCGCCGCAGCAGTTGACGCCGCTCATGTTGTCGACCAGGCGTGAGGGGTCGTAGGCCTTGACCTCGTCGGCGATGCGGGCCTGATCGTACTGGCCCCAGCCCTCGTTCTGGTTGACCCACATGACCAGCGACGGGGAGCTGCGGTGCTGGTCGATGACGCGGTCGTACTCGGCCTCCCACTGCGTGCGGGCGGCGGCGTCCGGGGTGCGCTCCATGGACGGCATGTCCTGCCAGACCAGCAGACCCAGCCGGTCGGCCCAGTAGAACCAGCGCTGCGGCTCGACCTTGATGTGCTTGCGGACCATGTTGAAGCCGAGGTCCTTGTGCTTTTGCAGGTCGTGGCGCAGCGCGGCGTCGGTGGGCGCCGTGTAGATGCCGTCCGGCCAGTAGCCCTGGTCCAGGGTGCCGGTCTGGAAGACGAACCTGCCGTTGAGGACCGGTCGCAGGAGACCGTCCACCCGGGCGATGCCGATGGAGCGCATGCCGGTGTAGCTGCCGACCGAGTCGACCGCCGAGCTGCCCGAGAGCAGGTCGGCCTTCACGTCGTAGAGGAAGGGGTCCTCCGGCGTCCACAGGCGCGGGTTCGGGACGGGCACGGTGAACTCGGTGCCGACCGGACCGGTGGCGGTGCCGACCGTGGTACCGCCCGCGGAGACGGTGACGCGGGTCTGGTGACCGTTCGTCCCGACCCCCCGGACGGTGACCTTGAGGCGGTTGTTCACCAGGTCCGGCACCATGTCGAGGCGCGCGATGTGCGCGGGGGCGGTCGGTTCGAGCCATACGGTCTGCCAGATGCCCGACGCGGCGGTGTAGAAGATGCCTCCGCCGGGATGCGTGGCCACGTCGCGGATCCGCTGTTTGCCCACGGCCTGACCACCCGTCTCGGTGGGGTCCCAGACGGAGACGACGATCGTGTTGGTACCGCCGTTGAGGAGGTCGGTGACGTCGTAGGAGAAGGCGTCGAAGCCGCCGCTGTGGGAGGCGCCGGCCTGGCGGCCGTTGACCCAGACGGTCGTACGCCAGTCACTGGCGCCGAAGTGGAGCTGGACGCGGCGGCCGTCCCAGTTCGAAGGGACGGTGAAGGTGCGCTTGTACCAGAGCCTGTCATTCTGCGTGATCTTGCGCCGGATGCCGGAGAGCGCGGATTCCGCGACGAAGGGGACCCGGATCTGCTCGGTGAAGGTGGCCGGCTGCCCGGCGTCGGCCGAAGTGAGGGCGAAGTCCCAGATGCCGTTCAGGTTGGCCCAGTCCGGGCGGGTCAGCTGGGGGCGGGGGTACTCCGGCAGCGGCGTGTCGGTGGGGACCTGGTCCGTCCACGGGGTGGTCATGGGGGACGGCTCGGGTGTCCACGCCCGGGGTGCGGCGGTCACGGAACCGGCGGCCGTCAGGGCCGTGCCGCCGGCCAGGACGAGGGCGACGAACGTGGTGGCCGCCCACCGCGCTCTCCGTCTCAGCCAGTCCAGCGGCCTTCTTCCTGCGCGTACTCGACGCATCGTGCCTCCTTGGATCGTGGGGTGGGGAGACGTGCGCGTGCGGAGGGCGGCCGGAGGGGAGTCCGGCCGCCCGGACCGGACCCGGCGGCCGGACCGTGGGGGCTCGGCCGCCGGGCGCGGCCGGTCACATGAGTTGCCGTCTGCGGCCGAGCCAGGTCTGGGCGATGACGACGACGGCGAGGAAGGCACCGCTGACGACCTGCTGGTAGGAGGAGTCGAGGGAGCCGATCTGGTTGATGACGTTCTGGATGACCTTCAGCAGCAGGACGCCGACCAGGGAACCACTGACGTAGCCGAGGCCTCCGGTCAGCAGGGTCCCGCCGATGACGACGGCGGAGATGGCCTCCAGTTCCATGCCGTTGCCGAGGATCGTCACACCGGAGGCGAGCCAGGCGGCGTTGAGCGCGCCGGCCAGACCGGCGAGCAGGCCCGACAGCGTGTAGACGAGGATCTTCGTGCGGGCGACCGGAGCACCCATCAGGGCCGCCGCGTCCTCGTTCCCGCCGACCGCGTACACGTGCTGACCGAAGCGGGTGCGGCGCAGCGCCACGGCGCCTGCCGCAAACAGGGCCAGGGTGATCCACACCGGGTTGCCCAGGCCGAGTGTCGTGCCCTGGCCCAGTTCGGCGAGGAGGGAGCCCTTGCCGATGAGGAACGTGTCCGCGCCCTCGTCGGTGACGGCCAGCAGCAGGCCGCGCGCGCCCAGCATGGCGGCCAGCGTGACGATGAAGGGCGCGAGGCGGGAACGGGCCACGAGCAGGCCGTTGACGACTCCTATCAGGCCGCACACGGCCAAGGGGAGCAACAGGGCGACGAGGGTGCCGTGCCGTGAACCCCAGGCCGCGAGCACGCCGCCCAGGGCGAACAGCGAACCGACCGACAGGTCGATGCCGCCCGTGATGATGACGAAGGTCATGCCGAGGGCGACGATCGCCAGGAAGGCCGAACTGGTCGCCATGTTGCTGGCGTTGTCGCCGGTGGCGAAGGAGTCGAAGGAGAGCGACGCCACCAGGGAGACGATCACCAGGACGGCCAGCGCGCCGTGCTGCTGGAAGAGGGCGCTCAGCCGTTCGGACCGGGCGGAGCCGACCGGCACGCTCTCTCCCGTCGGCTCGTTGCCCGCGGTGGTCACCGGTGTGTCCGCCTTCGTGAAGGTCATCGCTTCCCCCGTCCCCGTGCCGCGTACACCGCGGCGACGATCACTATGGCCTGGGCGATCTGGGTCCAGGAGGGCGGCAGATCGTGCTTGATGAGGGTGGCCGTGAGCAGCTGGATGAGGACGGCCCCCGCCACGGTGCCGGCGATGTTGACCCGGCCACCGGTCAGCGGCGTGCCGCCCACCACGACCGCCGTGATCGCAGAGAGCTCCATCAGATTGCCGAGCGAGGTCGGGTCACTGGCCTGGAGACGGGCGGTCGCCAGCACACCGGCCACGGACGCGAGCAGCGCGCACACGACGTACACGACGATCAGCACGCGTCGCACCGGCAGACCGGCGAGCTGCGCCGCGGGCCGGCTGTCGCCGATGGCGAGGAGCTGGCGTCCGAAGGTGGTGCGGCGCACCACGAAGGCCACCAGCAGGGCCAGGACCGTGGCGATCAGGATGAGATAGGGGATGCCGAGGACGTCACCGGAGCCCAGGGAGGCCAAGGACGGGTTGCGCAGGTCCTCCAGCTGCGGCAGCAGCACCAGGGCGACGCCGCGGCCGCCGACCATGAGCGCCAGGGTGGCCACGATGGGTTGCACGCCGACGAGCGCGACGAGCGCGCCGTTGGCCAGTCCGACCGCGGCGGCGAACAGCGCGACCACGAGCAGCGCGGGCAGCAGCCCGTAGCCCAGATAGAGCGCGGTGACGGACGCCGCCAGCGCCATCACGGCGCCGACGGACAGGTCGACGCCTTCGGTGCCGATGACCAGGGCCATGCCGAGGGCCACGATGATGACGGGGGCGACCTGCACCGCCTGGGTGCGGAAGTTCTCCGCGGAGAGGAAGTGCGGGGTGATGACGATGTTGACGACGAGCAGGACCGCGACACCGGCGTAGACGCCGTAGGTCTGGAGCCACTGGAGCACTCGGGTCTTGTCCAGTGGGGCGGTGCGCAGGGTGGCCTCAGCCATCGTTCGCCACCTCCTTGACGGACTCCGCCCGGGTGTCCCCGGCGATGGTGCGCATGAGCCTCTCCTCGGTGACGTCGTCGCCGGTGAGTTCGCCGACGACGGCGCCGTCCTTCAGCACGACCACGCGGTCGGACCCTTCGATCAGTTCCTCCAGGTCGGAGGAGATGAGCAGGACGCCCAGACCGTCCGCGGCCAGTTCGTCCACGAGTTTCTGCACCTCTGCCTTGGCGCCGACGTCGATGCCGCGAGTGGGCTCGTCGAGTAGCAGCACCTTGGGATTCATGGCGAGCCAGCGGGCGAGCAGCACCTTTTGCTGGTTGCCGCCGGACAGCTCGCCGACCTTCTGGTGCGGCGAGGACGCCCTGATGTGCAGCCGCTTCATGAAGGTGTCGACGACGCTGTCGACGCGGGCCTCGGAGACGAGGCCGAAGCGGGACAGTCGGGGCAGGACTGCGAGCGCGATGTTCTCCCGGACCGACAGCCCAGGGACGATGCCCTCGCTCTTGCGGTCCTCCGGCAGCAGGCTGATGCCCGCCCGGATGGCGGCCGGCGTGGAACCGCCGCGCAGCGGCATCCCGGCGACCATGACGCGGCCCGAACGAAGCGGCAGGGCACCGGAGATGGCCTTCGCTGTCTCGGTGCGTCCGGAACCGAGCAGTCCAGCCAGCCCGACGACCTCACCTGGCCGGATGCTCAGGGACACCCCGCGCAGCTTGTGCGGCACGGTCAGTTCCCGCGCGTCCAGCACCGGTTCGGAGTCGGCGGCCTGGTGATCACCGGTGAACTTGGTGAGGCCCTCCGTGCGGACCTCGCCCAGATCCCGGCCGAGCATCGTGGACACCAGGGCGAGACGGTCGAGGTCGGCCAGCCTGCCGTGGTGGACGCGCCGGCCGTCGCGCAGCACGGTGACCGTGCTGCACACGGCGTACAGCTCGTCGAGGCGGTGGCTTACATAGACGACGGAGATGTTGGCTTCGCGCAGGCGACGGATCACCGAGAACAGGGTTTCGACCTCGCGTGGTTCGAGCGAGGAGGTCGGCTCGTCCATGATGACGACGCGCGCGTCGGTGGCCACGGCGCGGGCCAGGGCGACCATCTGCTGGGCGCCGACGCCCAGGGTGCGCAGCGGCCGACGCACGTCCACATGGACGCCGTAACCGCGCAGGGTCTCCTCGGCCTCCCGGTTCATGCGGGCGATGTCCAGCGTGCCGAAGCGGTTGCGTGGTTCGCGGCCCAGGAAGAGGTTGCGGGCCACGCTGAGCAGCGGGATGAGGTTGACCTCCTGGTAGATGGTCGAGATGCCCGCCTTCTGCGCTTCCAGGGGCGTGCCGAAGGAGACCGTGTGGCCCTGGAAGGTGATCTCGCCGGCGTCGGGACGGTACACGCCGGTGAGGAGCTTGATGAGGGTCGACTTGCCGGCGCCGTTCTCGCCGATCAGCGCGTGGACCTCGCCGGCGTGCAGGGTGAGATCTACGTCGTCCAGGGCTCGGACGCCCGGGAAGGTCTTGCTCAGTCCACGGACGGCGAGGACTTCGGCGGGGGATGCCACCTGTGCCTCCAGGAAGAAAAGGATGCGGAACGTGGTGCGGTGAAGGCGGCGGGGGCACGGCTGCCCGTGCCCCCGGTGGGTCAGTAGGCCTTCCCGATCTCCGCCTTCGCGTTGCCCGCGTCGTAGGCGCCGTCCTGGATGACGATGTCCTGGGGGATGCCCTCGCCCCGGGTGAAGGCGTCCAGCGTCTGGAACGCCAGCGGGCCGAACCGGGGGTTGGACTCGATGACGCCGCTGATCCAGCCGTCCACGATGCCCTGGACGGCGTTGCGGGTACCGTCGACCGTCACGATCTTGACGTCGCCGGCCTTCTTGCCGGCGCCTTTCAGTGCGGCCACCGCGCCCAGGCCCATCTCGTCGTTCTCGGCGTAGATGCCCTTGATGCCGGGCTTCGACTGGATGAGCTGTTCGGTGACCTGCTGACCCTTCTCACGGGCGAAGTCACCGGTCTGCTCGAACACGACCTTCAGCTCCGGTGCCTTCTCGGCGATCCGCTCCTTGAAGCCCTTGGTGCGCTCGGTGGTGACGTTGTTGCCGGCGGAGCCGAGGAGGACGGCGACCTCGCCCTCGCCGCCGGTGGCCTCGATCATCTGGTCGGCCGCCCGCCTGCCCTGCTCGACGAAATCGGAGGCTATGAAGGACGCGTAGTCCTTGCAGGCGGTGGCGTTGATCTTGCGGTCGATCGTGACGATCGGGACCTTCTTGGCGGCGGCGGCCTGCAACACCGGGTCCCAGCCGTCGGAGTTGAGCGGGGCGATCACCAGCAGGTCGGCGCCCTTGGCGAGCAGGTCCTGAACGTCGCTGATCTGCTTGGAGAACTGCGACTGGGCGTTGGCGGTCAGCAACTTGACGCCCCGCTTCTTCGCCTCGTCCCTGATGGACTGGGTCTCGGCGATGCGGAAGGGATTGGCCTCCTTCTCCGACTGGGAGAAGCCCACAGTCGCCTTCTTCAGATCCAGCTTCTCGGCGCCATAGGCGTCGATGGTGCAGGTCTTGCTGCCCGGCTTCGGCTTGACGGCCTTCTGTTCCGCACCCGCGGATGCCGGGGATCCGGTGCCCTTCGAGGCGTCGTCCTCCGACTTCGCGCAGGCCCCGGCGGTCAAGGCCACCGCGGCGGCCAGGGCCACGACCCCGGGGCGGACGAGGAGACGAGGACGATGAGTGGTGCGCTGCATGGTGACCCCGATCCGGGTGACGCTGAAAGGGAACTGGGGAGCTGACATGAGCAGAGAACCGTGCATCTCCCCTGACGGGCAACGTTGTCGGGCCCGCTGCAAGGAGGTTTTACATCGTTGGAAGAGGCCTGTAAACCCTTTGCGCACACCGTTGTCTCTCGTGAGCGGGCGGGGATACGACGGAAGCGCTTGCGCAGCCCTCGCCTCCGGGCGCGCTTCAACTCCCGGTGGCGCTGAGCCTCGGGCGACCAGGTGCTACGGCTCTGCCGACCGGAATTCCGACGGCCGGGGCCGCCGAGGCCCCGGGCCGCCGCCGCTGCCGGCGCCGTATGAGGCAGGCGCACCGGAGCGCACCATGGCGGAATCGGGTGAGGGCGTCACGGGCGAGGTGCAGATGAACCGAACCCGCCGGCAGTCGGCAGGACGGACGACCTCACGGGGCCGGTCGAATCCGCGCGTCGTGCCTGCTTCGCGGGTCAGCTGCGAAGCCGGCCCTCAGACGGTGGACGCCTCGCGCCCGAGGGTGCTCTCCCGCTGGATCAGGCGGTAGTCCGCCTGGATACGGCGGGGTTCGGGAGCCTCACCGCTCAGCCGGGCAAGCACCGACTCCACGGCGAGTCGGCCGATGCCCTCCTTGTCCGGTGACACGGAGGTGAGCGTCACCGCGCCGAAGTGCCCCTCGATCACGTCGTCGAAGCCGACGACCGCGATGTCCTCGGGGACGCGCAGTCCGCGCTCGTGCAGGATGCGCATCGCACCGATGGCCATCGGGTCGTTGTACGCGAAGATCGCATCGGGACGGAGGCCGGCATCGAGGATACGCGTCATGGCCGCCGCGCCGTCCGCGTGCCCCCAGCCGTCGGTGGCGGCGATGAGCCCGTCGTCCGCCGGGAGTCCGGCGGCGGTGAGCTCCTCGCGCCAGCCGTGTACGCGCAGTTGTGCGGGTTCGCTGCGGCCGCGCCGGTCGCCGATGAACGCCACCTTCCGGCGCCCGAGGCCGATCAGGTGCCGGACGGCGGCACGGGCCGCAGCCACATTGTCGATGGCGATGTGGTCGTACGGCAGGTCGTAGTCACGCTCCCCGAGCAGTACCAGTGGAACGTTCTCCGCTCGGTCGCGCAGGTCTTCGCTCTGCAACTCGATGGGGCTGAGGATGAGTCCGTCGATGACACGTGCGCGGAAGCCCTGGCTGACCAGAAGTTCTTCCTCACGGCGTCCGCCGGTGTGGTCGAGCAGCACGATGTAGTCGTGTGCGGCGGCGGCGTCGATGACGGCGGCGGCGAGTTCGGCGAAGTAGGGGTTGCCGAGTTCGGGCAGGGCGAGCGCGATCATGCCCGTGCGTCCCTTGCGCAGATGCCGGGCGGTCAGGTTGGGCCGGTAACCGAGGGCGTCGATGGAACGCTGGACCCGTTCACGCATCGTGGGGGTGACGTGCTGGTAGTCGTTCACCACGTTGGAGACGGTTTTGATGGAGACCCCCGCGTGGGCGGCGACGTCCTTGAGGCTGACCCGCACGGTATTCCCTTTCGAAGCGGCCCCGCTCGGGTCGTCGGTGCCGGGCGCTGTGTCGTCACCGTGCGCATGGCGCCGAGTCCCAGGGCGTGATGTTTGCAACGTTATACATCCGTCCCCACCGCACTGACAAGGCGGCGGGGCCGCCTCCGCGGCAAACATCACATGTCTGCGTGTCCGGCAGGTCAGACCGGGGCGCAAGCGCTTGCTGCGTGGTGGTGCACACATCGGCCGAGGGTGCGTGCGACGCCGCCTGCTCCGCCCCGTCCTGACAACCTCTTTGATGGTTCCGGGGGTCTCAGGCGGACGGCTCACCAGGACCTGCGGCTGGCGCGGACGTGCAACTCCTTCAAGGCCTTCATCGTCGGCCCCGCACGATGCTTCCGGCCCGGGGACGGGGACCCTTCCGCCCCTGGGGCACCTCGAACAGGCCATCCCCACCAGACATACCGGGCTTCTTCATGCGGAAGATCACGAACAGGAGGCGGCGCCGGACTCAACTGCCTGATCGACCGCCAATGTCCGCGGCCAGCGCCGCATAGACGTACTCGCTGCCCCAGCGATCCCCGTCGAGGTCGTTCTCGACCAGGTGCGCCTCCCGACGCATCCCGAGGCGCTCACAGACCCGCACAGACCCGGTGTTCTCCACATCCAGCCGTGCGTAGAGCCGGTGCACGCCCAGCGTGTGGAAGGCAAACCCGGCCAGCGCCACGGCTGCCTCGGTCGCATAGCCGTGCCCCTGGTGACGTGGGTCGAGAGTCCAGCCGATCTCGGCCTGGGCGGCGCGGGCATCGACCAGTGTGAGTGTCACCTCGCCAAGGACGCCGGGCTCATCGTGTCGGCACACAGCAAGCGCCAGCCTGTCGCCGTCGGCGCGCCGAACCGAGTGCGCCGCGCGCTCGGCCGCAACCTGCTCGCTGCGCTCCCGCGTGTGCGCCGGCCGGTACAAGTAGCGCGCCACGCTCGGCAGGCTCTGGTAGGCGTACAGGTCGTCGGCGTCGCCGGGAGTGAACAGACGCAGCGACAACCGAGGCGTGGTCATCGGCAGCAGCGAGGCGATGTCCATGCGGACCTCCGGGACGCGGATCCGGATCAAGATGCGGACTGGTTTTCGCATCACGACTGGCGGGCAGCCACGCCTTTGCGACAGCAGCGCCCGACAGCCCCACTCCACCACGAGGCGCGGCATTCCAGGAGTCGTCCACTGACCCACGCTCCTAGGCGCCCCCGCCCGGGGCGATCAGCCCTGTCTCGTAGGCGAAGACGACGGCCTGGACGCGGTCGCGCAGGTCCAGCTTCGACAGGATGCGGCCCACGTGGCTCTTGACCGTGGTCGGGCTGAGGAACAGCCGGGAGGCGAGTTCGGCATTGCTGAGGCCCGTCGCGAGGAGGCGGAGCACCTCGAGCTCGCGCGGGGTCAGGCCCGACAGATCGCGGTGCGGGGCGATGGTCTGCGGTTCGTCGTGACGGGCGAAACGCTCGATCAGCCGACGAGTGATCGTGGGCGCCAGGAGAGCGTCGCCGGTCTGCACCAGGCGCAAGGCGGAGACCAGATGTTCGGGGGTGACGTCCTTGAGCAGGAAGCCGCTGGCGCCGGCCGTGAGCGCGGCGTAGACGTAGCGGTCGAGGTCGTATGTGGTGAGGATGATGACCCGTGTTCGGTCCGGGCCGGCGTCGTCGATGATGCGCCTGGTGGCCTCGATGCCGTCCATCTCCGGCATCCGGATGTCCATGAGGACGACGTCGGGCCGCGTACGGCGGACCGCTGCGACAGCCTCGGCCCCGTCGGCAGCCTCGGCCGTCACTTCGATCCCGTCCGCGGCCAGGATCATCCTGAAACCGGTGCGCACGAGGGCTTGGTCGTCGGCGATGACGGCACGCAGCGGTGCCTCGTCCTTGTTCATACGGTGCTCCGCGGGATACGGGCCGTGACTCGGTAGTCGCCGGCCTTTGTCGGCCCGGCCGTCAGCTCGCCCTCGTAGACGGCCAGCCGCTCGCGCAGCCCCATGTGGCCACGGCCGTTGCCCTGCACCGGCGGGGACTCCTCGGCGCCGCCGGTGTCCGTGATCTCGATCTCCAGACGGGCGTCGGTGTAACCGATGGCGACGGACGCCTGGGCACCGCACGCATGTTTGATCGTGTTGGTCAGCGCCTCCTGTACGACACGGTACGCCGCGAGGTCCACCCCCGGTGGCAGCGGCTCCGGCGGCAGCGAGACCCCGACGCTCACGGGCGTACCGGCGGCGCGTACTCGTGCGACGAGCGCGTCGAGCTGCGCGAGCCCGGGCTGGGGCTCCAGGTTGCCGGGCCTCTCGTGGTCCGGAGCGGCCAGCAGGCCCATCACGTGGCGGAGTTCGGCCATCGCGGCCCGACCGCCCGCCTCGACAGCCAGCAGTGCCTCCTTCGACTGCTCGGGCGCCCTGTCCATCACTTTGCGGGCCGCGCCGGCCTGGATCACCATCACGCTGACATTGTGGGTCACAACGTCGTGCAGTTCGGCGGCGATGCGGGCACGCTCCTCCTCGATCGCGCGGCGCGTCACCTCCTCCTGAGCGGCCTGGAGTTCGGTCACCCGGTCCCGGCTGGACGCCAGCCGCAGTTGCAGAAAGCGGACGAGGCTGGCCAGCATGCCTGCCACCAGGAGCACGAAGCCCGGGCTGGACCATCCGGGGAGTACCGGGTCCGCGTTGCGGAAGGCGAAACCGGACAGGGCGGCGGCGATCACCAGGACGGCGATCGCCGCTATCCGGTAACGGCTGTATACGACGGCGCTGTAGGCGCCGATGACACAGGCCAGGACAGTGATCCAGGAGGCGGAGCTGCCGATGGCCAGTGCTGCGCCCAGCACGACCACGAACAAGGTCAGCGGATACCGGCGCCGGGCTGCCAGCGGCAGCGTCGACAGGACGACCAGGGCCCAGGGCACGGAGGAGGGTTCTTCCTCCTCGGGCACCCGACCAGGGCCGGGCGGCGAGGGCGGGGCCGGGACCCCGGTCCCGACGTCCACCGCGGGGAGGCTGCTGTTCACCGGCCCGTCGCCGGGAAAGCGCACCGCGACCAACAGGGCAATGACGGTCAGTACGAACGCCAGCACCACATCGGCGCGCACCGCTCGCCGGGACAGCGGAGCGGCCTTCGCCTCCGGGCGTAACGCGTCGATGAGTTGCCGATGCCAGCTACGCCGGTCTTCCGTCTCCATCCGAGCATTGTGCTGCGTTCTCCGCCCGGCCCGCGTCCGCCTGTCCGGCCAGGGCACTGCCCCAGGTGCCTACTCCTCAGGGATGACTCCGCGGCCGGATCCTCCGCAGGGAGGACCTGATGTTGGTTCCGCGGCCGACGCGCCCCCCACGCCGCATCTCTAGAGTCGCGGGACCGGCAACAGCATGTGCCTCTCGCAACCGCAAGGACGGACAACTCATGCGTCAAGTGATCGAACTGGAGGGTGTGGCGAAGCGCTACGACAGCACCGGTGCGCCTGCGCTCGGACCGCTCACGCTCAGCGTCACCAGGGGTGAGGCCCTTGCCGTGACGGGCCCTTCCGGCAGCGGCAAGTCCACGCTGCTGAACCTCGTCGCCGGCCTGGACAAGCCGACCGACGGCGCCGTGATCGTGGCCGGGCAACGGATCGACCAGTTGAGCGAGCACGCCCTCGCCGAGTTCCGTCGCGAGCACATCGGCATGGTGTTCCAGTTCTTCCATCTCCTCGACGACCTCACCGTCACCGACAACATCCAGCTCCCGGCCCAGCTGACCGGGAGCAGCCGGCGCGCGGCCGCGGCCCGCGCGGGTGAGTCATGGAGACGCTGGGCATCCAGAAGCACGCCCGCGCCTACCCGGGCCGGCTGTCCGGAGGCGAACGCCAACGGGTCGCGGTCGCCCGGGCCTTGGTCAACCGGCCCGCGCTGCTGCTCGCCGACGAGCCCACCGGTGCGCTCGACACCGCCTCGGGCCACGACGTCCGCGACCTGCTGATGGATCTGCACCGCGCAGGACAGACCATTGTGCTGGTGACGCACGACCTGCCCCTCGCGGAGGTGTGCGCGAGCCGCACGATCCACCTGGTCGACGGTCACCTCGCCCTCGACACGTACGGGCCGGCCGTCCGATGAGCCTGTTCGGTACCGGCGCGCTGGGTCGGGTCGTGCGCTCCGGCGTCGGCAGGCGGCGGGTGCAGACCGTGATGATCGCCGTGGCCACGATGATGGCCGTCGCCTCGGCCGTGGTCGCGGGGTCGCTGATGGTCGCCGCGGCCGCTCCCTTCGACAACGCCTTCGAGAAGCAGCGAGGTCCGCACATCACCGCGCAGTTCGATCCGGCCAAGGCGAGTGCGGCGGTGCTGGCGAAGACCGGGAAGCTGCCCGGCGTCGCCGCGAGCGCGGGACCGTACCCGTCCACGTCGGTCCGTCCGGTGGACCGGGCGGGCCTCCATCTGCCGACGCTGACCCTGGTCGGGCGGTCCGGCCCTGACGGCGCCGTGGACCGGGTGGATCTCAAGTCGGGCCGGTGGGCGCACAAACCGGGCGAGATCGTGCTCGACGCGTCGTTCGAGGGCCCCGCCATCGGGATCGGCACCCCCATGAAGACGTCGGACGCCGACGCCCCGACCCTTTCGATCGTCGGCTTCGCCGTCTCCGCCGGCGAGACCGCGGACGCCTGGGCGGCCCCCGCGCAGGTCGACGTGCTCGCGTCGAAGGGCCACCCGGTCGCGAGTCAGATGCTCTACCGCTTCGACTCCGCGAGCACGAAGCGGCAGATCATCGCCGACCGGAAAAGGCTCGCCGCCTCCGTGGGGCCCGGGGCGCTCCTTGGGACCCAGTCCTGGCTGGACACCAAGCGCGCCGCTGATCAGGGTGCGGCGGCGACCGTCCCGTTCGTGATGGCTTTCGGCGCGCTCGGCATCGTGATGTCGGTGATCATCGTCAGCAGTGTGATCAGTGGCGCGGTCGGCACCAGCCTGCGCAGGATCGGCGTCCTCAAGGCCATCGGTTTCACTCCGCGCGACGTCGTACGCGCCTATGTGGCCCAGGCGCTGATCCCGGCCGTCGCCGGCATCGGCCTGGGTGTCGCCCTGGGCAACCTCCTGGCAGTGCCACTGCTGTCCGACACCGAGTCGGTGTACGGCGGCGTCTCGCTCTCGGTGACCTGGTGGGTGGATGTCGCCGTGCCGGCCGCAGTCCTGGTCGTCGTGGGGCTCGCGGCGCTGATTCCCGCCCTGCGGGCCGGAAGACTGCGGACGGTCGAGGCCCTCGCGGTCGGCCGGGCGCCGCGCACGGGGCGCGGTCGGTGGGCGCACCGGGCGATGGGGATGCTGCCGCTGCCGCGACCGGTGACCTACGGTCTCGCCACCCCTTTCACGCAGCCGGTACGTGGCGTCGCGATGCTGCTCGCGGTCGCCTTCGGCACCGTCGCGGCGACGTTCGCGGTGGGTCTCACCTCGTCCCTGCACGCGATCGGCACCTCGCAGGACCCCGAGAACCGTGCCGCGGTCACGGTCACGACGACCAAGGCGATCGAAGTCGCTCCGCCTCCTGCTCCTGTGGGGGGCGACGCGGGGGATCCGCCTCCCCCTGGCGCCGGCGGCTCGGGCCCGCCTCCCGTGGAGGACAGCGCGGCGAGCACGTCCGAGAAGCCCAAGGCCGCCGACGCGGCGAAGGTGCGGTCCGCCGTCACGTCGCAGCAGGGAACAGAGTCGTACTACGGCAAGGTCCAGACCGAGGTCGCCGTGGCCGGGGTCTCAGGGTCGAAATAGGCCAGCCTCTACGAGGGCGATTCGCGCGCCGGCAGCTACGAGATGCTCTCCGGGCACTGGATCACCGCCAAGGGACAGGTCGTGGTGCCGTCACGCTTCCTGGAAAGGACCAGCACCAAGCTCGGTGACACGGTGCGGGTGACCTACGAGAAGGAGACCGCGCACCTGCGGATCGTGGGCGAGTCCTTCGACACGTCGGGCAGCCGGCTGGAGATCCACGCCGACATGGCCGACTTCACGTCGGCCGAGCCCAGCACCTTCCTCGTCGAGGTGAAGTCCGGCGTCTCCGCCGACGAGTACGCCCAGAGGGTCGCCGACGTCGTGCGGCCGCTGGGCGGCGACGCCACGACCAACGCCCCCTCGGGACAGGAGGGCGTCATCCTCATCATGTCCGCGATGGCGGTGCTGCTCACCCTCATGCTGATCGTCGTGGCCGGTCTCGGCGTCCTCAACTCCGTGGTCCTCGACACCCGGGAACGCATCCACGACCTGGGCGTCTGCAAGGCGATCGGCATGTCGCCGCGGCAGACCCTGAGCCTCGTGCTCGCCTCGGTGGCCGTGATCGGCGTGATCGGCGGGCTGCTCGGCGTCCCTGCGGGGTACGCGCTGCACCACGCCGTCATGCCGGTGATGGGGCGTGCCGTCGGCACCGGCCTGCCGTCGCTCGTCCTCGACGTGTACGGGCCATTCCAGCTGCTCCCGCTGGGGCTCGGCGGCGTCGTGATCGCGATGCTGGGCGCGCTGATCCCGGCAGGCTGGGCCGCCAGGGCACGTACGGCCACGGCGCTGCGCACCGAGTAGCGCCTGGTGGAGCGCGAACCGCTCGGGCGTATGCGCCAGGCCTTCCGGCTCGGCTGTCGCCCTCATCACTTGTCGGCAGGGATGTGTGGAGTGTCCTGGTGCGAACGGGGCGGACTGCTCAGGGAGGCGAGCAGGCGCAGGCGTTCCTCGGATGTGCTGCCGGGCCGTGCGTGGTAAGTGACCAGGATCTGGCCCGGGGCACCCGGAATCAGCAGCTTCTCGTAGTGAAGGTCCAGCGGGCCGACTTCCGGGTGCTGCATCAGGCTGACGCCACTGGACTTGTTCTGGACGTCTTGACGTCCCCAGAGGTGCCGGAAGCGTTCGCTGCGCACTGACAGCTCACCCACGATGTCGACGAGGCGCGGATCGTCCACGTCCGGGCCGGCGACGGACCGCAAATAGGGCACGACGCGCGCGGTCATCTCTTCCCAGTCGGCGTGCAAGGCGCGCACTTCCGGCTCCAGGAAGGCGGTGAGAATGCTGTTGTTGCCGGGCGCGTTGTACGGCGAGAGTGCGATGGCCAGAGGATTGGCGGCGAGCACGTCCATGTAGGTGCCGTGAACATAGGCGGGGGTCAACGGCCAGGAGTTCATCAGCGTGCGGACACCTTCGCTGACCTTCTCCGGTTTGCGTGACCTTCTGGGCCGGGAGCGGCGAGAGGCGGCAAGCTTGATCAAGTAGGCGGTGGCCTCCTCATCCAGCCGCAGTGCGTGGGCGATGCTCAGCAGGACCTGTTCGGAGGGATGCCGGTCGCGGCCCTGCTCCAGGCGTACGTAGTAGTCGGAGCTGACGCCGGCGAGGAAGGCGACTTCCTCGCGGCGCAGACCGGGCACGCGACGGTTTCCGGTGTCCGCGATGCCCACGGCCGCAGGCCGCACGAGCTGCCTGCGGGCACGCAGGTACGTGGCGAGGGCGCCCGGATCACCGCTGGCTGTCATGCGTTCCAGGGTAGGCAGGCGTCGCCCCGTGTGGGTGGCCCTGCCGGTCCTAGTCTCATGCGGTCCTGGGCGGTCTACGGTGCGTGCCGCACAGTGGGTGAGGCGCACGGCCGGCACACCGCCTCGCAGGGAACGTCACCGCTCCGGCGGCCCGCGGCGCGGCAGCCACGCGAAGCGCCCCACGGCTTGCCCTCTGGCGAGGCCGCACTCCCACCACTCTCGACTGAGGAACATCCATGACCGAGCTTTTCAGCAGTCCTTTCGACCGCCACTCGACCGCTTCGGAGGTGATCGAGGGCGTTGACCTCTCCGGCAAGCGGGCTGTGATCACCGGCGCCACCTCCGGTATCGGGGTGGAGACCGCCCGCGCCCTGGCTGATGCCGGCGCTGAGGTGACCCTGGCGGTCCGACGTCCCGACGCCGGCGAGCAGATCGCCGCCGAACTGCGGACGCACACCGGCAACGACGCGATCCACGTGGCCCGTGTCGACGTAGCAGACCTGGACTCGGTGCAGGCCTTCACCGCCACCTGGACCGGGCCGTTGCACATCCTGATCAACAATGCGGGGATCATGATGCTCCCTGAGCTACAGCGCGGCATTCGCGGTCACGAGCAGCAGTTCGCCACCAACTACCTTGGCCACTTCGCCCTGGCACTGGGCCTGCACGGTGCGCTTACCGATGCCGGCGGTGCCCGCATGGTGACGGTGTCGTCCAGCGGCCATCTGTTCTCCCCGGTCGTCTTCGACGACCTCGACTACCGCTTCCGCCCCTACGACGCGCTCGGCGCATACGGCCAGTCCAAGACCGCCGAGGTTCTCCTCGCCGTCGAGGCGGACAGGCGCTGGTCGGACGACGGCATCCGGGCGAACGCCCTGCACCCTGGAGCGATCGCCACCAACCTCCAGCGACACACCGGTGGGCTTCGAACCCCCGAGCCGTATCGCAAGACGATCGCTCAAGGAGCGGCCACCTCTGCCTTCCTCGCCGCCTCCCCACTGGTGGACGAGATCGGCGGTCGCTATTTCGAGGATGTCAACGAAGCCCCCCAGGTGACCGCCCGGCCCACCGAGCTGGGCTTGCCGGGAGTGGCGCCCTACGCACTGGACGCCGCCCATGCCGAGCGCCTGTGGGAGACGAGCGCGGCCATCCTGCACTGACCCGGCCACCAAGGCCGAACCAAGCACGACGAAGGCAAGACGTGAAGAACATCAAGAGAGTCGGTTTCATCGGCCTCGGCGACCAAGGCGGACCCATGGCCGAAGCGATCGGTGAACAGGGATTCGACCTGCATGTATGGGCACGCCGCCCAACATCCCTGGCCGCGGTCCGAGCAGTGCCGCACGTCGCCCACGACGGTGCAGCCCACCTCGCCCGCTCCGTAGAGCTGATCGCGCTCTGCCTGCGTGACGATGCAGACATCTGGAACCTGCTCGCCGATCAGCGCCTCCCGGCGGGGGTGGCCCCGGACACCGTCACCGTCGATCACGGCACCCGCGACCCGGAGAAGCCGAACGGATTAGTGCCCACGTCGCGCAGGCCGGAGCGATCCGTCTGGACGCCCCGGTCAGCGGTGGCAGCCCCGGTGCCCGCGCCCGGACCCTGACCATGTTCGTCGGCGGCCCGGCCGACGCCTGCGCGACCGCCCGCCCAGTGTTTGCGGCCTTCGGCGACACCGTGCGCCTCATGGGGCCGACAGGGGCCGGGCAGGGCGATGACCAAGCTGTTCGACAACGCGCTGACCATCACCAACTTGAAGAACGCCGTAGACGTTCTCACGCTCGCAGAACAGGTCGGGCTGAATGTCCCTGTGCTCATCGACATCATCAATGCGAGCAGCGGCGGCAGTGCTGCTCGGCGCGCCCTCGGCACGGACATCCCTCCAGAACTCCCCGACCACGTCCAGCGTCTGATGCGCAAGGACATGCAGCACTTCGCCGGCTCCGTGCGCCAGCACGGCGCACGTCCCGACGAGGTTCTCGAGCGCGGCTTGTCTGGCGCCTCCGGATTGCTTCGGGCCGCCGAGTTGGTGACCCGGTCGCGAGCATGAGCAGCCGATGGTGCACTCGCGTCGTGCGTCGGCCCGTTGCGCCGCGGTAACCTTCGGCGTCCGCGCTGTGGCTTCCCGCGGTCCTCCTAGCAGCCAGTGCTCCGACCGGGAAGGTTCGCCGGGTCGGTGGGTCCGGCGGTCGGGTGCACGGTGACGTCCGCTCCGACGACCGGGGATCAGAGGCGGTCCTGCCCGAAAACACATCCGTGAGTCGAAGCGGGTTAGTCGTCACATGGGCAGACTGGTTGTCACCACGATGGGCCCGGAGACTGGTCGCCTCTCATGCTGAGGAATCGGCTGGCACCGATCTGCGGCAGTGACGACGAGGCTTGGCACGGGTAGCCCGACCCGCGGTCCGGCTCGGCGCGCACCCGTCACCCCGCCACCCGTTTCCTCGACCTCTGAGAGTTGCTCCCATGCCTGTACCGCTCACCAGCGGCCGTCTGCAATGGACCGACGTCCCCACGCCGCTCCGAACCCGCCTCGAAGACGCCCTGGGGGCATCCGTGACCGAGGCGGTCACGCCCGAAGGCGGCTTCGGCCACCAGCTCGCCGCCGCGCTCCGCATGGCCGACGGCAGACGTGCCTTCGTCAAAGCGGCACCCGACGACGACCCGCTGACCGCCGCCAACGTCCACGAGGCCGCCGCCCTCGGCTCGCTGCCGCCCGGCGCCCCGGCCCCGGACCTGCTGGGCATCCACCGCGTCGCCGACTGGACCGCCGTCGTCATCGCCCACCTGGACGGCCCGCCCCCCGACCTGTCCCCGGCCTCCGGCGACGCCGATAGGACCTGGGCGCTGCTGGACAAGCTCACCTCCATCCCCGCCCCGGCCCCCTACGTCGCGGCGGTGAGCACCACGCCCTCCACCACGGCGGCCCTGCACGGCTGGGACGAGCTGCTCTCCGACCCGCCGGACGACCTCGCCCCCGCCGCCCGCGCCCACCTGCCGCAGCTCGCCGAACTCGAAGCCGCCTGGCCCGCCCTCGCCCACGGCAACCGCATCGTCCACGGCGACCTCCGGGCCGACAACATGGTCCGCGACCACCACCTGGGCGTGACCTTCGTGGACTGGGCACACGCCACCACCGGCCCGGCCTGCGTCGACGCCGCCGCCCTCGCCCCGCAACTGGTCCTCGCCGGACACATGCCCGCAGACATCGCCCGGCTGCTACGCGACCACCCCGCCAGCGCGGGCAGTCCCGACGGCACCACAGCGTTCCTCGCCGCACTCACCGGCCACTGGCACCGCAACGCCCGCAAGCCCGCACCTCCCGGCGCCCCAGGACTTCGCGCCTACCAGCACCGCGCTGCGGCAGCAGGCCTCGCGATCCTCGGTCACCGCCTGAGCTGAGACAGCGGCTGTCGCTCTCGTGTCAGTGACTGGTCGCCCCCGTGTCGGTGTCACGGGCCTCTCGCGTCACTGACACGCGACCAGGAGTCAGCCCACCCACCGGATGTCACCGAACTCGACCGCCCGGCGTGCGGCACGCAAGGGACCCTGCACCGCCGCCCGAAGCCTCCCGGATCTTCTCCACGGAGCCCGGGTCGCGCACATCGGGCCGCGCCGCGCATCCATCCGCGACCTCCATGAGCGTGGCTTTGTCCACGACGTTCGGCAGCAGTCGTTCTTCACCTCGGGAGGCGGCCTGACGCTGTCGTGTTCGATGTTCACGAGAAGCGAGAGCACTGAGCCGCGGCCCGGAGAGGGACGCGGTGCGGGCTCCCAGTAGCGTCACCGGGACAGTCGCATCGAAGGGGAGGGTATCCACTCGTGGACCTGGGCATCATCGGGCAGGCCGCCGGGCTGTTCGCCGCCACCAACATCGACGACATCGTGGTTCTGGCGCTGTTCTTCGCCCAGGGAGCCGGGCACCGCGGCTCCACTCGCCGCATCGTGCTGGGCCAGTACCTGGGTTTCGCAGCGATCCTCGCCGTGGCGGTGGCCGCCGCGTTCGGAGCGACCTTCCTGCCCGAGTCGGCCATCCCCTACCTCGGGCTGCTGCCTCTCGCCCTCGGCCTGAAGGCCGCCTGGCGGGCATGGAAGGACCCCCGTGACGACGGCACGGACGAAGCGGAAGACCAGGCCGAGGCGGGCGGCCCCAGCCCGCTGGAAGTCGCCGCGGTCACCTTCGCCAACGGCGGCGACAACATCGGCGTCTATGTGCCGGTGTTCGCCACCGCCGGTATCGGCGGGATGAGCGTGTACGCCGTGGTGTTCCTCGCGCTGGTGGCGGCGTGGTGCTTCACCGGCCGGTTCTTCGCCACCCGGCCGGTCATCGCCCAGGCCCTCGCTCGGTGGGGCCACATCGTGCTGCCCCTGGTCCTGATCGCGATCGGCCTGCTCATCCTCGTCGAAGGCGGCGCCTTCGGCCTGTGAGGCACCCGGCCGCAGCGAACCCGTGTGACATCCCCGTGCCGTCCAGGTGCCTCCCGCACCGGTGCACACCGAGCGGCGTCGCGAGGAGCTGGAGGCGAATGGACCGCTTGCTCTCGGCTCTGAAACCGCGCGTCACCATCTCGGCAAGCGAACGCGATCGGGCAAGGGAAGACGTCCGCGCGAAACCGCGACGTGCTGAGATGTCGCGGGAGTACCGGCGGCAGGCAGGGGAGAGGCCGAGAAGGCCGGCCGAGCCGTAGGCGGGCCGGGCAACTGCGGCCTGCGGCCGACAGCAAGTAGCTCGTAAGCAGCACGAGCTGCGCCGTGTCGACGGCCGCGTCGCGGAGAGATCTCCGCCGCCCACCCCAGGCACGACCATGGCCGAAGATCCGCAACCACCGCCCCTGGGCCGCGTTCAGGAGTTCTTCGACGCCAACGAGCAACAGATGGACGCCTTGGACGAGCCGGTCCCGCCGGGCGGCCGCCGCCACCCCGCCGCCATTCCGCGAGATGTTCTTATTGAGTCCAGGATGGCGGCCGTGACGTCATGAGGCCGGTGGTGGTGGATGTGGCCGTCGCCGCGCTGACCGGCGCCCTGCGCACCGTCAGCACAGGTTAACCCGGCCCCGACGCCACCTGAACCGCTCGCTCCGTGGCGTCCGCACAGCTTACGTGCGCACCGCCCGTGTGCTGGACGTGCAACTGGTCGAACGGGGGAATCAGGACCAGCCCGGTGCACCCGGAAACCGGCGCGTGCCCCTCTGACTCCGAACCGGCGTCTCCCCATCGGCGGCCCTGACACCGCCCGGTCCGGACCATGGACAGGCGACCGGTGTCGCCGCACTGGAACGAACCCGCCGGGTGGCGAAGCCGTCGCCCGGACGGCTGCCGAGCGCCAGAGTCGGGCCTTGTCGCCAGGAGCAGACCCCAGCGGAGCCCGTCATCACGGCGCCAGGGTCTGCGGCGGCGCCCGTACGGGCGACCCCGCGTCGTCACGGACGGGTGGCGCGTAGCGACGGTTCCGGCGCCGTCCGCGCTCGACCACCCAGAGGTGCCTCCACAAGGGCCTCCGTCTCCCATTCACCCGATGTATCGAGCTTTCCGCATCCTGGGGTCGCCGACGTCAGCGGGAACGGAACCGCCAACGGCACCCGCATCCTTCAGTGGGCCTGGCTGAACCGGAACAACCAGAAGTGGACCTTCGCCTCCACCGGCGACGGCTACTACGAGATCAAGGGCGTCGGCAGCGCCAAGCTCTGGAAGTGGCCGGGCTCTCCCGCGACGACGCCGGCAATGTGGCCATCTGCGCGGACTCCGACGTGCCCCAGCAGCACTGGGCCGTCACGCCCACCGGTGACGGGTACTACTTCCTCATCAACCGCTACAGCGGGCTCTGCCTCGGCGTGGACGAGGGCAGCACCGCCGAAGGAGCCAACATCGAGCAGCAGCGGTACACGTCACAAACGCGCCAGCAATGGCAGATCGAGGCCGACAGGCGTCAGACGAACAGAACCGTCTAGGACGCTGCCGTGTTCGAGGGGCCAGCCGTGTCGTGAGAGTTCCAGCGCAGCAGGAGGACAGCGGCCGTCAGTGACAGCGCGGTGAAGGTTGCGGGCACCAGGATGTCCGCGGTGTCTCCCCGCCACAACCGCGCGTTGGTGACCCAGGCCGCCGGAAGGTCCAGAAGGAGCAGGCCCAGGCCCGTCGGCCAGTAGCGGCGGCGGGACTTCTCCCGGATGCCCGAAACGATCAGGACGGTGGGTACGACGATCATCAACAGTGTCACCAGGGCCCGACTGGGGCGGGGCTCGAAGCTCTCGCCCCCGGGGATGAACAGGGCAACGGCCATCAGGACGAGACCCAGCACGATCCGGCCCCTGCCCGGCCGCACTGCCTTGGGAGGTCCGGAAGTGGGCGCAGAGGTGAGAACCGGTGCCGGGGTCGCCGCCGCTGATCCGGCCAGGGACATGGAAGGTGTCGAAGCCGGTGCCGCGGCGATGCGGCGGGCCGGAGCGTTGACCGCGGTCATCGACCCGTCCAGACCGTAGACGAACAGCGCGATGCCGTTCTCGGCGGCGTACTCCACCGCGGTGGTGGCGTAGCTGCTGCCAGTGAAGAAGAGCAGGTCCTTGTCCAGGGCCCGGCCACGGGCCCCGAACAGGCGCTGCAGCTCGGGCCTGCCCACGGCGGACGCCTGGTACTTGACCTGTCCCAGCGCCCGCCGCGAGCGCACGTCGACCCCGCCGTCGCTCCCGCCGGGCTGGGCCCGGGCGTCCTCATACCCCCAGTGGCGCATCCAGGCCGCGGCATTGCGTTCGGCCTCCTGCCAGGACTGGATCTGACGTCTGGCCGGAGGCTCAGGCGGTCTGACCGCCTGGGTGTCTTCGCGTGTCACGCCAGGAAGTATCTCCAATGCGATTCAGGGCCTCGGACGGGACCATACCCGCCACCGCCCTGCGACCGTCCGGATCCGGATGGCAGGCCCCGAGCGCAGAACCCCCATTGCGCACCGTCGGCGCCGCCCGCTCCCGTCTCGCCCGTTCGCTGACCCCGTGACGGACCGTGGGGCACGGCGTGCGTGATACGGGGGAGTGGCGGCACCGCGTGCAGCAGGCTGCCCCGGCCGCCGGTACCGGACCGCGCCCGCTGACCCCCAACGACATCCTGCGTTTCTGTCGCGCAGCCACCCCGGAGAGCTGTTGTCCGGGCCGCCGAGGCCCAGCGCGGCCGGGGACACCCGCCTGCGCGGCCACAGCACAGTCACGGTGTGCGGCTCGGTCGGTCACATCGCGGCCGCGAATCGGCACCGCCACTCTGCGCATCCTCCTCGGCGTAGCCGCGAGAGACGGTGCACTGGCCGTGGTCGCGGACGCCGAAGCTCACCACACGGCGGCACTTGGCACCCTGTGCCGCAACGGTGCGACGCTCACCGCGAGCCAGGGCACCGTCGACACCTACGCTGAGCTGCGTGAAGGAGACGCTGCCGCCCGCACCCTCCGCCGCGGACCTGTGAGGTTCCGGCGGCACCACGCGTTGGTCTTGCCCGGCTGCTTCTCGTCGGCGGCCTCCACGGTCTGCGTCACCGACGGTCC
Source organism: Streptomyces sp. NPDC033216 (assembly GCF_055577115.1). Lineage (NCBI taxonomy): Bacteria > Bacillati > Actinomycetota > Actinomycetes > Kitasatosporales > Streptomycetaceae > Streptomyces > Streptomyces sp. NPDC033216. Next base: position 66,107 of record NZ_JBVIQK010000025.1, on the reverse strand, counting down.
TGTCCCGCGACAACCAGGCCGCCTTCACACCTTCGACGCGGATCGGACGACGGGCCGGTCAGGCCGCACTCCGGTCGTTGTAATGGCGGACGATCTCGTCGAACGCGGCTCGGCCGGCGTCGTCGAGGCGGTAGGTGTCGCGGCGGGGCAGGGGCGGGCGGGTGCAGCCCGCTCCGTGGACCTGGCCGTGGGAGTGCTTCCAGAACGGGCAGCACGGTGTGAGCGGCCGGACCTGCTCGCCGGCCTCCAGCCGTGCCGCGCGCTGCGCCTCGGCCCGCGCGCGGTGGTGTGCGCACCGGCATACGGCGTCGGCGGCGAGCAGGCTGGGCGCGGCCCAGGCGACGAGGATGCCGAGTAGCCACTCGTGGTTGACGAGGAGCCAGGCCGCGGCGGCCAGTTCGGTGAGGGCGAGGGTTCGGCAGGCGCGGGCGAGGGTGAGGTGTCGGGTCAAGGATGGCTCCCGGTGGTGGGCTGTTCCTGGTGCAGTAGCGGATGCCCCGTCCGGCCCGCGTCAGCCCGCCTGTCCCGATTCGGCCCGTCGGCCGACGCAGGCGCCGGCCATGGTCGAAGGGGCCCGCCGCTTTGCCCGTCGATCTCCCCAGGCGCCACTGCCGGATTGTCTGTTCCCCGGAAACGGCTCGTCAGCAGGCGGCGGCGAGCACGACCTGTCCCTGGATGTGCCCTCGGGCTGCACCTTCGTGCGCCGCCGGAGGTGTTTCGCGTGGCCGCCGGGCGGTCCGCAGGAGGGCCCCGGGGGTGGTGCGTCAGCCCGAGGCGCCGCTGCGCCGGGCGTAGGCGCGGGCGGCGCGGGCACGGTCGCCGCAGCGTGTGGAGCACCAGTGGCGCCGGCCGTGGGTGCGCAGGAGGAACCGGTCGCAGGGGGGTGATCCGCAGGAGGCGAGGATGTCGGCGTCGGGACCGGTGAGCAGGTCGGCGGCGTCGGCGGCGAGGGTCGCCAGTGCGTGGTTGACGGCCTGGTCGGTGGGGTGCGCCTGGACGCGGCGCAGCCCCCGGGCCCCGTCCCAGGCGAGGAGGGGGGCGGTGGGCACGGCCGTGAGGGCCTCGTTCACCGCGCGCAGGGATTCCTCGGGTGGGGTGGTGGCGTCGACGCGGGCGGCGAACAGGGCGCGGATGTGGGCGCGCAGCGTGCGCATCCGCTGTGCGCACACCTCGTACAGCTGCACGTCCGGGGTGGTCAGGTCGTGGGTGGCGAGCCAGCGCATGGCGGATTCCGGGGCGGCGAGCAGGTCGTAGCTCTGGCTGGCGGGCAGGGTGGCGGCGGTGTCGGCGAAGTCCAGGGAGCGGTACCGGTCGGCACCTGGTGCCGGGGGCAGAGCGGTCGGTGCCACGTCGTTGGCCAGGCTGTCGTCCATGCCTCTCATGGTAGCGCTTGCCTTTTTCCGTGATGCCTGCCTAGCCTGGAGTCACGTTAACCGCAGGTTTTTTTCGTGAGAAACGGATGCGTGATGTCCCAGCTCAACGCCAACCAGTTCCCGGTCCGCACGTTCGGTGGTCCGACCGCCCTGTTCGAGTACGGCGGCCTGCGCTTCCTGACCGACCCGACCTTCGACGGCCCCGGCGACTACGCCTCGCCCGGTGGCCCGACCCTGACCAAGACCGCCTCCTCCGCCACTACCCCTGCCGACCTCGGCCCCATCGACGTGGTCCTGCTCTCCCACGACGAGCACGCCGACAACCTCGACACCTCCGGCCGCGCCCTGCTCGCCGACGTCCCCCTCACCCTCACCACCCCCGGCGGCGGCAAGCGCCTCGGGGCGAAGGCCAAGGGCCTGGCCGACTGGGAGTCGGCCGAGCTGGAGCGCCCGGGCGGCGGCACCATCACTGTGACCGGGGTCCCGGCCATCCACGGTCCCGGAGCGCGTGAGGAGATCGAGCCCTTCGCCGGCCAGGTCGTCGGCTTCGTCCTGACGGGCGAGGGCCTGCCGACGGTCTACGTCAGCGGCGACAACGCCTCGCTCGACGCGGTCAGGGAGATCGCCGCCCGCTTCGCCCCGATCGACACCGCCCTCCTGTTCGCCGGAGCACCCCGCTTCCCCATGCTCTTCGACGGCCGACCGGTCGTCCTGGACAGCGCCCAGGCCGCCGAGGCCACCCGGATTCTCGACGCCCGCCGTGTCGTCCCGGTCCACCACGACAGCTGGGCCCACTTCACCGAGGGCCGCGACGAGCTGGAGGCAGCCTTCGCCGCCGCGGGCCTGACCGACCGCCTGGACCAGGACTGGGCGCAGCGCGCCTGAGCCCGGAACGCAGCTGAGGAACCGAGAGCTCGTGCCAGGGTCGGGGTTCCCCACACGCCGAGCCCCGACCCTGGGAGCAACCCCTCGCGGCGTCCCCTGCGCCGTGCCAGAACGACAGAGAAGGACCCGATCACATGTCCACCGGAACCAACGTCGGCCTCGTGCACCGCTTCTACCAGGCCCTTCAGCAGGGCGACACGCTCACCGGCATGTTCCACCCGGACTTCGTCTTCTACCCTCAGATCGACAGCCCCCGGCCCGGTGCAGCAGGGTTCATCGACGCGGAGAAGAAGCACGTCGACGCCTTTTCCGACGTCCGCCTCACGGTCCTCGACACCGTCGCCGAAGCTGACAAGGTCGGCGCCTACGTCGTGGTCGAAGGAGACCAGGGCGGCGACTACTACGGCATCCCCCCACGCGGAGCGCACGTACGTTTCGCCATGTTCAACCTGTTCACAGTCAAGGACGGGAAGATCATCGAGAAGCGGGCCCACTACAACCTGGCCGACATCATGGACCAGCTCACGGCCGGCTCCGCCGCCTGACGACACGGGCCTCGACAGGGCCGCGCCCTGCGCCCCTCAACCGCCGCACACCGACGGCGCGCGCCTGGAGCGAAACCCTCCGACTGCCCGCACCGAGAACCGCGGCGTCAGCGTCTGGCCGATGCCGCATCGCCCTGCGGGCTGCGGGCTGCGCGGGCCTGGCATCGCCCTGCCCGTGGAGGCCAGGCCCAGCTCCAGGCGGCTGTTCATGTCCAGCTCGAACCGGCCGTAGGGGTTCACGTGCGTCCAGAACAGTGGTGACAGGGTCCGCCGGTCGGCGTCGGTGAGCATGTCGGCCCACTTCTCGTCGGCGAGGACCTGCTGCATCAGCCCCGTCGGCGCAGCCGAGTTCGACAAGCACCTGCGTCACGTTCGCCGTGAGGTGCAGGACACCGACGGCCGGATCCGTCGCTCGGTCAACTCCTCAGGGCGCCCACGGCCCGAGCATGTTCTTCATCGTGTCCGTCATTGCGAGTTGCAGCAGCGGGCCGTAAGTGATCCGGCCGACGCCGAGACGGCGGAAGCGCTCAAGATCGTGCTTGACGGGATGAGCTGTGGAGTTCACGGGAACGGCGACGGCGCCGGTCACCGCCGCGAGCAGGTCGTCGTTGTCCTGAATACCCACGGGGTAGACACTGTCGGCGCCGGCCTGCTCCAGGGCTCGCAGTCGCTCGATCGCCTCCTCGAGGACGCCGGAAGCTTCCTTCGCGTGCAGGAAGAGGTCGGTGCGCCCGTTCACCCAGACCGGGACCCCAGCGTCGTCAGCCGCCGCGCGCAGGCCCGCGACGTAGCTCGCGTGCTCCTGCGTGCCGCGTACGCGCCCGCCGTCCGAGTGCACGGTGTCCTCGATGTTGAGACCGGCACCGCCGACCTCGATGAGCCCGGCGACGAGATCCGCAGGCTCCTGTCCGTACCCGGCCTCCAGGTCCACGGACACCGGGACGTCGACCGCCGCGATGATCGGCTTGACGGCGGTGAGCACCTCCTCGAAGGTCTGCCCCTCGTGGTCGCCGGCCCCCCGGGAGTCGGCGAGCGGATGACTGCCGACAGTCAGCGCGGGGAACCCGGCGTCGGCTGCCGTCCGCGCGGACCAGACGTCCCAGACGGTCGGCAGCACAAGAGGCTTGTACTCCGCGTGCAGCTGCTTGAGGCGTCGAGCGCGCTCAACGGTGGTGCGAAAGTCCATGTCAAGGACGCTACACCCGGATTGCCACGGACAAGGTGCCGGCCGGGCGCCGCCCGGTGACGGGGAGATGGACTCCCGGTGCTCGTTCTCGCAGTCCACCCTGGTACGGATGGCGGGGACGGTTCGAGCATGGGTTGTCCAGGCCGAGGCCGTCGGCGTCACCTCCGCTCCAGCGGCTCCCCGTCGATCGGGTACCGGCGGGCGGTGGCGTGGTTGCCGCGACCGGGCAATGGGCGCTCATGCTTTCCGGCGGAGCCATCCCGGATACCGCCCGTACACCAGCGACCTTCGCACCGCGTCGACCACAGACGTGGTGAACCGAACCGCTCCGGGACCGGTGAAGGCTCCATGCGTCGATGGCAGTCGCCCGATTCGGCTCGGTGTTGAGCGTAGTAGTTGGTCTCGTGCTCGTGGGACGGGATGTCCCCGATCGTGGTGTGGCGCCGATGGTTGTTGCACCGGTCCACGCCTTCCGCGGTGCCGATTCCGACGTCGGCGAGGCCGGGCCAGGCCCTGCGCGGTCCGGTCAACTCCGGTTTGCGGAGGCCGGTCTGTGGCTCCATGAGCGCGGTGTCCAGGCGTGGCCGACGGTGCCGGCCTCGAGGAGATGGGCGGTGAACACGAAAGAGGTGTACTGACTGCCCGCACCCAAAGGGTGAATCATGCGCGATCTCGGCTTCCAGGGCGCCCGGCCAGGGAAGGGAACGTCCCCGGAGCATCGTGCAGAACATCGACGGCGACCCTGTCATCGGCACCAACGCCGACGGGCGCCTTCAAGTACGCCGCCAACGCCATCCAGTCCATCAGCCCGATCTCGTGTCCCCTGCGTCGGTGTGGGACAGCGATCCGGTCCTGCCGGACGTCGCCGCAACCGACCCGTGGCGCGTCGGGCGGCACGGCCTGGAGATCACCCTCGCCGTCGCTCAAGCCTAGGAGGTGCGCCGTGACCCGGTCGGCAGACGCGTCACGGCGGTGATCGCACTGGCCGACGGCCCCGGCGGAACATCGCCGGTCTCACCGCTCCGTAGAACGGTGGTTGCGGGAGCCGGTTCTCGCCGATGCCGGCACCCCTGGCTGACGCCAGGGTGGCATCTCCTCGTGCTTCGGTTCTCCGCTGGGCAGGGACAACAGCAGTCCGAGGGGGTACAGCCGGCTGAGGCGGACGACGGCTGCGGCGACACCGCAGAGCACGAAGAGGGCGATCAGGTACCAGGCGATGCCGAGCGCGATGCAGGCGAAGGCCAGGCCCACGACGCCGGCCGGCAGCAGAACCATTCCGCAGGTGGTGATCAGCAGTCTCCGGAGGCGTTTCTTGCGGCCGCGTGTCTGTTCCCAGGTGGCGTCGGAGCGGGTCAGGACGTCGATGAGCGCTTTGGCGTAGACCACGTTGAGGAATTGGTCGAAGAGGACTTCCGGCACGATCGCGACGGCGAGCAGCAGGGACTTCCAACCGCCGCGTTTGGCTGCCCAGACGCGCTCGAAGGCCGCGACGGCGGTGATCGCGACCCAGAACCACGGCAGTCCGGGGAATTCCTTGGTGACGGTGTAGTAGAGCAGGACGGTGAGGAAGAAGGGGACGAAAGCCACGCTCAGATAGGTGAGCGCCTGCCTGCACACGTAGGGCAGTGTGACGCGGCTGAGGCCGTAGGCCCTGAGGTTGTCCAGGGCGCCGCGTTGCCAGCGCAGTCGCTGGTAGTAGAGCCGAGGCCAGGTGGGCATGAGTTCGGTGCCCACGATGCAGGCGCACGGGGACACACAGCGGTATCCCAGCTGTTTGAGTGCGAGGGTCAGTTCGTTGTCCTCGGTCAGCGACTGCACGTCGTAGACGGCGTCCCCCCTGGGCAGGGCATGCTCGGCGCGGGCTCGTCGAACGCGGCGCAGGGCGTCGACCGGGAAGAGGGAGGCCGTGCCGGTCAGGACGTCGGCGCGGCCGCGACGGCGGTGGAGTTCGCGGGCGTAGCGCACGTACTCGTTGTTCTGGAGGTGGCAGACGAGCCGGCTCAGGGGGTAGCCGAAGAAGACGGCGCCCACTCCGCCGACGGGTGGGAAGCCGGGTTCCTCCTCGTGCAGGCGGCGCGCTGCCCGGGCGATGAACTCGGGGGACAGCGAGGTGTCGGAGTCCATGATCATGACGGCGTCGTCGTCGGACAGCCGTGGCAGCAGTTCGTCCAGGACCTGGTTGAGCGCACCCGCTTTGGCCTGCGTGTTCCCGACCGACTCGACGACCTTCGCGCCGTGGGCCGTGCTGATCTCAGCGGTGCGGTCGGTGCACCGGTCGGCGACCACGATGACCTCGTCCGCGGGCCTGGTCTGGGCCGCGAGCGACTCGAGAGTCTCGGCGATGAGCGCTTCTTCGTTGTGCGCGGGTACCAGCACGACGATCCGTCCAGGTCTGGCACGGCGAAGGTCGGGAATGTGTCCGGGCAGGGTCAGCCCCTGAGAGGTCAGGTTTCTGCGCGCGCGTACGAAGGCCGGCCCCCAAGCCTCCTTACGCGTCTGCCCCCGTGTCGGCCGCGCCACCAATGACACCTCAACTTCCGGTAGCACCCATCGACCAGGCGGACTCCGGCCACGCCACCTCCGCGAGGAGGACGGGTTCCAGGTCCCGCACGGTCCGATGGCGCCGGTTCGATCTGTGGCGGTGGCGGGCGGGGGATGCCCGGCGTCGATGAGGGGCTGGTCGTAGCGCGATGTCACCTGCCGCTTTCCAGAGCCTGCCTTCCCTACCGCCGATTCTCCCCGGCCAAGCCCGCCCGGCAAGTGGATCACCGTGGTCGAGCCACGTGGCCGGAGCGTGGTGTGTGTGACCTCCGGCATCGGCGAACTCTGGGCGGCCGGAGAACCGCGGAACCGCGTCATGCACAGCGCCACGAAGCGGTGCTGCTCCCCATGTCTGTGATATCCGGGTCTGCCCCGGTGGTGGCGGTTCTCGGACGCCGAACAGGCCCGGCAGGCCATGTTCCTGGAATCCGAGCGGTGTCAGGGTGTCCGCGATCGCCCCGCACCCTGCATACTCCGCGGCCGGTCCTGGCAATCATCCGCGGGGTACAGGGGTACCCGGGTTGCTGCGGTTGCGCCCGAGGCAGCAGGCGCCTGGCTGGTACCGGCTGTCGAGCGGCCAACCTTTGGGGCTCAAGCGGTCTCCACCACACCCCATACTCGGACCCCCCCGCTGGATCCACCGATCTGACCAGTTCAATGCCAGAAGGCAGGGCACGCCATGACAGCGGTGACGACAGATGCGCTTGTCCCCACGCTTGAGGACGCCCGTGATGCCCATACGGCGCTCATCGACCGTTTCCGGGCTGATATCGCCGTCCATGCCGCAGGCCCTCGACGGGAGATTCTCAAACGCCATATCGACCACACCTACGACTGTGTCGCCCGCCTCGACGGACACGTGCGTGAGCTTCGCTCCCGGCGCCCGCTGCGGGACACCGCCGACCGGGTCCGCTTCAACGCCCGGGCAACCGTCCGGACGGCCGGACTGCCACTCAAGATCGGTGCGGCGATCACGACCGCCCTATGGCATCGTCGCAACGGGCCCAGCCCGCGTCAGATACTGAGACACACGGAGAACGAGTACTCGATCACCGCCCGGGCCCTGGCGGCCTGCCAGGCCGGGCAGAGCATCGCCGAACAGGCGCACGACCAGGTCGCCGCCGACCTGCTTGCCCGGCTGCGCCGCCAGGACGAGGAACTGCTCGCGACGCTCGAGGACAGCCTCGCCCAGCAGGCCCGGGCAACGACGGCCACCGGCAGCGGCAACCGCACCCAGCCCGATGACGACGGCCCGCCCGATGCCGCCACAATCACCACGGGCTCTCCCGTCGAACGGGTCCGAGAAGCCGCCGAGGCCGGTGGGCGGCAGACTGCGCGCACCGATGAAGGCGCGCTCCGCCACATGCCCGAGGAGGACCAGGACGCGATCACCAGGCGACAGGAGCCGCCGATCCTCCGGTACGAGCATCTCAGCGTCACCGACACCATCCAGCGCCTGCCCACCCTTTCCCAGGCGCAACTGTCCGCTCTCGACGGCTACGAGCGCGCCCACGCCGTCCGGCCGGAAATCCTGAAAGCCATCGAGCGGCTACGCGCCAGTGAACCCTGGCCGGGGTACGACGCCATGATCCCGGACCGGATCACCGCCCGGCTGCAGACTGCCACCCCCGCCGAAGCCCGGCAGGTGTTGGACTACGAAAGGCGCCACCGTCGGCGCGGCACACTCATCGCCATCGCCAAGGCACGCAGCATCGCATGACCGACCACCGACTTGGTCCGGTGTGAGCGGAGCAATTCTCAGCCGGCGGCCGGAACGTTGCGCATACGTCTCATAGGGGGCCAGAGCTGGGTCAGGGCGCGCCATGCGAGGGCCCTGTCCGATCCTTCGAGCAGAGTGGCGGTGACTGGCTGCGAACGTCCGGCCCTGATTATGGTCGCCCGGGAGGTGGCCAGGAGGTTACTGGACCAGGCGGGATGATGGCACCTTTTCACCGATCGAGTGGAACGGGGGCATGGGGGGCGCAAGCGCGCCCACACGGCGATCGCGGCAGCCGACACCCTGCCCCTCCAGCAACACTCTGCGCCGCCGGTACGGCCAGGAGGGCGTGTACGTCCAGGACAGCCGCAACAGATCGAATGCGACGGAGAGGGCCGGCCCCTTTCGGTGCCGCGCCTGGAGCGCAGCACCACCCGAGCCCGCAGCTGAGCGGTACGACGTCGAACTGGGGCTGGGAGAGGTGTAGAGCCTCGCGGCGCGATGGGCGATGTCGGGGTGGGGCCCGGTGGTTCAGAGGCGCAGGTTCCACTACTCACCAGCCCCAAGCTACGAGGCCGGGTTCCCGGGAAGGTGGTGCTTACACCGTTTGCCCGGAGAGATGTCCTGATCCGGGACATGCTTGTGGGCTCCGGAAACATCCGGAGCCCACGAGCACGCTGCTGGTCGGGTTACCAGCGATACCAGCGTCCCTTGCGGCCGCCTGTGCCTGCGGAGCGCATGACGAAGCCGAGCAGCCAGACGACCAGCACGATGACGGCGATCCACCACAGTGCCTTGAGCGCGAAGCCCGCGCCGAAAAGGATCAGAGCCAGCAGAAGAACGAGAAGCAGGGGAACCATAGTTATCAACCTCCGTCGCTCCTCGTGCCCGGCGAATGCAGGAACACACGGCCGATTCCCTGGTTTCTCCACTGCTGCTGCGGGCACTGAACCCAGTTTCTCCACGCGTTCACCTCAACGCCGGGTCGGTGGGCGGCTGTCGGTTCAGTTGAGCTTCACGCAGAGTAGCCGCAGGAGGTCGGATGGTGGGGCACTGGCACGGTCGGCCCTGGGGCGGAAGTCCTCTTGCCCACGCTGTTGAAGAGTCAGCCGGGAGAAGCTGCGCGCCGCTGTCTGAGCCATGTGGTGGCCTCGCTGCCCGCCGGTGCCGACACGCAGCTGCTCGCGGCGGTCATCGTCATCCGCGCGGCATGCGAAGGCTCGGGCAACCTCACCGACCGGACCCGCACTTCCTGCGTCGGGGCGACGCAGGGCGGGGCACCGCTACGGGACGGTCTGGTCGCACTCAGCCATACGGTCACAACCTTCGACAGTGTTCGCTGTCAGGTCCGCCAGCCGATGAGGGCACGTGTGTGAGCGATGCGGATGGCGGCGTGTGTACCGAACCCATCCACGACGGATGCCGGTCGCATGATGTCGTATTGGCGGGGATGCCCAGGGTCCGGGTGAGGTGTGGGAGCGCGGTGACGATGAGGATGTCGGTGTGGTCCCGGCCGTGGTCGTCCCCGTCGTTCGCCGCTCGGGCGTGCATGAGGTCGTCCTGATCGAGGGCGGGCATGAGCTCCGCACGGAAAACGTCGAAGCGTGCGATCCGTTGGGCGGGGGACTGCGCGGGGTCGTCGAGCACGTCGCCGACGGCCACCAGGGCGCGGGCGGTGTCGGTCGCCGCGCGGGTCCGGCGCTCTGGTGCGGGCAGCACGACCGACACCAGGCCGACGGGGTACGCCAGGGCGGTCGACGTCACCGAGCTCCCGGTGGATCCCGCCCCTCCCCCCCCGGATGCCCGGAGTACGTCTCTTTTCAGCCATGCCCCGGTAACGTGCCAGCACTGAAAGGTACTTCCGTACAGGAGCACGCGTCTGACATCTTGCATCCACCATTCGTTTCGTACGTCCCGACCGGTGCCCTCAGCACGGACGGGCCGTGTCCGGAGGACGCCTTGATACCCCACATGTCCAGCCGAGCTAGACACACGCTGGTGCTGGCGACCACGCTCGGCGCCGCCCTCGCGTTCGGCGCCCCGGGCGCCCTCGCGGGCACGCTCCCCGTCGCCTCCTCCACCGCGCCGGCCGCCAAGGCCCACGCTCCGGCCGCCGCGCCGGCTTCCCAGAGTGCGACCTGGGTGGCCGGCACGCGTGCCTACCTCGTGATCACCGCCCCTGGCGACAGTTCGGCGGTCCGCTCCGCGATCGCGGCCAACGACGGCACCGTCTTCTCGAACTTCGACGCCATCGGGGTGATCGTCGCCCACTCGGCGTCCAGCGGATTCGCCGCCACCATGCGCGGCGTCGCCGGCGTGCAGCAGGTCGGCGCCACGCGCACCTCGGACGTCCCGGCCGACGCCTACACCCCGGCGCTCCCGGCAAATCCGGCCCAGGCCTCGACCCCGGCCGGAGAGCCGGTCCGGGCCGACATGAGCCAGATCAAGGCCGACCAGGCCTGGGCCGTGAACCCGGGTTCCGCCTCCGTCACGGTCGGCGTCCTGGACACCGGTGTGGACGACCAACACCAGGACCTGGCGCCCAACTTCAACGCGGCCGATTCGGTCTCCTGCGCCTACGGCAAGCCCGACACCCGTGCCGGCGCCTGGCGGGACGTCGACACGCACGGCACCCACGTAGCGGGCACCATCGCCGCGGCCAAGAACGGCAAGGGCGTCGTCGGCGTGGCCCCCGGGGTGAAGATCGCCGCGGTCCGGGTCGCCGAGCCGGGCAACTCATTCTTCTTCGCCGAGAACACCATCTGCGGCTTCGTCTGGGCGGGTGACCACGGCTTCAAGGTCACCAACAACAGCTATTACACGGACCCGTGGCAGTTCAACTGCCCGGACAACATCGACCAGGCCGCCATCATCGAGGGCGTCAAGCGCGCCCAGGAGTACGCCGAGGGCAAGGGCTCCCTCCAGATCGCCGCCGCGGGCAACGAGAACTACGACCTCGCCCACAAGACGACCGACTCCGCGAGCCCGAACGACTCGACGCCGGTCACCCGCACCATCACCAACGCCTGCCTCGACATCCCGACCGAGTTGCCGGGCGTGGTCACGGTCGCGGCCAACGGCACGGGCGTCACCAAGGCCTCGTTCTCCAACTACGGGCAGGGCGTCATCGACGTCGCGGCGCCGGGCAGCAACGTGTACTCCACCGTCCCCGGCGGCGGTTACGGCAGCAAGAGCGGCACCTCGATGGCCACCCCGCACGTGGCCGGCGTGGCGGCACTCATCGCCAGCGCCGACCCGGGCATCACCCCGGCGCAGATCCGTGCCAAGCTGGCCGCCCAGGCCAACGACATCGCCTGCCCCTCGGACAGCCGCTGCACGGGCACGACGGCCAACAACTCGTTCTTCGGCGAAGGACAGGTCGACGCCCTCAAGGCCGTCGGGACCACCCCGCCGCCCGGCAAGTACTTCGAGAACCTCGCGGACTTCGCCATCAACGACAACGCGACCGTGCAGAGCCCGATCGCCGTCACCGGCGTGACCGGCAACGCCCCGGCCACCCTCAAGGTGGGTGTGGACATCAAGCACACCTACATCGGTGACCTGAAGGTCGACCTGGTGGCGCCGGACGGCACCGTCTACACGCTGCACAACCACGCCGGCGGCAGCGCCGACAACATCGCCCAGACCTACACCGTGAATGCTTCCGCGGAGGTCGCGAACGGCACCTGGAAGCTGCGCGTCAACGACAACGCCGCCTCCGACACAGGCAAGATCGACGCCTGGAACCTGACCTTCTAGCGCAGGGCCCGGCAACGCCCGCGTACAGCACGCACTGCGTCGGCGACAGCTCCCCGCCTTGTCGCGGACAAGGCGGGGAGCTGTCTGTTCGGCCAGGGCTGCGAACTGCTGGGCAGCAGAGGGCATATGGGCCTCGGCGGCACATCGGCGGCGGCGTACGCCGCGGTCGGGGCCATGCCGGAGGCGTCCAGGAAGGCCGCAGACGGCCTGGGGCCGGTTTCCAGCTCACCGTGCGCCTCCCTGAGGAACTGCGGGGCCGTGCCCGCGCTGACCGCAGGGGCAGCGGGGCCGCGGCCGCGCGCGCCGCGACCCCGAGGAGTGCCGGCCGGCTCGAGCGGCGGGCTGCCGTCCCGGCCCGGATAGGCGAACCAGTCACAGCAGCCGACTTCGCCCGTCCCAACGCCAAGATCGTTACGGGACAGGCCCCGGACGTTTGGTCAACCGCAGCCCCCGGGCAGACGCCCCTGTGTTGACTGCGGGTCCGCGTCGGGGCGAGCGGGGTACTGCGGTACGTCGAGCGCTTTGGTCCAGGAGATGCGACGCGCCGTGAAGATCTCCATGATCGGCGCCTTGACGCTTTCAGGGTCGTCAAGACTGCCGAGCATGACGAACACCTGGCCCGGAAAGCCTGAAAGCTTGTCGGTGAAGACCCGTGCACCGCATTCAGGACAGAAATTGCGTTCCAGCGTGTTCCCGCTGTCCGCCACGTAGGGGTAGGGTCGCGGACTGCCACTGAGGAGCTTGAAGTCGTCCTGGGCAACGCTGAAGTAGGTCGCCATAACACCGCCGGACGATCTCTGGCAGTCCTTGCAGTAGCAGTTCGCTACGAATTCGGGCGCGTTGGAGAACTCATATGTAATGGCGCCGCACTCGCAGCGTCCCGTGAACTTGTTCGACATGTTTTACCCCTTCAAGTTCTGCTGATTCCGCCCTTAGATGCGTTTCCGGCATGACCAGATTGCCTCCTTGGCGCGTTCGACACCCCTCAGTAATGGGCAGGAACACCACGGATCAGGACCTCCTACCAGGATCCGTCCGACGCGATCAGTATCGACAAGGCCAGCGACCAGATCTTGCACGGCGAGCCTCGCCCGGGCAGCCTTCTGAACCGGAGGAGAGGGCCGCTTTTCGTTGACCTCGCCACTTGTTGCCGTGGACCGATCGAGTTCGACCTCGCCCATGCGCCCGAAGAAGTGGGAAAGCCCTGTGCGGGGACTGACCACAACCTGATCCAGCGGTGCCGGGCCCCGAACTGGGCGATGTTCTCCGTCTGACGCCGGCGCCGAGACGACCAAATGCCCGGCCGGGACCACCGGAGAGTGGAGGGCCTCAACCAGGTTGTGCCGCACTCGATCGCTGCGGACTGAGCTGGACTTGAAGCAGAGAGGTTGCTGGGTTCCGATCCGCTGCGCCGTGTGCGGCATCTCGTCACGGTGCAGCGGTCGAACTCGACCGGCTTGAAGGGCCCCTTGCCCCGTGCCCACGTCAACAACCTGACCTGAGTCGGAGATTCGTCGGCAGTAGGCAGCGACTTTGTCGAGGATCTCGTCGGCGGTCTAGGTCCAGACGAAGGGCTTCGGGTGCTCGTTCCCGTCGGTGAGCCAGCTGCGGAGGTCGCGTTCGAGGACTTGGACGGAGCGGTGGCCACCTCGCTTGAGTGTCCTTCGCGTCAGCTCGGCGAACCATCGCTCCGCCAGGTTCAGCCAGGATCCGCGAGAGTGGTATGCCTCGTCTGCGATCACGTGGTCGGGGCGGCATTGCGGGCGGCCGGGGCCGAAGCGCGGAACGCGGATGCGTTTCAGCAGCGGTTGCGCACAGATACCGTCGTGGCGTTGGCCGGGTGTGATCAGAATGGCTGAGCGGAGCGGGGGACTATCACCCGGCACACCCCCTACGGCTCGGCCCGCCCGCGACCACACGAACCTACTGGCCTTCGACCCTGACACATAGGGCCCCGGACGGCAGACAGCTTGGGTGGAAGGCATGGTGCGTGCACGCGGCCTGTACAGCTCGCAAGGGCCGGAGGTGGTCCCGGTCGACGGCGGCGAGGTCGCCTTCTCGTCCTGGGAGTGCCTGGACCCACCCACACACGGCAGCGCGTGCTGGCCGCGATGCGCACCCGTATCCAGCCGCAGGGTCAACCTCCTTGCGGACGAAAGACCGGCGCACCCCTCCTCGAGGCCGCCCAGTCGGCGGCCCCAGTTGAGGTCTGACCCGAGCCGACGCTGCGGATGAAGGGTGGCCTGCCGAGGACGGTCGAATGCGCCGGGTGAGCGCCTGGCAGCGGTGACTTCGTCACCGTGACGGCCGCGGTCCGTCGGACCTGGGTGGGAGGTGGAGGCCGCCCACCCGCGCCGCAACGGGATGCGGATCCCCCCCCCGTGGCGGTGGATTGTCCGGATGGCTCCCCGAGGCGACGGTCGAGCGAGCGGGGCCGATAATCGTGTCATGGCTGTGATCGTCGCGGCGGGCGCGTTCGTGATGACGCTGATCGGCGGCTTCGTCGCACAGCGCATCGGCGACCGCCGCCACCTCGTGCTGGGGCTGGCCGCGGGGCTGATGCTCGGTGTGGTCGTCTTCGACCTGTTGCCCGAGGCGCTGAGCGCCCAGCCGCACCAGATCTTCCACGTGCCCGCCGCACTGGTCCTGTTGGTCGTCGGCTTCCTCGCCATCCACGTCGTGGAGCGGTCGGTCGCGATACATCGTGCGCACGAGAGCGAGTACGCCAGCCACGAGCACACCCACGCCGCCGGCCACGGCCACGGCCACGGCCACGACACGCCAAGCCTCGGCGTGGCCGCGGCCAGCGCGCTCATCGTGCACAGCCTGCTCGACGGTTTCGCCATCGGCGCCGCCTTCCAGGCCGGCTCCGGCGTCGGCTCGGTGGTGGCGGTCGCCATCCTCGCGCACGACTTCGCGGACGGTTTCAACACCTACACCCTCACCCGGCTGTACGGAAACGAGCGGCGCAAGGCAATCGCCCTGCTGGCCTGCGACGCTGTCGCGCCGGTGGTCGGTGCGGCGCTCACCTTGGCTTTCACCATCCCCGCCGGAGTACTCGGCCTCTACCTCGGGTTCTTCGCCGGCTTCCTGCTCTACCTGGCAACCTCCGACATCCTGCCGGAGGCGCACAGTTCGCACCCGTCACGCGCCACACTGGTGTTCACGGTGGCGGGGGCGGCGTTCATGCTGCTGGTGATCGGCCTGGCCGGCTGACCGTCGGGCCGTGCGTCTCCGGATCAGCTCAGCCGCTTCCGGTGACTAGCTGCTCTCCTGCGAGGCGAGGAAGAGCGCCGCGGCAGCCACTTCGTCGGGGTGCGGCCGAGCGGCACCTTGCTGGTCAGTAGCGCCTTCAGTTATCTCGGCCTTCTCGGCCTTCTCGGCCTTCGGGGCGAGGCCGGTGCTGCCGGCGGTGACCGTCACGCCGGGCACGAGGGGGGCCACCCGGACGTGGCGGCCTTTGAGCTCGTTGGCTCAGGTGCGGCCGGACGAGCGCACGGCCGCCTCGGAAGCCGCGTGGACGCCGAACGCCTCGGCTCCGCTGCCGACGGCCGTGGAACCCGTCAGGATCACCGAGGCGCCATCGGGGAGCAGGGGCAGGGCGCAGCCTTCTGGATGGTGAAGAGCAGGCCCTTGGCGTTGACGTCGAAGGTGGGCTGGAAGTGCTCCCCGGTGACGCGCTCCAGGGGCGCGACTCGCCGCCGCCCGCGTTCGCAAACAGCACGTCAAGGGGGCTTCCCCGCTCGGCGACACTCGCGTGCAGGCGGTCCAGGTCAGCCGGGTCGGAGACGTCTCCGCGGATGCCGGTGGCGTTGGGCCCGATCTCGCCGACCGCGTCGTTCAGTGTCTCCTGACGGCCGCCCGTGGAGCACGTACGCGCCTGCGGCAGCAACGACCCGCTTGGCCGTGGCCGGCCCCATCCCGCTGGTATCGCCGGTCACGACGGTCGTCCTGTCTGCCAGGTGTTCCACGATCGTCTGCTCCAGGTCCGAACGGAGGGCGCGAGCGCCACTGGTGCCTGGGCGATCGCGGGAGGGGGCAGGGGCCGGGACCGCCACCCGAGGAGCGTCGACCGACGATGCGGCCGCAGTCTGCCGCCACCGGCCGACTATGCCTTGAGGAAGTCGAGGATCACGGGATTGAGGACATCCGGGTAGACGGACAGCATCCCGTGCGGGTACCCCTCATAGGTCTTCAAGGTCGCGTTCCGCAGGATCTCAGCGCTCTTCGGTCCCGCGTCCGCGTAGGGCACGACCTGGTCGTCGGTGCCGTGCATGACGAGCACCGGGACCTCGATCTTGTGCAGATCCTCGGTGAAGTCCGTCTCGGAGAACGCCTTGATGCACTCATAGTGCGCGTTGGCGGCCCCCATCATCCCCTGCGCCCACCACCGGTCCACGAGCCCCTGGTTCACCTCGGCCCCGGGCCGGTTGTAGCCGTAGAAGGGCCCGGACGCCACGTCGATGTAGAACTGGGCGCGGTTGGCGGCGAGTCCGACGCGCAGCTCGTCGAACGCCTCGATCGGGGTTCCCTCGGGATTGCTCTCCTTCTTGACCATGACGGGCGGCACCGCCGACACGATCACCGCCTTGGAGACGCGCCCGGGCTCCGCACGCGCCACGTAGTGGACCACTTCACCGCCTCCGGTGGAGTGCCCGATGTGCACGGCGTCCCGTAGATCCAGCGCATCGGTCACAGCGGCCACGTCCGCGGCGTAGGTGTCCATCTCATGGCCCGACGACGGCTGGCCGGAGCGCCCGTGACCACGACGGTCGTGCGCGATGACCCGGTAGCCCTTGGAGAGGAAGTACAGCAGCTGGTTGTCCCAGTCCACGTGACTCAAGGGCCAGCCGTGGTGGAAGACGAGCGGTGTCGCGTCCCTCGGCCCCCAGTCGACGTAGAAGATGCTCGTGCCGTCCGCGGTGGTGACCGTGCTCATGGGGTATCCCTTCCGGGTGGTTGGTTCGGTCCCTCCCACGCTTCGTTCCTCACGCGGGCGGTGCGTGGAGTCCTCGACGGGCACCTCCCGGCGCCACCGCGACTGCCGTTCGCCCCGTGCTCTGCCGGTCGGCGGCAGCCGACCCGAGCCGGTCACCCGCGGCCCGCACGGATTCGCGGCGGGTCCACGGTGCGCAGGTCAGCCGACCGGACTCGTGCCTTCCTGAAAGACGTTGATGAAGTTGCCGTCGTTGTCGCGAATGGCGGTGGAGACACTGCCGTCCCCCAGGTCCTGCTCGCTCCACACGATCGCGACCCCTTGGTCGCGGAACGATCGCGTCGCGGCGGCGAGGTCCTCCACGCGGAAGACGAGTGCCTTGGTGCCGATCGGTCCGATGTGGGCGGGAGGATCGGCAGTGAGCTCGGGCAGCCGGAAGCCGTCGGGAGTTCGGAGCAGTTCCAGCTTGAAGCCGGGCCCCTGTAGAAAGGCCACGTCGGCGTTGATCGCGTCGAAACGCGATGTCGCCGACAGTTCGAGCCCGAAGCCCCGGTGCCACCAATCGACGGACGCCTCGATGTCACTGACGGTCGTCGTGATGTTGTGCAAGGTGAACGAAAAACGATCAGAGTTCCCCATGGCGATCGTCACTTCTGTGTCGTTGGTGACGTGTACTCGCTGTGCCGACGCCGGTCGCTCCGCACAAGCTCGCGCACGGACCGGCCGTGCCGAGCTCCCCCTCCAGGGTGCGTCGGTCGACGAGGGGCGGCAACTCCTGGGCAGGGCGGGAGCCGCGAACCGATGCGACCGCGGACGTCGCGGCGCGTGCCGACGAGTCTCCGCCCGCGGCGTCACCGGCGCTCGCTTGACGGGCCCTGGTGTAACAAATATGGTTACTTCTGAGGAGGTGGTCACGTGGCGGGCAGCAGGCAGCTCACCGTGGTGGCGCACGCGTTGACATGGATCGAACTGCACCGTCGGATCGGCGACGGAACTGCGACATCCGAGGGTGTTGCGGGCAGCGCCGACCCCAACCACGTCGTGTGATCCGGCGGCGTCTCGGCCGGATGCGCGATGCCGGACCGGTCCACTCGCGACGCGGCGCCGACGCGGGCTGGGTACCCGCCAGACCGCTGGAGGTCATCACCCTGCGGGACGCGCACAAGGTGATCGAGCCGTCACCACTGTTCGCCATGCACCGCTCGGAACCCCACCTCGACCGTCCGGTCGGTTCCGGTATCCGGCCCGCGATGCGTCCGGTGTACGCCCGTGTCGAGGAAGCCGTTCCCACCGAGTGGGACCGGATCGCGCCGGCCGACGTCCTGCGGGACGACCTGGCGTCGCGACAACCCCCGGATGGCTTCACGCACACCCCTCGGTGCCGGATCAGCACGCCGCCGGCGGCCCCCTCCAACGTTCGGCTCTGCCGGGCGGCGACATCATCAACCCTCAGGGCCGCCATGGTCCATAGAGAACTGGAGTTCCAATCATGGGACAGCTTGACGGGAAGACCGCTGTGGTAACCGGCGGCAACAGTGGCATCGGACTGGCCAGCGCCCAGCGCTTCGCCGCCGAGGGCGCGCATGTCTTCATCACCGGGCGACGGCAGGAGGCGCTGGACGCCGCACTGGCCGAGATCGGCCCGAACGCCACCGCTGTCCGGGGCGACGTCTCCGATCCGGCCGACATCGACCGGCTCTACGCCGCCGTCGCTGACCAGGGGCGGCGCGTGGACGTGCTGTTCGCCAACGCGGGCGGCGGTGAGTTCTCCACCCTGGAGCAGGTCACCGAGCAGCACTTCGACACCACCTTCGGCATCAATGTGCGGGGCACGCTCTTCACCGTCCAAAAGGCGCTGCCGCTGCTGAACGACGGTGCCTCGGTGATTCTCACCGGCTCCACCGCGGCGACCTCCGGTGGCGAGGCGTTCGGCGTCTACGCCGCGTCCAAGGCCGCCATCCGTTCGTTCTCCCGTACCTGGGCCAACGAACTCAAGCACCGGGGGATCCGTGTCAACACCCTCGTCCCCGGCCCCATCGAGACACCTGGCAACGCCGGCCTCGCCCCCGGCGCGGACGAGGCGGCCAAGCTGTGGGGCTTCTTCGCGAGCCAGGTGCCGCTGGGCCGCATGGGCCGCCCTGACGAGGCGGCCGCCGCGGCACTCTTCCTCGCCAGTGACCAGAGCAGCTTCGTCACCGGTACGGAACTGTTCGTCGACGGCGGCCTCAACCAGATCTGAAGCGGGCGCGCGACCTCGATGCGCCAGGAGCCGACGCTCCCGATCCTGGCCGTCGCGCCCGCCCCCTGCCGCCCCGGGTGAACGCCGTGACCGAAGGACGTCCTGCGGGTGCTGGTGTGATGAAGGTGGCGACCGCGACGCAGATCATGGTCGCTCCGGCCACACCCCAGGGGTGCGCCGCTGGGTGCGGCCGTACGTGCCACTCCTCCGTTGCCATCGCCGTCCTGACGGTTCTCGGCCCGAAGGAGCTGGCGGAGGCTGCCGCACCGTTCTCGGACGCGGCCAGGGCGACAGGCGCCGACTGGCTTACACCGGTCGCACGTGTCGGTGCTGCCGTCGCCGCGCTCGGCTTGCTGCTCGCATTGTCCTCGGCGTCTCCCGCACCACGCCGGTGATGGCCCGTGATGGGCTCCTGCCGCGTGCTGTGACCGCGGTGCACATTCGGTTCAGGGTGCCGCACCGCGTCGAGTTGGTGGTCGGCGCGGTGGTGGCGCTGCCGGCGGCGACCAAGTGCGCGGGGCGATCAGGGCTGGGCACCGGGCTGTCCGGGGCACCCCCGGCCGAGGGCCGCGAGTTGCCCGGCTCCGTGCTGCTGGCGGCCGGCGGGCGGGCGCTGGCAGCGCGCCGCCGGGCACCGCCCGTGGTCCTGGCCGTCACCGGGCTGCCTGCGGTGGGCTGTCCGGCGGCCGGGTTAGAGGTGCTCGCCGTCTGACCTCTTTGGGGTGCGCGGTGGGCGGTCCGCCTGGTCGTAGCGGTTCGGCAGGCCGCGGGGTGCCGGGGCGCCGGGAGGGGCCCGGTGAACGTGCCGACAACGGCCTCGGCCGCGGTGGACGGCCGCTACTGCAATGCGTGGACCGCCGTGGAGAACACCGACGGCATCCGGGACGCTGCTGGGACGACGAGCCGGGCAGTGCGCGGACGGCGGGTCGCGGCCAGCAGGGCCCCTGTCAGGAGCCGGTGGCGCCACGTCAGCCGGGTCCAGGCGTGCTCGTAATCCTCCGGCCGCCCGGCGGCCAGGCAGCGGACGGCGGCCCCGGCCGTCGCCAGCGCGAGGGCGATGCCCTCACCGGTGAGCGCATCCACGTAACCCGCGGCGTCACCCACGAGCAGGACACGGCCGGCGACTCTGCGCCGGACCCGCTGCCGGAACGGTCCGGCGCCGCGTACCTCCGTGGCGGCCGGGCCGCGCAGCGACGCTGTGAGGGCCGGGAAGCAGGCCAGGTGCTCGTCGAACCCGCGACGGTTGCGACTGAGGACCGCGACACCCACCAGGTCGTCGCCGACCGGTGTCACGTAGGCCTCGCCGTGCGCGGACCAGTGGACCTCCACGAAGTCCGTCCACGGCTCGAGGCGGTAGTGCCGACGCAGTCCGTACCGGCGGTGGGTGGCGCCCGGCAGTTCCAACCCCAGGCCGCGGCGCACCGGGGAGCGCAGGCCGTCGGCGGCGATCAGCCAACGAGCCGTGGTGCCCGCCGCGGTGACCCTGTCCGCGCTCTGGTGCACCTCGCCGACCCTGCCCGCAAGCATCCGCACGCCGAGGGTGAGAGCACGCTGGTGCAGTGCGGAGTGCAGCGCTGTGCGGCGGATCCCCAACCCGCTACGGCCACGGAACGGCGCCTCGGCGCGGGTGGCGCCGTCCACGTAGCGGATGCCCCGCAGTTCGCGGCCCACGACCTCGACGCCCAGGGCTCGCAGCGCGGTGACACCGCCGGGCATGACACCTTCTCCGCAGGCCTTGTCCACCGGCGCGGTCCGGGGCTCGACGACGACGGCCTCCAGGCCCGCGAGCGTGGCATGGATGGCGGCGGCCAGCCCGGCCGGCCCGCCGCCGGCCACCAGTACGTCGATCACGTCGGTGCCGGCGTGGTGGGGGCGGCTACGGCGGCCAGCGCCCGGTTCTCGCAGCGGATGCGCACGGTGAGCAAGGCGGCGTCGAGGACGGTGAACACGGCCGCGGTCACCCAGGCGGTGTGCACCAGCGGCAGGGCCACACCCTCGGCGACGACGGCCACGTAGTTCGGATGCCGCAACCGGCGATAGGGACCGCCCGTCACCAGCGGCAGGCCGGGAACGACGATCACCCGGGTGTTCCAGCGGGGGCCCAGGGTGTGAATGCACCACCACCGCAGCGCCTGGGAGGTCGCCAGCACGGCCAGCATCGGCCAGGCCAGGGCGGGGACGAACGGCCGGTCGGCCAGCCACGTCTCGGCCAGGCAGCCGACCAGCAGGCCGGTGTGCAGGGCGACCATCACCGGGTAGTGGCCCTGCCCGGTCACGATCGCTCCGCGGGCGGTGCTCCAGCGCTCGTTACGGCGGGCGACGACGAGTTCGGCGACGCGCTCGACGGCGACGGCGGCCACCAGTAGTCCGTACCAGATCATGCGTCCTGTGCCCCACTGTTCTCCGTGATTCGACGGTCGGCGGCCTACCAGCGCAGCAGGACCAGTTCGCAGGCGAAGCCCGGCCCCATCGCCAGCAGCAGTCCCGGCGTGCCCGGCGGCGGGCGGCGATCGGCCAGGATGTCGCGCAGTACATGGAGCACCGATGCCGAGGACAGGTTGCCCACGTCGGCCAGGTGACGCCAAGTGACATCGAGGGCGCCCTCGGGCAGGTCGAGGGCTTCGGTGACGGCCTCCAGGACCTTGGGGCCGCCCGGATGGCACACCCAGGCGGTCACGTCCTTCGGTTTCAGGCCGTGGTCTCCGAGGAACCCCTCGACGTCGGCGGCGAGGTAACGGCGCACCAGACCGGGGACCTCCGGGTCGAGGACGACCTGGAAGCCGGAGTCCTTGATGTCCCAGCCCATGACGCGACCGGTGTCCGGATACAGACGGCTGCGGGTTTCGACGATCGTCGGGCCCACGGTCTGGTCGGGGCGGTCGGGGCGGTCGGGGCGGTCCGCGCCACAGGCGACGACCGCGGCGGCGCCGTCGCCGAACAGTCCGGTGGCGACCAGATTGGCCACGGAGGCGTCGTTGCGCTGGAAGGTGAGCGAGCACAGTTCGACCGACAGCAGCACCGCCACGTGGTCGGGCCGGCCCAACAGGTAGTCGTGCATGCGGGCCAGGCCAGCGGCGCCGCCCGCACAGCCCAGGCCGAACAGGGGCAGCCGTCTGACGTCCGGCCGCAGACCGAGGCGGTTGGCCAGCCGCGCGTCGATCGAAGGGGTGGCGATGCCGGTGACGGAGGTGAAGACCAGCAGGTCCACGTCGGCTGCGGACAGGCCGGCAACGCACAGTGCGTCTCGGACGACCCTGGCGCCCAGGTCGGTGGCCGACGCGATGAAGACATCGTTGGCGGCACCGAACCCGTCCAGTTGTCCGTACCGTTCGAGCGGCAGCGTCATGTGGCGCGCGCGCACCGTCGTGTTGCGGTGCAGCCGGTCCAGGGCCCGTCGGTCGGTGCCCGCGGGCAGGCAGGTCCGGGCCACCATGTCGGTGATATCGGACTGGAGGTGACGGTGCGCCGCGAGGGCACCGTGAAGGGCGAGGATCCGGCTCATGTGGTTCCCGTCCGATTACCGGCTGGCTGGCTGCTCTGCACGCCTTCCCCGCACGGGGGCCTCGTGACCACGAATCGCCCGTCCGGCCGTGCGCCCCGCGGCGGGGTGTGCCGACCGGACGGGGCCCGGGCGCCTACGATCGGCCCGGTGGGCACGCCCGAGCAGTCGACGGCCGGCGGCGCAGCCCTGCGTCGGATCGGCCAGGCGTGCGGCCTGGCCAGGGCATGCCACCTTGGGCCCACCGTGGCGGTCACCGCCTTGATGGCCGCGCTGGCCGTCACCGCCGGCCAGAGTGCCGCGCGCGCTGTTCTGACCGGAGCCGCCGTTCTGAGCGGACAGTTGTCCGTCGGCTGGTGCAACGACGCGTTCGACGCGCGCCGGGACATCGCCGCCGGTCGCCGGGGCAAACCCGTTGTCGACGGCGTGGTCGGCGTGAGGCAGGTGTGGGCGGCCGCGTGTGCCGCGCTGACGCTGTGCGTGCCCCTGTCGTTCGCCTGTGGCCCGTGGGCGGGTACGGTGCACCTGGCCGGGGTGGCGGCGGCGTGGGCGTACGACCTGCGGCTCAAGGCAACGGCGTGGTCCTGGGCTCCTTACGCGGTGGGTTTCGCCGCGCTTCCGGCGTTCGTGGCGCTGGGTTCGCCGGGGCATCCCTGGCCCGCCTGGTGGGTGGTCACCGCCGGTGCACTGATCGGGTGCGGAGCTCATCTGGGCGATGTCCTGCCGGACATTCGCAGGGATCTGGAGGCGGGCGTACGGGGATGGCCACAGCGGCTCGGGCCGGACGGCTCGCGCCTGCTGCTTCCAGTGCCGCTGGTGGCCGCGTCCGCGGTTCTCGTGCTGGGGCCCGTGGGACCACCCGGCGGCTGGGGGGTGGCGGCGCTCGTGGTGGCCGGCCTGTTCGCGGTGGCGGGGACGGTGCTGGGCCGCCGGCGGGACGCGGCGGCCTTCGCGGCGGCGGTCGCCGTGGCGACGGTGGACGTGGCGTTGTTGCTGGTGCGCGGCACCGGGATCACCTGAGCGAGCCTCTCGTCCCGCACCTCCTCCCGGTCACCAGCGGTCGGAAGTTGGCGTAGGGCGGGTTGCACCGGCACGGGGTGGAGCAGTCCGGTGGCTCGCTGGGCTCATAACCCAGAGGTCGCAGCTTCAAATCCTGCCCCCCGAGAATCTTGGTCGGACGGTGCCAACCAGCGTGGCAAGGCCGTTGAGAGCCCCAGGTCACACAGACCGATCAGGGCAACTGGCGTGGCCCGGCACATGCGGCCGACTTCGAGACGTGTTCCCACTGCGCACGCCGAGGTCGCCCCTGCCACCTCCAGCCAGTGGAAGGCTGAAGGACAGGAAATCGTTCGCGGCACTCCATGGACGCTTCTAGCCTGCGTCAGATGATGACAGCTGATGACGTGTTGTTCGTCCTCACCCTGCTACGACAGGCGAAGGCGGACGTCTGGATCGGTGGAGGATGGGGGATCGACTCTCTGATCGGCGAGCAGACGCGAGACCACCGCGACCTGGACTTGATGCACCGGCAGGACCAGGAAGACGCCGTGGCGGCTGCCCTCCATGAGGCCGGTTTCGTCGAGACCCTGAACTGGAGGCCCGTCCGGTTCGTCGTGACGGCACCGGACGGACGAGCAATCGACCTCCACCCGCTGGTCTTCGCCGACGACGGCTCAGCGGTACAGGCATCACCCGAACCCGAGCGTCCGTTCACCTACCCGTCCTCATGCTTCGTGACGGGCACCATCCATGGAACGTCAGTTCCGTGCTTGTCCGCCGAACAGCAGGTCTACTTCCACCAGGGCTACGAGCCCTCGGAACGCGATCGTCACGACATGGCACAACTCCGCCGCGCCTTCGGCATCGAAACGCACTTCGGATCCACGTCGGAGGGCGGAGACTCATTTGACGTGGGGTGACTGACCGGGGCCGCCGGGCCGCCAACTATCGGGCGTCTTCCTGGCTGACCTCCGTGAGGCGGGCGTTGGTGACGGCCCTGAGCTGCGGGTTGAAGTCGAGCATGCGGACGTAGAGGTCGTCCGGATCGTTGCGGTGTGTGACCTCGCCGCGCAGCCAGTGTTCCAGGGCGTCAAGGGTGCTCTGCCCGTCCGGCCGTTCGCGCAACGCCGGGCTCAGTCGGTCCGCGAGCGCGGTGAAGTGGGATGTCGCCAACTCCAGTTCCAAGACGGGGAGTACAGCGTGACGGTGCGGCGCCCCCCTGCGGCTGCCGCGATGTCGGCGTCCGGAACAACGCAACTCCACGTACCCCGCCCCATGACGTGCACAACGACCCCCACGCCACATGTGACACGGTCTCTGAGTCGCATCTCGCACGGATGTGACGCCCGGCGTACTCAGGGTGAGATCTGGATGCGGCGTGTCGCCACCTGGAAGACTTGACCGGTCTCCAGATTCTTCAGGAGGGCCTTCGCGTAGATCTCCTCGCCGCCCAACTCGGTGTCCAGTTGACTGCTTGTTCGCCTGAACGTCGCAGTGAGCGTTGTACCGGAAGTGGTGGGTGAAACGTTGGACGCGCGAGTGCGTCCGAGGAAGTCGTCATCGGATTCGTCCTGCTCCCACAGTTCGACCCATGCCTGGAACGGGAACTGGTTACTCACCTCGAACGAGGAGAAGTTGAGGGTGCGTGAAAAGGTGATGGTCCAGTTGCTCCCGGACTGCTGTGCCGTAAAACTGCCGGGGGC
The DNA here is from genome assembly GCF_055577115.1 of Streptomyces sp. NPDC033216. Taxonomy (NCBI): domain Bacteria; kingdom Bacillati; phylum Actinomycetota; class Actinomycetes; order Kitasatosporales; family Streptomycetaceae; genus Streptomyces; species Streptomyces sp. NPDC033216. The sequence goes on along the minus strand of NZ_JBVIQK010000025.1, from coordinate 40,725 downwards.
GATCGACGCGGCGGGGAGGACCAGACCAGGCGCGGCGCCGATGAGGTTTCCGCTCCCGGTCGGAGGCGTGGCTGTGACCGCTGAAGATGCCGGAGTGCTTGCCGCCAAAGCCGCTACCGCTGCTGCGGAGGCGAGTGCCGTTCGAATGCGCATGATGACCCTCCAACCCGTAAGGGGTGAACGACGACGATTGGTCTGCCGACTTGCGGCGTGTGACCATGCGGTCCGAGAATGTGGCCGTCACCGTGCCCTGAGGGGCCCATCGCCCGATGTGTCCGTGGATTCTATGAACGCCGGGTGAGCCCGTGGGGGCTTTGGCTCACTGGGATCGGCCGTTGTGGAGAGCTCCGACTGAAGGAGCTCTCTGTGAAATCCTACTTGCAGGTCTCAGTGCATGCATCTGAGCCGCAGGTACGCGGCTGCGGTCGCTGATCGCTGGCTTTCTCGGCGCGCACGATGGAAGATCCTCGGTCAGAGCAGCTGGTGATACTGAAACGGTGCTTGCCATGACTGCTGGCCAGCTTGTTCGTTGGTCTGGTTATGGGTGGGGACCTTGCTGAAGTCAGGCTTTGGGCCGGAGAGCTGGACGTAATGCATGAGCGGCTCGTGCACCGGTTCAATCGGGAGGAGCCGCGTCAGTCGGCGCTGGCTTGGAGCCTGGCTGTCGTGGAGGTTGGCGGCGGAGGTACCGATCGACAGGGGCAGGCCCTGGCGGTCGGTGGAACAGGTTTACCTCCGCTTGCGCGATAGCGAGTAAGCGCGAGGGACCTGCAAGCTGTCTCGCCTCAGCCATGTTAAGGATGGTCAAATACTGGAGTGACTCGTGTACTTACGACATTCATCGCCGTGGCAGGAACTCTCAACGGATCACCGCTGGGATACCAGTTTCCGAAGCGAGTCGCAGACCGCGGCGAACGTCGCAGCGCCGTTCTTGCGTTCACTGGCACTCCTAATGAGTTCTTACGTAGTGCAACACGACTGGTGGTGGCGTGAGCATCAAGGCAGCAGCCCAGCGCGCGTCGCAGCCAGAATGGAAGCCTTCAGACTGCGCGGCCTGGTCTTCCAGGCTATTCACCAACTACACCTTCTTGTGCCGGATGACAGTCTGCACTCGCGGGCAGAGCAGACGACCGAAATGATTCACGCCCTTCACCGAGCGACAGATCGCGAGGAACTGCAGGTGCTGACGGCAGATGCGCGGGCGAGCCTCAACGCTTCTGGTCCGGCAGGCTTCAGGCAGATCAGGTGAACGGCACTCTGAGTTTCATTGAGCCTCCGCTCGCCCAGAAAGGACGTCCTCCTCGGTGGCGCAGGCGCCGTCTCGTCCGGCTTACCTCCGATCGCGCGGAGAGGATTTCGTGTGCTGCGCGAACGCGGCCACGATGAACGACTCACCTTCGCTCGCGCGGACAGGACCGCGGCGATGACTGGTTTCCCAAGGTCGTCTACGGCTCACCTTCGCTCGCGCGGACAGGACCCTTTTTGACCTGCGGTGTTAGGGGTGGTTCGCGGTTCCTTGACCTTCGCCCCTGAACGCGATGAGGGTCAATCCATCGAAGTCGATGGGATTACGGCGTTGTTCTCCGGCTGTGCGGAGTTCGAAGCCTTGCTCGTTGTCGCTGGGGTAGGCGAGGACTGCGGAGGGCGAAGAGGACGGCGGTGGGGGAGACGATCAGAGGTCCGGCCGGGACCTTGGCGCGGACCGAGCCCATGGCGGACCGCAGTCCGGTGGCGAGTCCGATGCCGACCGCGAATCCGACGACGGAGGCAATCACGCCGACGATCATGGACTCGAGGATCACCGAGCGCTTCACCTGCCGGCGGGAGGCGCCGACGGCCCGCAGCAGGGCGAGTTCCTTGGTGCGCTGGGCGACCAGCATGGTGAAGGTCTTGGCGATCAGGAAGACGCCGACGAACAGGGCGATGGCGGCGAAGGCCAGCAGCATCTGTTGAGATTGCTCAGCCCTGACTCGATGTCCTTCGCCTGCTTGTCGGCGAGCTCGCGGCCGATCTGGGCCTCGGGGTCCCGCGGCAGCAGCGGCCGGACGGCTTCGAGGAGCTTCGCGTCGGACGCGCACGGCTCGGCGGCGATGGTGACGTCCTTGAAGTGCCCCGGCTGGAGGTACAGCTTCTGCGCCACGGCGGTGTCGAACGGCACGAGGCTGCCACCCGCGTTCACGGCGCCGTCCCCGGTTGTGAAGACACCGGCGAGGGTGTACTCCTTCACGGGCCCGTTGACGGCGACCCGCACGGTGTCGCCGACCTCGTACCCGCCCTTGGCCGCGGAGTCCTTGTCGAGAGCGATCTGCTTGTCCTTCACCGGGCCTGAGCCGTCGGTGAAGGTGTACGCCCGATTTTTTGCGCTCTTGCCCGGGGCGTAGTCGGAGCCAGTGTTGGACCAGCCGTTACCGATCAGCTTGCCGTGTTGGTCGGCGAAGCCGGAGACCCGCCCGGTGGCCTCGGCGACGCCTTCCAGACCACGGGTCCTGTCCAGGGTCGGCGCCCTGGCCGGGGCCGCGGCGACAGCGGGGACAGCCCGGAGTGCGGCGTACAGCGCGAGACCGAGGACCTGGACGCCTACGACTCAGGGGCGTTCCTCCGCCGGTTCCAGGTGCGGTTCCAGGGCGTCGGCGACCTTGTTGCACAGTTCGACGAACATCGCCCGCTCGCCGGGGCTCAAGGTGGATCCGACGATGCGGGCGTTCTCGCGTCGCTGCTCGGCGACCCGGGTCAGGAAGGACTCCCCGGTCGGCGTGAGCGAGGTGGTCAGTTCCCGCCGGTCCTCGCCGATCGTCTGCTGTTCGACGAGCCCTAGGTCCTTGAGCACCCGCAGCGCCTTGGAGGTCGTCGCCCGGGACACCCCGAGCGAGGCGCTGAGCACCGAGGGCGTCATGGGGCCGCGGATGCGCAGCAGTTCCAGGACGTCGTACTGCTGCCAGGTGACGCCCTCCGGGTTCGAGCGGGTGCGACGGGCGACCAGGATGCACTGAAGGTGGGACAGTGCGTCCTCGAGTTCGCCGGGCACGGCCGGGGCCTCGCTCGCGCGTCGCGGACTGTCGGTTCGGGTCATCAGCGCCCCTCTGATTGGTTGCCCGTCATCAACGACCAAGATGCTCCGGGGTGCAGCAACTGGGTCAATTTGGACTTCACTACATGGGATGATTTCTGTAGAGAAATTATATACCAGTGATCCCCGTCTGGGAACCCATCCGTCCGGGGAGGTGTCGTACATCGCGGCCTGCCTCTCCGGCGACAGGGGAGGCATTCCCTCCGGATTGGCCGCCGAGGGTGTCGGCTCGTCGTCACCCGAGCAGAGTGATTTCCTGACGGAAACCGGTTCGGGAGACAAGTGATCGGCGTCCAGTTGCTTTCCCGGCGGAAAACAAGTGGCCGAAAGGCTTTGTTCCGCGGGTGAGGGTCGGGTCGGCCGGCGAGGCCCTCCCGCTGCGCCGAGCCGACGGAACTTGGGTCCGCCGCCCTAGGCGTGCCGGGCGAGAGTCGGGGCAGAAGCAGGCGCAGCGGGGGTGGAGCGCTGGTTCGGGACCCCTCAAGATCGGGGTTGACACGTCGAGGAATGTCGACCTAACGTGATTTCCCATCAGAAACCATTTCCTTTCAAGCTATTTGTGCTTATCTCTCGACAAGCCGGTCACTGGACGTCAGGTGTGTTCGTCTCCGCGGACGCCCGGTGGCCATCCGCCAGCGAGACAAGGAGCACCTGTGCTCACGGAGAACGCATTAGGCGAGGCGCGTAGCGCTGTTTCTCTGACCCTCACGGAGGGCTTCGACCGGGTCGTGCGGACCGCCGGAGACGAGGTCGCCCTCGTCTCCGGCACACGCACCCTGACGTACCGCGAACTGAACGAGCGGGCCGAGGGTGTGGCCCGCGCACTGATCGCCCGGAAGGTGGCGCCCGGTGACCGGGTCGGCGTGTACCTGCGCCGGTCACCCGACTTGTACGCGGTCATGCTCGGCATCCTCAAGGCGGGCGCCTGCGTGGTGCCGGTCAACCCGGACCACCCCGCGCCGTTCGTCGACCGGGTGCTGGCCGAATCCGCGCCCACCGCCGTCGTGCACGACTCGGAAGCGCCCGGAGCGGCGGCCCGCATCGCTGGCGCACCGCTGTGGGTGCGGGCCGACGAGCTGACCGCGGTCGCGGAGCCGCAGGACGACATCCCGCTGCCGCCCGTGTCCGACCCGGAGGGCGCCGCCTTCTTGATGTTCACCTCCGGGTCCACCGGCAGGCCCAAGGGCGTGCGCATCGCCCACCGCGGGCTGGCACGGCTCGGCCCGTACAGCGGTGACCTGCGGATGGGACCGGGGGACTGCCTGGTCCAGTCCGCGGCGTTCTCCTTCGCCGCGTCCACCATCGAGATCTGGCTCGCTCTCCTGCACGGTGCACGCCTCGTCGTGATGCCGCACGGGCTGCCCAGCCTGCCCGTCCTCAAGGATGCGATCGTCCGGCACGGCGTCACCGCACTCTCGCTGCCCTGCGGTCTGTTCAACCTGCTGGTGGACGAGGAGCCGGAGTGCCTGGGCGGCGTGCGGCTGATCTTGCTCAGCGGTGACTTCCCGTCGCCGCAGCACCTCGCCCGCGCGGCACGCGCGACCGGCGCCGTCATCTACAACGGCTACGGCTGCACCGAGAACTCCTCCATCACCGCCCTCTACCCCGTCCGCAGCGCCGACGACGTCACCCGCGAGGAACGCGTACCGGTCGGGCGCCCGCTGCCCGGGGTCACCCTGGAGGTCCTGGACGACGCACTGCGACCCTGCCCGCCCGGCGCCCCCGGCCAGTTGGCCGTCGGCGGCCTCGGCCTCGCCCAGGGTTACCTGGACGAGCCCGGACTCACCGCCCGCAAGTTCGTGACCGGGCCGGACGGACGGCCCCGCTACCTGACCGGCGACCTGGCCCGCACCACCGGGGACGGGGACGTCGTCCTCATCGGCCGCGCCGACAGCATGGTGAAGATCCGCGGCTACCGAGTCGAACTCACCGCGGTGACCCTCGCTCTGCGCGCGCTGGACGGGGTCCACGACGCCGTGGTCAAGGCCTTCCCCGAGGACGCCGGCGACAAGTCCCTGACCGCCTTCTACACCACCTCCGACGGACGGCCGCTCGACGGCGCCGACCTGGCACGCCGACTGGGCGAGCAGCTGCCGTCCTACATGGTCCCCTCCTCGTTCCACCACCTCGGTGACCTGCCGAGGAACGCCAACGGAAAAGTCGACCGGTCCGCCCTCACGGACCCCTCGGCGACTCCGGACAAGCCGAAGAAAGGTGACACAGCCATGCAGAACCCGCTCGAGACCGTCGTGCTCCAGGCATGGAAGGACATCTCCGGCGCCGAGGACTTCACCACCACCGACTCCTTCCTCGGCCACGGCGGGAACTCGCTGCACTTCGTCCAGCTCGCCTCCCGGCTGCAGAAGATATTCGGCGTCGAGGTCAGCACCGAGGACGTCTTCCGGCACGGCACCGTGGAGCAGTTGGCACGCTTCGTGGAGCAGGCGCGGGACACCGGAGGCAAGCCCGCCCGGACCCAGTAGGCATCGTCCGGCTGCGGCCGCACGGCGCCCGCCGCTGACGGCCGGTGGATCTCTGCAGAGGACAACGACCGGTGAACTCCCCACTCGAAACCGCTGTACTCGACCTCGCCCGGACCGCTCTCGGCAGCGCCGACCTCACCGCGCAGGAACCACTCGCCGGCCCGTGCGACCGCCCGGAGGTGCTCGACGGCCTCGCCGCCACGCTGACGGCGGTGTTCGCCGTCGAGGTGACCGGTGCCGACCTGGCGGCCGGCGCCACCGCCGCCGACGTGGCCGGACGCCTGGCCGACCGGCGCGGAGCGCCTCGGGAACCGGAACTGCGCGCCGGTCTCGCCCCACGCGACGGGCGGCCCGTGGAGGCGTCGTACGGCCAGAGCGGCATCTGGCTGATCGACCAGTACCTGCCCAACCCGGCCGCCTACAACGGCCCGTTCTTCGTCCGGCTGCCGTTCCCGGCCGACCCCGGACGCCTGCACGCGGCGGTGCGCGGGGTACTGCGCCGCCAGGAGGTCCTGCGCACCACCTATACCCTGGACGGCGGCACGCTCCGGCAGAACGTCTCGCAGGACGACGACGCGGTCCTCTTCGACGTCGCCCGGTACGGCGACGACAAGGAACTCGACGCCCTGGTGCACCGCGTGGCCAACCTCCGCCTCGACCTGGCATGCGGACCTGTCGTCGCCGTGACGTGTGCCCTGGGGCCCGCGGAGCAGTCGGCCGTGATCTGCAACATCCACCACATCGCCTCCGACGCGGCCTCCGCCGGCATCTTCGTGCGAGAACTCCTCGACGCCTACGACCGCATCGGCCGCGGCCTGCCGGTCGAGGCCGACTCGCTCCGGCCCACCTACGCGGACTTCAGCCAGTGGTACCGCGACCGGCTCACCGACGAGGTCCTGACCCGCTCCCTCGACCACTTCGCCGACCGGCTCGCCGGGGAGCTCCCGGTGCTCGACCTGCCCACCGACCGACCCCGCCCCCCGGTGCAGCGGCACCGCGGCGGCACCCTCGCACTGCACCTGCCGGCCTCCCTGGCGGACGACTTCGAGGCGCTCGCCCGGGACGAGGGCGTCACCCTGTTCATGGCCCTCGTCGCCGCCTACGCGGTGTTCCTGTCCCGGCACACGCGCCAGCGGCGTGTACTGATCGGCAGCCCTGTCTCGCTCCGCGACGACCCTGCCACCGACGACCTGATCGGCTACTTCGTCAACCTGGTCGTGCTGGCGCAGGAGATCGACGACCGGATGACCGTCCGGGACGTGCTCAGCCAGGCACGCCAGGAGGTCGGCGACGCGCTGCGGCACAAGTGGGCCCCCTTCGAGAAGGTGGTCGAGCGCCTCCAGCCGCCGCGCAGCAACGGCTACACGCCACTCGTGCAGACCATGCTCGTGCTCACCCAGAACGGCTCCGGGATCCGCCACGGCGGCACCGAACTGCGCGTCGAGCGCGGCGCCGCGCACGGCTCCAAGTACGACCTGTCCCTGGTCTTCGAGCGTGCACCCGACGGCCTGCACTGCCTGATCGAGTACGACGCGGACCTCTTCGACGAAGCGACCGTACGGGCCATGGGCGGCCGGCTGCGGCACCTGATGGAGCAGTTCGTCCGGCACCCCGACGCGGCGCTGCACGAACTGGAGGCGCTCGGCGCCGAAGAGCGCAGTGCCGTGCTCGCCCGCGGGGACCTGACCGCGCACGCCGCGCACGACGCCCCCGTCATGGAGCTCTTCGAGGCCCAGGCCCGGGCGACCCCCGACGCCGTGGCGCTGGAGGACGACGACACCGCCGTGACCTACCGGGAACTCGACGAGCGCGCCAACCGGCTCGCCCACGTCCTGCGCGCCTGTGGCGCGGCGCCCGGCACCCGGCTCGGCATCTGCCTGCCGCGCTCCCGCGACATGGTCGTCGCCCTGTTAGCCGTCCTGAAGACCGGAGCGGCGTACGTCCCGCTCGACCCGTCCTACCCCCGCCCGCGGCTCAGCCACACCCTGCGTGACGCCGACGTCCTGGTCACCGTCACGGACAGCACGCTGGCCGGCGAACTCCCGCGCGGTGAGGAGCTCTTCCTCCTCGACCGCAACACCGAGCGGATCGCCGCGGCCCCCGCCATCGGGCTCGGCCGCACCAAGACACCCGACGACGAGATCTACGTCGTGCACACCTCGGGCTCCACCGGCCTGCCCAAGGGTGTCGTCATCGCCGACCGGACCGTGGCCAACCTCGTGCGCGCCCAGCACCGCTGCTCACCGTGCGGGGCGACCGGGCGGACGCTGCAGTACATGTCGCTGTCGTTCGACGTCTCTGTCATGGAGATCCTCGGCACCCTGTGCGTCGGCGGCACCCTCGTGCTCGTCCCCGAGGAACTGCGCAAGGACCTGCACGCCCTGGCCGGCTTCCTCGCGCGGCACCGTGTCAACCGCGTCTACCTGCCCTACATCGCGCTCCAGCAGCTGGCCTCGCTGATCACCGACGCCGGTCTGCGCCTGGACGACCTGCGCGAGGTCACCTCCGTGGGCGAGGCCCTCGTCGTCTCCCCTCAGATCAGGCAGTTCGCCGCCCGCCACCCGGCGCTCCGGCTGGTGAACATGTACGGCCCCTCGGAAACCCACCTGGCCAGCTGGCACCCCCTCACCGGCGCGCCCGCCACCTGGCCCGACACCCCGCCGATCGGCCGCCCGGTGGACGGTGTACGGCTGCTGGTCCTCGACGCCCACCTGTGCCTCGTACCCCCCGGCGTCCCGGGCGAGCTGTACATCGGCGGGCCCGTGCTGTCCCCCGGGTACCGCAACCGGCCCGAGGAGACGGCCCGCCGCTTCCTGCCGGACCCCTTCGGCGGTCCCGGCGAACGGCTGTACCGCACCGGGGACCTGGTGCGCTGGAACGGCGACGGGGAGCTGGAGTACCTCGGCCGGACCGATGACCAGATCAAGATCCGCGGCTACCGGATCGAGCCTGCCGAGATCGAGGCCGCGCTCGACGACCTGGACGGTGTCGCCTCCGCCGCGGTCACCGCCGTGGACCTCGCTCCTGGCGACCGCCGCCTCGTCGCGGTCCTGGAGTCCGCGCGGACCTGGCAGACCGCCGAGTTGCGCCGCGCGGTGTCCGGCACGCTGCCCGACTACATGGTGCCCGCACTGGTCGTCCCGGTGGAGCGCATGCCCACCACCCCGAGCGGGAAGATCGACCGCCGGGCCGTCGCCGACCTGGCCGCGGCACGGGCGACCGAGGCGCGCACCGCACCCCCCGAACCCGCACAACCGCCCCGGCCCGGGCTCGAACAGCGGATCGCCACCGAGTGGGCGGATGTGCTGAAGGTGTCCGCGGTGGGCCGGGACGAGGACTTCTTCGCCATCGGCGGCAACTCCATCATCGCCACCGAACTGGTCTACCGGCTGCGCCGGGCGTTCGACCAGGACCTCTCGCTGCGCGCCCTGTTCGAGAACCCCACGGTCGCGGGCATGGCCACCCGGCTCGGCACCGGCACGGCGCCGCCCACCACCGCCCCCGCCACGCTGCGGGCGGACGCGGAACTCACGGACGACCTGCCCGCCGTCACCGGCACCCCCGTGCCCGTCGCCCAGGCCGGCGACGTGCTGCTCACCGGTGCGACCGGTTTCCTCGGCGCTTACCTGCTGCGGGAACTGACCGCACGGCCCGGCGGCCGGGTGCACTGCCTGGTGCGGGCGGCCGACGCACGGGCCGGCACGGCCCGGCTGCGGGCCACCGCCGACCGCTACCTGCTGGACGGGCAGATCGACTGGGACCGGGTGCGCGCGGTGCCCGGAGACCTCGGCCGGCCCGGTTTCGCCCTGCCCGCCGATGAGTACGACGCACTGGCCGGCACCGTCGACGTCGTCTACCACGCGGCCGCGCACATCAACTTCGTGCTGCCGTACGCCTCGGTGAAGCCGACGAACGTGGACGGCTTCCGCCACGTCCTGCGCTTCGCCGCCACCGACCGGCCCAAGCACCTGCAGTACATGTCCACCATCGCCGTGTTCGCACCGGGCGAGTCGCCCGGCGGCGCGGTCCTGACCGAGGACGACGTGCCCGACGCGTGCGAGAGGCTGGGCATCGGCTATACCCAGAGCAAGTGGGTCGCCGAACGCATGGCCCTCGCGGCCCGCGCCCACGGCGTCCCCGTCACCATCCACCGCATCGGGCGGATCTCGGGCGACAGCGTCACCGGCGCCTGCCAGAGCGACGACTTCCTGTGGCGGCAGATCAAAAGCTTCATCGAACTCGGCTCGGCACCGCCGGCCGAGGACCTGACCACCGATCTGCTGCCCGTCGACTTCGTCGCCCGCGCCGTGGTCGCCCTCGCCCGCCACCCCGCCACCCACAACCGCACTCTGCACGTGTTCCACCCGAGCGGATCGGACTTCACCCCGGTCCACGCGGCCCTCCGCGCCGACGGCCACTGCCTGGAGATCGTCCCGGGCGACACCTGGCTGGCCCGGCTGGAGGAGTCCGCCCGACGCCCTGGCGGCAACGCCCTGGCGGCTGCCGTGCCCCTCTTCCGCGAGGGCGCCCTGGAACTCGGTGACAACACCTACGGCAACGCCGCCACCACCCGCCTGCTGACCGAACTCGACCTGGCGTGGCCCGCCATCGACCAGCAGGCGATCACGCGGATGATCCGCTACTTCCGCTCCGCCGGAGAACTGGCCGGCGACTGAGGAGACCCCTGTGTCCCGGGCCCTCCCCACGGCGCCGCCGACCCGGCGCCTACCGACCATCCATCAGCACGGCAATCGCCGCAGCGGTCGCCGGACACCGGAAAGCACGAGCAAGCCATGCCAACGAGCTCCTGCCCCGATACCGAATACGACAGCCTCATACCCTCCGTGGTCGCGGCACTGCCGGCCGCCCAGCAGCCACAGTGGCCCGACCCCGGCCGTCTCGCCCAAGTCCACGCCGAACTGGCCCGCGCCGAACCGCTGGTGACCTACGACAGCGTGCTCGCCCTGCGCCGGCTGCTGTCCCGCGCCGCCGACGGTGAACTGTGCGTCCTCCAGGCCGGTGACTGCGCCGAGGACCCCGCCGAGTGCGACCCGGCCGCCATGGCCCGCAAGGCTGAGATGCTGGACGTCCTCAGCGACATCGTGCGCACCGGCGCCGGACGGCCCGTCGTCCGGGTGGGCCGGATCGCCGGACAGTACGCCAAACCCCGCTCCCAGCCGGAGGAGGAGCACGACGGCGTCCGGCTGCCGGTCTTCCGGGGTGCGCTGGTGAACGCCCCCGACCCCGACCCCGCAGCGCGCCGCCCCGACCCCGCCCGCATCCTCCGCTGCCACCGGGCCGCCCGACAGGCCCTCGCCTCTCTCGACGGGCTCGGCCGCGGCGAGGGGGCGCCCGCCGAAGCGCGGGTGTGGACCAGCCACGAGGCACTGCTGCTCGACTACGAACTGCCCCAGGTGCGCCGGCACCGCTCGGGCCGCAGCTACCTCGCCAGCACCCACTGGCCGTGGGTCGGCGAACGGACCCGGCAGCCCGACGGCGCCCACGTACGGCTGCTGGCGCACGTGGACAACCCCGTCGCCTGCAAGATCGGCCCGACCACGACCGTGGAGCAGGTGCTCGCCCTGTGCGCCGCGCTCGACCCGGAGCGCTCACCGGGACGGCTGTCCCTGGTCGCCCGGTTCGGCGCCTCCCGCGTCCACGGCTTGGCCCCCCTGGTACGCGCGGTGCGGCGGGCCGGCCACCCGGTGCTGTGGCTGTGCGACCCGATGCACGGCAACGGGGAACGCACCGTGCACGGGCTGAAGACGCGTCGCCTCACCGCCGTCATGACGGAGATCAGCCGGTTCGTCGACATCGTCTCCGCCGAAGGGGGCCGCAGCGTCGGACTGCATCTGGAGGCGTCCCCGGACGACATCGTCGAGTGCAGCGGCGCCGGCTTCACCCCTGCCCCCGGACCGGCCTACCGCACCCTGTGCGATCCCCGGCTGAACCTGGTGCAGGCCGTCGCGGCGACCGCCTATTGGCGACTGCCCGCCGTCCTGGGGGCCGCCGCATGAACGGTCCCGTGCACAGCGCCCACGGCCTCGCCGCCCTGTTGCCCGCACCCGGCGCCCCGTTCGCACTCCTGCACCGTCCGGGCGCAGGACACCCCGACACCGTGGACGTCGTCAGCGGGCCCGTCCGCACCGCCGCTACGCTGGCCGACCTGCGGCTCGACACCGCGCCCGGCCCGGACGCGCCCGCCGCACCGCTGGACGGGCCGGGCCCCGCGCACCGGGTCCTCGCCCTGGTGCCGCACCGGCAGATCGCCGAACGCGGCTTCGCGGCCCCCGACGACGGCACCCCGCTGCTCGCCATGGACATCACCACCCAGCACACCGTCCCCCTGGACCGGCTGCTGGCGCTCCTGCCGGAGCGGGAACTGCACGTGCAGGAGGAAGGGTTCGACCTGGACGACGACCGGTACGCGGCCGGCGTCGACGCGCTCACCCGCCGGGAGATCCAGAGGGGCGAGGGCTCCAATTTCGTCCTCGCCCGCAGCCTGCACGGCCGGATCCGCGACTTCGACCGCACCCGGGCACTGGCCGCCCTGCGGCGGCTGCTGACCGCGGAGAGCGGCGCCTACTGGACGTACCTCGTCTGCACCGGCGACCGGTACCTGATCGGCAGCTCCCCCGAACAGCACGTGCGGGCGACCGGCACGCGGGTGTCGATGAACCCCATCAGCGGCACCTATCGCTACCCGCCCGGCAGCGGCCCGGACCGCGACGGCCTGCTGCGGTTCCTCGCCGACCCCAAGGAGATCCACGAGCTCTACATGGTCGTGGACGAGGAACTGAAGATGATGACCGAGCTGTGCGGGCCCCGGGTGAACGTCTGCGGGCCCGAGCTCGCCTGGATGTCGCGCCTCGCCCACACCCAGTACCACCTGCACGGCGAGTCCGCGCTGCCGCTGACCGACATCCTGCGTGCCACACTGCCCGCGCCCACGGTGACGGGCAGCCCGGTGGAGAACGCCTGCCGGGTCATCGCCCGGCACGAACCTGCGGGCCGGGGTTACTACAGCGGCGTGCTCGCCCTGGCCGGCCGGGAGGACGGACGGCGCGCCCTGGACGCGGTCATCCTGCTGCGCACCGCCGACATCACCGCGGACGGCGCCGTACGCCTGACCACCGGTGCGACCGTGGTGCGCGACTCGGTACCCGCCGAGGAGGTCGCGGAGACCACGGCGAAGGCCGCCGGACTGCTCACCGCGCTGACCCGCGACGACCGCGCCCGTCTCCCGGCCCCCGCTGCCACGGGCCCGGCTGGCTCGCTGGACGCGGACCCGGCGGTGCGTGGGGCACTGCGCGCCCGCAACGACGCCGTCGCCGCCTTCTGGCTCGGCGACCGGGCGCGCCCGCCCAGGCCCCGCAGCCCCGGCCCGCGGGTGGCGGTGGTCGACGCGGAGGACCGGTTCACCAGCATGCTCGCCCAGCAGCTCGGCGCGGTGGGCTGCCGGGTCGACCTCCACCCCTGGTGGTCCGCCCTGGAGGTGGCTGACGACCCCGGCACCGTCCTGCTTCTGGGGCCGGGGCCCGGCGACCCCCGGGACGTGTCCGACCCCCGGGTGGCGCGGCTACGCTCGCTGGCCGCCCGGCGCCTCGCCCAGCGGCTGCCCCTGGCCGCGGTGTGCCTCGGCCACCAGGCTGTCTGCGGGGTGCTGGGATTGCGCCTGGTGCGGCTCGCACGGCCCCGCCAGGGAGCGCGGATGCGGGTCGGCCTGTGGGGGCGCGAGCGGCACGTCGGCTTCTACAACAGCTTCACCGCGCGCTGCGACACCGACCGGTGCGCGCTGCCCGGGCCGGACGCCGCGGCCCGCGTGTGGCGCGAGGACGGGGGAGAGGTGGTCGCGCTGGACGGCCCGGGGCTGGCCACCGTCCAGTTCCATGCCGAGTCGCTGCTCACCGAGGACGGTCCGGACCTCCTGCGCGAACTGGTGGACCGGTCCCGCCGGACCGGGCGGCGCACCGGCGTCCTGACGTCCCATCGAGCGGAGGAGCACGCGTGAGCCCGACCCGAACCGCCCCGGCCACGACCGGCACCGCCGTCGACCCGCGGGAACTGCGGCGCACCCTCGGCCACTTCGCGACCGGTGTGACGGTCGTGACCTGCCGGCGCGGCACCCTGTTGCACGGGGCGACGGTGAACTCCTTCACCTCCGTGTCGCTCGATCCGCCGCTTGTCCTGGTCGCCCTGGACCGCCGCACCCGCCTGGCGGCCCTGCTGGACGACGGTTCCTTCGTCGTCAACCTGCTCGGCGAGCACCAGCAGGACCTGGCGCTGCACTTCGCCGGCCGCCCCTCGGCGCACGCCGTGCCCTGGGTGGACGGCGACGGCGACCGGCCGCGGCTGGACGGCACACTCGGTCACCTGGTGTGCCACCCGTGGCGCACCTACGACGGCGGCGACCACACGCTGCACGTCGGCCGCGTCGAGGAGTTCGCCGCGGCCGGGGGCCGGCCGCTGCTGTTCCACTGCGGTCTCTTCCCCCGTCTGGTTCCGGAGGAGCCGCAGCCGGAGGCGCCCGCCGCGGTGTGGTCGCTCTGTCTGGACGGCCCCGGACCGGCCATGGAGCAGTTCGTCATCGATCACAAGATACGGGAGCAGGGACATGGCAGCTGACAACGGACAGTCCGCAGCACACGGCACGGCCGGGGAGCCCGTCGGCGGTGCTCGGGTCACCCGGCCGCTGACGGGGGACGAGTACATCGAGAGCATTCGCGACGGGCGGGAGATCTGGGCGTACGGCGAGAAGGTCGACGACGTCACCAAGCACCCGGCGTTCCGCAACACCGTCCGGATGACGGCCCGTCTGTACGACGCCCTGCACGACCCCGAGCACCACGACACCCTCACCGTGCCCACCGACACCGGCAGCGACGGCTTCACCCACAAGTTCTACCGGGTTCCGCGCAGTGTGCAGGACCTGGTGGGGGACCGGGACGCCATCGCCGAGTGGGCCCGGCTGACCTACGGCTGGATGGGGCGCAGCCCCGACTACAAGGCCAGCTTCCTGGTCACCCTCGGCGCGAACCCGGAGTATTACGGCGACTTCGCGGACAATGCCCGCCGGTGGTACGCCACCGCCCAGGAGCAGGTGCTGTTCTGGAACCACGCGGTGATCAACCCACCGGTCGACCGGCACCGGCCCGCGGACGAGGTCGACGACGTCTTCGTGCACGTCGAGAAGGAGTGCGACGACGGCCTGGTGGTCAGCGGCGCCAAGGTGGTGGCGACCGGGTCGGCGCTCACCCACTTCAACTTCGTGGCGCACTACGGACTGCCCGTGAAGAAGAAGGAGTTCGCCCTTGTCGCCACCCTGCCCCTGGGGGCACCTGGTGTGAAGCTGGTCTGCCGCCAGTCCTACGAGCTGGCCGCGAGCCGCACGGGCAGCCCGTTCGACTACCCGCTGTCGAGCCGGCTCGACGAGAACGACACCATCTTCATCTTGGACAAGGTCAAGATCCCCTGGGAGAACGTCCTCATCTACGGGGACACCGCGCGGGCCGGCACGTTCTTGCAGACGTCCGGTTTCACCCACCGGCTCACCTTCCACGGCGTGACCCGGCTGGCCGTCAAACTCGACTTCCTCGCGGGCCTGTTGCTCAAGGGCCTGGAGGTGACCGGCACCAAGGACTTCCGGGGCATCCAGACCCGGGTCGGCGAGGTGCTCGCCTGGCGGAACATGTTCTGGGCGCTGAGTGACGCGATGGCGCACAACCCGGACCCCTGGCACGACGGTGCCCTGCTGCCCAACCTCGACTACGGCATGGCGTACCGGTGGTTCATGACGGTCGGCTACCCGAGGGTGCGGGAGATCATCATGCAGGACCTCAGCAGCGGCCTGATCTACCTCACTTCGTCCGCCAAGGACTTCCAGGAACCCGAACTCCGGCCCCACCTGGATCGCTTCATGAGGGGCTCGGGCGGCTACGAGGCGGTGGAGCGCGCCAAGCTCATGAAGCTCATCTGGGACTCGGTGGGCACGGAGTTCGCCGGACGGCACGAGCTGTATGAGCGGAACTACTCCGGCAACCACGAGAGCGTCCGCATCGAACTGCTGCACGCCCAGACGGCCTCCGGTCTCGTCGACCAGTACAAGGGGTTCGCCGAACAGTGCATGGCGGAGTACGACCTGGACGGCTGGACGGCCCCGGACCTGGTGCCGCCCGACATCGACTGAGCGGCGCCGCCCGCCGGCCGCCTGGCGAGCCGGACGGTGCGGCACGGGGCGGGGGAGGACCGCCCGCCCCTGCCGCTCCACCTGGCTCAACCGGTGATCAGGGCCAGCGTGAAGCCGTCGTACCCCTTGGTGCCGACGGTCTGGATCGAGGTGGCGGTGACGTCCGTGCGGCCGGCCAGCAGCTCGTGGAACCGGCGCACTCCCTGGACACCGGCGTCCGTGTGGTCCGGGTCGGTCACCGCGCCGCCCAGGACGACGTTGTCGACGACGACCGCCGCGCCCGGCCGGGACAGCTTCAGCGCCCAGGTGAAGTACTCGGGGATGTCGGGCTTGTTGGCGTCCACGAACACCATGTCGAAGGGGGCGGTACCGGGCCGGTCCAGGGCGGGCAGGATGTCCAGCGCCCGGCCGACGTGCTGTTCGACGAGGTGGGCGACCCCCGCCTCGGCGAGGCGGGACGCGGCCGCGTCGGCGAAGGACCGCTCCCACTCGATGGTGACCAGACGGCCGTCCGGCGGCAGCGCGCGGGCCAGCCAGATGCTGCTGTAGCCGCCGAAGGTGCCGATCTCCAGGATGCGCCGCGCGTGGCCGATGCGAGCCAGCAGATGCAGCAGTTTGCCCTGCGGGGCACTGACGGCCAGGTCCGGCAGGTCGAAGTGCTCATGGGCCCTGGCGGCTTTCGAGAGTGCTTCGTCCTCCTTCACGAGAAGGGAGCTGAAATAGGCGTCGACACTGTTCCATCGCTCTTGTTCCATGACCACCATAATTCACGAGAAAATCGTCGATGGCAAGAGTGTATTTCGGCTGCAATGCTGTCGCGGATCTGTTGAACAAGCAGGTCAGCGTGCTGGTCGAGGCTGCCCTAAATTCCGTATCAGTGAATTGGAGACGTTTCTCGAATCGAGGATATCTAGAAATTCCATGGGTACGGCATTGACTGCGGTCCTGGCCGCTCCTTAGCCTCTCTTTTCGGAACCCTGCGATAAACCATCCTCCCAAGGAGTGTCGCACCATGCGAGAAACCTCGGCCCCCACACTGGAGGCAGCACCCTCCGCGAAACTGGTGCCGGCGATGCACCACCTGGGCATCCAGACCGGCGACCTGGACAACTGCCTGGCCTGGTACAGGGACTTCTTCGGCTGCGCCGAGACGTGGACGCTCACCACCTTCTCGGATCTCACCCTCAGCAGGCTCCCGGGCATCACCCGGCTCACCGAGGTCACCGTCGCCGACGTCCGCTTCCACCTGTTCGAACGCACCGGGCACGAGCCGGTGCTGCCCGGCGGTAGCAAGGCCCAGTTCCAGCACGTCTGCCTCGCCGCCGGATCCCCCGAGGAGCTGCGAGCCTGGCGTGACCGCTGGCTGGATCTGTACCGCTCGGGCCGCTACCACTTCGCGACCGACGAGCAGCCCACGGACATCGTGGTCGACGCGGACGGGGTGCACAGCTGCTACCTGTTCGACCCCAACGGCCTGGAGTTCGAGTTCACCTACGTCCCGGGAGGTGCCGCATGAGCGCCGGGCCGCGCAGGACCGTCACCGAACTGCCGGTGGCCGAGGGCTGGGACTTCGGGGACTTCCCCTACGGCCTGGAGCCGCTGACCCTGCCCGAACCCCCGCACCGGCCCGCGGCCGACGTCCCGGACGTGCTGTGCGCGGAGCCCGCCGCCGGTTCGGCCGGGCCGCCCTGCCCGCGCACCGGACCGGCTCCCGGCCACCCCGAACTGGCCCACCAGCTCTTCTGGTTCCGTTGGATCACCGGGCACCAGGTGACCTTCGCCGTCTGGCAGTTACTCGGCCACGCACTGCACCAGGCGCACGAGCGGCCGGACCCCGCCCCCTCGTTGAAGGCCATGACGGAACTCACCCGGGCCTACACGGCGATGCTGCTCTACACCAGCTCCTGCCCCAAGGACGTCTACGGCGACGTCATCCGGCCCAGCATGTTCCTCCAGCACCGCGGCTTCAGCGGCACCTGGGCACCGGACTTCGCGCCCGTGCGCCGGCTGCTGCGCGGCAGGAAGACACCGTGGCACGACACCCCCGAGGGCGGACGGCTGGCCGACGAGGTCCGCCTCTACCACCTGGTGCACTCGGGTGTCGCCGCGAAGCTCGTACCCGGCGGCAGGTCCCTGCTCCAGGACACCGTCCCGGCGGCCCGGCCCCACGACCCCCGGCTGCAGGCGCTGGTCTACGACAACTACTTCCTCACCCTGCGCGCCGACGTGCCGACCGCCGAGATCCTCGACCAGCTCCGGCGCCGACTGACCGCGGTGCGCCTGGACGTCTCGGTCAACGGCCTGTACCCCGGACTGACCGAGCCCGAGGACGCCGCGCTCCCCGAGGAACTGCGCAGCGAGGACGCCCGGGCCTGCGAACGCGACTTCGACGCCGTGCTCGCCCGCGTCGACGGCCTGGCCGCCGCGCTCGACGAGCGGTTGCTCCACGGCAGCATCGCCCGCTGAGCCCGCGCCCCCCCCGGACACACGACAAGGAGAGGAGCTGACGGACCGTGCGGCACGGAGTCGTCGTCCTGCCCGAACAGCGCTGGTCACGGGCCCGCGAACAGTGGGTTCGCGCCGAGGAGTTCGGATTCGACCACGCCTGGACCTACGACCAGCTGATGTGGCGGTGGCTGCGCGACGAACCCTGGTTCGGTGCCGTTCCCACCTTGGCGGCGGCGGCCGAGGCCACCTCCACCCTCACCGTGGGCACCATGGTGGCCACCCCCACCTACCGGCACCCGGTGACGCTGGCCAAGGACGTGATGACGCTCGATGACATCGCCGGCGGCCGCTTCATCTGCGGGCTGGGAGCCGGGGCCGGCGGCCTCGACGACCGCGTCGTGGACCCGACCGCCTACTCCCCGCGGCAACGTGCCGACCGTTTCGCCGAGTTCGTGGAGCTGCTCAACGAGCTGCTGACCCGGCGCAGCACCACATACACGGGTACCCATTACGACGTCCGGGAGGTGCCCATGCACCCGGGCTGCCTGGCCACGCCCCGGGTGCCGTTCGCCATCGCGGCGACCGGGCCGCGCGGCATGCGGCTGGCGGCTCGCCACGCCGACCTGTGGGTCACCGCGGGGCGGCCCGGCGACTTCGACGCCCGGCCGTACGAGGAGACGCTGCCGGAGATCAAGGAGCAGCTGGCACGCCTGGACGAGGCGTGCGAGCGGACCGGACGCGACCCCTCCACCTTGCGCCGACTGCTGCTCACCGGTGCCATGGTGGGCGGCACCCTCGACTCCGTCGAGGCGTACCGCGACGCCGTCGGCCGTTTCGGCGAGCTCGGCATCACCGACTTCGTCGTGCACTGGCCCCGGCCGTCCTTCCCCTACCGGGGCAGCATGCGGGTGCTGGAGCGGATCGCGCGCGACGTGCTGACCGGCCGCAGCGAGGAGCAGCCGTGATCGACTACGAGATCGTCGACATGTTCACCGGCACCCCGTTCGAGGGCTGCGCGCTCGGGGTCGTCCCGGACGCGAGCGCACTCGACGACGCCGGCATGCAGGCCGTCGCCCGCGAGGTCGGTCTCACCGAGACCGCGTTCGTCCTGCCCCCCGGGAGGGCCGGTGCCACCCACCGGGTCCGGATCTTCACCCCGCAGCGGGAGTCGCCGTACGGCGGGCACTCCGCCGTCGGCACGGCCGCCACCCTGGTCCGCCTGGGCCGGCTGCGGGCGGGGGAGCTGGTCCAGGAGTGCGGCGGGCGGCTGATGGCGGTGCGCGCGAGCGCCCACCGGGCCACGCTCGCCGTGCGCGGTGAGCCGGCGCCGCCCGCCGCCTGGGACGCGGAACCGCTGCTGGAGGCGTGCGGACTGACCGGGGACGATCTGGTGGCCGAGCCGTGCGTGACCGGTTTCGGGCCGGCGTTCCACGTGCTGCCCGTCGCGAGCGGGGCGGTCGCCCGCGCCGTGCACCAGCCGGCGCACCCCGTGTGGGCCGACTGCCCCGACGCGGTGGTGGTCGCCTACGACAGCCGCCGCCGGCGGGCCGACGTGCGGGTGTTCGCTCCCGGGTACGGCATGCCGGAGGACCCGGCGTGCGCCTCCGCGGCCCTGGGTCTGGGCGCCTGGCTCGTCCGTGCGGGCCTGGTGCCGACGGCGCACGGCACCAGCGCGTACCAGGTCCGGCAGGGGGCGGGACTGGGCCGTCCGGCCCGGCTCGACTGCGCCGTGACCGTGCGCGAGGGCCGGGCGGTGGCTGCCGAGGTGACCGGAGAGGTCGCGGCCACCGGCACGGGCCGCATGCACCTGCCCCGCACGGCGGCAGTCGCCCGCTGAACCACCGCTTCCCGCACCACACGGTACGGAGAGCTCGTCAGGGAGAGCACGGCGAAGAAGAACCCGCCGAAGAAGAACCCGCCGAAGAAGAACCGGTACGAACAGGAGAGGAACCCGACTGTGTTGTTCCGTCCAGAGCTGCGCGGCACCCGGGGCGCGGTCGCCTCGACCCACTGGCTGGCCTCGGCCGCGGGCTTCCGCATGTACGACAAGGGCGGCAACGCGTTCGACGCGGCCGTCGCCGCCGCGTTCGTCATCCAGGTCGTGGAACCCCACCTCAACGGGCCCGGCGGAGACGTGCCCGTCCTCGCCCACCGGGCCGGGTCCGGCCGCGTCGACGTCGTCTGCGGCCAGGGCCCCATGCCCCGGGCGGCGACCATCGAGCGGTTCGAGCAGCTCGGCCTCTCCGTGGTGCCCGGCTCGGGACTGCTGCCCGCGGTGGTGCCCGGCGCCTTCGGCGCGTGGCTGCGCGTCCTCGCCGAGTACGGCACCCTGAACCTGGAGGACGTCCTGGAGCCGGCCATCGGCTACGCCGAACACGGGTACCCGCTGCTCCCCAAGGCGGCGGCGATGATCGGGGCGCTGCAGGAGCTCTTCCGCGAGGAGTGGACCGAGTCCGGTCGCACCTACCTGGTCCGCGGGGGAGCACCCCGGCCAGGTCAGCGCATGACCAACCCCGACCTGGCCCGGACCTACCGGCGCCTCCTCGACGAGGCCAGGGCGGCCGGCGCCGACCGCGACAAGCAGATCGACGCGGCCCTGCGCGCCTTCTACGAGGGCTTCGTGGCCGAGACCATCGACCGCTACCTCGCCACGGCCGAGGAGATCGACGCCACCGGCCGCCGCCACCGCGGCCTGCTCACCGGGGCGGACCTGGCCGGCTGGCGAGCCACGGTCGAGCCCTCGCTGCACCTGGACCACCGTGGCCTGTCGGTGCACAAGCCCGGTCCCTGGTCGCAGGGCCCGGTCTTCCTCCAGCAGCTCGCGCTGCTCCAGGGCTTGGACCTCGCCGCCATGGGACCGGTGAGCGCCGAGTTCCTGCACACGGTCACCGAGGCGGCCAAACTGGCCTTCGCCGACCGCGAGGCCTGGTACGGCGACCCCGCCCACGCGGACGTGCCGGTCGACGACCTGCTCGACCCCGCCTACAGCGCGGCCCGCCGTGAACTGATCGGCCGCCAGGCCTCCACCGCACTGCGACCGGGCTCGCCCGGCGGCCGGACGCCGGTGCTGCCCCCCGTCCACGACGAGTCCGCCGGCCCCGCCGGCCCCGCATGGCTCGGTGAGCTGGAGGAAGGCATCCCGGCCGTGGTGCGCTCCACGGCCGCCCGGGGCGACACCTGCTGCGTCACGGCCACCGACGCCCGCGGGAACATGGTCGTCGCGACCCCCAGCGGAGGCTGGCTGAAGAGTTCGCCGGTGGTGCCGGGCCTCGGGTTCCCGCTCGGCACCCGGGGGCAGATGGCCACGCTGACCCGGGGGCACGCCAACGCGCTGGCTCCTGGCAAGCGCCCGCGCACCACCCTCAGCCCGACCCTGGTGCTCCGGGACGGCCGACCCTGCCTCGCCTTCGGCACACCGGGCGGCGACCAGCAGGACCAGTGGACCCTGCAGTTCTTCCTGCGCCACACCGAACACGGCATGGGACTCCAGGAGGCCGTCGAGGCGCGGACCTTCCACACCGACCACGTACCGACGTCCTTCACCCCCCGGCGCTTCGCCCCCGGGACGGTCGTCCTGGAAGAGGGGATGCCCCAGGAAACCATCGAGGAACTGCGGCGGCGCGGCCATCAGGTGCGCACGGTCGCCGACTACAGTCTGAGCAAGGTCTGCGCGACAGCTCTGAGCAGTGACAACATGGTCACTGCTGTGGCCAGCCCGCGCGGCGCGCAGGCCTATGCCGTGGCGGATTGAGGACCGTTCTTGAGGGGATAAGTTTCCCTAGAGAAATCTTTTCGGCGGATGGAAGAGGAACGGCATGGTGTCCCACCTGTCACCGGACCCAGGTGACTTCATCGTTTTGGGGGAAGCACGGCAGAACAACCTCAAGGGCGTCAGCCTGCGCATCCCGAAGGGACGGCTGACCGTCTTCACCGGCGTGTCGGGATCGGGCAAGTCCTCCCTGGTCTTCGGGACGATCGCCGTCGAGTCGCAGCGGCAGATGAACGAGACGTACCCCGCGTTCATCCGCAACCGGCTGCCCAAGTACGAGCGGCCCGCCGCCGAGGTCATCGAGAACCTCTCCACCGCCATCGTGATCGACCAGCGACCGGTCGGCGGCAACGCCCGCTCGACGGTCGGCACCATGACCGAGGTCCACGCCATGCTGCGGGTGCTGTTCTCCCGGCACGGCACGCCCAGCGCGGGCCCTTCGCACATGTACTCCTTCAACGACCCCCGCGGCATGTGCCCGCGGTGCGAGGGGCTCGGTTCCCGGCTGCGGCTGGACCTGAACCGGCTGCTGGACGAGGACAGGAGCCTCAACGAGGGCGCCATCCGCTTCCCCGCCTTCGCCGTCGGCACCTTCCAGTGGCAGCTGTACGCGGAGTCCGGCCTCTTCGACCCGGACCTGCCGCTGCGCGAGTTCTCCGCCGACGACCGCGAACTGCTGCTGCACGGCTCCGGGTTCAAGGTCGACCGGGCCGGACGGCACGGCGTCTACAAGAACGAGTACGAAGGGGTCGTGCGGCGCTTCACCCGCCGCTACCTCAAGGCCGGCCTCGACGCCCTCAAGGCGAAGGAACGGGCGGCCGTGGAAGAGGTGGTGACGGAAGGGCCCTGCGAGGTCTGCGGCGGCGCCCGGCTGGGACCGGCCGCGCTCGCGTCGCGCATCGCCGGCGACACCATCGCCGACTACTGCGCCCTGGAGATCACCGACCTCATCGGCCGCCTGGAGCGCATCGACGCGCCGTCGGTCAAACCGGTGGTGCAGGCGTCCCTGTCCGCGCTGCGCAGGATCGAGGCCGTCGGACTCGGCTACCTCAGCCTCGACCGTCGGACCAGCACCCTCTCCGGCGGCGAGGCGCAGCGCCTGAAGACCGTGCGTCACCTGGGCAGCAGTCTGACCGGGCTGACGTACATCTTCGACGAGCCGAGCGTGGGCCTGCACCCGCGCGACGTGCGCCGCCTGAACACGCTGCTCCTCGCGCTGCGCGACAAGGGCAACACGGTACTCGTGGTGGAGCACGACCGGGACGTCATCGCCGTCGCCGACCATGTCGTCGACATGGGTCCGGGCGCGGGCAGCCAGGGCGGCGAAGTGGTCTATGAGGGCTCGATGGCCGGGTTGAGCAAAGCCGGCACCCCGACCGGCCGGGCCCTGGACTCGGTGCCCGGGCTGAAGGAGCGACTGCGGGCCCCCCAGGGCAAGCTGACGGTCCGCGGTGCCCGGCTGCACAACCTCCAGGACGTCACGGTCGACGTGCCCACCGGCGTGCTGGTGGCGCTCAGCGGCGTCGCCGGCTCGGGGAAGAGCTCGCTCGCCCGGGAACTGGTCGATCGGCACCCGGACGAAGCGGTCGTGGTCGACCAGTCGTCGATCGGGATCTCCTCCCGCTCCACCCCCGCGACGTACACCGACATCATGGACACCGTCCGGCGCCTGTTCGCCCGCGCCTCCGGGGCCGACCCCGGACTGTTCAGCTTCAACTCGGCGGGCGCCTGCCCGGAGTGCCAGGGCCGCGGGGTGATCGAGACCGACCTCGCCTTCATGGATCCGGTCACCACCGTCTGCGAGCGCTGCGAGGGGCGCCGCTTCAACGACGAGGCGCTGCGCCACACGCTGTCCGGCCGGACCATCGTCGACGTCCTCGCCATGACGGCCGAGGAGGCGATCGCGTTCTTCGACGAGGACTCCGTCCGCCGCAAGCTGACCCTGCTCATCGAGGTCGGCCTCGGCTACCTCACGCTCGGCCGGCCCCTGTCCACCCTGTCCGGCGGTGAGCGTCAGCGGTTGAAGCTGGCACACCGGCTGCACACCTCCGGCAGCGTCTACGTGTTCGACGAACCGTCCACCGGTCTGCACATGGCCGACCTCGGCAAGCTGCTCGCCCTGTTCGACCGCCTCGTCGACGGCGGCAACACGGTGGTGGTGATCGAACACGACCTGGACGTGCTGAAGTACGCCGACTGGATCATCGACCTCGGCCCGGAGGCGGGCCGGCACGGCGGCCGGGTGGTGTTCGAGGGCACCCCCGCGGACCTGGTCCGCCGCCGTGACGTGCACACCGGCCGCTGCCTGGCCGAGGACCTCGCCGCGCACGGTCACCTCCGACCGGCCCGGAGCACCCGACGGCACACCGGGTGCTCCGGCGCCCCCGTGCCGCGGCCCGGCCGCACCACCCGACAAGGAGTTTCCATGCCCCTCATCCACGTCACCCTGCTGAGCGGCCGCAGCGAGGAGGAGATCGCCGCACTCGGCCGGGCCCTCACCGAGGCCGCGCACACCACGCTCGGCACACCCCGGGAGGCGATCCGGGTGACGGTGGACGAATGCCCGCCGCAACACTGGTTCGTGGGCGGCACCTCGGTGGCGGACAAGAAGGCGGCCCGGGACGGCTGACCCGTCCCGGGCCGTCCCGGGCTCCGCGGCTCAGGCCGCGTCGGCGAAGCGCCGGCGGATCCGCCCGACGTGCTCGGCGTCGACCGCGGGCAGATCGTCCCGGGTGAGCCGGCCGCTGCGCGTCAGCAGGTGCGCGTTGAAGGCCTCCGGCGGCAACCCCACGCACCGGTCGATGTTCTCGAACCACTCCAGGCTCGTCAGCGCGATCCGCTGCATCCGCTCAACGGCGGGCCGCCGCTCGGCCTCGTACGCCGCCAGCGCCTCGGGCACCGTCCGGTGCTCGTGCAGGGCCGTGGCGAGGGCGAGCCCGTCCTCCATGGCCAGCTTGGTGCCGGAACCGATCGAGAAGTGCGTCGTGTGCGCGCTGTCACCGAGGAGGACGAGGTTGCCGTGGCTCCAGTTCCGGTTGCGTACGGCCGTGAAGTGGCCCCAGTACGACCGGTTGCCCCACAGCGCGTGCCCGTCCAGCAGACCGGAGAAGTACCGCGCCACCTGGTCGATGCCGTCCCGGTCGCCCACGGGGTCCGCGGGCCGGCGCTCCGCGGACCGGAAGCCGGCCGCCCGCCAGACCGCGTCGCCCACCTCCACGATGAACGTGCTGCGACCGGGCGCGTACGGGTAGGCGTGGGCCTGTACGGGGCCGTGCTCGGTCTCGACGACGGCGAACGTCAGCGCGTCGAACGGGCGGTCCGTGCCGAGCCACATGTACCGCGAACCCGCCTCCTGCCGCTGCGTGCCGAACGCGGCCGCGTACCGGGCCCGGGTGCGCGACCCCACGCCGTCCGCCGCGACGACGAGGTCATGGGACGCGCGCAGCCGGGACACCCCCGGCGCCGGGGTGCCGAAGTGCAGGCGCACCCCGAGAGCGGCGCAGCGCTCTTGCAGGAGTCGCAGCAGGGTGTGGCGGCTGACCGCGGCGAACCCGTACCCCTCGTTGCGCTGGGTGCGGTCCCGGTAGTGGACGTCGATCCGCGTCCACCGGGCGAACTCGGCCGTGACGGCCTCGAACAGGGCCGGGTCGGCGGCCTCGATGCCGCCGAGGGCGCCGTCGGAGAAGACGACCCCGAACCCGAACGTGTCCCGGGCCGCGTTGGCCTCCCAGACCTCCACGACGTCGTGGGGCCGCAGGCGCTTGACCAGGCAGGCCGTGTACAGCCCGCCGGGACCGGCTCCGATCACCGCTATCCGCATGACACCTCACTGGGGCTCTGAGGGGAGGGTGGACGTGCCGAACATGATATCCGAACGGAAACGAATGAAGCGTCAACCGCCGGACACTACAGACGAGTTACCGCTTCGAGCCGCTCCATTCATTTCCCGAGCGTAACCATTCTCGTTGTCACGTCACCTGCCACCGAGTCCCTCAACGAAAGGGCGCCTCATGCAGGAAACTCCGACGCCTACCCCGCTCCCGGTGGCCGATCTGGCCGACCTGTTCTCGGCTCCCGACCCGCCGCCCTTCGCTCTCGTGCGCCGCCACCCGCACGACGGAAGTGCCGGTGACCCGTTCGACGTGTACATCGGCACCATGCACACGGTACGGCGGGTGACGGACCTGCCGTCGGGTCCACCCCGGCCGGGCGGCGGGCCCCATGCGCTCGCCGTGCTGCCGTACCGGTGCCTGGCCGAACGTGGACTGGACTGCCGTGACGACGGCACCCCTGTGCGGGTCCTGAGGATCCGTCGGTGGCACACGGCCGACACCGCCGCGCTCACCGCGGCCCTCGCCGCCGTGCGGCCCGCGGGAGGCCTCCGCTGGGAGGAGGCGGGCTTCGACGACACCGACGAGGAGTACGCCGGCCGGGTGCGCGACCTCCTGGCCCACGAGGTGGCGCGCACCGGCCTGCACGTCCTCATCAGGCGGGACTTCACCGCGCGACTGCCCTGCCACGGGGCCGCCGCCGTGGGGGAGCTGTTCCGCCGGCTGTCCGCCGCCGAGCACGGCGCGCACTGGACGTTCGCGGTCCACACCGGGGGTCCGCGCGGCGCCGCACTGGCCGGCGCCTCCCCGCAGGGTCACGTCAGCGTGGAGCGGGGCCGGGTGGTGATGCACCCGATGTGCGGGACGCTGCGCCTCCCGCCCGGTGGCCTGCCTGCCGCCGAGGACCTGGCCGCCTTCCTGCGCGACCGCAAGGAGACCGAGGAACTGGGAGCCGTGGTCGACGCGGAGCTGGCCATTCTGTGCCAGGTCACCACCGGGGACGTACGGCTTGAAGGTCCCGGTCTGCGTCCGTTGGCCCGTGTGCTGCACACCGAGTGCCGCATCAGCGGGACCGCCGCGCTCGACGTCCGGCACACCCTCGCCGGCACCCTGTTCGCGGCGACCGCGGTGGGCCGTCCCTTCGCGGAGGCGTGCAGTGTCATCGCCCGGCGCGAACCCTCCGGACGCGGCTACTACGGCGGTTCGATCGCGCTGCTGGGCCACGACGCCTCAGGCTGCGAGCAGGTGGACACGGCCGTGCTCATCCGCACCTTCGAGCTCTCCGGGCGGGGCACGGTGAAGCTGTCGGTCGGAGCCACCGTCGGGCCGCGCTCGGTGCCCGCCGACGAGGCGGCCGAGACCCGCGCCAAGGCATCGGCCCTGCTGTCGGTTTTCGAGAGCACCGCAGCCACCGCCCCCGGTGACACCGCCGCCGGCCGCCGACGGGCGGACCCCGGTCCCGGCGACCCCGTGCCGCACGACGCGCCGGCGGGACGTGACACCCCGGCCGCAGCACAAGGCGACGGGGCGTCGGGTGGCCGCACACCCGGCCACCGGCGCACCGGGCCCCGCTCCACCGTCCCCGTCGACCCGGCGGCGTGGCCGTCGGTGAGCGCCGAACTGGACCGGCGCCGTGCGCTGCTGTCCGCCCACTGGCGGGGCCGGTCGCGGCCGGGCGGCCGGCCGGCTCCCGGCGGCCCGGTGCTGCTCGTCGACGCGGGGGGCGAGGAGACGGCGGCGCTCGCCGTCATGCTGCGCGGACTCGGCCGCGCCGTCGAGGTGTGTTCCGCCGAGCACGTGGCCCACGCGACCGGGGTGCGCCCTGGGGACCCCGTGGCGCCCGACGCCCGGGTCCGCTCCGCTGACTTCGCGGTCCCCGCGGTCCGGGTGCGTCCCCGGGACGCGGTGACCCGCGCCACCGGGCTTCGCTCCGCGGACCACGGTATGCATGGCGCCGGGACGCGTTCCGCGGACCCCGTGGCCCGTGCCACCGGGACACGGTCCGCGGGGCCCACGGCCGACGGCGGCGCGCACCGTGCCGTGGACCCCCTGGCGCCCGGGACCACGGTGGTCGTCGGGCCGGGCCCCGGCGACCCGTTCGCCATCGGCGACGACCGCATCGCCGTCCTGCGCGCCCTGGTCGCCGGCCTGATGTCCCAGGGGACGCGCACCGTTGGCGTCGGACTCGGCTTCCATCTCCTGCTCGCCGAACTGGGTCTGGCCGGATCCGTGCGGCCGCGGGGCGAGGCCGCCGCCCAGCTGGAGATCGACGTCCTCGGCCGGCGTGCGACGGTGGGGTACGGCGGCGCGTACGCCGTGCTGGCCGGCCCGCACACGCACGCCCTGGCCCGGCGGCTGGGACTGACCCTGTGGTACGGCCCCGCAGACGGCGAGCTGGCGGCCATGCGGGGTCCGCGTACCGGTGGCTGTGCGTTCCTCCCCGCGTCGGTGCTGAGCGTCGAGGGGGCGGAACTGCTGACCCTGCTGCTGGAGTGAGTTCGGGTGCCGGGCACCGGGCCGGGGGCCCCGACCCGGTCACGCGGCCGTTGTGCTCCCCAGTTCGAGGACGGTCCGCGCGGCCGACTCCAGCGCGAGCGTCATGGAACCGCCGTTGGGCTCGAACGAGGTGTGGTCGCCGGCGAAGTGCAGCCGGCCCTCCGGCCTGCGCATGGCCGGCATCAGGGAGCTGTGCCCCACCTCGGGCAGGATGTAGGCGCCTTCGATGTAGCGCTGCTGGTCCCAGACCACGGAGGTGCCGGTCTCGAAGTGCTTCCGGGCGCCGGGCAGCATCACCTCGACTTCGTCCAGGGCGAACCGGATCCGCTCCTCGGGGCTGAGCACGGCCAGGGCGCGGGCCCGCCAGCCGGTGATCAGGCACTCCAGTATCTTGCGGGGTCCGGGCAGCCGGGGCGTGGCGTCCCGCACCCATCGCACCGGCAGGTCCGTGGAGAAGCTCGCGTTGTCCTGGGGCCAGAACTGCCGGCGCATCTGGAGATAGACGCGCACGATCGACGAGTACTTCACCCGGCGCATCGCGGCCTGCTTGGCGTCGGACAGTGCGGCGTCGGTGAGGTCGATGTGCCGGATCGCGCTGAACGGCACGGTCACCACCACCCGGTCGGCATCCAAGGTGTGCATCCGGGTGCCGTGCAGGAAGGTGACCCGTGCGCCCGCGTCGTCCTGCGTGACGCGCACCACGGGAGCCCGGTAGCGGATGCGGTCCTTCAGCCGCTCGGCGAACGCTCGGGGGAACCGGTCGGTGCCGCCCCTGACCTTCGACCACCGGGGGTCGGCGTTGGCCAGGGAGTGCGGGCTGGCCTCGTGCCGCAGCCAGGACAGGGCCGAGGCGGTCTTCAGGTCGCCGCCGCGCATCTCCAGGAAGTGTGGCTCCACCAGGTCGATCGCCGTCGGCGAGGCACCGCGCTCGGACAGCACCTCGTACACCGACCGCCGGTCGTACGGTGCGAGCAGCGGGGTCGGCGCCCAGTCGGCCGCCGTGATGTCGGGCTCCAGCGCCTCGTAGGTGCGGCGCACATAACGGTCGATCATGTCGGCGACGCCCAGCCCCTTCTCGTGCGGGGCGAGCGGGAGCCCGGCGCGGTCGAGCGAGTCGGCGTCGGGACCGAAGAATCGGCCGCCGGCGAAATACGAGAACCGGCTGCCGACCAGGTCGGCCGTGTCCAGCTCCACACCCAGCTCGCGCAGGTAGTGCATGGCGTAGTGGCAGTGCGGGGTCAGGGTCATCGCGCCGGCCTCCGCGTACAGGCCGTCCGCGAAGGGCGCACGCAGGGTGTACGCCCGCCCGCCCGGACGGTCCGAGGCCTCCAGCACTGTGACGTCCCCGCCCCGCTCGGCCAGTTCGTACGCCACGGCGAGGCCCGACAGACCCGCTCCGATGACGACGACCCTGCCGGGCACCCGCACCCCGGGCATGCCCCGGTCGAACTCGCGACGCACGTCGGTCTGCGTGACCTCGGCCATCGGCTCTCCTCTCTCACCCGCGACGACGCGGGGGTGTCACGTCCATATGATTGAAAACAGGAAATCATATGGACGTATGGCGGGCGACAAAACTGGCCCAATTCCTACGAGTTTTCAGTACGCAGGCATGAAACGACTGCCGTGGGGCAATCGGATGCGCCTTGCGGGCGACCGTTGCCTTGCCACCCGCCCGTCGTTCACGAGGGCATGGGCACCACACCGATCCTCGTCCTCGGAGCGACCGGCTCCGCGGGCCGACGTGTCGCCGCGCACCTGCGGACCCTGGGCGTACCGGTCCGCCCCGCGTCCCGACACGGCTCCACCCGGTTCGACTGGCACGACCGTGGCACCTGGGAACCGGCGCTGCGCGGCGCCGGACGCATGTTCCTCATGGCCCCCGACGGCATCCCCGTCGACCCGGACTTGGCCGAACTGGCCGCGGACCTCGGGGTGGGGCACGTCGTCCTGCTCTCCAGCCGCGCCATCGAGACCATGGGGGACCAGCGGCTGATCGAGGCCGAGGACACCGTGAAGAAGTGCGGCGTGGCCTGGACGGTCCTGCGCGTCGACTGGTTCGACCAGAACTTCGACGAGGGGCCCTTCCGTGGAGCGGTCCTAGCCGGGGAGCTGGCGGTCCCGGTGGGGGACTGCCGGCAGGGATTCGTGGACCTCGACGACGTCGGGGCCGTAGCCGCGCGCGTCCTGACCGAGGACGGGCACACCGACCGGACCTACGAACTCACCGGGCCGCAGGCGCTGTCCTTCGCCGAAGCCTGCACCGTCATCGAGGACGTCACCGGCCGGCCGATGACGTTCCACGGCACCGAGGACGCCTACCGCGCCGCACAGGCCGCCCTCGGCCGCCCCGAGGAGTCCGTCGAACGGGAACTCGCCTCCTACTCGGCCCTGCGGGCCCTGGGCGACACCGAGCCCCTGGACACGGTGCCCCGCCTGACCGGGCACCGCGCCCGCACCTTCCGGGAATACGTCACCGACGCGGCGACCGGACCCGGCTGGCCCCGCCCCTGACCCGTCCGCCGCCGGCCCGGACCCCTCGGCGCTCCGCACGTTCCCACGTGTCTGGTGCTCCATCGCGGCCTGCTCGGCGTCGGACCGCGCCGGAGCAGCAGAGTCTGGAGCGTCCGTTCGGCCATGTCGATCCCGGGAGGCCGTTCGCCTGGGCCGGCGTCACAGCGAGCCGGCCCAGGCGGGGTTCTCAGTAACGGAATTGGCTCTGAAGGGTGGAGTTGCCGCTCAGCGTCTCGTCGGAGGTCTCCCCGATCGTCCGGGCGGCCTGGTCGGTGACGATCAGCGGCCACTGGGTCTCGACGATGAACAGCAGGCCGTCCGTCTGGAACGGCGTCTGGTCACCGTTGGTGCCGGCCTCCCAGGCATCCGCGCCAGGGCCGTGCGGGTTCATCGAGTTGACGATCGCCACCATGCCGTCCACGTAGCCGTCCGCCGCTGCACCGAGGCCGGCGGTGACATGCTTCGCCTGCTCGATGACGCCGACGAGCTCGGCATTCACGTTGCGGTGGTAGTACGGCGGGCGGAAGGCGTCCGTCACGACCCACTCCGGCGGAACGGCACAGAAGTCGATGGCGTTCAAACCCGGTGTCGCGGTCGTCGACGTCAGCGCCGTCAGCAGCGAGGGGTCGCGGTGGTCGAAGTTGACCGATGCCATCACCTGGAAGTCGCGAAGGTTGTAGACGTAAGGGACGCTGTTGCCGTGCCAGGCGACCACGTCCAGCGGCGAATGGTCGTATGTCGACGTCCAGAGGTTTCCGGCGACCTTGTGGATCACCTCGAACGGCCCCTCCGAGTCGTCGTAGGCCGCGGTCGGCGCCCGGAAGTCACGCGGGTTGGCCATGCCGCTCTGGCCGACGAAGCCCAGTTCCGGGAGGGAGAACGGCGTACCGAAGTTCTCGAACACGTAGCCGCGCACGAACCCGGTGCCGTCCTCGTCGCCGGGCGCACCGATGATCTCGACCCTGAACTTCATGGACCGAGGGATCAAAGCGATGTGGCCGGGTTCCACGGCCAGCAGGCCGAGTTCGGTGTGGATGAGCAGACCGCCGCGCTCTGGCACGATCAACAGCTGGCCGTCGGCCGTGCTGAACACCCGGTCGGTCATCGACACGTCGGCTGTGTAGAGGTGGACCGCCACGCCGGTGCGCTGCTGGGGGTCGCCGTTGCCCGCGAGCGTCCACAGACCCGCGACGAAGTCGGTTCCGCGGGCGGGAGCAGGCCGCGGCGCCCAGTACAGCGAGTGCGGGTCCACCACGGGCGTGTTCGTGAAGGGCGGGGTCAGCAGCGTCCCGTTGTCCATGCGCTCGAGGCGCGGACGCACGACGGACGGACGGATGCGGTACTGCCAGGTGCGGCGGGTGTTCGAACGGGTCTCGGTGAACGCCGTCTCGGACAGCAACTCCGTGTACAGGCCGTGGGGTGGGCGCTGAGGGCTGTTGATCCGGGGCGGCAGCGCCCCGGCCAGGGCCTCACTGCTGTGCTCGTTGCCGAAGCCGGAGGAGTACGTCAGTGTGGCGGCTCGCTTGCGGGCGCGCTCGCGTACGGCTGCCTCAGCCGCGTCCTGCTCGATGTGGGTCGTCATGGTCAAGCCCTTCTCCGTTGAACGACTTGCTCGCCACAGCCGACTCTCCGACGGAGTGTGCGGCACTGGGTCTGCTCATCCGCTCTCGCTCGTCCGACCTCGGAGAGCAGCGTGGCGAACAGCTGATAATTCTCTATCAGTTCGTGTGCGCACTATACAAGTGATAGGTGGCTATCAGTTGCGTACGCGGAGCTCGGGTGCCCTGTCCGTCCATGCGTGGAGCACCGTGGCGAGTCGAGCGACGACTGCTTGTTGTGAATTGTCGGCATTGAGCTGAGTGCGACTCATCGCCCACACTCTCTCCGCATCCGTCGGCGGTCGGTCGATCGCTCGCAAGGCGGACTCTCGGTGCTTCACCGTAAGAGCGAACGCCCGCACGGCGGGAATGGGGCGTATGGGATGATGTTGGCTGCTGGCCTGTGCAGCCCCGCCGACGGCTGAGCTCATGCGGTGCCGTCAGGTGGTCACGTGCCGCGGCAGCAAAAAGCCGCCCGGTGCGTGAGCACCGGGCGGCTGCCGCCGTTCAAGGACGCACTTGCGTCTACCTCTGGTGACGAAACGGATCCACGACGGCTTTCGCCGGCGGAAGAGGTCCCGCGGATGTAAGTTGCAGCGATTCCATGACAAGCCTCAGATAACGCTGCCAGCCCTCGCTTTCCGAATCCAGCGTAGGCACCACACTCAAGAGCATGAGAATAATCCGCAGCGTGTCCTTCTCGGGGTCCAGATCGGCTCGAAAAATGCCCTGCCGCTGTCCTTCTCTCATGATCCGGCTGACCGGCTCCACGAAAGACGACTGGATAATGTCCAGTGTCATCCCGGCCGGGTGAGTCACTCCAGCGCGGGCCGCGGCCCTCAAGGCGGCGTCGAAGGCGACGCGAACCCCTTCTCTCGGGTCCGGCTCGTTCACCGCCTTCACCAGGGCCGGAGCCAAGTCTGTGGCGAAGAGGTCCCAGACGACGCCGCGCAGCAGGTCTTCTCGCGTGGGAAAGCGACGATAGACAGTCGCCACCCCGATCCCGGCCACCCTGGCGATCTCCACTGCGGATGCCTGTGGGTTCTCTCGGAGCGCCTCACGAGCGGCGTCCAGAATGCGGCGGGTATTCCGAGCGGCATCACCGCGCGCTTTGGGTCGGCCTGCGCCAGTATTTTTCGACTTCTCCATTTCCCCGGGCATGTGCGAGAGGCTATCAGAGGCCGCATGATCGGCGCCGTCGGCATCCGGGCCTGCCGACCGCCGTACAAGCGGCAGCCCCGGGCCGCTCCCGTCGGGCGCAGCGGGACGTCCCCGTGACGAAAAGTCGCTCAGGATACTGGCATCGACCTTCTCAGGGCATTTCCGCGGTGCGTCCATTCATCTCCCTTCCGGTATGCGCCTGGGTGGTACGGAAGGGGCCGTTGTCGCGGTGGAGGCGGCCGCTCGGAGCGCGCCGACGGACCGTGCGCAAGCCGCGTCGCCGCCATGCACCGCGCCGGAGGTGTCGTGCAGCCTCGGATGACGACCACGGGCGCTGTGAACGACGGCCGCGAGGCGGCCTCGCGCGCCGCGCCCGTACGGGACCTGCTCTGCCGACGATCCCGATCGTGCGACAGTCAGCGAGTGATAGCCACCTATCACTTGCCTGTGGGTCAGGCCAACTGATAGACACCTATCGGTAAGTCCGGGGCAGCTGCGCGGGTCGACTTCGGCCGCGCTCGGCCGCAGCCCCGGATCAACGATGGTGGAGGACCTCTGGACCTACCACGCATCTCCGGAGGAGCCGAATTGAGTAATCCGCGCATCGCTGTGCTGGATGACTATCAGCGTGTAGCCAGGAACTATGCCGACTGGGATTCCCTCGACTCGCAGGTGGAGTTCTTCCACGACGCGTTTCCCGATGCCGACGCAGTGGTCTCAGCACTGACCGATTTCGATGTGGTGGTGGCGATGCGGGAGCGCACCCGCTTCCCCGCCGACGTACTGAGCCGCCTCGAACGACTCAAGCTGCTCGTCACCACGGCGCCGGCGAACGCCGCCATCGACGTCCCCGCCGCGAACGCCCAGGGCGTCGTCGTCTGCGGTACCGGATACCCCGACGTCGCCGCCACCTCGGAGCTGACATGGGGGCTGATCCTCGCCGCGGTGAGGAATCTGCCGACCGAGACCCGGCGGGTGCGCGAAGGTGCATGGCAGGTGACCGTCGGCACTCGGCTGGAAGGCAAGACGCTGGGTCTGCTGGGCCTCGGCCGGCTTGGTGCCCGTGTGGCCAAGGTGGCCCACGCGTTCGGTATGGAGACGATCGCCTGGAGCCAGAACCTCACCGCCGAGAAGGCCGCGGTGCACGGCGTGACCGCGGTGAGCAAGGAGGAACTGTTCACCCGTTCCGACGTCGTGTCCGTGCACCTGGTCCTCAGCGAGCGCACGCGCCACCTGATCGGTGCGGCCGAACTCTCCTCGATGAAGCCCACATCCGTGCTGGTCAACACGTCGCGTGGCCCCATCATCGACGAGGACGCCCTGGTCCACGCCCTACGGGAGGGCGTGATCGGAGGGGCGGCTCTCGACGTGTTCGAGGCCGAGCCGCTTCCGCCGCAGCACCCGCTCCGGACGCTCGACAACGCCACGGTGACCCCGCACATCGGATATGTGACCGACGGCAATTACAAGGTCTTTTACGAGGAGGCCGTCGAGGACATCGCGGCGTTCCTCGCCGGTGAGCCCATCCGCATCGTCAAGTAGACGACACAGCCCGGGAGGTACTTCATATGACTGACAGGCACGAGGTGACCGAGGTTCTCGCACGCTACGTCCGTGCCCTCGAAGAGCGTGACGCCAAGGCCGTCGCGGCGTTGTTCGCGCCGGACGGCGTGTTCGAGATCGTGAGCCGGTACGGCCGCGAGGACTACACGACCCGGGCCACCGTGGTCGGCCGCGACAAGATCCAAACCCTGATGGAGAGCGGTGTACTGCCCCCCGGCCGTGGCACGCACTACCTCACCACCGACCACATCGTGGAGATCGACGGGGACGAGGCGCGTATGGACGCCCAGTTCCTGACGGTCGAGTCCAACGCCGACAGCACGTCCGAGCAGGGCTGGACACTGGGAGCGGCCATGCTGCAGGGAACGCTGGCTCTCACCATGGTCGGCCACTACGCATCCGTACTGCGCCGGATCGACGGGCACTGGATGCTGACCTCGCATCGCGTGAAGCACAACCTCCCCCTGGCCGTTCCGCCGGCCACGTAGCCGCCCCGCGACCGCACACGAGATTCCTTCTCATCACTCGAACAAGAGGAAAGAACATGGCTGTCTGGGAAGTTGCCCGGCTCGCGGTTGCCGAGGGCACGGAAGACGACTTCGAATCCACTGTGCGGTCGCACGTTCCGCTTCTGCGCGACGCCGAGGGGTGCCTCGACGTGAGGCTGCTCCGAGCCGTCGACCAGGAGGGGACGTTCCTGCTCCTCCTCCAGTGGCTCTCCGTCGATCACCACATCGAGTACACGAAGACCGAGGACTTCGCCGAGTTCGCCGGTGCGGTGGGCCCGTTCTTCACCGCGCCTCCCGACACCTTCCACGCCGGCACCGTCATCGAAGGTCTGTGAACCGATGCAGGAAACGAACGACCGGGTGGAGATATGAGCGACTCCGGCTTCGCCGCTCGCGAACTGCTCAGCGGAACCTTCCTGGACGGCCCCTTCATCGGTCTGGGATATCGCACGCCAACCTGTGAGGGCGTCACCGACGAGCACGGGGCCTTCCTCTACCGGCCCGGCGAGACAGTGACCTTCTCCATCGGCAACCTCGTCATAGGGAGCGCGGCCGCGGCCACGCATCTGACGCTGGCCAGTCTGGGAGACGGTGGAATAGCGGGGGACCCCGATGTCACCCGCCCGGACACGGTCAACCGAGCTCGATTCGTCCAGAGTCTGGGACGTGAACTCGACCTCCGCGACGGAGTGCTGATCGACCAGCGCATCCGGGACGTCGTCGACGCACACGCCGACGGCATCTCCTTCGATTGCGACGTCGAGTCCTTCGAGCAGGCGGACTCCGTCCGCGCGGTCTTCAGCGAGAACGGGCTCCGCTTCCGCGGGGCCGCCGAGGCCCGCAACCACGTGCGGCGCGCCCTCGCGGGCATCAAGGTGATGCGGGACGTGCGGATCCCCGTCCGCGACGGGAGCTACCTCCTCGCGGACGTGTTCCGGCCCATCGAAGCGGGCAACTACCCCACCCTGCTCCGCCTGTCGGTCTACGGCCGGGCGTTCCAGGTGGGATCCATCCTCAGCGACGCCGACCACCAGGCGAGCGAGGAGCGGGAGGCCGCCTGGTACGAGGAGAGCCGAGACGGGATCTTCGCCTACTTCCGTCACTCGGAAACCGCCGTCAGCGCGAACGCCGGCGACTGGGTACCGCGCGGATACGTCGTCGTGCGCGTGGACGGCCGCGGCGTGGGCCGAACGCCCGGGACCGCCAGTCCCTTCTCGGTGCAGGAGTCCTTCGACTACTACGACGCCATCGAGTGGGCCGCCGAGCAGCCGTGGAGCGACGGCAAGGTCGGCCTCTACGGCGGCTCGTACAACGCGACCGTCCAGTGGAACGTGGCATCCCTGCGTCCGCCGTCCCTCAAGGCCATCGCCCCGCTCGCCTCGGACTCGGACGCCTACCGGGACCTGGCGTATCCGGGCGGCATCCTCCTGCACGACTACCGCAAGTGGTGGTGGACGGAGATGGTGGGCGGTGCGAAGAACCCCGAGTCCGACGCCGTCGACTTCGTCGGCGGGCTGGTCGACCACCCCTGGGACGACGAGTACTACCGCGGGGTCGGACTCCAGTCGGCCGACTTCTCCGGCATCGACATCCCGGTGCTCACCGCGGTGAGCCAGACCGCGCAGATCCATGGACGGGCCGGCTTCGAGGCTTTCGCGCAAGTGAAGTCCACCGAGAAGCAATTGCTGGTCTGGGACGCCGAGTACTCGCACCACATGTACCTCGACAGCCGGGCCGACATCGAGGCGTTCTTCGACCGGCACCTCAAAGGGCTCGAACCCGAACGCGAGCCGTCGCCGGTGCGCATGGTCATCCGTACCGGCGACGGGGGAGCGCAGTGGCGGGACGCGGCCGACTGGCCCGTCCCCGGCACGGAGTACCGGAAACTCTTCCTCGACGCCGGCGGCGAAGGCGGCCCCGGTGGCGTCGCCGACGAGCCGCCCGCGCGGATCTCCGCCGCCGAGTACTCCGCTGACGTCCGCGCGTCGGCGCCGAACCTGCCGATGGCCGTGTTCGAGACAGCCCCCTTCGACACGGACCTCGAACTCGCGGGCCATTTCCGGGCGACCCTGTGGGTGGCCTCCACGTCGTCGGACGCGGATCTCTTCGTCTCCCTGCGTGTCCTGGACGGTGACCGGGAGGTCCCCTACGGGACCCACGAGCCCAACCCGCTCGCGCCCCTGACCTGGGGCTGCCTGAAGGTCTCGCGCAGGGCGCTCGATCCCGGACGCAGCACCGAGGAACGCCCATGGCACACGCACCGGCGCGAGGACGCTCAGCCGCTTGCTCCGGGCGATGTCGTGAAAGTGGAAGTGGAGCTGCTGCCGGCCACCGCTCGCATCCCGGCGGGGCGTCGGCTGCGCATCGAGATCTCCCCGGCGGAGAAGGGGGGATCCGTCTCCGCGTGGGCACGCGCCTATGACGAGTCCTACCACCGTGGCGCCGTCAACCGCGTCTTCACGGGCGGGCCGCTGCCCAGCTCGGTCACCCTGCCGGTGATTCCCCGCCAGCCCGACCAGGGGCTTTCTCACGGATCATGAGAGGAGGTTCGAACAGCGGACCTGCCCATGTCGGCAGAACTGCTGCCTGCGACGATGCGGGGCATTCCTTGGGGCGGGCAACGAGGCGTTCCGCCGGGACCGGTCGGCCTTCTTCGAGGACGGCGCGCCGGCGTTCTTCGCTTGGACCGTTCGGGCAACCCCCTGTCCTACGTTCGGTCTCCATGCTCGACCGGGGCCACTCGGCGACCGCACGCGCCGAGACCGCGCCGGGCGACCTGCTGGCCACGCTCGAGAGACTTCAGGGAGGTCGAGCATGGCGGACGTCGACATCACCTACGACGCAGTGGCGAACGCCTCCATCCATCTCACCCGCGCGGGGGAGCAGCCGCAGTCGGCGCGCGTGTACCCCTGCGACCCGATCGAGATGAACGGAATGATCAATCTCGATTTCGACGCGGACGGCGTCCTGATCGGCATCGAGGTGCTGGACGCCCGCTCCGAGCTGCCGCGCCACGTACTCGACGCGGCCCGACGCCTGGACACCGGCGACGTGTGAGGCGACCTTCGGTGAGTACGCCGCTGGGTACGGGGCTCGGGTCCCGTACCCGGCGGCGTCGTGTCAGCCCGCCGTCACCCGGTCCTGGCACCGCAGCCGCCGCTCCGCACCCAGCCGCCGCTCCGCCCGGGCCTGTGAATCGCTCGGCTCAGTTCCGTAGTCGGTGGTGACGGTGCGTTCTCCTCATTGCAGGGGGATACGGTGACGGAGGAGGTCGAATCCGCTCATTGTCGCGGGCATGGCGGCGGGTGTTCACGGTCCAGGCCAGCGAGCGTGCGTCTTGAAGGCGCTCGGTCGAACCTGCGCTTCTCCGACAAGCGCATCGCTGACCTTGAAGGCTGGATCCCCGAACTCCAGAAGGCTTCCTGAACCATCTGACTGATGGAACCGGGCGGATCCAACGTGCAGCCATGGCCTCACATCGCGGTGTCGCCCGCATCCGCCTCGGCCTCAATGCCACGCCGGCATCGGTCCTGCCACCACAGAACCGTGGAAACAAGACGTCGCCGCCGGTCCACTAGTTCATAACTGTCAGCGATCAACCGCAAACGTCTGGCCGTATCTGCGGCGTCGGGTACCGAAGGACCGAGGCATAGACACTGTCAGCACACATGAGCGAGGTCATGGATCCGCGCGCCCGGCGCCGCGAGATCCCAGTCGATGAACGCCATCGGTCTCAGCTCACCACCGATCCGCCGATGGACCGTGTTCCTGTGCGAGACGTCGGGCCGGGCCGCTCGCGCCGGGGACCACCGTGGTTCTGCGACGGCCCCGTGCCTCCCTTCCGAGAGGTCAGCCGGAAGACCGACAGGGCCGGCCTGGCACACCGCGCGAGGGATGATGGGGATGGAACGATGGAACGTGAGCTCAGGAGGTTCCATGGCGAAGCGGGTTCACCGACCCCGTGAGGACGCGGAGTTCGATTTCATCCTCGGGATGAGCGGAGTTCCGGTCCTCGCATACTTCACCGGGACATGGCCCAAGGCGATCGAGCCCTGCCGGGTGATGGACCTCGTCGTGGGTGGCATCGCCGACGACTACGCGGGCCGTCTGACGGCCGTCCGCGCCGACATCACGCGTTGTCCGGCCGCGACCGAGCGATACGGGATCATCGGAGCCCCGTCCTACGTCTTGCTGAAGGAGGGAGAGGCGGTGGCCCACGGCACGGGGCCTATGACCATCGCCGAGGTACAAAAGTTCCTGGACGGCCACCTCTGAACGGCCGCTGCGGCACATGGCCGCGACGCCCGTCACGTCTCGTCCATGGGAGCTGCGCCGCCTGACCCTTGGGGGCTGAGACACCCCCACAGGTCACATAACGCCCGTCCAGGCGCACCACCAGTTCGCCGTCCAGGCCGTGTCTGCCGACAGCTGGGCGAGGGTCGCCGGGGGGGATCTCGGGGAACGAGCCGGTCACGTCCGTGCCCTGTCTGGAGCGCAGCAGCTCCCGCCGGTCAGCGTGCGCGGCGAGCTGGGGACGGTAGCCATCCCACTTCGGCTCGGCCGCCCAGGGCGGGGCTGTTCACGGCCGCGGTGAGCATGGGCTTGGGCAGCGTCCAGGACAAGCCGGATTCCCCCCCCCCCGCGTTCGTAGCGCAGTGGTTGTCACGCCTTCACCGCATGTGGGAGGACGCCGGTTCGAATCCGGTCGGCCCCATCCTGCTCTTCTTCCAGCAGTCGCTTCGTGCATCACTTCGCCGCCATTCTGCGCTCAGCCGTGGGACATACCCGGACCGCCGCGCTGCGCGCGGCCGCTGACGGCTGCAGCACCACCGAACTGGCCGCGCGACTCGCGTTTCCCGCCCGCCGCCAGCCAGCACGCCAAGGCGCTGCGCGACGCGCTCCTGATCACCACCAGCCCGGCGCGGTAGTTCCGTACTGCACACTGCCACCATCCTGGGCCGGGAACTGCTGGACGGAACCGGCAGCGTGGCGTGACCGCATGCCCTTAAGAGCGTGTCCTACATGGTCAGTTTGAGGAATCGTTTGTAGCAGCAGAGAGCTGCTGCCAGCCCGAGAAAGGCCAGGTAGTTGCCTGGTTTCC
>NZ_JBVIQK010000024.1:0-101533 GCF_055577115.1 Streptomyces sp. NPDC033216 | reverse complement strand
TTTTGGGGTGGGGGGGGGGGGGGGGGGTTTGTGTCAGGGGGGGGGGGGGGGGGGGGGGGGGGGAGGGGGGGGTGGGGGGGGGGGGGGGTGGGCCCCCCCCCCCCCCCCCCCCCCCGCCACACCAGATTACTTGATTCTACAAGCAATTAGATGGCATCGATACGGCAAGCAGTGAGTGACGCTTCGCACCATCAGAGAACGGAGCCCTATACCTTGGTCTAGATGTGGCCCTGACGCCGCGGATCGACTGGCTCCGGTGCAGCGGTCCGTCGTAGGTTGCGTAGTCGTGCATCAGAAGAAACCAGGTCGGCACAGACGGGCCATGCTGCGTGACTCGGCAGTGACCGGCGCCGCCATGGCGGCGACCGCGGTCAGCGCGCTGTACGCCGACCGTGCGGGCTTGCGGCTGTACCCGCAAGTGTTCACGAGCCGAGAAGTGAACCTCGCACCCGGAGGGACGAGTCTGTACCTCGGCGTGCCGTTGCTGTCCGTCCTCCTCACCGGCGTGCTGCTGTGGTGGCGGCGCAGCCGCCCCGTGGTTGTCGCGGTGGCCCTGGTAGGACTGTGCACCCTCTTCCCCGTCGTTCCCGCGGCCGCGATCGCCCTCTTCACGGTCGCGTCCCGGTGCGACACCCGCACGACACGCGTCACAACCGCAGTGGGCCTCCTGCCGATCCCACTGTGCCTCGCGGTGGCGGGGGCCTTCGACTCACCGCACGTGGCCGCGGCGATCAGCGGTGCTCTGGTGGTGCTCGGATCGGTGGGCTGGGGCCTGTTCACGCGCACGATGCGCGAACGCGCCCTGCGAGCCGAGCGGGAGTCCGAGCTGAACGCGGCCCGAGCCCGGCTTCGGGAGAGGGAAGCGATCGCCCGGGAAATGCACGATGTCCTCGCCCACCGCCTCTCCCTTCTGAGCGTTCACGCCGGAGCGTTGAAGTTCAATCCCCACGCACCGGCCGAGCAGATCCAGCAAGCGGCCGAGGTGGTCGCCGTCAGCGCCCGCCGGGCCGTGGAGGATCTTCGGCAGGTTCTCGGCGTGCTGCGCACCCCGCTGGGCCCGGACGCCACCGACCGCGCGGAGCCACCGCAGCCGACCCTGGGCGACCTGGAGCACCTCCTGGCGGAGACCCGGGGGGCCGGCATGGACGTCGAGATGGACATGCGGCTCACCCAGGCACCACAGCCCGACGACTTCACCAGTCGCACCGTCTACCGCATCGTCCAGGAAGCCCTGACCAACGCCCGCAAGCACGCCCCGGGCGAGAAGGTGCGGGTCACACTGGCCGGCGCGCCCGGGAAGGGACTCACCCTGAAGATCGTCAACACTCTGCGTGAACCCACGCCCCGGAGTGCACCCGTGGGGGCGGGCCTGGGCCTCATCGGGCTGGCGGAGCGGGCCGCCCTGGCCGGCGGGCAGCTCACCCATGGCGCGGAGGCAGGCCGATACTCGGTACTGGCCCGACTGCCGTGGACCGCGTGAATCCTGTGGAGAGCGATGTGATCCGCGTACTCCTAGCCGACGACGACGCCCTGGTCCGCGCCGGGCTGCGCATGATGCTGGGGGCCGCCGAGGACATCACGGTGGTGGCCGAGGCGTCCGACGGCGACGAGGTACCCGGCCTCGTCGATGCGCACTCACCCGACCTGGTCCTCATGGACATCCGCATGCCCACCATGGACGGCATCGAGGCCACCCGGATCCTGCGGGCGCGCCCGGACGCGCCCGAGATCATCATGCTCACCACGTTCACGACGGACAGCTATGTGCTGCGCGCCCTACAAGCCGGCGCGACGGGCTTCCTGCTGAAGCACACCTCGCCGGAGGACATCGTGGCCGCGCTGCGCAAGGCGGCCAACGGCGAGGCCGTACTCTCGCCCGACGCGCTCCGACAGCTGATCGCGGCTGTCACCACGGCCCGGACGACGCCCGCGGAGTCGGCGGGACGCAGCGGTGCCGGAATCCCGCCCCGCGATCGCGAGGGCACCCGGCACGCCAGGGAACTGCTGGGTCGGCTCGGCCCCCGCGAGCACGAGGTGGCCGTCGCCGTCGGCGAGGGGAAGACCAACGCACAGATCGCCGCCGATCTGTACATGAGCGTGCCCACGGTCAAGGCGCATGTGTCACACATCCTGAGCAAGCTGGACCTCAACAACCGCGTGCAGATTGCCCTCCTGGTCTACCGCAGCGATCCGCGATAGACGTTCCGCGGCTGCTGTCGACGGCCGCGGGTCGCCCACCCTTCGCCCGCCCGCCCGCTCAGGTCACGCGCCGTCGCCGCCGGTGCCCGTGAGCCGGGTACACACCGAGGACACGCACCTCTGACGAGAAGAAGCCCAACTCCTGCATGACGAGTTTCACTCCGCGCTCCTCGGGATGCCCCTCGATCTCCGCGTGGAACCGGCTGACCTGCGCACCCGCACCCACCTGGTAGCTCTCGATCTTGGTAAGGCTCACGGCATTGCTCGCGAAACCGCCGAGCGCCTTGTAGAGAGCGTCCAACGGAATGCCGACGGCAACGCCAACTGCGAGGCAACGGATATGCGTATTTGACAGGTCAACGATTTTTCTCTTTTACTTGGGTCATGTCAGGTGATCGGCTACTCGTGAAGTGGCTCAACGACGGCCGCCCGGACAATCCGGCCGCGTGGCAGCAAGTCTGCCGGAGGCCGGATTCACCCGATCCCCAGGCGTTGTCCGACCACTGCTGAGGAACGGCGACTGCTCCATGGACGCCAAGGTGTACTACTCGGTTCTCGGCACCGTGCGGGCCATGCGCGGGCACACCCGGCTCGATGTCGGCCCTCCCAAGCGTCTGGCACTACTGTCTCTGCTGGTGCTCCGAGCGCCCGGCCCGGTCTCCCTGCGTGACGCGGTCGATGTCCTGTGGGACGACGAGCCACCGGCCAGCGCCGTCAACATCGTCCACCGGAACATCAGCGCACTGCGCAAATTGCTGGAACCAGGGCTGAGCAACCGCGCCCCGGCCGAACGCCTGTCCCGGTCCGCCGACGGATACCGCCTCCTCCTCGACACGTCGACATCCGATCTACTGCGCTTCCGCGAGCTCCGCACTCGAGCACAACTCGCGGTGAAGGACGGCGACGCCACGGAAGCCGCCCTGCACTTCACCGATGCCCTGCGGCTCTGGCGCAGTCCGGTGGTGGCCGACGGCACGTACGTCTCCCAGCATCCCGCGTTCACCTCGGTCGGCCGCGAATTCGTGGCCACAGCCAAGGAGGCGGCCGATGTCGTCCTGACCGCGGCCCCGGCGTCGACGGAGGAGGTGCTGACGGCCCTGCGGCAGGCGGTGGAGGGACACCCGTTCGACGAGGGGCTGCACGCCCACATCATCACCGCCTTGGCCACCACCGGCCGGCAGGCCGAGGCCCTGGAGCAGTTCGAGCGTATCCGTCGCACACTGGCCGATGAGCTGGGCGTCGAGCCCGGTGCCGCCCTGCGTTCCGTCCAGCA
This sequence comes from Streptomyces sp. NPDC033216, assembly GCF_055577115.1. NCBI lineage: Bacteria > Bacillati > Actinomycetota > Actinomycetes > Kitasatosporales > Streptomycetaceae > Streptomyces > Streptomyces sp. NPDC033216. The sequence goes on along the minus strand of NZ_JBVIQK010000024.1, from coordinate 98,061 downwards.
ACGCTTTCTGCGGAAGCGCCGACAGAACTCCATGCCGATGCGCCAGACCGGACCGGTGGCCCACGGACCGGTTCATCTGCCTCACAACTCTGTGCCCTTCGTCGGCCGGGCCGAGGTGCTGAACCGCTGTCGGCAGCTCCTGCCGACAGCGGCTCCCGGCAGCTCCGCGGCTCCCACGGTCGTCGCTGTGGGCGGCATGGCGGGAGTCGGCAAGACCACCCTGGCCGTGCACTGGGCTCGCCAGAGCACTGAACACTTTCCCGACGGGCAGATCCATGTGGATCTCCAGGGCTACCACCCCACACGGGCCCCCCTCAGTGCCGCGCAGGCCATGCGCGCCGTGCTCGATGCCCTCGGAGCCCGTCCGGTAGGGGAAGACCACGACGAAGCAGCGCTCGGCTCCGCCTACCGAAGCGCACTCGCCCGACGGCGGTTGCTCCTGCTCCTCGACGACGCGCGGGAGTGCGAACAGGTACGCCCCCTACTGGCCGAGGCAGCGGGCAGCTTGGTGATCGTCACCAGCCGACGGCGCCTGGAGGGACTGGCGGTAACCCACCACGCACACCTCGTCACACTCAGCCCCATGACGCGCGAAGAGGGCGTCGAACTGCTCGGAAGCCGCGTCGGAAACGAGCGGGTGCGCGCCGAGCGGGCCCACGCCGACAAGATGGCCGAGCTGTGCGACGGACTGCCTCTGGCGCTGGCCGTGGTGGGCACCCGTGCCTCGATGCGTACCAGGTTCTCCCTCGCCTCTCTCGCCTGGGAACTGCGGGAGGGGCTGGTGGCCCTGTCCAGTCACGACGCCCGCACCGATACGTCCACCGCGTTCCGACGTTCGTACGACGCGCTGACTGCCGGCGCGGCAAGGCTCTTCCGGCTGCTCAGTCTGCACCCGTCCCGCGAATTCACCCTCGGAGCCGCCGCCAGTCTGACGGGAGGCGGCCTACGCACGGTACGTGAGAACCTGGCGGAGCTCCTTGATCACCATTTGCTCGTGGAAGTGGCTCCTGACCGGTACGCCCAGTATGAGCTGCTGCGCTCGTTCGCGGCCGACGTCAGCGCGACCGTGGACACGAGTGAGGTGCGCTCCGCCGCTCGTGCCCGGATGCTCGAGCACTATCTCTACAGCGCCGATGCCGCCACCGCCCTCCTCACACCACACCGGAGAAAGGTGATCCTGCCGCCGCCGCGCCCGGGCGTCCGGCCCCAGGAATTCGACGGACGCACCGACGCCGCCGACTGGGTCGTCGCCGAAAGGTCTCTCCTGCCGACGCTCGACCGCCACCTCCGCCATCATCCCCAAGGGCGGTCGTTCAGGGCGCACTTGAAGGCCATGCTGGCGACGCCCTTCCCAGCGGGTCAGCATTGAGCCCTTTCCGGGCCCCCGGGTGCGCCCGTGCCGACGCACCCCGGGGGCACCGTCCCGCGCCGCTCAGGCTGCGCCGCGCTGAAGCACGCGACGCAGCTGGCGCAGAGCGTTGTGCTGCCGCGACTTGACGGTGCCTGCGGGGATACCGAGGAGGGCGGCCGTCTCCTTGATCGTGCGATCGCAGAGGTAGATGTGCACGAGGACAGCCCGATGCTCCGGAGACAGCAGGCGAAGCGAAGGCCGCGTCACCATGGCGTCGTGCACCGCTTCGAGTCCCTCACCCATCGTCGGCGGGTCGTGGTAGGTGGCGCCCACGACTTCCTTGCGAATGTGCGGCTTCCTCACCCAGTCGACCACCAGGTGACGTGTGACGGTGAACAGCCAACCACGTAGGGACCCGTCCCTCGTCAGCAGTCGGTCGGTGTTGCGCCAAGCCCGGATGAGTGTCTCCTGAACGATGTCCTCGGCCAGTCCTCGGTCACCCAGCATCTTCTCGGCGTATGAGACGAGGGCGTCCCGATGTTCCCTCATGATGAACCCGAGCAGATCCGGCCGGGGCGTTTCTGTGGGGGGCGTAGCCATGATCTGAGCCATCCTGCATTTCCGTTCATGCTGATCGGAGGCCGGTGGGGTGCCTCCTCATGCGCACCGTAAGCAGAACCGAGTGCCTGAAAACTGTCGCGTTTATGACGCTTTCGTGATCTCGCCGGCCGGGAGGGGCTCGGGGACTCCGTCGGACACGCTCGGCATGGGCGACGCCCCGCCGAGGGCGTCCCACACGAGCCCGTCCACATGGCAACACGAGACGGCGGCGGCTCCGGTTCACGCCTTCGGGAAGCTTCGTGACCGCCCGCATGCGGACGGGCCCCGACGGCCGATCGGCGCTCTCCCCCGGTGCCCCGCCAGGCGGGAGTGTGGTGGGTGCCGAGGGCCCGACCATTCGAGCCGGAGGCGGCGCCGCATATCTGAGCGGAACGCCACCTCGATGACATAGCCGCGTCTCTGACGTAGCGGCATGGGTACGATGCGCCAGATCATTCATGTAAAGGAGTGAACGGTTGTGACCAGCCAATCAACCGCCACGCTCCGGTCGCGGTATGTAGAACGGGCCGCGTCGGACCTGGAAGAAAACCGTCATCAGCAGGAGGAACTGGCCAAGGCTCTCGTACGGTTGAAGCACGAGGAAGCCCTTTTGGTCGACATCCTGAGTCTCGCTGAGCGTCATGAGGGCCTGCCCGGCGCAGCGCAATTGCCCGCTCAGAAAGGGTCCGGAACACATATTCCGGCCGGACGGCCTGTGCAGCCTCCGTCGCAGCAGACGACGCGTCGCTCAGCGCACCTGAGGGAACGCCGGCTCAAAAGGGTCCTGGCAGAGTCGGGCGCGAAGGGGAAGTCGCGTCAGCCTCTGCTCGGGGAAATTTTGACGGCACTGCTTGGTGCCCACTCGGAACCGCGCCTCGCCAAGGAGCTGCACGCTGAGCTGACGGCTAAGCACCCTGACCGGTCGCCGACGCCACAGGTGGTGCGGAACACCTTGGAGTCGCTCGTCGCCAAGGGGCAGGTCCAGCGCCACAAGCAACAGCGTTCGGTGATGTACACCCTCGCGGACGATGCGCGCGGCGGCGTTCCGACAGAAGAAGGCGACGCCGGAGCCGCGGAAAGCTGACCTTCCGGATGTGACCCGGCGGCCGGAAGCCCTGGGCCGGCCGGATCCTCGCCCCGCCGCTCGCCGACGGCGCGGAGGAACGGTCCGCCTCCCCTGGCTCGCCGGGTCACTAGAACCCTTTCCCGTATTTAGCGCACGCGTATCCAGCCAAGACGAATGGTCATCTCAGATGGATGCGCGAACCGACTGCGCATGAGCGGCTGAACGGCCGCTCCCGTCCCCCAGCCGCTGCGAAGCCCACGAGAACACATCCATGCATCTTCGAGGGACGAACTCGCCCATTAGACTGCGCCCATGGCAGACGCGACGACGATCGATCCCCTCAACGCGGACGAGGAGGCCTTCCTTCGCGCTCTGGGCAGAGTTTTGGCGGTGCTGCCTCGAGTCGTCGATGCGGACATGCTTGGGGAACATCCGATCACCAGTACCGAGTACACGGTTCTGGTGCATCTCTCCGAGGTCCAGCACCACCAGATGCGCATGAGCGAACTGGCCACCATGTGCGGCCTTTCGCTCAGCGGCATGACGCGGGTTGTCAACCGTCTCGAAGCGCAGTCACTCGTCCAGCGCCAGAGGAGTCCGGAGGACGGGAGGGCCTGGTTGGCCATACTTACCGACTCCGGATGGGAAATGCTGCGGCAGGCATGGCCGACGAACCTCGCCAGTGTGCGCCGCCACGTCTTCTCCCGGCTGGAAGGCTGTGACGTCGCGGCTGCCGCCAAAGTGCTGGAACGCATAGCGGCCCCCTGACGCGCGGCGGACGAGGGTGGAGCCGGCCGGGACACCTGTGGGTCGGGCGGCCGGCTCTCAGCATCCGGAACCTTTCCGGTCGCCCAGGCCGGCGACCACCGGTTCGGGTCGTTCCGACGGTGCCGCGGTGGCGATTCCTTCGAGACGGCGACAAGCCTGCTGGCCGGCGTGCGCTGCTGGGCATGAACCTCATTCGTGCGGCCCGCCGCGCCGGTACCGGATCGACACGGAGTGTCCGCGTTGACCGGACGACCAAGGGCACACGCCGTCAGCCGTGCCCTGTGACCGCGGTGACGCTCGTCGGAGCCCAAGCCCCTCAGAGGACCGGGAAAGTTACCGGCCGCAGCGGCCAGACCGCGGACGCGGAGTGACCCGCACGTCATGCCGCTGAGCAACACCTCGACGGCGGCGAGGTTCTCCCCCACCCGGTCGGCGGCTTGAGTGAGGTTTGCCCCGATCAGGGCGTCGCTACCGAAAGCAGGCTCGGGATCAGGGACCCCCCGGAAAGATTGCCCGTACAAGCGGTAAGTTTAAGATTGCTTCGCCAAACAACCGAATGAGCGGAAGGAGCCGACAGCCACAGTCGGCCCTCACGGGCCGAAAACCGGATCGCACTGCGAACGGCTCGACGGATCGGGTGCGACCACTGAAAAGGCCCGGCCGATCGGCTCCATCTGCCTGAACAGGAGCCTTCTGATGACGTTCCAGCCGACGCCGGCCGAGGACACGGTGCGACCACTGAACGCGGACGAGGAGGCCATCGTCCGATCCCTGCCCCACCTGATCTACGCCCTGCCACGCTCCATCGACGCCGACATGATGCAGGAACAGCGCATGTCCGCCACGGAGTACCTGACCTTGATGCATCTGTCAGAGGCATCCAACCGCCGTCTGCGCATGGGCGACCTCTCCACAGCGTGCGAGATGTCGCTCAGCGGCACGACCCGCGTCGTCCACAGGCTGGAGAAGGAGGGCTTCATCCAGCGCGTGCGGTGCGACCAGGACGGCCGCAGTTGGTATGCGGCCCTCACCGACGCCGGCTTCGCGAGACTGGAAGAGGCCTGGCCGACGAACTTGGCGGCTGTGCGTCGCCACTTCCTCGATCACCTCGCCGGAATAGACCTGAAGTCACTTGCCACCGCGCTGCAGAAGGTCGCCACGTGATCACGCTCGCCCTCCCCCGCGGTGCGCGCGCCGCCACCGGAAGGGCCGGCGGTTCGTTCACATCGTCGGTGGCAGTGGGGTGATCATCGACTTCTTCTCCGGAGCCGGTCCCGTCGGGCCGGCTCCGTCCACATAGCCGGGGCGCCACTCCAGGCGCGCGAGGGTTGACCCAACTAGACCGGTCGTCTATCTTTAGAGGACCGGTCGGCTAGCGTGCCGGAACGTGTCCTGAGGAGCATCATGAGCAACACCGGGCAGAAGGTCGCCGTCATCACCGGCGCATCGCAGGGTATCGGCGCGGGCCTCGTGGAGGCCTACCGCCAGCAGGGCTGGGCCGTGGTCGCCACATCGCGGACCATCGCCGAATCACAGGATGACCAGATCCTCACCGTGCAGGGCGACATCGCGGACCGTGCCACCGCCGAGCGGGTCATCGCCGCCGGCCTGGAGCGGTTCGGGCGCATCGACACGCTCGTCAACAATGCAGGCATCTTCCTCTCCAAGGAGTTCACCGACTTCACCGAGGCCGATTACGACGCGGTGCTCGGAGTCAACGTCGCCGGCTTCTTCCGGATCTCACAGCTCGCGGTCGAGCAGATGCTGAAGCAGGGAGGCGGCCACATCGTGCAGATCACCACCAGCTTGGTCGAGCACCCCAACTCGAACGTCCCTTCCTTGCTGGCCTCGCTCTCCAAGGGGGGTCTCCAGGCCGCCACCAAGGCCCTGGCCATCGAGTACGCGTCCAGGAACATTCGCTCCAACGCGGTGGCCCTCGGCACGATCAAGACCCCCATGCACCCGGAGGAACACCACGAGACCCTCGCGGGTCTGCACCCGGTCGGTCGCATGGGCGAGATCGGCGACATCACCGATGCGGTGCTCTACCTGGAGAACGCTCCCTTCGTCACCGGGGCCATCCTGCCCGTCGACGGTGGCCAGACGGCAGGACACTGACCACCGGGATCCTTCGTCGGACGCGCCCTCCCGATGCGACCCGCTCGCCCTGACCCGCTCGCCGAGGGATCTCCATCCATCTGAGGACGACGGAGACGCGCCGTGGGAGCGGACATGTGCCCCCCACCCGGCACTCCTGCCACAGCCACCTGTCAGGCATGCACGGCGCTTCTCCCCTTGGGGGTCAGCACCCTCGCCAGAAGTTGTCGAACCCCCCTCTCTCGACCGACCGGCGTTGCCGTTCGGCGGCCAGTTGAGTGATGGCCTGGTGAACGTCGGCAAGGACGGCGATCTCGTCCTCATCGAGGCCGTCGAGCGCGTCGGCAGGCGACGGCTCAGCGATCCCTGCCGCGGCTGCGAGGTGGGTGAGAACGGGATCGCCCGCAAGCAGCCGGTCGGTCGCACTGCACAGAACTTGAGGGCCGACAGCCGGGGCTGCCTGACGGAAGGAATGCCGATAAGCCCGCGCCAGTGGTTCCGGCAAGGTTGCGCGGAGAGCGACTCGGTATCGTGCGGCAAGGTCACGGCCCCGGCGCCACAACCACCTCTCCACGGTTTCGTGCGGTGCGTCCCGAACGATCTCCGAAGCGGCTTCGATCAGCATCGAGTTCCCTGTCCGTGGTGCAGCAGCCGACATGATCCGGTCGCGCATGAGGACGACGGCGTGCAGGTCTGCGAGGTCGATGAGTTCGGCTCCTGCCAAGGCGAGTGACAAGTCGCCCTGCTCGAAGTCCGGTTCGGCGCCGTGAGCGGCAGCCAGGGCCGCCAGGTGCAGGGCTGTTGCCACGTACGCCTCCAGATGGGGCGTGGAGAACCGCCGCCGGCAACGGCGGGGGCCGGCCGGAACCGCATGGGAAACCCGAAGCGAGCCGACCGCCGTTCCTCACCGGAGCTTCCTACGCTCAAGGTAAACACGGCGGCGGCTGCGGCGCTCCTTCCCGACCCATGGTCGTCGTTCGGAGGGGTGAACGCCTCCTGTGGTCCCGGTTCCCTTATGAGACCTCGGGCGCGGCCGGAGAGGGCGGTGACGCAGACGCAGCCGTTGTCCCCGAGGACGCGATGAGGCCCTGATCGGGGCCGCGTACGGCAAACGACGGCAATCAGCAGGTGCTGTGATCGCCGGGGCGTCAGTCGCCGGAGTCCCTCCGACCGACCGCGCGTGGACCCTGGCGCCCGTGGGGGTCGTCGCCGGGAAGCCATGCGGCCGGGCCGTCGATTCCCAGCTCGGCCGGTTCGCGGCGCAGTGTTTCCACGACGGCTCGGACTTCGGCACGGTCGTCGTCAGCCCGCCACACGAGGGACCACGTCCAGTAGACGGCCGGGTTGATGACGGGTACCCGTGTCAGGTCGGGGGGAAGGCCGACGTCCTGGTTCTTCGGGTTGTCGACGACGGGACGGCGACTGCGACGGACGTGCTCGAAGAACGCCTGCCCGGTGAGACTGCTTCCGGAGACCGAGACCGCTCGGGCTCCGGTCGCGCGGGACACCTGCTCGGCGTAGGTGTTCCACGACTGCCAGGTGGTGTCGTCGTCGAGGAGGAGCAGCGTGTTCTCGGCAGCCACCTCGCCCAGGTCTTTCTGCGAGGTGACAGCATGCAGTCGATGGGCACCGACGAGCGCCGCCCGCAGGCCGAGCTTCTCCAGGTCCCCGGTCCGCACCCAGCACACGGCGAGGTCGAGACTGCCGTCCGCCACCCGGGCCGCCTGTGTGTGGGAGGGTGCGACCCACGGGTCGGTGTGCACCTGGGCCACCGGCGAAGTGCGGGCGCTCAGGTCGGGCGGCAGCCAATGGACGTAGGCCAGCCGCAGCGGCTTCGAACCGGACAGCTGCCGGGCACGATGCTGCAGACCGTCGGCTCGGGACACGAGATCGCGGGCCTCGGGAAGCAGGGAGGAACCGGCTCCCGTGAGGGTGACCGAGCGGCGGTCACGGTTGAACAGCCGCACACCCAGGTCGCGTTCGAGGGCTTTGATCTGCTGCGACAGGGACGGGCCGGCGATCCGCAAGCGGGCCGCGGCCCGTGCGTAGTTGAGTTCCTCGGCAACAGCAACGAAGTACCGCAGTTGGCGCAGCTCCACGCTCGTCATGCTACTCCGGGGCGTCACAGCGCCTTTCCGAACGAAGGGCTGAGCCATCGAGGTGATCTGGGCGTTTCCTCCGGATCAGTGACGGGAGTATAAGCAGCTGGCGAGCCGATACCCGGTGGGGACGGGGGTCGTACGTGTGCGAGCGAGGCGTACGATGCCTGCCGTGGATGCCTCACACGACCACTTGCGGTGCGGGCTCTGTGGGCAGGTTATGGATGCCCAGCACGAGCAGAACCACGAGGAACCGGTGGTCAGCGCCGGCAGGAGCATGGAGTACGTCGTTATCGAACTGCGTGGAACAACTGCTCATTGTCAAGCCGTCGGTGACCCGTCTCGACTGTTTGAGACCGGGGCCGACGTGCTGGCGGAACAATTGGGGATTGCCCTGCCCGATGTTCTTGGCTGCCACTACAGGTGCTGGGAGACGCCTGGGGAATACGGTGTCTTCCGGCGTGCCTTCGAGCTGGTCTGACCTGTGACGGTGCGCCGGACCATTTCGATTGGATCATCTGATCGTTGACTGATGTGTGTCGTTGAGTGACGCCCCGTGGGCAAGAATCGAGCCGTTGCGGCCGGACCGGCCTCCGAGACGGGGTGGGCGGTGGCGGGATCAAAAACTCAGCAGCGCAGCGCCCGGCGCGGCAGCACTCGAGATGCCGGCCATGGTGCCGGGCTGCCACCACCTACCACCATCAGGATCAGCAACATGGTGAAGTAACCATTCACGGTCGGGGGCGCGGTGGTCGTCGCCGCTGTGTCCTGGAGTTTTCCGTGCAGCCGTCGCCCATGCCTCGCCACCCGGCCACGGATGCCGACAGCATCACACGAGGCGACCGGCCAAGGGCGACGCCCGCCCGCGGACCGCTCGCGCGTGCTGTGCGCATGCCCAACTGCCTGCGGGATCCGAGCATGCTTGATTCGTCAAGGCCTCAGCCGATCGCACGACGGGCTTGTCGGAGGCCGCCCCGAGATTTCATCGGCGGCCCGGACCACGGCCAGCCAGTTGAGCGACGTGTACGGAAACGGCACCGTGAAGGCGGATCCCGAGAGTCACTCCGTCTTTCTCTCAGCCGAGCTTGGAGACCTGGTAATGACCGATCAGCCACTCCCCGTCGACGCGCCTGAGCACGATGCTGAGATTGACGGAGATGGTCGGGCGGTCGACGAAGGAGAAGTCGACACCGAGGTATCCGAGGAGGACGTCGTCGGCCAGCTCGCGGGTCTCAAGGACCTCGTAGGCCGCCGTCAGGCCCAGCGGCTGGGATTCGTAGTACTCAGCGACGCCCGAACGTCCGACGCTGTACGGATGCAGTCCCTGGAAGATCGCGTCCTCGGTGAAGCATGCGGCTACTTCCTGCGGCGCGTGCGTGTCGACCCCTTCCTTCCAACGGTCCATGACACCGCGCAGGATGCTCCGATGTGTCTCTGTGCTCTGCATCAGGTACTCCTGTTCATCGAGGCGGAACCTGGCCACCTCTGGATCGGTCCTGGCGACTGGGGCCCGCCGAGGAGGTCAGGCGGCGCGGCCCGGATCGTTCGGGTGGGACTGCAGTGGCGTGATCACTGCGCTCATCCAGGGCCACAAGGGCAGGCTCCCGAGAACGTTCGCGCGCAGATCCGCTTCGTCGTCGGCGAGCCAGATGCCGACGCTGCGAAGCTCTCCCACCGGGCGCCACAACCGGAACAAGCGCCCCTGAGCTGCCAGCTCCCCGGCGCGCACTGCTTCAGCGGCCCGACGCCGGTCAACCTCCGCCGGGTCGGTCCCCTCGGGAACGACAGTGGTCAGTTCGACCATGAACTCCTTCATGATCTTTTCCTCTCTGATCTGGTGACTGCGCTGCCGAGCACGGGCACGGGCCACGGAGCCATACCTTGCCTGCCGCCCGCACCGGGGTGGCTCGGCACCTACATGATCCGCCCGTTCTCTCCGTTCGACACTCGAGCCGGCGCCGGGGCGGGCGTCGGAGTACTCACGGAGTGAGCCTCCGGACGCCCGGTGACCTGGAAAACCCAGGTTCCGCCGACTAAGCGGACGAAGCCGGCACCCACACGGTCCGGTGTCAGGCAGCTGCCTTGATCGCGCTCGCGATCTTGATGACACGCTCGGCCTGGATGCGGGCGGCGGTACGCGTGACATCGTCCACCGGGTTGGCGCCCTGCGCGTCGACGTGCGAGGTGCCGTAGGGGTTACCGTCAGTGAACTTGTTCGGGTCGGTGAAGCCCGGCGTGACGGTGAGGCCGCCGAAGTGGTGGATCGAGTTGTAGAGGGCGAGCAGGGTCGACTCCTGGCCGGCGTGCGCGGTGGCGGAGGAGACGAAGCCGCTGTAAATCTTGTCGGCGAGCTTGCCCTCGGCCCACAGACCACCCAGCGTGTCGATGAACTGCTTCAGCTGCGAGGAGACATTGCCGAAGCGGGTGGGCGTGCCGAAGATGATGGCGTCGGCCCACTCGACGTCGGCGGCGGTGGCCTCCGGAATGTCGGCGGTGGCGGCGTGGTTGGCTGCCCAAGCGGGGTTGGAGTCGATGGCGGCCTGAGGGGCCAGTTCGGCGACCTTGAGGAGACGAACCTCGGCGCCGACCTTCACACCGGCGTCGTGGAGTTCCTTGGCGATCTCCGTGATGGTGCCGGTGGAGGAGTAGTAGATGACAGCGAGCTTGACGGGAGTGGACATGAAAGCGTTCCTTCGACGAGTCGGGTCGACCACCACTAGGTGACCGGTCTCCTAAGCTAGACGACCGGTCGCCTAACGTCAAGTGCCGATTTTCAAGAGCCCGACGTCGCGAGCCGCCGTTCCCCTAGGCCGCAGACACGTCGGCCGGCTCCCGCCTCGCTCCTCCGTGCCCCGCTGTGGTGAGTGCGATCCGGGGCAGGGCGGTCGCCGACAGGGCGGCGACCGCGTGACTAGCGCAGGACGACCTCGAAGACGGTCCGGAAGAACGCCTCCACAGGCGCTGCGGACTTGTCGACCCGCGTCGCGATCAGCGTCCCCTCCCAGGCGCTGAGAATGAACAGTGCGGTTGTCTCGACATCGACGGAACCCTTGAGGTCGCCGGCCTCCTGCGCCTCGGTGAGCAGCTGTCGCAACCGCTCGGCCCACCCGTCGAAGCCCCTCTTTGCTGCGGACCGGATCTCCTCGCTGTGATCAGCCACCTCCGCGCCGAAATTGCCCACCAGGCAGCCGCGAACGAAACCGTTGTCCAGGACGCCTCGACTCAAGAACTCGAAATGCGCGCGCAGCCTGTCCAGCGGGGGGCTACCCGGCCCGGTGAGCATGTCGAAACGCAGCGTGTCCGCGTACCGGCTCAGCGCCTCCAGGGCACTCTCCTCCTTGCTGGAGAAGTGGTTGTAGAAGGAGCCCTTGGGAACTCCCGCGGCCTTGGTGATGTCGTTGATCCCTGTCGCGTTGAAGCCCCGTGCGTGGAACTGCCGGAACGCCGCCTCGGCGATCTCCTCACGCTTGGACGCTCGCCCCATTGCTCTGGCCTCCTCGGGAATCCCGCATTGTCACGTCGTACCCCCGTGCCTCCGCGCCGCGGGGGTACGACGCCGAGGACGGGCCGGACCTGAACTGGCAGACTGAGATGACCGACCGCATCAGTCTAATCCGACACGATCTCCCTGATCGTGTCCCGTTGCTGGTGGAGGGCTCCCCCGCTGCCCCTGCCCCCTGAGCACGGCGGGAGCGGCACGATGGGATAGGGTCTAAAGTCGACTGGTCATTTTCCTCGCTGTGGTCAGCGGAGGCGGTCGCACGCTCATCGTGATGTCTGAAGATGCCATCGATGCGGGACCGGCTCATCTCTACTTGTCTGGCCGAAGGAACATCCGGAGCGAGCACGTCGACATGGCGGGCATTCGAAGCGACCGCTGTCCACAACCTTCATCTCGTCGAGCGCAAGCTGACCGATCCGGCACCTGGACAGGTACGTCTGCGGGTCGAGCCTGCGCGATCTGCCACACCGACGTGCCGGCCACCGAAGGCTTGCGCGAAGACCCCTCGCGTCCCATCGTCCCGGGTCACGAGATCGTGGCCGTCATCGACGCGGTCGGTGCTGGAGTCTCCGCTTACAAGCCGGTGACCGCGTCGGCGGCGGTTTCCTGAACGGGCACTGCTGGGAATGCGAGCCGTGCCGACGGGGTGACTTCGTCAACTGCGCCAACCAGGAACAGACGGGCACCACGGTCGACGGTGGATACGCCGAGGTGGTCCATGCCCGAGCCAGCGGGCTCGGGCGCATTCCCGATGGCATCCCCACGACGGACGCCGCTCCCCTGCTCTGCGCGGGCTTGACCACTTTCACCGCGCTCCAACAGGGCCCTGCCTGCCCTTCCGGAGCACTCGTCGCCGTGCAGGGCATCGGCGGTCCGGGCCGCTTGGCCGTGCAGTACGCGCGCAGCCTCGGCTACCGCGTCGTCGCGATGGCGCGCGGCGAGCAAAAAGAGACGTAAGCCCGGCAGCTGGGCGCACACGAGGTGCATCGACAGCTCCGGTACCGCCCGCGGGGCCGAGCTCACTGCCCTGGGCGGGGCTTCGATCATCGTCGCCATGCCCTCCAGCGGCGCGTCCATGAATCCTCTTGTTCGGAGCCTCGCCCCGAACGGGAGGCTCGTCGTGGTCGGGGCAGCACCCGACCCGCTGACGATCGTCACCCCGAACCTGATCTTCGGCACCCGCGCGGTCCGCGTGACACGACAGATTCTGCTGAGCATCGGGACCGACCGGGGGTGACGCAAAGCACTACTTGCTTGAGCAAGTAGTTGGTATACTTGCTTGGGCAAGCAAGCTTGGATGTTTTCATTTCAACGAGAGTCCACCGATACACCGCACCAACCGGAGGTACTGACATGAATCGTCTCGATGGGCGGGCTGCACTGGTCACAGGCTCGACGAGCGGAATCGGGCGCGGTGTCGCGGAGGCGATGGCCCGCGAGGGCGCCATCGTCGTCGTGACCGGACTCGGCGCGGAGAACGGCGCCCGGGTCGTCGACGGAATCGTCGCGGAGGGCGGCGTCGCCCACTTCGTCGAGGCAGACCTCTCCGCGGGTGGCTCCGAGATCCGCCGCCTCGCACAGGAGGCGGCGGCCCTGGCGGGCCGACCGATCGACGTCCTGGTCAACAATGCGGCCTATCTCGTGCCGCCCCACCCCATGACCGAGTCGACCGAGGAGCAGATCGACCAGGTGCTGGAGGTCAACATCAAGGCCCCGTACCTCCTGACGGCAGCTCTGGTGCCCGGCATGGTGGAGCACGGCGGGGGCTCGGTGATCAACATGGGCTCGATCGGCGGCGTGGAGGGAATCAAGTTCACCTCGCTGTACGGCGCCAGCAAGGCCGGCCTGCACTCGCTGACGAGGTCATGGGCCGCGGAGTTGGCCGCCGACGGTGTGCGGGTGAACACCGTCGCCCCCGGACCCACCATCACGGAGTCGAACGATGAACTCCGCTCCCTGCTGGAGGAGCTCGCCGAGAGCAACCCGGACAGGCGCACGGGCAGCGTGCAGGACACCGCCGCGGCCGTGATCTTCCTCGCCAGTGAGGACGCGTCACACATCCACGGTGTACTGCTGCCCGTGGACGGCGGAGCCCTCGCGATCTGAGGACTGGCCGGCTTGACGCGCCAGCGCCAGCCGGCCTCCGGATCGTCCTCAATGATCAGTGAGCGGTCTCACGATCCTGGCAAGCACGCAAGGACAGTCGGCTCCTCGCAGCGTCGTGGTCCGCCCGCGTACAGGGCTCCTCCAGCGGGCCGGAGAATCATTCAGCACGCCCGGCTCAAGCCGCTGGAGGAGCCGTTCGGGCGGTTGCTACTCATGGGACGACACCCTGGGCGATGGCTGGCGAAGCCCGCAGAGCCGGACGCGGGCCCCGTTGACGCGGATGGTGCAGTGGGACGGGGAGTCGTCGCCTCGGGTGTCGTCCCAGTGGGACGAACGACGCGCAGGTCCGCTCGGTGAGGGCCCGGCCTCCTTGAGTTCTAGTGGTCGTCGCAACACCCCAGCTCAGGGGATGCGATGGACTTCGAGGTCCGGGCGGATCGACGGCCACAAGGGCCGAAGAAGTTAAGCCGCGAGCGGGAGACATACCTCCTGCTCGTGGATCAAGGAACTTCTCATCTGGACGCCTGCCGGATCGTTGGCATCAACGACCGGACAGGCAGGCGATGGCGTAACGGCCGGCAGGCGTCCGGGAAGAACAAGGCGGCACCGCCCCTCGTGGAAACGGGGCCGTGGCGCTGCACCGAGGACATGGACCCGGCGGCCGCCCAGGAGCCCGACGACGCTCCTTCGCGCTACCTGCGCGAGGCGGACCGGATCCACATAGCCGACCGCCTCCGGGAGAAGGCATCCGTCCGCACGATCGCTGCCGAGCTGGGACGCAGTCCGTCCACGATCAGCCGGGAGATCCGCCGCAACCGCACGGTCCTGCCCAGCGGCCAGTGGTACTACCGACCGCATGCGGCCCATCGGCGAGCGGTCCGGCGTCGGCCTCGGCCGAAGGTCGGCAAGATCGGCCAGAACCCAGAGCTCCGGGACTTCGTCCAGCTTCACCTGACCCTGCGCTGGAGTCCCGAGCAGATCTGCCACGCTCTGCGCAGGCGCTACCCCGACCGGCCGGAGAGGCACGTGGTTCACGAGACGATCTACCAGGCGCTCTACGTCCAGGGCCGCGGTGAACTGAGGCGGGAACTGACCCGCACCCTGCGCACGGGACGCGCCGTGCGCCGGCCTCATCGCCACTCGGCACGCCGCAGGAAGCGGTTCCCCCACCCGATGGTCATGATCAGCGAGCGGCCCGCTGAGGCCGCTGACCGAGCCGTCCCGGGCCACTGGGAGGGCGACCTCATCATCGGCAGCAGCTCCCGATCCGCCATCGCCACCCTGGTCGAACGCAGCACTCGCTACATGATGCTGGTGCACCTTCCCAACGGCCACGGAGCCGCCGCCGTCCGCCAGGCCCTGGTCGACACGGTCCAGACTCTTCCGCCTCATCTGAAACGGTCCCTGACCTGGGACCAGGGCGCCGAGATGGCCGCCCATCACGCCTTCAGCGTCGCCACGGACATGCCGGTCTACTTCTGTGACCCCGGCAGCCCCTGGCAGCGAGGCTCGAACGAGAACACGAACGGTCTTTTGCGGCAGTACTTCCCCAAGGGCAGCAGCTTGTCCGGGCACACTCGCGACCACCTCGACACCGTCGCGGCCGAACTCAACAACCGCCCACGCAAGGCGCTCGGCTGGGGAAACCCCAGCCGGGCGCCTGCACAAACTACTCGCCGCCTGATCAGACGGCGAGGGCTAAAAACCGTGCTCCCTGCCCCTGCGCGGCTTACGTGGCGCCTTCCCCCAGGGTCCGGCAGGCCGTTCCTGCCGAACCCTTGCCACGAATTCAGCACGGGTCGAAACGGCCCGTGGCTTCGGGCGCAGGAGCGACCCTGCGTCCCACGGCTCGACGTCCGTCCACCCGAACCGCAGGACGATCTCGTCGAAGACCGGTGCGAAGTCCGCACCGACCAGATCCGGCATCTGGTAGCGAAGCTCGCGAACCCGGGCAACGAAGTTTGCGGGCATCGGCACGTGATACGCCTCCAGATAGTGCGCAAAGTCCGCGCGCCATACCCACATGCCATCGGTTACCAGCGACGAGCAGCCGGACGTGTGCCGGTGGACCTCTCCCGTGACGACATCGACCCCTGCCTCCATGAAGTACGTGAGGTGATGGCCTACGTCGAGATACTCCACGATTTCCGCTTCATCCGGCTCGCCGGACGCTTGCACCTGAGCCCTCAGCGGTCCCGCAGCCAACTCGCTCGAATAGCCGAAGTCATCGAAGAAGCCGAGCAGCCTCAGCACGCGCACCCCCGTCAGCCTCTGCGATCTGAGCAACAATCGAGGCGAGCATACGCAGACTCGAGGGCCGCCAGGACGGCCCATGCGTTACCGCAGCCGCCTGGCCGCGTGAACACGACCGAGCGACTGCTTAACTCTTTGTGCCACACGTCAGAGATCACGTGTTGCGACGACCACTGGAATTCGCCCTCAGGCCGGGCCCTCACTGTTCTCCTGCCGTTCCCGCGCATCACCCGTCCCCCCGCTCACGCGCAGGGTCGCACCTCAGCCCGTCGACGAGCGCAGATGGAGGACGACCGCTTCCGTTCCGAGCGGCGGCACGCCGACCGGGAGGGCACCGTCGCAATCCGGGCTGATCAGACTGCGGCCGGACCATGAGCTTTCCTTCGTCGGGCACGGTCATGCCGACGAGCCGCACCCGCGAGTCGTCCAGGGGCGGAAACTGTGTCTGCGCCGGAAGGCGGCGTCGACGGGGGCGGAGAGGAACCGGGTACCTTGCAGAACAAGATACCACTACCATGCAGTGCATGGAACGGGGTAATGCCGATGACCGTGGCCTCAGCAGGGTCGAAAGCCAGCTCCGCAAGGGCGTGTTGGAGTACTGCGTGCTGGCACTCATGCGTGACAAACCCCGCTACGGCGTCGAATTGGTGCAGTCCTTGGAGGCCAGCGGCACCCTCGCCGCCAGCCAGGGAACCGTCTACCCCCTGCTGTCCCGGCTTCGACGCGCCGATCTCGTCACCACCACGTGGAAGGAATCGACGTCCGGGCCGCCCCGCCGTTACTACCAGCTGACCGACACCGGGCTGGCCGCCCTCGCGGACTTCGCCCAAATCTGGCCGGCTTTCCGCGACGCAGTCGACGGCTTCCTCACCCCTCAACCGCCGCCCCTGATCGAACGGGAACGCCATTCACCATGAGTCTCAAAACCTCCCAGGCCGCACAGTCCTTCCTCACCGCAGTCGAGCGTGAGGCATCGGCACTCCCGGCCGAGCGGCGGCAGGAACTGCTCGCCGACCTCGTCGAACACATCGAGGTCGCCCTCTTCGAACGCCCGGGGCAGGAGCACGCAATCCTGGCCGAGCTCGGCGATCCACGGACGATCGCGGCCACCGCCCTGGAATCCAGCCCCACCGCCCCGCAACCGCCACACACCAAGCGTCCAGGCACGGTCACGGCGCTGCGCAGCCTGCTCTGCATCCAATGCGTCATCGTCCTCGTAGCCGTGACGGGCCTCGCGCTCGACTACTACCCGGGCCCCCTCTGGTACCGGATCCTGACGCTTCTGCCCGCCCTGGCCAGCGCCGCCCACGTCTTCTACCTCAGACCCGGGCGCAGCGTCCTGCGTATCACCTTGACGGTGACCACCGTGCTCTACTTCATCGTCCAGGCCGCCAACATGACGCAAGGAGCGTCGGGAGCCGTGATCGGCGTACTCCTGTCCGCGACCGTGCTGGCCCTTCTAGGAGCGCGTAGCACCCGGGTCTGGTTCGCGGGGACCGCCTCGTCGTGAAGCGGCGTTGACCGCTGTTTGTGTATGGCCGTACGGGCTGAAGCTGGTTGCGTACCGACCTGAACGGCCGGTTAGTTCGTCTTTCATCGGATCTGCTACCGCCTGACGGTGTGGCGCCGGGGCGTGATCCAAACGGTTCCTGGCGCCACTGGTCGGCGTCGGCGCTGTCCACCCAGCCGGTTGCCATTTCTGATCCGTCTTGGAGAACCTGGTGCAGTGGGAGTCTCGCCGACGCAGCAGAGGGTGGCGGGCAGTCGACGACGGGCAGCGAAGGGATGAGGACCCGCCCCGTGCCACGTGAGGCCTCGATGTAGAGACCGGTGAACAACGAATCCGCCCTGTACAGAGCGGCCAGAGCGGTGTACTGGCCGACGGCGAGCACTGGCTCTTGATGTCGTTGATCGTGTGAGTCCGGTGGTGTCGTCGATCCCGTCATCCGCGGTCACCCCGTACTTGGAGGAGAGTCGCTCCGGAGTGATGCGACAGGAGGCGTCGTCGGTCACCTCACCGCCGCCGGGCAGCGGCGCGCCGCCCCGGTATCCCACGCGTGACCAGTCCGGGAGGCCGGGGTTGAGGAAGGACGATGTGCGCTACTGAGATCCGGTCCCTCAGCTCCTGGCCCCTCCGTCGGCCCGTCCTCAGTCGCCGCGACGGGCGCCGCCAAGTGAGACGTCGGCGCCGCTGCTGCGGCCTCCGGCAATGACAGTGCGAGCAGCATGCCAGACAGAAGAATGGCTGCTGGTCGAAACCGTTTCACGTGACTTCTGTCTTGTCATCGTGTCGCTCGGCTCCTGGGAGCGACACGAAAACGACAACTGCCCCGGCTCCTTGGCGGATACCGGGGCATGTGCCGGCCCGGGGCGGTTGCACGACCTCATTCAGGCGCGTGAGGCCTCACTCGCGATTGCCTTCGCCCAGGAGCACGGACTTGGAGGATCAGGTGATCCCAGCGACTTCCTAGCAGTTGTAGAACCTGAGGGAAGAGACCCTGTCATTCAGGTATGCCTGAGGGGTTCCGTAGGAGTAGTCGTGCTTGAGGCCCCAGTTCCAGGAGGGAGCGGTGTCGATGAGCGAGGGGTGCAGATCCCCATTGGGGTCGTCGTAGAACTCGATCCCGCACTGGGAGTTGTTCAGCCAGGACGACGTCTGATTATCGGCCGCTTGACCGTTCAGAAAGTGCTTGCCTATCAGGTAGACCATCTGCGAGGGGCTGCCAGTCGGAGGAGGGGTGAGGATGACCTTTGAGCCCGCTCCACCACCATCCTGATAGAGGCAAAGCGCCCATGCCGGGCAGTCAGCGTAAGGAGCGTTCGCCGCCGTAGCGGACGGCGCCGAGAAGAGCAGCGACGTCCCGGCAACCGCAGTGGCGGCCGCGGCAGTCAGGAGCCTAAGTGCTTTGTGATTCATGGGACTGAGCTTTCTGAGTGACTTCAGCATGGAGCAGGCAGGTCGACGACACACCATCTCGGCCGTTCGACCCAGCTCGCGCACAACACGTTCACCCCTCGACCTGCTTGATTGGAACCGAGGCTGCGACTGCGCAAATCGACGACTGGGTAACGGAGTTCATCACCTGCTTCGAGTCCTCTTTGACTTCGAGCGTGAATGACCAGGTGAACCCGAGGCGGCCGCACGTCAGTTGTGGCCAGCTGAACCGAGTCAACCAGAATGTCCTTGATTAGTCAAATGATCGACGCTCGACGACGGGAAAGCGGGTGCCACGGTCAATGTCGTGCCGACTGACTGCACTTGGGCGCCGTGCTCGCCGGATACCCGCTGCTCTACCCGGGTTCGTATCCCGTGCCAGGGCAGCGCCGGCGAGCGTCCTCGGACGCCTCGAGCCAGGTGCTCGGTCGGCTACCTCTTGCGGCTCAACCTGGCGTTCGAGCATCTTCCGACGGTCAGAAGTGCTCCGTCGCCGAGGTCGAACTCGTGGTGTTCCTAGGATACCCAGGTGGCCCTGATGGTCAGGTCGGTGTCAACGGGGCAGCCCTTGTGAGGTCGCTGCGGTACCGGACGCGTCGCAGGTCGAGCCGGATGTGCTGGACGAGTGTTCGGGAGTGCAGAAGGCGACGTTCGGCACGTGCAGCGGTGGAAGGCCCACCGCTGCGGCACGACCAGGCTCTTCGCGGACGCCGAGACCCTGCCCGACGGAACACGTGTCCACCTGACGAAGGCCGCCCCGCAGGACGGTGGGAAGGGGATTGTCCAGTGGACCGCCGACACCCTCCGCCCGGACGGACTGCGGGTGGCGATCTCAGCCGTCAACGCATCCGCGTACCTGCTTCCGGCCAGCCGTACCACGCCGTTCTTCACCATGGGCAGCTGCCGCACGACATGGCCCTCGACCCAGCTTGGCAGAAGGCCGACGACTCATCACTCGACACCCCACAGCCAGTCCCCGGCCAGCCGAACGCCTCAGGCCCGGTCGTCGCCAGGTACGGGGCGGGCATGCCGCAGCCAAGGATAAATGATGACTATACGGACATAGCGGTGAGCCGGACGGCCTTCCACGGCCTCGCAGCCCCGCCGGAACGGGCCTTCGCTCGGGCGGCACCGATGTTCGCCACCGAACCGTCATCCACACTGCATCTCAACTCCTCGCACGCCTCGGCCCGAACACCGTCGGCCCGGTCACCGCCCAGGGCGGAACCCTCACTCCTGAGAGCACCAGCCGCTGGGGAGGGGGACGCGGCCGGGAGGCCCTCCGGGACCCCGGTTTTCCAGCCGCAGCGAGCACGGGTGATCAGCGATAGGGGCCTCGCATCGGCATTGTTCAGAGGTACCGCCACGAACCGAGAGCGCCCAGGCGCACAGCCACGACAGCAGAAGCAAGCGGCCGCGAGAACCAGACGTCCTGGGATGAGACAGGCACAAGTCACCTTGCACCTCACCCGACCAGCAGCACGAGCACCACGAGCAGACGGTCTGAAAATCCGCCGGCCTCTCGGGTCGAGAGGCAGCCGTAGTAATTTGATCACCCACACGGCCGTACCGAACTCCGTGCGGTCCTCGTACGGTGAAGGAACCACTGTGAGCCAACAGGTCAGCGCAGCCGGCCAGGACATCGCCTGCATCACGTCGGAAGGCACCGGACCGACCGTCGTCCTGGTCCACGGCAACTCCTCGTCCGCCCGCGTGTGGCGCCCTCTACTGGAAGGCCCTTTCGGGCGGCGATTCCGCTGCCTGGCACTCGATCTCCCCGGTCACGGTGGCTCGGCCCGCGGTCACGGTCCCGAGGACTACGCGATTCCCAGCTACGCCTCACGCGTCGCCCGCTTCGTCGAGGAGGCGCATGCCGACGAGGCGGTGCTGGTCGGGTGGAGCCTGGGCGGACACGTCGTCCTCGAGGCGGCGGAGCGGTTGCCCCGGGCCACCGGCCTCGTCCTCTTCGGCACCCCGCCCGTCAGCGGTCCGGCCGATTTCGGCAGGGCTTTCCTGCCGACCCCTGCCATGAACGTGGGTTTCACCGCCGAGGTCGACGCAGCGGCGGCCCGCTCCTACGCCGCGAGCTTCTTGGCGCCGGGCTCCTCGCTGACGACCGACGATCTCGTCGCCGACATCCTGGCTACCGACAGAGCGGCCCGCTCCGGCCTCCTGGCGAGCATCGAGGCGGGAAACTTCGCCGATGAGGTGGCCATCGCGGCGACACTGGACCGGCCGCTCATGGTTTTGCACGGTGAGGGCGAGCAACTGGTCAGTCTGGACTATCTGCGCGGTCTGACCCTGCCCACGCTCTGGCGCGGCGAGGTACAGGTTCTGCCCGGTGTCGGGCACGCACCGCACCTCGAGGCGCCGGAGCGCTTCGCGGACGTGCTAACCCAGTTCATGAGCGACCTGGGCTGAGCCCTCCGAGACCTGCTGTGCCGAGGCTCTGCCGGAACGAGCCCTGGTAGCAGGCGCGGCTGCCGCCGGACTGCCACACGGTGCCCGTCGATCAGTCCTTGAGGGAGCGCTGTCCCGCGACGGGTACCACGAGCGTCTCCTCGCCCTGACGCCGCACCCGGCGCGTCAGGGCGGTGACGTGACGCACCTGGGCCTGGATGATGGCGGCAATCTCCGCGCCGGACAAGGCGTGGGCGGTGTCCGATATCCGTCGGCACGGCCCATGCCTACTGCCCCCGAGTGAATCCGAGTGAGGTAGCACTGCGGCTTCTCATTCCGTTGCGGTGCCGGCGGAGCCACAGCAGAGCGTCTCTGCAGCCGCACTCCGGATCTTCGCACGCAACTGAAATGGCGCGGGAAGACGGCGCCGCACTGCCGGAGACGGACCTGTAGTGACGAGCCGATCTCGTACGCCGGCATCTCAACGGCCCACAACAGCTCGGTCATTCCTGTGGCGGGCCGGACATCACTCCTGAGTCGCTGAGGTACCCCAGGAATATCTCCCGTTCTCGGCGCAGGGCGTCCGCGAGGGGAAGTCTCGCACTTTCTTGCAGCAGTTCCTTGACCGCGAACAGTGAGAGGCTGGAATGCCTGGCCACTCCATGTGCCCATTTCAATGCGTGATCGATGAATCCCTCAGCGGGCAAGATGGCGTTCAACCACCCCACTCGCCGCGCCTCGTCCGCCTCGAACACCCTGCCGGTGAGGATCGCCTCGGCCGCGATACCTGGTCCCACCAGCCGGGGCAGCCGGACGCTCGACCCGCCGCCCACGATCATCCCGCTGGTTATCTCGGACTGCTGCAGGCGCGCACGTGGTGACCCGACCCTCATGGTGCAAGCAAGTGCCATCTCGCTCCCGCCGCCGGCCGCAAGGCCGTCGATGGCCGCGATGGTCGGCTGCGGTATGTCCTCGATGCGATTGAATATGTCGAGCCACGCCTCGAACTCGCGCGAGCGAAGCCGGCCGTCGGCCCCGAACTTGATGAAATCCGGACGATCTGAGATGTCTCCGTGATTGATGAAATATCCATCGAGTCCGCCGGCGAGGACAACCACCTTCACACGGCCAGTCTCTCTAGAAATCCTGTCCAGAATCTCCTCGAGCTCGAACAGCGACTGCGCGAGGTACACGTTGTCCGGTGCTCTGGTGAAGGTCAAGAGGGCGATCGCATCGTGGTACTCAACTGTCCAACTGTTCACTTTCTCTCCTGTCGAGTGCTGCGCTGGGACGTCCGGAGACGTCCAAGCGGCCAAGGTGTTCGCTGGGTCGCGTCTCAGGCACCTCACACCCCGAGCCGGAGCGCTCCCCTCACTGCCGTAACACAGCGCGGGTGCCGTCCGGCGGTACGTCCCGCAACTCGGGACAGCGCACGCTGGGCTACACCAGCGGCCACCCCTACGGCTCGGGGGTCCACAAGCGGCGAACCAATTCAACTTCTTGACTCAACAATAATCTTTCAGTCATCCGCAAGAACACTGCATCTTGACTTCCATCACATCGGTACTGCTGGTGATCGAGGCTTCTTCCATCTCGAGGGAGGGGCACCCTCCGATCGCGGGGGTCGCGGATGACGCCCGAGGGCGAACCGGGGAGCATAGCCAGTCGATGCGCAAGGTCGATGGCGAATCCGACCGGGTGGTGCTGCTGACGGAGCCGCAGATCACAAGCGTGAGCCCCCCAAGCACACCAGCCTTGACCTGCGCTGATAGTCTGGCGGGGGCTCACTCCCGGTCGGCGGGCGCGCCGAGAGCACTTCCCCGATGTGGAAGTCTCCCGGAGGAGGGCTTAGGTGGTCCAGGCTCCGGGGTCCCTGACCGCCCAGGCTCTTGCCGTGGTTGTGGACGAAGTCCCGCGCGGTGGTGGGCAGTCGACCGTTCCACCGTGGATACCGGCCTGACCGCACCCGATGTGACGGCCGCGCCGAAGGCGTCGGCACCTGCGCCGAGCGGATCATGAGAAGGGCGCGCAGGCACGCCGGCCCCGGACCTCTTCCGGCCCCGCCTCCTCCTGCCCCTACGGACACCAGGCGTCACCACCGGCTACGAGTCAGCGCCGGTGCTTCGGAAACGGCCCAACGGGCGCGCCACCGTTGCACCACTCACACCGACTCGGCCGCGACGATGGGCTCTTCCTCGAAGGTGAGTTCAGGCGGAGGGTCGCGGAAGCCTCGGGTCAGGTAGGCCAGGTAGCAAACGCCGAGAGCGAGCCAGGTGGTTCCCGGAACGAGGGCCTTGCCGTCGAGGGTGGCCAGGAGCCAGAGGTCCATCGCGACGCCGATCATGGGGGCGATCACGTAGCCCAGCAGGCCAGGTCGCCGCCGACGGTCCTGGCGAATTCGAAGGCGGCCGAACTGGGATCGTCGAAGGCGCTGCCGGGATGGGCCAGTTGGGTCGTCCAGGCAACGGCCACGAAGATGCCGCCGCCGATCGGGGCGATCAGGGCGATCAGGGCGATCAGGGCGATCAGGGCGATCAGCAGGATGGTTCGGGGCATGGTGCGCTGGGGCTCGATGGCCTCCGCCGTGAGGGTCGTGACCGCGTCGAATCCGAGGAAGGAGTACGCCGCGATCGCCGCCCCGGCGGAGATGCCCGCCAGCGTGGTGGCGTCGTTGGCGAACGGGGCGGTGCTCGCCAACGCTCCGGCGCCCCCGAGGTCGAGTACGTGCCGCAGAGACAGCGCGACGAAGATGCCGATCACCAGCACCTGGAAGGCCATGAGCAGGTCGTTGGCCCGCTGGGTGGTCTTGAGCCCCGGACGTTCAGGGCGGTGGTCAGGACGATGAAGCCGGTGATCCAGACCCAGAACGGGACGTCCGGGAACTGGGCTTGAGGGCAGGCCCCGCCGATCAGCCAGATGACCACGGGCAGGAAGAAGTAGTCGAGCAGGGTGGCCCAGCCGATCAAGAAGCCCACCCGGGAGTCGACGGCTCGGCGGACGTAGGTGTAAGCGGACCCGGCCAGGGGTGGGCGGCGGCCATCCCCCGGCCATCTTTTTCCGTAGCTGTGTGCGGTGAACACATGGCGACCAGGGCCAGCAGATAGGCGGTGGGGACGGCGCCGCCGGTGGTGTCGGCCACGATGCCGAAGGTGCGCCGCGCACGATCAGCGGGGTCAGTAGGTGAGACCGAACAGGACGACGGATCTGAGCGTCAGGGCGCGTGTCAAACCCTGGGCGGGGATGGTCTCCATGATGACGGGCTCCACGGGGGGGCGAGCGGTGAGCCGGAGACTCAGCCGGTGGCGGGGCGCCAGCGGCTCGGGTCGATGCGGCCTCCGTACAGCGGCAGGGCGATCGGGGCGTCGGTGTCGGTGAACTGGTTCCCCATGCGGTTGAGCCCCGCTGTGCCGAACGGGCGGACGCGGGTGACCTCGTCGGATCACGGTCGAGCACCATCGCCCGTCACACCGCGGCGAGCCGCTCCATCGACTCGATGGACTCGGCACGATCAGTCATTGCATCTCCTGCACCGTCGGGAATCGTATGCGTGCATGATCTTTCCGTCTCCGTTCACTGGTGGCGGCCTTCGCCGTTACTGATCACTACAGGACGAGTTCCCCTGTACTGGTCGGCAGTTGAGAGCGGTCACCTGCTGCACCTGGCGACGCAGGCGGCTCGGCACAGCAGAAGGCCTCTTCCTCCCCGCCGTGCCGCTGACGTCCCGCGGACCTGTTACGTCGCCGCTCGGTGCGGCAGCCGCCTCGGGCAGCGGCGGCGCATCGCCACCCGCAAGAGAAGACCGCCACCCACCACCTGGCGGCCGGCGACCGTCCGACATGGTCCCCTCAAGGACACCGCACGCACGCCGCGGCGGCCGCTGCGACAACCGCCGTCCCGCAGCCAACTGTGTGAAGTGACCTGACACGCCAACACTTTTGGATATACACTTGCACAGTCAACTAACTGTTCGGCGTGCCGACGACCGCTCTGCCACGCCATGTTCTCAGCAGGGAGAAACCGGGATGAAGATGAAGAGGATCGCCAGGTCGGCCGTTACCGCCATGGCGATGGCAACCGTGGTCCTGGGCCTCAACGCGGGCACCGCTTCGGCCGCCACGTATGTATCTGTCTGGGGCGCAGAGGGCCGGTACGACAACAACCCCGGCAACGGAGCCGCCAGTTGGATTTGGGTGTACACCGGTGACAACTACGAAGCACGCTTGACCTACATCCTCAACGACGGCAGCAGGCACGAGCTCACGGCCACCGGCACCTACAGTTCCGCCACTGCCAACCTGAACCAGGACGTACGAACCATCCAGGTCTGCACCAACTTCCCCACCCCGGTCTGCTCCGCCTGGAGTTAGTACTGGTTCGGGAACCTTTGCCGAAAAGCGTGCGCTGGCTGACGGGCAGGAGGGGCGCAAGCCCCAACGGATCGCTTCGCGCGTCAGTCAAGCACCGGTTCGGTGGGTTCCGGCGAGCGAGACCACGCTGCTGTTCTGACGACTGGGCAAGGATGCGTGCCTCAGGGCTGTCCGTGCTGCACGCGCGATCATTCACGGATCTCGACAGCGCTGGGCATACCAGGCGTTCGAAGACAGGGCGCGACGGGGAAGGGGTCGCGGCGCGGGTCGCCCCGGCCCGGGACCCCCTTCCGCTGCTGAAGCACGGATGACGTGTCGTCGGCGTCGATCACCGAGTACCTGCCCGCCGTGCCGAAGGCGGGCAGTCCGGTCGGACCGGCCGACTCCTCCCCGCGGCGCGACGAGGAGTCGGGAGCCGATGACACTCGATCAGGCTTCGTCGCCTCTCGAGATCTTCGACAGGCGCTGGAGGGCTGCACCGAGCTCGTCCTCCATCCGCAGGGATGGGAAAAGGCGGAAACCCGGACGCCCATGTGCTGGACGGCACGATCGAGCCTTCCCGGCGGCTGCCGTCCACGCACGGGCATGAGGTCGCGGGGATCGGGTCCTCGCGACTCCCCCCGAAGCGCGGCTGTTGTACTGGCGGCCGTGCATGGGTCCGAGGACGAGGTACGTATCATCGCTGGACACATGCATGACTCCGTGTCAGGCAACCGCCGCACCGGCTCCTCCCTCACACTTCGAGAACGAGACAGACATGAACGACGTCCACCCCGGTCGCAGGCGACTGCTGAAGATGTTCGGGCTGAGCGCCACCGCTACCACCGCCACCGTTCTCCAGGCCGACCCGGTGCTCGCCGCGACCCTCGGCTACGACGAGAAGGCCGGTGTCTCCCCCGCCTCCTACAGGGCTCCTGAGGGCCTGGCCAAGAGCACCGCGGCCAAGCAGGCGGCACTGGACTGGATCGGCGCCAATGAGGGCGCGATCACCAGGTTGAGCGACGAGGTGTGGCAGCACGCCGAGTTGTCGCTGCGCGAGTGGAAATCCTCCCTCGCCCACGCCAAGCTGCTGAAGGACAACGGCTTCACCGTCGAGTGGGGCCCGGCCGGTTTCCCCACGGCCTTCGTCGCCTCCTACGGCACCGAGGGGCCCGTCCTCGGTTTCAACGCCGAGTACGACGCCCTGCCCGGTCTGTCCCAGAAGAAGGGCGTGGGGCGGCACGACCCCCTGGTTTACCACTACGACGCGTACGGCCCCACCTACGGAGCGGGCCACGGTGACGCCCACAACGCCCTGGGGGCGGGCGGCACAGCCGCCGCGATCGCCGTCGCCCGGGCGATCCGCACCAACGGGCTCAAGGCCCGCGTCAAGCTGTTCGGCAGCGCCGGCGAGGAGCAACTCGTCGGCAAGGCGTACGCGGTCAAGGACGGTGTCTACGAGGGCCTCGACGCGTTCCTGGACTGGCACCCGTTCAACATCACGGTGCCCTTCTGGAACACCACCAGCTCGCTGATATCGGCCACGTTCACCTTCCTCGGCGCCTCCGGCCACGGCGGCGCCCCGCTGGGCAACAAGAGCGGCCTCGACGGCGCCCTGCTGATGGCGACGATGTCGGAGTACCTGCGCGAGAAGAACGTCGCCCCGTCCGGTCGCTTCCATTACGCCGTCATCAACGGGGGCGGCGCGCCGAACGTGACCCCGGACATGTGCTCCGTCTGGTTCTTCGTCCGCGAGGGGAGCCCGGCGCGCGCCAAGGTGCTGTACGACAAGATCGTGGAGTGCGGCAAGGCGGCGGCACTGGCCAGCCAGACCCGCCTGGTGCACAAGTTCCACTCCGCGACGTGGAACCTGCTGGCCAACAAGGCCGGTGCGGAGCTGCTCAACGACAACATGCGGCAGATCGGCGCCCCGAAGTTCACCGAAGCCGATCACGCGCTGGCAAAGGACGTGCAGAAGTCGCTGGGCAAGCCCGAGGTCGGCATGCCGACCGACCTGACCCCCCTCGCTCCCCCGGCGGCGGCGTACACCGGCGGTCTGGCCACCGACACCGCCGACATCAGCTGGCAGACGCCCACCGCCGTGCTCCTCTGCGCCGCCTACCCGCCCGGTGTCCCGAACCACAACTGGGGCGCCACCGCGACGGCCGCCACGAACATCGGACACCAGGCGCTGCTGTCCGCCGCGCGCTACCTGGCGGCAGCGGCGATCGATCTGATCGAGCAACCGGACCTGCTGGACGCGATGAAGCAGGAGTTCGCGGGCCGTACCGCAGGTGTCGAGTGGGCCTCTCTGATCCCGGACGGCAGCCAGCCGCCGCTGTACGAGCCGCCGGCCGCGTTCCTGGAGGCGACCGGACAGAGCTGGCCGCCGGAAGGAGTGACCTGGCCGGTGCCGCCGGTGGTCTCCACCGAGCAGCTGGGCACCACCGGCCCCAGTCTCGGGCCGGTGACCTGAGGCCGGTCGTATGCGTTTCGCTACGGCCCGCGGCGGCGCCTCCGCGCGTGCGTGCGGGAGGGGCGTCGCCGGTCACCGGACCGGTGCGGCGGCGCCTCCTCACCACGTTTCGGCAGTTCGTTCGTGGGTTCATCTCCCCTGCGGTGTGACGCACGGCCAAGCCGTGCGCGCATCGTCGAGGTCGGCGCGCGTCGTTCGCGCCACATCGTGCAGCGACGATGAAGCAGATGGCACGGAGCGCCGGCGCAGGGCAGGGGGGCCATGTACAACCGCTGGTCTCGTGCGGACGCCCCGGGTACGGCGGTGTATCGCGCCGTGGGAGCGGCCGTCCCGCCCGGCAGGGGAAGACGGAGTACGGCCGACTCGGCGCCGGCTGCTGATCGTCCGCCCGGGGGCCGCTGCGTCTCCGGGGGATTACCGGTCAGGTCCTGCTGGTGATGTCGTACGCGTGGCACGGCCCGGGGCCGGCGGATGCGCACCGGCATGCCGGACACGTCATGGACGGCCTCTGTCCCCGGGACGCCGACTTGCGGTGACGCCGCGCCGGCAGTGCCGGGCTGGGACCTTGCACCGAGTAACCAGCTCGACTGGCGACGTAGGTTTGTCCATAGTCGTCACTAGTTCAGAGGGTGACGCCCGACGGCGGCGCCGGTCTCCGTATCCCCGCAGGAGAAGACCATGGTTGCTTTCCCGTCCCGGCAGCAGGACCGCCTAGACGCAGAGGACGGACGGAACCGGGTACGCGACGGCCCGCCGGAGACCGCCTCCGCCCTTCCGAACGCCGCCCGCACCCCGTCCGTCCGGCCCTGCTAAGCGCCCGCGCACCTCAGCCCTCAGGCGGCGCCGCCCCCTCCGGGCGGCTGTCGGCAAGCCGGTTGAGCCGCTCGATCAGCAGGGGTTGCTCCGCCGAGCTGAGCGCGGAGGTGCCATCGTGAGGGAACGCGGCGCGCATCGCCATGGCCGCGGCGGCGGTGTCGTATGACCTGTCACCGTCCCCGGCGTGTGTGGCGGGCGTGGTGATGGCCGCGATCACGACGCCGCGTGCGGCATCCGCGGTCTCCAGGTCCCTGGTCTCCGGCGAAACGCCGATCATCGTCAGGATCGTGCCCATGCCGGCGGCGTGCACGGACTCGGGCGCGGCACCGCCTCGGCGCCGTGGCGGCGCCGTCTCCCAGGCGCCGGGAGCGCGAGACCATAGCTCGGGCGGCGAGGACAGCCTGGACGTAGGACTACCGGGCGGGCATCGTGGCCCCGGTTCCGCGTAGTGGCGAAGCACCGCCCGGACCGGATCAGCAGAGCAGCTGCGAGCATCGACGATGCGTATGCGGTCGGCGAGCCCTCACCGCTCCGGTGCCCGCGCCGCGGCCCCCGGGACGGCATGGCCGGGAAAGGCCAAACGTCGCCCTCCCCGGTCACGCGGCGCTCTCAGGCCTCGGCGCGCTTGGGCAGCCGCCAGTCGGGGCGCGGGAAGTGGCAGGTGTAGCCGTCCGGGTAGCGCTGCAGGTAGTCCTGGTGCTCCGGCTCGGCCTCCCAGAACTCGCCGGCCGGGACGACCTCGGTCACCACCGGCCCCGGCCACAGCCCGGACGCCTCGACGTCGGCGATGGTGTCCTGGGCGACCCGGCGCTGCTCCTCGTCGAGGTAGAAGATGGCCGAGCGGTAGCTGACCCCGATGTCGTTGCCCTGGCGGTTGCTGGTCGTGGGGTCGTGGATCTGGAAGAAGTACTCCAGGATCGCGCGGTAGTCGGTGGCCGTGGGATCGAAGACGATCTCGATCGACTCGGCGTGCCGTCCGTGGTCGCGGTAGGTGGGGTGCGGCTTGTCGTTGTCACCGCTGTAGCCGACCCGGGTGCGCACCACACCGGGAAGCGACCGGATCAGCTCCTGCATACCCCAGAAGCAGCCACCGGCGAGCAGCGCCCGCTCCTCGACATCACTCATTGCGCATCACCTTTCTGCCAACTCATAATTCGTCACCATCTTGACAGGTGATAGCGTGACAGGCAACCGTATCAACGGTCGGGCCCCATGGCGACGGGGACGTTGTCGAGGGACGACGACGGCCGACCGAAACGTGGAAGCCCGGCCACCATCGACACGCAGGTCGAGCCGGGCTCGTTCGCGCTCGAGCCCCGGCGCTCGTTCCGAAAGGTCCGACACATCCTGCCGGCGCAGACAGACCCGTCGCGACACCGTGCGGATGCGTGCCCGACCCGCCCAGGACCTGCTCCGGCCGGGTCGACCCGGGCCCTCCTCGGCCAACGCCTTCTGGGCGAGACCCCGTCCCGCCGGCGGGGACGGCAACGCGGGCCCGTGAGCCGGATCGGCCGCGGCCGGGCGCCGGCCTCGCGAAGTGAGCCGGAATTCGCCCGCACGGCGCTTCGCGCAAGAGTGCCTGTCGGAATGTGCCGGCCAGTGTCGCTCCGCCCGATTCGGCACCCAGCCTCCCGAGCGGTGCCCTGCCGGTCCACAAGTGACGCCCACATGATGCGCCCGGGCATGTGACCAGGCTTCGGAACATCCTTCGGCCGACCGTGAACCCTGCTGCCCTCCTGTCCCGTTGTCTGATTGAAGACTCCCGCCGCCGATTGCCCATTGGCTGGGTCGGTGGCGGGACAGCGGCCTCCCCACACGCTTCCCCGATGCGGGGAGGCCGCCCCCTCAGCCCCGCTCGGCGCCACCGGACCGGCGGCCGGGCGGGTCGGCCCGGGCGTGGGGACGGTTACCGGGCCGAGCGGCCGGCATGCCTCTGTGGACTCGCCGGCCACGCCCGGATGTCGGGGTGCACACGCCATCCGCGGCCGACGCGCTGTTCCGCTTTCGGAATCGAGGGCGGAACAGCGCGTCCTGCCTCTCCTCCCGCTACACACTTCCGCCTGTGCAGGCGATGTCTCTACGCGGCCGCGCTGCGTCCACGCGGTTCCGCTTGACAGCCGAAGCCCGATCAGCCAACCTCGTCACCATTCCAACCGGTGACGCGCCCTGCACTCTCCGTACTTCCGGGCGCCTCGAGGAAAGCGGGACAGCCGCAATGATCAGCAGGCGAGCACTTGCGTACGTGATGACCGCTACGGCCTCCGGAGGAACCCTCGCGACAGCGGCGAGGCCGGCTTCGGCGGTCACCGGAGGGCAGGCCCCGGCACCGACGAGGGACGCAGGCCCGATCCGATCTGCGACAGGCCGGATCCGATCTGCGACGAGGCTCGGAGGGATCCGTCACGTCCGCACCGAGACGCTGGAGATCGCCTATCACGCGGTCGGCCCTGCCCACGGCACACCGGTGATCCTCTCCCACGGCTGGCCGTTCGACCCGGTGGGCTCGTACGCAGAGGTCGCCCCCGCTCTGGCTCGGCACGGGTACCGGTGCTATGTCCCTTACCTTCGCGGCCATGGCGGGACCCGCTTCCTGCAC
This sequence comes from Streptomyces sp. NPDC033216, assembly GCF_055577115.1. Classification (NCBI taxonomy): domain Bacteria; kingdom Bacillati; phylum Actinomycetota; class Actinomycetes; order Kitasatosporales; family Streptomycetaceae; genus Streptomyces; species Streptomyces sp. NPDC033216. Next base: position 66,650 of record NZ_JBVIQK010000024.1, on the reverse strand, counting down.
AAGGACACGTTCCGGTCGGGGCAGCAGGGCGCGCTGGGCAAGGACCACGTGGACTTCATGGACGCCCTGGGCATCGACCGGGCCGTGTTCGCCGGCTACGACTGGGGCGGGCGGGCGGCCGATGTCGCCGCCGCACTGTGGCCGGAGCGCTGCCTGGGCCTCGTCTCCGCGAACAACTACCTGATCCAGGACATCGCCAAGGCGCAGCAGCCGTTGCCGCCGGCCATCGAGTCCGGCTACTGGTACTTCTTCTACTTCCTCACCGAGCGCGGCCGGCTGGGCCTTCAAAGGGACCCGAAGGAGTTTGCGCGGGTGGTGTGGCACCGCAACTCGCCGCAGTGGCAGTTCACCGAGGCCGAGCTCGACCAGGCGGCGGCCCTGTGGACGAACCCCGACTACGTGGACGTCGTGATCCACAGCTATCGTCACCGACTCGGAGCCGCGCCGGGCGACCCCCGCTACGCCGAGATCGAGCGGCGACTGGCCGGGCAACCGCCCATCACCGTCCCCACCGTCACGCTGGACGGCCAGGCCGACGGCGTCACCCCGCCCACCGACGGGACGCCTTCGGCCGCTCACTTCACCGGGCCCCGGGTGCACCACGTGATTCCGGGTGCCGGTCACAACCTCCCTCAGGAGGCCCCAGGAGCCTTTGCGTCGGCAGTCCTGGAGGTGGGGGCACTGCGCTGAGAGCCTCACACTCCCGGACGCATCAATCGTCACCCTTTTGATCGGTGATATTCATTGCGCCAGCCTTCGTCACCTGTCAGAATGGTGACGCGCCCAGTCGATCGGTACCACGAACCCCCGGGACGCCTCCCGCGGGCAAGCCGAGGCACGACGACCGGAACGCACCACAAGGGCCGCCGCGCGCGGCGGACTAGGAGGAATGCCGTGAAGTCCAGCAACCCGATCTTCGCCCGGAGCGGATTCGCCCGCTCCCGGGACCGCACGTACACCGACGCCGACCGGCTGCAGCCGACCGGCGTCGGCTCCACCGTCGACCACACGGTCAACCCCTACGCGGCCGACGGACGCATACGCCTGGTCAAGGACGAGACGGCCGACCACGCCACGATGACCGTGGACGACGTCGTCGTCCGCACCGCCTCCACCCTCGGCACGGTGGCACTGACCGCCGTGCTGTCCTGGCTCCTTCTGCCCGTCGACGAAGCCGGCATCGGCCGCTCCTACGGCATCGCCGTCGCCGCCGCCCTAATCGCCTTCGTCCTCTCACTCGTCCAGGCGTTCAAGCGCAGCCCTTCGCCGGCGCTCATCCTCGGATACGCCGCCTTCGAGGGGGTCTTCCTCGGCGTCATCTCGAGTGCGACGTCCACCTACATCGCACCGGGCGTGGTCGTCCAGGCCGTTCTGGGCACCTTCGCCGTTTCGGCCGGCGTGCTGATCGCCTACCGGATGCGCTGGATCCGTGTCACCCGACGGTTCTACGGGTTCGTTCTGGCCTCGGCAACAGGCTTCCTGCTGCTGACGGTGGCGAACCTTCTCTTCTCCGCGTTCGGTGCCCGTGACGGGCTGGGCTTCAGCAGCGGTGGTCTCGGCGTGGTCTTCGGTATCGTCGGCATCCTCCTCGGAGCGTGCTTCCTGGCTCTGGACTTCAAGCAGGTGGAGGACGCCATCGCCTACGGCGCCCCGCGCGATGAGTCGTGGCTTGCGGCCTTCGGTCTCACCATGACGCTGGTGTGGATCTACTTGGAGGCGCTGCGGGTGCTGTCGATCTTCCAGTCCGACAACTGAGGCACTTGCCTTGGCGTGCGGGAGCCCGCACGTGCGGGCTCCCGCAGGTGCGTACGAGCAGTCTCCTGAGCAACCGTTCCTCGGCGGCCGAGTGCCAGGATGGCACTCCCCTGGCACTCGCCTGCCGGCCACGACCGGGGAGCGCTACGAGGGCGGTGCGGGCAACGCCGCCAGGAGCGGCCCCCAGGCCGCCGAAACGGCGATGTCGGCGAGCTGGCGAACACTTCGAGCCCTTCGCCGTGGGGAAGCAGTGTTCGCAGGACGTACCGCACCGTTGGGATCCTTTTCCGCACGTGTTCGATGCCGTGGTGCCCGGGGAAGGCCCAGTCTCCTGGATCCGATCGTGATACCGGCCGATCAGCGGTCGTCCCCCGGAGGGGGACGGAGGACCGCCGTCGTCCGGTCAGCTCCGCCGACAGGGACCACCATGTCCAGCCGCGGCCCAGGCCTGCCGCTGTGACCACCTTCACGTGAACCCCGCGCCCTCCGCCCGCGTGATGGTCGTGAACGCGCACCGGCGAAGGCCGAACCAGAAGAGCTGATGCACCATGAAAAACGGCAGGACCGTCTGGCTTCCCTATCGTCCGGAGGGGATCGCCGGCCTCCCGGACGGACTCACCTACCACTACTGGGACGGCTCGCCGAGCCTGCCCGGTGATCCGGCGGATGTGCGGTTCCTGGTGGGACCGACCGCACCCGGCACGGAGAAGCAGCTGAGCGACCTGCTGCATGCGACCACCCGCCTGGAGGTGCTGCAGCTCCTCAGCTCAGGTTACGAGCACATCGTGCCGTTGGTGGAGAGCCTGCCGTCAGGGCTCCGTGTCTCCACCGGACGGGGTGTGCACAGTGGTGCGACGGCGGAGTTGGCGGTCACGCTGCTGCTGACGCTGTCACGAGGCATCGACGACTTCGTGCGCCGACAGCACAAGGGTCGCTGGGCGCACGGTGTCTGGCGCACCTTGCTGGGCAAACGGGTTCTGGTCGTCGGCCATGGTTCCGTCGGTCGCGCCGTCACCGCCCGGCTCCGCCCGTTCGGATGCGAGATCCTCCCCGTGGCCCGGCGCGCGCGCACCACCGCCGCCGGCCGCGTGCACGGTGTCGCGGAACTGCCCGCCCTGTTGCCGGCGGCGGACGCCGTCATCCTGTGTGCGCCGCTGACCGACGAGACGCACGGCATGCTCGGCTCCGCGGAGCTGGCCCTGCTCAAGGACGGCGCGCACGTGGTGAACGTGGGCCGCGGTGAACTCGTGGACACCGATGCGCTCACCCGCGAAGTCGGCGACGGACGGTTGCGGGCCGCTCTGGACGTCACCGCTCCGGAACCCCTCCCGCCCGGCCACCCGCTGTGGACACTCCCCGGCGCGCTGATCACTCCGCACGTGGCGGCCTTCACCGATGCGTTTTCCCGTATGACCGAGGAGTTCCTCGTCCGGCAGCTGCACCGGTTCGCCGCGGGAGAGGCCATGGAGAACGTCGTGCTCACCATCCACGGCCGAGTGACGGGCGGCACGCGTGCCGGAGACGAGCGTGTGACGGGTGAAGCAGGGCCCGCGAGCGATGACCGAGCCGCGTAGGCGGACGACGGCGACCGGGGACGCGGACGGGCCGCGGCCTGCGATCGGCCCCTGGCTCGCCCCGGCCGCGGTCTTCGAGGGGTACGAACGCGCGGGCCGCTCCGCTCCCGGCCTGGCGTGGACAACCTTCACCTCGCACTGGAACTGGGCCGCCCCCCTACCCCACGCCGTCGCGCAGGACGGTCCGGGCGGCCTGCCCATCGCCCGGCCGGTCCCGGGCGGGTACTCCCTGTCCGGGACGTGGCGCCTGCCGCCGGGTACACCGGTCGGGCGGTGGCTGGCACTGCCGCTCGCCGGTCGATGGCCCGCCCACTCCGGAAAAGCCGCGGCAGCGTCACCGGACCGACCCGACATGTTCGTGATCGCCTCGAAGGTCCTGCCGCGGCCCGCCGGCCTGCGCGTGGTGTCGGCCCCGGTCGCCCCGCGCGCCGTCTTCCACCTGGACGACGTCCATGTACCGGCCGGTTTCACCACCTGCTCCGGCGGCACCCCGCTGCTGGACCAGGACGCCTCCTTCCTGTGCACAGCCGCCGCCGGCCTGGCTGTGGGCGCGGCGGGCCGCCTGACCGACGAACTGGCCTCCCTCGGCTCGAGCCCGTTGGCCATGCCCGTCCTCTCCCCCACCAGGGCGGCCGCCGAACTGCCGGCACTGCTGCATCACGAGCGGCTGGCGTTCATGGCGGAGCGATACAACGGTCCCGACCGCGGGCGGCTCGTCGCCCTCGCCGCGCGTGATCCGCTGGCGGTACGGATCCGGCGGACCGCCCTGCTCACCCAACACGTGGTCACCAGGGCCTACGAGAGGTCGATCCTGTTCCCCGGTGCACACGGGCGCCATCCCCTGGAGTCTCTCGTCGTGGACAGCGGCGCCGTCCTCCAGCACCTGCGGAACACGGTGGATCTGCTCCCGCAGGCTGGGGACGAGAGTCGCCTGGAAGGCAACAATCGGTGATCACCGTCAGGGCGATGCCCGGCAAACCGGCACTCGCCCCGTCGGCGGCGGCCCGGCACTACGGCCACTGATCAGGTGGCTCCGGGTCGGCACGGAACCGGCCCGGAGCCACCTGATCAGCTCATCGATTCCTGCTTGCGAGCCCGGTAGGCGGCGGCCTTGACCCTGTTGCCACAGGTCTTCATGGCACACCATTCCCGCCGGTGGCCGCGGGAACGATCGAGGTAGACCTGGGTGCACTCGGGGCGGGAGCATTCGCGCAGCAGCGCCCCGTCGTCACCGTCGAGGATCTCGATCGTCTGGCGGGCGAGTGCGGCGAGGCCCTGTGCGACCGAGCCCGTACGCGTCGCGCCGTCGGGTCCGAGCCGCAGTGTCACGGGCAGTCCGGAGGCGTGGAGGTTCACTTCTGCGACCGCTTCGGGAGGCAGCCGCTCCCCCGAGAGACGGGCGGACACCAGGGAGTAGATCGATTCACGCAGCTCCACGGCGATGGCGAGGTCGGCCTCGCCGGCGCCCGGCGGCAGATCGAGCATTCCCGATTCCACGAACCAGTCGTCGAGCAGCTCGGGGGAAGCCAGCTTCTCCCCCGGCGCGGCGTTGCGTCGAGCGCGCAGCGTGCCGACGAAATCGAGGGGCAACGTCCCGCAGGGAAAGGCATGATTCACGTAACCATTCTGACCAGTGACTGCTGAATGCGCAACCCCCGGGCCGACCACCGCGCGGCCGGCCGGGGTGCGTCACTACCCGGCGCTCGGACGCGGGCGCCGGGGTCTCGGCCACTCCCTCGGCGGAGGGCCCGCCGGCGGCCGCCAGCGCGTTGCGAATCACCCGCAGGGTCACACGGTTCCGGGTCCGCCCGGCCAGCCGGCGCAGTTCGTCCTGGGCGGACCGGTCACCGAGGTCGGCGATGGCCCTCACAGCCGAGGCCGAAGGCCGGCCTCGCCTTGGCGCGTCGGGACCGGACACTACGCCGAGCCCGCAGAGGCCCGACCGGCGCGCCCCGTGGAACAGCTCACGTCCCGCTGCCTCGTGATCGAAGCGCGGGTGGCAGACACCGGGTAAGCACAGGAGCCCGGCCGACAGGTCCACACGGCTTGCGACCTCGCGAACCGGCCACGGGGCTGTCACCACAGGTCGGAGCGCGTTGGCCCGTACCCCATTGTCACCACCGTGCCCGACCAGATCCATACGTCCGTGACGTCGGGCCACGGGTGGCCACATGCCGGGCCGGCCGGGCCAGTGAGCGCCGCGCAAGAAGCCGCCGCGTGTGCGGAGCGCGCCAGGCCGTGCTCGTCGGGAAGTGCCAGCGGAGCCGGTCACGTCCCTCACGTTTGCCCTGACGGCACGGCCGGGGTGCGGGTCCCGCGCCGGGGGAAGCACGGGACCCGCGGTCAGGGCGACCCCGAAGTAACCTGCTCAACAAGTTACCTCAACATGATGCCTCTAACTCTGTCACTTGTCAAGGGGGTTACCGGGAATGCTGTTACCGGGAGGTGAGATCCGGCAAGGAAGCCCACAACGGGAACCCGGACTGCACACACGGGTCCGCTGCCGATCACTGGTCCCAGCCGACGGAGACTTCCCGGTGGCACCGGTCCCTCGACGATACTTCGGGGACGAACGAGCAAGGAGGAGGATCGACTTCCTGCACGTGCACTGACGGCTCCACCTGCGGTTTCGCCTTCTGGCGGCGTATCCGCCCACTTCCCTTCGCCCGGATCGTCCGGCAGGACGCAGCTTCGACGATGTGGCCTTCGAACTCGTCCGACGAAGGGCCGGGGATCCGCTGGGGCTCATCGAGGGCGTTCAGCGCCACCTCGTCCCCCGAAACCCGCAGGAAGGCCTAGGCAGGGTTCGGATCGCCACCAGGCAACCTGCCTGCGTGCTGTTCTGCCACGGCGCGCCCGGCGAGGCGGTCCACCCTCGCACCATCACCCCGAAGAGACCAGGAACGAGGACTCCGAGGTCGCCGAGCGGCTCGTCGCCCTGGCGCAATCGGCGCCCTGTCGCGGGACGCCGGGGCGGCCGGAGCCTGGTGTCGGTCGGCCGACGGTTCAGTGCGCAGCGCGGTCACGGGCCCATCGCACTGCCTGCTTGACCGTCCCGCGATAGGCGGGCCCGTGGCCGGGCAGCACCGTATCCGCGTCGAGATACTCCAGGACGGACAGTGATTCGAGAGTCCGGCTACGGTCGGTGTGGAACATCGCGGGCAGGAGCTGCGGACCCTTGATCCGCGACGTCGGATGAGCGGTGACCAGTGCGTCGCCGCTCACCAGGATGCCACTGCCGGGCAGGAGATAGGCACTGTGCCCATCGGTGTGGCCCGGTGTGTGCACCGGCACGGGCCCGCCGGGCAGGTCGAGCCGGTGCGAGGGAAAGACCACCGGCTCTTCCACCGGTACGTGAGCGGTGCCGCCCGCCCGCAGGGCGTGCAGCGCCCAGGGAAGCACGCCGGGCCGCCAGGCCCGCAGCAGCACCTGTCCGACCGTCACCTGATCGAGGAAGTCCCGGCGGGCGTGCGGTACTTCCAGCTCATGCATCAAGACCGGGACGCCGTAGGTGGCCCGGAGATACTCGGCGGCTCCGATGTGGTCGTTGTGAGCGTGTGTCACCAGCACCGCGCTCACGGCCTCGGGAGCGAGCCCCACGGCGGACAGGGAGGCGAGTACCGCGTCCCGATCGCCCGGATACCCGGTGTCGATCAGGGTGCAGTTGTCGCCGTCCTTGACGATCACCCAGTTGGTGTTGCTGCCTGAGACCAGGTGTACGTTGTCGTCGATGCTGATGAGAGCGTTGTCTCGCAGGACATTGCCCATACCGCTTCTCCCGTCTGCGCTGCTGTGTGCCTGGCGGTGACGTCTCCGGCGGGCGGAGACAGGCTAGCAACATGTGCGTCCCGCATCTGAACCGCACAGGACACACATGGCTCCTCGGGCAGAGTGTGCTCGGGCACATGTCCCGCCTGCGTCACACGGTCCGGTCGTAGGCCGCCCACGCGACATGCGACTCGTGCAGGGTCACGGTGACGGAGGTGATACCCCGTGCGCCCTCGCCCAGCGCTCCCTTGTGGATGCGGTCGGCGAGACGGTCCGCGATCACCTTGGCGAGGAACTCCGTCGAGGTGTTGACGTTCTCGAAGTCGGGCTCGTCGTCGAGATTGCGGTAGTTCAGTGCCCCGACGATGTGACCGAGCTCCTGGGTGGCCCGACCGATGTCGACAACGATGTTATCGCTGTCCAGCTCTGGACGACGAAAGGTGGCGTCCACGAGGAACGTGGCTCCGTGCAGCCGCTGAGCGGGGCCGAAAACATCTCCGCGGAAGCTGTGCGCGACCATCAGATGGTCACGAACGGTGATGCTGAACATGTGCGGACTCCAGTCGGAAAGTGTGCGGACGGTGGTCCGGGCCACGCGTGCCGCGCGGACCAGGCCGTAAGTTACCCGCTCATCGCCGCAGTCTCCGGGGCGGGTCCCCATACGGGCCCGAGCGCGATGCACCGAAGGGCGCGACGGCGTGAACCTCCGGGCCGCCCGGGGAGGTGCACAAGGAGAACGGCTTCGGAGACGGCGCTGATCTCCAGGTCGAACGGTGAGGAGAACGGCCGGTGGCGATCGGTATAGGGCGGCAGCGGCTAGCGGCCGGCTGCGCAGGACACTCGGTCGTTCTCGGACGAATCGACGAGGTACGCGCATGTGCACGACTACTACCCGGCGGCCGGAGACAGCGAGGCGGAGGCGATCGGCACGACCGCCATGGCGATCGAGGTCCCGGAGCTGACGGACTCCTCATCGATCCGGCCCGTGACGCCATCGAACAGATGACGCGTCTGAGGGAAACGGTGCACCAGGGGCGCGAGCGTTGTCGGCCCGTGCCGACCTGCACGCAGGCCCAGCCGGTCCCGTGCCCACGATCCGTCTCCCTGTCGACACCGGCTCGCGACCGGGGAACCGGAGTTTCGAATGACCACCGGACCCTCGTGCCGGGCTTTGAGGGCGTTCCGCGACTCCGGTCCCGGGATTCCTCTTGGCCGCGCAGGAGGCGCCGGGCTCTTCAGCGGCGGGGGACGGTCGGCCCGGTGTCGAGTTGAGCGTTGCCGCGATCACCGCCTTGCCCGCCACCGGGAGTCGGGCAGGTCCGACTCCCGCCATGCACGCGGACACGCGTTCTTCGCGGGGGCCGGCCGGGCTGACGCATGACCGAGGAGGCACCGACCGTCCGGTCACGAAAGAGGTGCCGTCCCGGACCAGCCCGCAACACCCCACCCATGCAGGCAGACCGCCCGGCACCATACCTCGCGCGTCGGGCGTCAGCCGGCGGTCTTGGCGGGCACCTCCCCCTGCCGGTCGACGACCCCGCGCTGCATGACGGCGTCGGTGCCGAACAACACGTCGTCCCCGGCGTCCCCGGCCCCCCGGGTGAAGTACGCCTGCGAGCCGAAGTAGGCGAGAGTGTCCTTGTCGAAGATCAGCACGGAGCGGGTGACGGAGCCGGAGTCCCTGTGGGTGATGCCGATGCCGTGACGCCCGGCCGCATCAACGGCGTCGGGGATCCGGGTGATGCCGGGGATGCGGGCGACGCCCTTGTACAGGGCAGAAGCGGTCTCAGGCGGCATGATCACGCTGCCCAGCAGGTCGCCGATCGTCCTGAAGACGGCCTCGTCCTCCGACTCGCCCTTTTCCACCATGGTCTGGTCGTACAGCGCTTCGAGCAGGCCATCCGGGTCGGTGGGCAGTGAGGCCAGCCACGTGTAGGTCGGGTACCACAGGCCGGGGCCCACGGGTGTCGCGGACGTGATGGGAATCAGCTGACCGGGCATCACGGCGTCTTTCCCGCTCGACCGAAGCCAACCGGTCGTCGCCGCGCGTCCGGGCTTCTGAGCCGTCCAGATCTCTTCCTTGTGCGCCGCGCCGAGCACCACACGACCGCCGAAGGCGCCCTTGTTCTCGCGTGCCAGGCGCTGGACGTACACGAACTGGTCCTCCTTCACCGGCGTCGCGTCCGTCTTCATCGCCGCGGCGGCGATCCGGCCGAGAGTGACGGTCGCGGCGTTGGCCCGGGCCGGTGCCGAAGCAGTGTGTCCGGCCTCCGGTACGGAGCCGTGGTCGCCCGCGGAGTACGCGACGGCCAGAGCACCGGCCAAGGCCAGTGACATGGCGGGCAACGCCAGAGCCAGGCGCGGCATCCTGCGGCGGGAAGGGGCGAACGACCCCGCGCCGGAAGCGCTGTTGTCGCGGTCGATCTGCTGCATCAGAAGGTCCTTGTGGTGAAGACGGCGACTCGGCGAGAGGTCCCAGTCGGCCGAGGCCACCAGCAGTTCCTCCGCGTCACTCAGGGCAGGTCCGGCGGGCAGGTTGTCGGCATTCATCGGGTCTCCTCCTGCAGATACAGGGCCGCGATCGCGGCCTCACCTTCCTTCTCTCCGCGACGCTCACGCGGTTCCGCACTTCTTCCGGACGCCGGACCGGCGCTGTACCGGGCGAGTCGCGCCCGGGCACGGGAGAGCCGGGACCGCACGGTGCCCACCGGAATGCCCAGCGCCTCGGCGGCCTGCTGGTAGTCGAGCCCGGCACCCACGCACAGGGCGATCACCTCGCGGTCCGGACGACTCAGCTGACGCAGGGCAGCGTGGACCGACGACAGGCGGCGAGCGTCGTCGATCCGGCCGGCCGTCTCGTCCGCGAAGTCCGCCACGGACCGGGGCTGCGGGGTGCGCGCGAGGAAGGCGAGCCGCCGGCGCAGACCGCGGTTGGCGTTGTGCGCCTTGTGCGTCGCGATGCCGAGCAGCCACGGTGTGAGGGAACCGCCTTCCGGTTCCAGCGACTGCCGGGTACGCCAAGCACCGAGGAAGGTCTCGGACATCACTTCCTCTGCTTCCGACCAGTTGCCGGTCAGCCGCAGGGCATGGCTGTAGACGGCGCGGGCGTTCTGGTCGTACAGGTCCGCGAACGCCGCACGGTCGCCCGCCCGTACTCGCGCCCGCAACGACTCACTGGGTTCTATAGGACTCACGTCTGGTTCTCTCCGCGGGCCCGGCCGCGTTCCCGTGTCGTGCGCCACACCGCTGGTCGTCCGTCACGCTTCCGGCCGGCGGTGCCGTCCTGCGCACCGGCATCGCGGGGGTCTCGCCACGCTCTCATGCTCGCAGCCGGCCGAAGTGCCCGGCCGGCCGGGACGGAGGGCTTACCGGGGACGGGTCGCAAGGCGAAGCCAGGAGCGCGCCGCGGTCATCCTCGCGAGGCGAGGCGGGTGAGCGTCCGGGCGGCGGGTTCCTCCCGCGCCTCGCGCTGGCCGGTGCCCGCCCACAGATGGATCAGATCGGTGTCGCCCGCGGCGGTGGCTGCGCAGCGGAGCGGTGAGGTGGTGCAGCGTGGGACAGCCGGGCGGGGCCAGGGGTTCGTAGGTGTCGGTGAAGTGGTTGCGCAGCCCGCGGGGGCGGGGCGGCCGGTGAAAGTTGCGCTACCTGCCGGTGACCGCGCGCCGCCCAGCCCGGTCCGTCTCATCTACCGGCAGGACACGGGAGCGGTGCCGGCCCTCGTGCGCCGCTTCCTCGAAGCGGCTCTGGACGCGGCCTCGACCTGCGCCCATGCAGGTGAGGCATAGGCTCTACCGGAGCGGCATTTCCGCCCCGCGGCACATGCTGCCCACGGTCGACCGCGGAGGGAGTGGCGCGACCGGACCTTCCGGTGCGCCCCGGCGGCATCGGCCCCGCCCGTCCTCTCAGCTCACGCCAAGGAGCCCCGGCACCATGGGATCGTCCTCTTCCCCCCTTCTTCCTCGTCACGACGGGTCGGCCATGGTGGTGGGCGGCCCCACCACCGTCATCGACCTCGGTGGACTGCGCATCGTCTCCGACCCGACCTTCGACGCCCCGGGCCCGTACGGCTACCTGACCAAGACCGAGGGTCCCGCGGTCGCCGAGGACCGGCTCGCGGACGTGGACCTGGTCCTGGTCAGCCACGACAACCATGCGGACAACCTCGACGACCGCGGCCGCGCCTTCGTCCTCGCCGCCCCCCTGCTGCTCACCACGACCGGCGGCGCCGAGCGTCTCGGCCACCCTGCGAAGGGCCTGGCCGCCTGGCACACCCACACGCTCCAGCGCCCGGACGGCGGCGAGCTGACCGTTACCGCCGTGCCCGCCGTGCACGGCCCGGAAGACGGTGAGCGGGACGTAAACGGCAACGTCAACTGCCAGGTCATCGGCTTCGTGCTGACCGGGAACGACGTACCGACCGTCTACATCAGCGGCGACAACGCCTCGCTGCGCACCGTCGCCGAGATCGCCCGGCGCACCGCCGGCATCGACGTGGCCGTCCTGCACGCCGGTGCCGCCCGCGTCCAGGGCAAGTTCCGCGAACGGCCCGTCAGCCTGGACAGCGTCCGGGCCGCCGCTGCCGCCGCCGTTCTCGGCGCTCCCGTCACCATCGCCGCCCACTACACCGGCTGGGCCCACTTCACCGAAGGCCGCGAATCCATCGAGCGGGCCTTCGACGACGCCGGCCTCACATCCGCCCTGGCGATCGCCGACCTCGGCACTTGGCTCCCCCTCAGGCCCTGAACCCACCCACCCAAGGACCCCGCCATGCCTCTCGTACGCATCGATCTCGTCCGTGGCCGCAGCCCCGAGGCCGTCAAGGCCATCGCCGAGGCCGTCCAGCAGTCCCTCGTCGACGTCCTGAAGGTGCCCGAGCGCGATCGCTTCCAGATCGTCACCCAGCACGAGCCGGACGAGATCGTCGCCCTCGACGCGGGACTCGGGTTCCAGCGCACCCCCGGCACGGTGATCGTCCACATCTTCACCCAGCGCGGCCGCAGCACCGAGGACAAACAGCGGCTGTACAAGGCGCTCGCCTCCCGGCTCGCCGAAGCCGGCGTCATCGGGACGGATCTGTTCATCAGCTACTCCGAGAACGGCCCGGACGACTGGTCGTTCGCCGACGGCCGCGCCCAGTACGTCCAGGGCGACCTTCCCGTGCCCGGAAGCTGACCGCTCCCGCTCCGTGGCGCGCCTTCCAGCCCGCGCGCCTATCCTGCTGCTGGGAGGCGAGCCGTCCGCACAGTGCACGGCCGAGCAGGCCCGAGGGGATCCTGGACGCGGATCTCGGGATAGCCCTGCACGGCGCCGCTCGCGAGGCTCTCCGGCCGCCTGGAAGGCGTCGTTGCCGCCTCCGGCTTGAAGTACGCGATTCCCGGAGCAATCCGCCGGTGCCGTCACCTCTGGCACTGTCCGAGGAGGACAACGCCGACGCCGAGCACGGACGTGGTCCGCTGATCGTCGACGCGTTGGGCGGGGCGGGGAACAGCTTCCCGAACGGCCACGGCAAGAACGTCGTCGTCGACATGCCCTTCCACGACCTGGCCTGAGCCGCACCTGGCCCCGATCAGCGGTCCCCGTCCCTATCGGCCGGACCGGCCCCCGGGTCAGTGATCAGACTGCGGCCACACCCTTCGCGGGTGCCTGCGCTCCCAGAAGGGCAAGGCAGTTGAGCCACAGGACATCGAGCTGGGCGGTGTTGTTGTAGAGCTTGGCGAACAGCACGTGGCCCTCCAGCTGCGCGACGACGGCGCGCGCGGCGTCATGGGTGTCGGCGACCTGCACATCACCGCGTTCCACGGCGGCTTCGATCACCTCTTGGACCATGTCCACCTGGGCTTCGAAGATCTCCTGCAGACGCCTGCGGATGACCTCCGTCTGGTTGCTCAGTTCCAGTGTGAGGTTGCCGAACATGCACCCGGACACAGTGCCGCACGTCTCCTGGCCGGCGCGCTGGGCGGTTGCGGTCTCCTCGAACAGCTGCCGGAGGCGGAGCAGGGGTTCCTCGTCGCCGCGCAGCACGCGATTCCAGTTCTCGCGCTGGGTGGCCCACTGCTCATCGATCACGGCCAGTGCCAGGGCTTCCTTGGACTCGAAGAAGTAGTAGAAGCTGCCCTTCGGCACGCCGGCCGTCTTGCAGATCTCGGCCACACCGAGCGCTGAGTAGCCCCGCAGTTCGATGAGGGACCGCGCAGCATCGAGGATCTTGTCTTTGGCATCACTCGTACGCCCCATCCACACAGTATACGACCATTCGACTAGCTCGGGGGAAACGGCCGGTTCTCGGAAACGGGCACAGCACAGGCCGGGATCGGACACTTCGAGTGGTGACCGACCGCCAGGCGCGTTAACTTCGAGGTGGCCGCGGATGCCGTCGCACCACATCCCGAGAGTCGGCCGTCGCTCGTTCCCCGTACTAGGGGGAGGTCCCTTTGCAGGTCGAATGCTCCGCTGTGCGTGGCAGGCACGAACGCGCTGGGGACCGGGTCCGACGCTTTCCGCGCTGTCCTGCGGACGTGTCCTGCCGAGGCGCGCGGGTGTGCGCCCGCCGGCCACCGGGAGCGGCCGGTCCGTCCCCTCACTTCCGCGATCGGGCGGCCGGACCCTGTGGTGTGAGGGTCGGCGCGGATCGCACTGGTTGGTCAGGAAGGCTCATCCATGGACATGAAACTCGAAGTCGTCGTGATTCCGGTGGCGGATGTCGACCGGGCGAAGAGCTTCTACGAAGGGCTGGGATGGCGGCTGGACGCCGACTTCACCGCCGACGACGGCCTGCGCGTCGTGCAGGTGACGCCGCCCGGGTCGGCGTGCTCGGTGATCTTCGGTCGCGACGTCAGCGCTGCCGCCCCGGGGTCCGCTGAAGGACTCCACCTCGTGGTCTCGGACATCGAGGCGGCGCGGGAGGAGCTGGCACAGGCAGGCGCAGACGTCAGCGAGGTCTTCCACGACGCCGGCGGGGTGTTCCATCACGCGGGGCAGAAGGCCCGGGTTTCCGGCCCGGACCCCCAGCGGGGCAGCTACGCCTCCTACCTGTCGTTCACCGACCCGGACGGCAACGGCTGGGTCGTGCAGGAGGTCACCGAACGGCTGCCGGGCCGCTGAGCCACGACGTGCCGGCGTGGGCTCCCTCGCCGGCCTCAGGCGAGGTGGACCGCGCGACGGACCCAGCAGGGCCGCGGTATGCGGCCCCTCGCACACCGGGCGGCGTACCGGCCGGGGAGCACACTTGAGAGGCGCTGTTGCGGCGTCGGACGACCAGCCGGCGTCACACCGTGGCGTCCCCGCTCCGGGCTCCCGTCAGCCGCACCAGGCCCAGCATGAACGGGAGCAGGAATGGACGACACGTCCCGCGCTTACGACGTGGTGGTTCTCGGTGCAGGTCCAGCGGGAGAGAATTTCGCCGAACGCACCCGGGCGGCCGGGCTCACCACAGTGATCGTGGAAAACGAACTCCTCGGCGGCGAATGCTCGTTCTGGGCATGCGAACCGAGCAAGGCCCTGCTGCGCCCGGTGGTGGCGCGGGCCGACGCCCGCCGGGTCCCCGGACTCAGACGGGCGGTGGAGGGGCCCCTGGACGTTCCGGCCGTCTTCGCCTACCGCGACAAGATGTCCGCCTACTGGCAGGACGACGACCAGGTCGACTGGCTCGACTCGGTGTCCGTGGACCTGGTGCGGGGCCACGGCCGGCTGGATGGGCCGCGCCAGGTGGTGGTGGAGACCGCGGACGGCGGAAGCGTACGCCTGACCGCCCGGCATGCCGTGGGGGTGTGCACGGGGACCGTCACCGCCTTCCCGGACCTGCCGGGACTGGAGCAGGTGCGTCCGTGGACCAACCGTGACGCGACCGCGGCACAGCACGTGCCGAACCGGCTCATCGTGGTGGGGGGCGGAGTGGTGGCCGTCGAGATGGCCACCGCGTTCCAGGCGTTCGGCTCCCAGGTGACGCTGCTGGTTCGCGGGGACAAGGGGCTGCTGAACCGGATGGAGCCGTTCGCCGGCGAGATGGTGGCCGACGCCCTGCGCGCCGCCGGAGCCGACGTGCGCTTCGGCGCCTCGGTGAGCGCGGTCGCCCGCGAGGACGGCTCGGACGGTCCCGTGCACGTCACGCTGGACGACGGACGCTCGCTGGTCGGCGACGAGATCCTCTTCGCGACCGGCCGCGCACCGCACACCGCCGACATCGGCCTGGACACCATCGGCCTCTCCCCCGGTGACTGGCTGACCGTGGACGACTCGTACCGCGTGACGGACGTCGCCGACGGATGGCTCTACGCCGTGGGCGACGTCAACCACCGGGCGCTGATGACCCATCAGGGCAAGTACCAGGCCCGGATCGCGGGCGCCGTCATCGGGGCGCGCGCCAAGGGGGAGCCTCTCGACGACGGCCCGTGGGGCAGGCACGCATCAACGGCCGACAGTGCCGCCGTGCCGCAGGTGGTGTTCTCCGAACCCGAGGTGACCAGCGTCGGACTGACCACGCAGGAAGCCGAGCGGACCGGCCGCCGGGTGGACGTCGTGGACTACGACCTCAGCTGGATCGCCGGCGCGCTGCAGTACGCCGACGGCTACCGGGGCAGGGCCCGGGTGCTGATCGACGCCGAGCGCGGCACGGTCGTCGGTGCCACCTTCGTCGGTCCCGGCACACAGGAGCTCCTGTACTCGGCGACGGTGGTGGTCGCCGGTGAGACGCCGGTGGAGCGGTTGTGGCACGCCGTCCCCGCGTTCCCGACGATCAGTGAAGTGTGGCTGCGCGTGCTGGAGACCTACCGGGACCGGGGCGCGCGCGAGCAGGACAGCTGACACCCCTCCACCGGGTCCGGCCGACGCAGCGTTCGTCTCCTCGGCGGGGCCCGGGCGGTCGAGCCTGCGTCAGTCGCCGCGCCAGATGTTGTCGAAGGCGGCGGCCTCGATGGACCGGCGCTGCCGCTGGGCGGCGAGTTCCCTGACGGCCTGCTGGACGACCGCCAGCACGGCGTCGTGCTCGTCCACCAGAAACCAGACCGGCGACCGCGTCCGCCGGTACTTCGCTCAGCCCCGCGGCAGCCGGCGAAGCCCGCGCGTACGGGTTCACCCGGTGCCCAGCGGTCTTTTGCCGGGAGGAGGGCAGTGGGTCCACCGGTGCCGGTCGGCTCCGGCGCTGGGGGTTGCGGTGGGGGCGCGCGCGCCACGAGTCCGTCTGCTTCCAGCGCGATTTGATAGCGCGCCGCGAGCTCGCGGTCCCGGCGCCACAGCCGGTCCTCCACGGTTGTGCGGGGTATCCCCGGTTCGAGGAGTGACAGGGACCTCACAGACCCCATCGGGCTGCCTGTGCGCACCCGATGTCCGGCGTGCCCGGATTCGGCCCTCGACCCTGCTGGGGACGCCGTTTCCCGGAGTCCGTCACATCCCCTGCGACGGTGCGAACCGCGCGGCGAGGTGGACGTCGTCGAGCGGCGATTCGTTTCCCTCGTCGTCGATGAAGGCGACCCGGAGGGGGCGTCCGGTCGATCGGCTCGCCCGGTGCACCAGAGGGCCTTCGGGATGGGGCCGGTGCAGGTCACCCCACTGCTGAAGAGCGCCGATGACGACGATGAGGTCCCGGCCGGCCGGGGTCAGGCGATAGGCCATGCGCGTGCGGGCTCCGCCCTCGCGGTAGGGGTGTTTCTCCAGCACGCCCGCGTCCACCAGCACACCGAGCCGCTGGGTCAGTACGTCGCTGGCCACATGGAGACGCTCACGGAACTCCGAGAAGCGCGTGACGCCCTGTACCGCCTCCCTGAGGATCAGCAGACTCCATCGATCCCCGACGACCTCCAGGGCCCGGCCGATCGAGCAGCGCTGTCCGCGCTCCGCGGTCGACGCTATGCGTTTCGTCATGCCTCAAGGATATCGCTGGGGATATCGCTGGGTTGGAAATCCAGACCATGCCGGGCCGGGCGGAAGCACACCCGCCTGGGACGGCTCGGCGCACGGCCTCGCCCGCGTCTCGGCGTCCCATGCGGTCGACACGACCAGTGCGCGCTCGCTCAATGCCCGAGAAGCTGTTGTCCACCGTCGATGTCGTACGTGGCACCGGTGAGCGCGTCGTTGCACATGATGTGGGTCGCCAGGGAGGCGACGTCGTCGGCGCTGACGACCCGGCCGATGGGCAACGAGGCGCGCAGTTCCTCACGGCGCGCTTCCAGCTGGTCGCCGAGGAGGGACGCGGAAAGGGGTGTGTCGACGAAGCCGGCGGCGATGAGGTTCACGCGGACGGGCGCCAGTTCGAGTGCGAGGTTCGCGGTGAGGGCGGGAAGAGCGGCGGTCAGTGCGGCGGTGACGGTGAGGCCGACGGCCGGGCGTCGCGCGCCCGTGCCGCCGATGAACAACACCGTTCCTGCGGGGCGGACCTTCTCGCGGCTGCACAGGGCGACAGCGAGGCTCATGGTCAGACGCTCGGTGAAGTGACGGTGGGCCTGGGCGAGGTCCATGTCGCCCAGGGGCATGTAGAAGGGGCGGCCGGCCGTGAGGATCACGTGGTCGACCGGGCCGGTCAGCTCGCGGAAGAACAGCTCGAGGCGGTCGGTGTCGGTCGCGTCGAAGGCCGCCGTCCCTGCGGGCTGGAGTTCGCGTGCGGCCTGCCGCAGCCGCTCGGGATCACGTCCGGTCAGCACGACCTGACCCCCCTCCGCGCGCACACGGCGAGCGGTCGCCAGCCCCATACCGGCGCTGCCGCCGATCACCACCACGGTCTGGCCTGCGAGGGCGCCGGCGGCGTCGTGCGGTGGCGTGCTGTCATTCATCGGAACCTCCGACGGGCGTGCGATCCGGCACCGAGGGGCCCTGGGGGCGAACCGTCCCCGAGGCGGTCACACGAGGGACGAGCCGCCGCGCAATTGCGGGTAAAGCGCCTCAGGTCCCTGGGACAACGCGGCCTGCACGCGCCGGCTGACGTCATCGCCGAGAACCTCGGGCCACCCCGCCTCGACTCCCTCCAGGGTCGCGCGGGCCACTGCGGCAGGGTCCGCCTTCGGCCCCGTGACGGCCGCGGCCATGTCTGTCGCGAGGTAGCTCACGTGCAGGGCGGTGACCTGTGTCCCCTGTTCCGCCAGGGCCACCCGCAGGGCGTTGGTCATCGACCACTCCGCGGACTTGGCAGCGGCATACCCGGCACTGGCCGTGATCGACACCCAGGAAAGCACCGAGAGGACGTTGACGATCGCCCCGCCGCCGTTGCGGCCGAGAATCGGGGCGAAAGCCCTGCTCATCGCGAGGGTGCCGAGCACATGCGTCTCGAACTCCGTACGGAAGAAGTCCAATTCCGCGGTGAGGATGTGCGCCCGGGTCGTGGATCCGGCGTTGTTGACGAGGAGGGTCACGTCCGGCGCCTGTTCGGCCGCGGCCAGGACCGAGGCATGGTCGGTGATGTCCACGGCGACGGGCACGGCCTCGGGCACCGTCACCTTCGCCGGATCGCGGGCTCCGGCATAGACCTTGGCCGCGCCCGCTTCGAGCAGCGCTCGCACGAACTGCTCACCGAGCCCGCGGTTGGCACCGGTCACGAACGCGACTGATCCATCCACCTTCATGCGTGGACCCTTCCGGAAGGGGGGCGAGGGCTGAAGACCTGGGTCGCGATGCGACAGTCCACAGCGGTCTCTTCCAAGCTATAGCGCCGCGGATTCCGCCACCACCTGACGCCGGCCCGCTGTCCGCACCGACCGGAAACGACACCTCGAGTCCGTTACCCGGCCCGGCGGACCCCCGTCCCCGGTACGAGTCGGGCTTGAGCCATGTGAAATGCGCTGTGGCACCGGACCTCGTGCCGGTCCTCGGGTGGCGGGCGGGGATGTCGGGCGAAATCTCCTGTTCGGTCCGGGCCTGGCTGACCAGGAGTGACATCCCGTGAGTCGATCACGCTGTACCAGTGTGCCGCCTGGCCAGCGGCGTTGCGCGGCAGATCGAGCGCACGTCGTGGTCCGCGGGCACGGCTTCCGGCCTGTCCGGGAGCACGTCGCGCTCTTTTGTGGTCATGGTCCGGAATGCGGCCTTCCTCACTCATGCAGGAAGGGGTCCTCCGAGAACTCGTTTTGTCAGATTTTGCACCCGCCCATGTCTCGGCCGCTCGTCGGCTGCCTCCGGTTCACGGAAGAGAAGCACGTTCACTTGATACCCACGAAAGTCCACCCACCCCGGCACGCCCGCACCGTCGCCCACGGCCGGATTCGGGGTGTTTACCTGCCTCGTCTCGCAGATGCGGTCGCATCCTCCATGGCCACGTACGGAATCCCCCTACTGGTCCTGGGTGCGACGAATTCGTCCTCGTGGACCGGGATCTCCTTCATGCTGACTTGGGCGCCGCGGCTCTGCACGTTCGCTCTCGCGGGCATGGCTGTCGACCGCTACGGGCCCGCACGGGTCTTCCGGCTGGCCGCCGCTACCCGGGCCGTGCTCACCGGGTGTGCCGCCGCCGCCCTGGCCATGACCGCCGGCAGCACGGCCCTGGGCCTCGTGATGTTGCTGGCGGTGTGCGCGGGGTGCCTGACACAGTTCAGCTTCATCGCGGCCGAGAGCGTCGGCGTGATCACCAGCAAGGAGGCGGGCGACGCGGCACACCGCGTCCAGTCGGTCCTTCTCGGCATCGACCAGGCGGCCGCCCTGGCCGGCCCCGCGGCGGGCGGCCTCCTCCTGCAATGGCACGGTCCCAGCGGCATGCTCATGGTGCTCGGCGGTCTGTCCCTGCTGTCGGCCGCTGCCGCCCCGCGGTCACAGCAGGCACCTTTACGGGGGCACAAGCGGAGCACACCAGCGGCGAGTGGATGGCGCACGGGCTGGTCCACCCTGCGCTCCCTGCCGTCCCTCGCATGGCTGGTATCCGGCCTGGCACTGTCCAATCTGGCCCTGGGTCTGCTGGAGACGGCGACGCCGGTGCTGGTGGTGAAGCAACTCGGCCGTTCCAGTGCCTCGGTCGGCCTGGTGTGGTCCTGCGCGGCCGCCGCTTCGCTGCTCGCGGTCGCCATCTGCCGCACGGTGATCGACCGGTGGGGGCTGACGACGGTGGGCCGCTGGGCCGCACTCGTGACGAGCGTGCCCTGCTTCCTCATCCCGCTCGCCGACTCCTACGTGGCCTACCTCGCACTGATCGCCGTCTTCATGGCCGGCGACAGCGTGCTGAGTGTCGTGCTGCGCACCATCCGCTCCCTGCTCATCCCCGCCGAGGTGTTCGGCAGCACCCTGTCCGTCACCGTACTGCTCCTGCTCCTGCCGTACCCGCTCGCCGGCATCCTCCTCGCCGTCTCCGATCCGGCGGACCTCCCCGTACTGATCACCATCTGCGCGATGGTGCAAAGCCTCGGCCTGGCCTGTGCGTTGACCTACGGCACCCGCTCCCGGCCCCGCCGCGGCAAGCACCGCAGATGAGCTTCTGAGTCGCCGGGCCCTGAACTTCGGTGGACTGCGGCGGTGAAGGTGTCGAGGATCACGCCGCCGCAGCTCCGGACCGGGAAGCTCCGCCCGTCCCGATGGCTTGTACCGACCGAGTAAGACGACCGGTCGTATACGCCATGGTCGGACCCTCGTCCTCACCCAGGAGAATGTCATGAGCGACCTCACGAGCACTGCCATAGAGGCCCACGGCGGCCTCGAGCGCTACAACGCTTTCAATTCGGTCACCGCGCACTTCCGCTCCGGCGGCGCCCTGTGGGGCCTCAAGCAGCAGGAGGGCGTGTTCGGGCACGCCGCGGTGCGAGTGGACCTGCACCGCCAGCACGCCGGCCACTTCCCCTTCACCGCACCCCATCTGCGCACCTCCGTGACCGCAGAGCGGGTGGCCGTAGAGACCGAGGACGGCGAGGTGAAGGCGGAACGGCTCGACCCGCGCGCGGCATTCGCCGGCCACACCCTCGAAACGCCCTGGGACGACCTTCACGTGGCCTACTTCGCCGGCTACGCGATGTGGACCTACCTCACGGCGCCCTTCACCTTCGCCGCCTCCGACGTCCGCACCGAGGAGCTGCCCTCGTCGACGGAGAACGGGCAGACCCTGCGACGCCTGAAGGTCACCTTCCCCGACCGCATCGCCACCCACAGCCGAGAGCAGATCTTCCACTTCGACCAGCACGGCCTCCTGCGCAGGCACGACTACACCGCCGACGTCCTGAACGCCGGCCCCGTCGCGCACTACTCCTCCGACTACAAGGAGTTCGACGGCATCATGGTGCCGACCCGCAGGCGCGTCCACCCGCTGGCCGCCGACGGAACCGTCAACCGTGAGCTGGAACTGGTCACCATTGACATCGAGAGCGCCCTGTTCGTCTGAGCGCCCACGGCAGGAGCCGCCTGCGACGCCCGTGAACGGCCCGGGCCGTTCAAGGGCGCGGGAGACATCACACGCGCCCGTGCAGCACCGGACCGGAGCTGCACGGGCCTCACAGTCCGAGCCACCCCTTCTCCCGCGCGTCGGCGCCCGCCTGGAAGCGGGTCCGAGCCCCCAGCCGCTCCATCAGTGCGGCCACACGCCGGGTCGCGGTGCGCTGGCTGACGCCCGGTTGCCGCGCGATCGCCTGGTCCTTCAGACCGTGGTGCAGCATACGCAGCAGCAACACGTCCGCCTCGCTGGGCAGTCCCTCCTCGGCCTGCCCGTCGGAGCCGCCGGAGTGTCGTCGCCGAGCAGTGTCGGGCGTGGCGCCCGGCGCGAAGACAGCCGTCTACAAGATCGACGCGGCGGCGGCCCCTCACGAGACACAGCGCATGCGCTCCGCCGCGTACGACACCTTCGCCCCGGCTCGGGGCGAACGGCTGCTCGACGTCGGGTGCGGCGCGGGTGAGGTGGCCCGCCGGCTCGGGGCCGGCGTGGGCAGGGAGGGCGGAGGCGGTTCCTCGACTCCGTCCACGAGTCGGTGGCACGGGGACTTCCTGTTCGCGTTCACCATTGGATCACCATGGGGCGCGTGGCGGGCGCCTGACCGGGGGGCGGGGGATCGGAGTCGCGCGGCGAAGCCCCCCGTGCCATTCCTTCGATCGCCGTCCGACCGCCGGCTCCGCCACGGGCGGCCCCAGCCGGGTGATCAGGCGGGGTGCCTTCGCATCCGCCACACCGAGAGCGCCACGAGTGCCGTGCCGATCGCCAGACACAGGGTCGTCGCCGTCCACTGGAGGCTCCAGAAGTGGGAGACCGGATGGTACTCGGCCCAGCGGCCGGTGAGCCCGTGCGACTTCAGGCACTGCGCGTAACTGTCCTGAGGCAGGCAGTCGGTGACTTCGGGGGCGCGTCGTCCATCCGCGGTCAACGGACCATCCGCCAGCAGCCAGGCGTTGCCCGGTACCCGAGGTTCCGCGGCGTTGTGGGCGACGGAGGTACTGACCGGCCACAGGTGCGGACGGAGCCATTCGAGCAGGGCGAACAACCCGGCTCCCGCAACGAGTGCGGTGCCCATGGCCGCGACCGTGCGCCGGAGGAACAGGCCGAGCGTGGCGCCCAGGAGGAAGAACATCACGCTGAGCCCGACCACGATCGGTCCCACACCGTAGAACGGGTACCAGTCGTGCCAGGGGAAGAGCGGGCCCATGATGTCGGCGACCGGGTGCCACCACCAGGTCATGGCGGCGGAGAGGAGGCCGCTGACGACCACGGTCACGGCGAGCGGCACGCCCAGCTTGGCCGCGAACCAGCGCAGCCGAGTCACGGACTGGGTGGCCACGGTGCGGTAGGTGCCGGATTCCAGCTCCTGGGCGAACTGTGGCGCACCGAGGAACACGCCGAACAGGAACGGCAGTACGGGCACGAGCTGCAGAGGGCGCCGCAGCGGGTACTGGTACTCCTTGCCGAAGCTGAGGAGGTCGCGCGTGCACTGGATGGACTCGACGGTACCGCGGCAGGCGTCGAGGTGCTGTGCAGTGATGGCCTCGGTCACATGCTGATGCTGCACAGCGGCGTAGACGGCCACAGCCGCGGCGACCGCCAGCCCGATGACGAAAGCGGCCCGGTTCTGCCGCCACATGAGCCATGTCAGCCCTCGCACACGCGGGCCGTATCGGACGCTCGCCCGGGCACGGGTAGTCGCGGTGCTCACGCCGACACCTGGCTTCCGTCGACACGAGCGCCGGCTGTGAGGACGGGAGACGCGTCGGGGGCGCCGAGATAGCCGAGCACCAGCTCTTCGAGAGTGGGCGCACGATGGCCGTCGCCGGCAAGCGATGTGTCGTGGAGGCGCACCAGGGAGGTGCTCTCACCACCGGTGTCGGTGGTCGCCACGACGTCGTACGCATCCGACCTCACCCCCGGAGGCCAATGGCGTGCGCCCGCCTTCGAGGTGACGCGGCGGTGCTGGTCCAGGAGGAAGTCCACCTCGCCGGCCAGGCGGACCCGGCCGTTGTTGATGAGAACGAGGTAGTCGCAGGCGCTCGCCAGCTCGGACACCAGGTGGGAGGACATGATCACGGTCGCTCCGTTCGTCCGCGCCTCGGCGCGCAGGAGGTCGGTCATCTGCCGGCGCACCAGCGGATCGAGATCTGCCATCGGTTCGTCCAGGAGCAGCAGCCGGGGCCGTTTGCCCAGGGCGAGGGCGAAAGCGACCCGGGTGGACTGGCCTCCGGAAAGTGTTCCGACACGAGCGCCCATCGGGATGCGGCCGGCTTCGATGACCGATTCGGCTGTCTCCTGGTGCCAGGTGGGGTTGAGTTCCTGCCCCATGCGCAGGATGTCCCGCACGCTGAAACGCGGGTAGAGCGCCTTGCGCTGGCTGAGGAAGGCCGTGCTCCGGCGGGCCTCGGCGCTTCCCGGATCATGCCCGGACAGCGTGATGGTGCCGGTCGTCGGTTCGAGGAGGTCCGCGGCCAGGGAGAGCAGGGTGGTCTTGCCGGCGCCGTTGGGTCCGACGAGGGCGCACGTGCTGCCTGCGGGCAGCCGGAAGGAAGTGTCGCGCAGGGCCCACCCGCGGCGGTAACGCTTGCCCAGCCCATGAGTTTCCAAGGCCGGGGCGGAAGTGACTCGGAGGTCCGTGATGCGGTCTGTCATGGCGTGAGGAAACCTGTGTGATCTTTCTGCGGAGTGCGGGACGAGGGGCGCGGCCGTACGACGGTGCCGTACGGCTCACTCAGGCTCCCGGTGATCCCTTCTGCGCATGCGCCTCGCCCGCGGTGCCGCGGCGACGGACCAGCGTCAGGACCAGCACCGAAGCGCCTGCGGCGAACGGCACCAGCCACGCCAGTCCGGGCACAGGCGCACCGGCGTTCCACACCGTCAAGTGGGCCACGAGACGCTCGGCCATGGGCACGCCGCCCATGAGGAGGAGCAGTGTGGCGGTCACGGCCGCGGTGAGCCGCGCGGGCTGCTGGAAGGGGAGGGCAGTGGTCTCGTGCGTGGATCGGTTCATGACGCCGACGCTAGGTCCGGGCGGGCCGTGCGGGCATCGGCCGAAAGTCGGCCGATGCCCGGTGACCAAAGTATCGATCGGTGGGTGGGTGATGTGGGAGCGGCCGCCCTGGGACGTGACTTCAGCCGGACAGCGTGAGCATGGCGGTCCTGTGCAGGACTTGCTCGGCGCGTTCCCACGTCCGGCCGCTCTCCATCACGAGCGTGTGCCAGCCGAGAGGCCCGAACCAGTACCAGAGGAGATCGGCCGTTTCCTCAACCGGGCAGGAAGGCGAGGGGTCGAGCGAGTGCAGGTGACCGGCGACAGCCCGCAGCACGTCCCGGTACGCCGCCGTGGCACGGTCCCAGAGGGCCTCGCCGTCCTCGTGGACCGGGAGTGCCTTGCGGATGGCTTCGTGTACGGCGTGCTGACTCTCGTTGCCCGCTCGCGTCCCCCGGGCCAGCGCCGTGATGACCGCCTCAGGCGTGCGCATACCGAGCATCTCCTCGGTGGCCTGCCGGTAATCCGACTCTGCCACACAGAAGCGGCCGCCGCGGCCGCCACGGTGTAGCGACCCCGTCACCCGCGACCCGTCCGGGAAGGCGCTCAAACACCGGCTCGCCGCCGCCACGGACGCCGACGGGGCCGTGGTGCTCGCAGGGTCGCCGACCACGACGGCCAACGCCGCGACGGCCTCACGCTCAGTGACGCCTGGAGGGGTGGCGATCAGGCCTACCTCGGTCCCACGGTGGCCGGTCTTCCGAACTTGTTCTTCATGGTCGGCCCTAACACGGGACTCGGGCACAACTCGCAGATCGGCATGATCGAAGCGCAGGCACGTCAGGTCGTCGCCCTGACGCGCCTCATGCGCCGGCACTGCGCGCGGACGGTCGAGGTGCGTCGCGAGGTGCAGCGGTTCTTCAGCGACTGGATCGACGGCCGCATGGCCGACACCGTATGGCAGACCGGCGGCTGCCGCAGCTGGTATTTGGACCCGCGATCGGGCCGCAACACCGTTCTGTGGCCCGGCATCGTGGTCGCCTTCCGACGCCGGACCCGCCGCATCCGGGCGGAGGATTGCCTGCCGCGTCGGCCCTGATCCCGGCGACACGGCCACGGCGGAG
Source organism: Streptomyces sp. NPDC033216 (assembly GCF_055577115.1). Taxonomy (NCBI): domain Bacteria; kingdom Bacillati; phylum Actinomycetota; class Actinomycetes; order Kitasatosporales; family Streptomycetaceae; genus Streptomyces; species Streptomyces sp. NPDC033216. The sequence goes on along the minus strand of NZ_JBVIQK010000024.1, from coordinate 41,120 downwards.
CATCGGCACTCCCGGCGTGCGCGGGCGGAGGCCTGGTCCGGGCCGAACCGCTTGGCAATCGGCTACTTCCCTGGTGCTCGGTGCGGCGCCCGATGGCTCGACCCCGCCTGCATCCACGGCCGGATCATCCCGCCTCTCCGACCGCGGGCATCCGCGCTTGACATTTTCTAGACCGGTCGTCTACTTTGACATAGGCGACCGGTCGTATTAATCGATCACTCCGATCGCCTTCCCCGACCACAAGCCAACGGAGATCGCCGATCATGACCACCCCCGTGAAGCTCGCCATCGTCTACTACTCCTCCACCGGAACGATCGCGACGATCGCCAAGGAGTTGCACGACGCGAGCGTGAAGGCAGGCGCCGAGGTGCGTCTCGTCAGGGCGGGCGAGCTGGCCCCTCAGGCCGCCATCGACTCCAACCCCGCCTGGGCCGCCAACCAGACCGCCACCGCGACCATCCCCGAGGCCAGTCCTGCGGACATCGAGTGGGCAGACGCAGTCATATTCGGCACGCCCACCCGTTTCGGCAACGTCTCCTCGCAGCTGAAGCAGTTCATCGACACGCTGGGGGGCCTGTGGGCCGAGGGCAAGCTCGCCGACAAGGTCTACAGCGGTTTCGTCTCCACCGCCACCGCTCACGCCGGCCATGAGTCGACTCTGCTCGCCCTGTACAACTCCGTCCACCACTTCGGCGGCATCGTCGTCAGCCCAGGCTTCACCGACCCGGCCAAGTTCGTCGACGGCAACCCCTATGGCACCTCCCACGCGGACGGCCAGGGCACCAATCCCGTGGACGACACCACCCGCACCGCCGCCCGCATCCAGGCCGAACGCGTCATCGCGATGGCCGCGAAGCTCAAGGCGGCGGCCGAGGCCGAGTCCCGCGCCGACGCCGGGCCCGACACCGAGGCCGAGGCGCACACCGAGGCGGAAAGCCCGCGGCGCTGGTGGCAGCGCCGCCGCAAGTAGCGCGGGCTCACCGCTCGGACGGGTCGCGGCGAACACGCCCCGGGAAGACGCGTGTCGCCGCGCGGCCGATCCGACACGCGTGGGGTCTGACGGCCGATCCGCGTGTGGGGGTCTGTCACGGCGGACCGGCCACCCGCACCCGACCCCCTCGCCACCGACGCCCGAGCCTGTTCACCGAAGCGCTGGGGCGGCCAGGCGCGTCCGCCTCACCCACCGCTGCGATGCGTTCGAGCGGCGTGTGGCGCTTGACCGTCAGTGACGGCCCGTCGATCTCCTCGGCGGGCCGTTGCTCGTCTCCTCGCGATCTCGCTGCACCTCGACAGCGCGCCACACCTACCGGGCAATCGAGTGTTACATTTGCTTCGCACAGCAACTACTGTTGGCGAGTCCCGCGCGCGGCGCGCCCCCGTGCCACACCCAGACCCCACTCGAAAGGGAAAACACGTGTCCTCCACCCTGACCGACATCCAGCCCGACCAGTTCGGAAGCACGAGTGCCCTCGAGACCGCGGGCACCGGGCGGCACCGTGGCCATCGGGCCGCCGGGGACATATGGGCCACCGGAAGCGAGACGGTCGGTCACGGCCGCCACCGCAGGACGACGAGCGTCATGTCGGCGCGGCCGGCCGCCACACCCGGCATCTCCTCCGTCGGTGAGCCGGCCGGGCAGTTCGTGCGGAACTGAGAACGCGGGCCTCGAGAAGGCCACGCCGGCCGAGCGGAAGGTCGTCGTGCGGACACAAGCCCGGCATAGGGCGGAGCGCACGGTCATGCCGCCACCGGGCGCCGTCGCCCCGCCCTGCCCCGTATCGGACCGCCGCCCTCCCCGCCATCGGGTCGGAGGGACACGACACAAGGACGGACACGAGGCAGATCGGGATCTCCGGCGTGGGGGACGTGGCCCGCGACCCGGTGTCGGGACGTACCCCACGGAACACGAGCGGACCAAGGCCGTCGTGGACTACGCGAAGCTGGCCGAGGACGTGGGCCTGGACGTCTTCGCCATGGGCGAGCACCACAACCCGCCCTTCGTACCGTCCTCGCCCACCACACTGCTCGGCCACATCGCGGCCTGAACCCAGCGGATCCTGCTGTGCAGGCGGCCAACGAGCTGTTCCACGGCGAGGGCGTGCAGACCGTCGGCATCGACCGGGTGATCGAGCACGCAGGGGTGGCCAAGGCGTCTCTCTGCAACACCTTCGGCAGCAAGGCCTGGTCTGCGCCTATCTGGGGTCGCGGCACGGGCGGAGCCGTGATCGGATCACCCGGACCCTCACCCGATTCCGCTCACCGCGTGAGCGACTTCTCGGTGTCTTCGACGCCCATGGCGAGGCCTTCACCGACCCGCATATAACGGCTGCGCCTTCGTGCGGGCCACCGCAGAGGCACCGGCGGACAGCACGGTGCGTCGCGCCGCCGAGAACTACCGCACCTGGGTTCGCGGCCTGTTCACCGAACTGGCCGCCGCTTCCGGCTTTGCCGAGCCGGAGGAACTGGCCCGCCAGTGCACCTGCTGTACGACGGCGCGGAGCAAGCGGCACGGATGGACCGCGACCCGTCCGCCGCCACCAGCGCCCGACACACAGCGGCGGCCCTCCTCGATGCGGCACCTCTGCGGGAGAGCCGTCGCCAGTTTCCCTCGCGGCGGCGTACCGCTCCCGCTCTCCCAGGGGCGGGCACAAACCCGAAACGAGAGCACGAGTTTCTTCTCATGACTGATACCCCCCGTTCGGAGTGGTACAGCGGTCCGCCTCGTACTGGCGCGTGACCTTCGACTCCCCTCCCCTCAGCCTGGTGACCTTCGAGCCGTTCGCGGCCTCGGCGACCTCCGTGGACCGAATGGACGCCGCCGACGACCTGAAGGTCGTCGTCTTCGAGAGCGCGGATCCGGACTTCTTCCCCGCGCATTTCCATCTCGTGCCGCCGAAGCAGCCCTACACGGGGCCCTCATGGCCCTCATGGCTGGACGTCGCTTCGCGCATGGCCCGATCCCGTGTGATCACCATCGCTTCGGTCCGGGACCGGGCTCGAGGGGTGGGCAACGCTGAGAGGTGACGGCGCGGCCGTCGCCGGACGCCGCCACGGTTCTCTCCGGAGTCATCACTCCGTGCGCATCGCGGAACAATTGCCCGCTCACACCATATACTTGCTACGACAAGTAATGCGAAAGGTCGGTCGTTCACCGGGCCACCCCTGGGGCCTGTCCGGTCCGGGAGCGGCCCGCATCACACGAAGCATCGGAGACCTCATGAGCTTTCTGCTGGGTGACGTGGCACCCGACGACCCCTCGTGGAACAAGCGCGGCGCGCTCTACGTGCCGTCCGGTCAGGGCCCGACCGTCTGGGCTGCGGACGACATCTACACGGTCAAGGCCACTGGTGCGCAGACCAACGGGAACATCGGCTTCATCGAGGCCACCGTCCCGGCAGGTGGCGGTCCCATCCCGCACGCGCACACGGAGGAGGACGAGACGTTCTATGTGCTTGACGGCGAGCTGGAGTTCACCGACGGCGACCATGAGTTCACGGCCGTCGCCGGCGACTTCATCCACGTTCCGAAGGGAATCCGCCACGGGTTCAAGAACAAGCGCATACACGCCGCCAGGCTGCTGTTCATCTACACGCCGCCGGGGCTGGAGCAGCTCATGCTGGACCACAGCACCCCCGCCCGCCCCGGCGAGACTCCCCCGCCCATCGACGACGACATGACCGCCCGTGCCGAGCAGGTGATCCGGAAGTCCAAGACGATCATGCTTCCCTGACCCGGTCGGCTCGACGGGAGCGGCGAGGGCACCGACCGGTGCCGGGCTCGCCGCCCCTGCCGTCGCGTCAGACAGTGCCGTCCGCTTCGCTCGGTGCGATCCGGTCACCCGGTTCCCCTGCCGCGGCAGTGGCCGACCTGCCCGATGGACAACGGACCGTGCTGCGAGCGGGCCCGTGGCAGACCTGCCGCCGTTCGACGGTGTCCGTCAACGCGAGTGCGTCAAGTCGGGCGGGAGCAGAGTCTCCATGGGCGCCACCGTCCACTCCCCGGGCTCGGATCGGATGGCTAACTCTGCCGTGAATACGTGGAGTTGACCGGGTCCTTCCGCGCTGCCCGATGCCGTGGCCCGCCGGACGCCACGACGGTGGATCCGGTGGGCCGTCGCCGACGGCGCGCCCGCATACGCGAGACGACGAGAATCGGCGCGATCGTGGCGGCGAGGGCCGCTCCGCCGATCAGTCCCGCTCTGTGCAGCAGTTCGATCGCGGCCGAGCCGGTGAAGTAGCCGACGAGTACCGTGCCGGTGCCCCAGACGAGGGAGGCGGCGGCACTATAGAGGAAGAAGCGCCGGTACGGCATGCCGGACGAACCGGCGGCGTAGGGCAGGAACGTCCGGGCGAAACCGATGAACTTGCCCGCGAAGAGCGCCGCACCACTGTGGTGGGCCAGGAAGGCCTTCCCCCGTCCATCACGGTGACGGTCCGGGACCTTGGGTGTCCAGCGGTTGCCCGGGCGTCGCCGGCACCGGCGGCCCAGGGCGAAGCCGAGGTTGTCGCCGGTGACGGCGCCTCCGACCACCACGGCCGCCAGCAGCGGGGCCTTCAGTCCGCCTTGGCCTGCGACGGCTGCCGCCAGCAGGACAGCCGCCTCCCCCGGCACCAGCAGGCCGACGAAGGCGCTGGTCTCAGCGGCTGTCAGGACGAACACGATGAGGTACGTCCACCATCCGGCCGTCTCGATGACCGTGTTCAGGTGCACGGCCCTCAGCCCGCCCGCCGCGTCAGCGCGAGTGCCGGAGCGTGGGCGCGTGCCGGGGCACGGCCGTGGAGCGGAACCACTCGCTCCTGCGGGTCCCAGGCGTCGGCAGGCCGGTGGCGCGTCCCCCGCTGCCCCGGCAGGCGGCTCGCGAGATACCAGGCCAGCAGAGGGACTCCGGCGGCGAACGAAGCGGCGAGCACAGGGTCGGCGGAGGTCAGGACGGAGATGACCACGGCACCCAGCCCCGCCGTCACGACGAGGATCCGTGCGCGGGGTGAGGGAACGGCTGCCGCCATCGCGAGCGCTGTCAGCAGGTACCAGCCGGTGAGCGCGCCCGGCAGCGCCACGTAGGCGCTGAAGAGGCTGCCCTCATGCGCGGGGAGGTCCGCGAGGGACACCCGGCCGACGTAGGCGAGCCCGGCCATGCTGGTCAGCAGCAGCGCGAGTGCGGCACGGGCGTAGAGCACCGACCGTTGGTTCGCCAGCCAGAGCAGGACCAGCGCCGTGAGTGGCCAGGGCATGAGCACGTGCAGGGAGGTCATCGCCTCGGCAGTGTCCGTCCAGGCGAGTTCGGGATACGACTCGCGACGGGAGGAAACCCCGAGGACGGCCGCGTGGAGCATCGCGGCCGCAGCCGCCCCTGTGACCAGTTGGCGCAGAAGCCGGGGCAGGCGCGCCTCTCGGGCTGTCCTGCGGCGGCCGGCGATCGGATGAACGGACGCCTGGGCTGCGGCACCCGGCGTCGTGATGGCGTGGGTATCCATGGCACCCCCCTCACTTGGTTGACACAGCAAGCATATCAGCTACTTGATGCGTCAAGCAATAAAAATCGCCGGATGGCGGCCCGGCCCCTCCCCCGAGGACGGCACCCGCTCCCGGACAGCCTCCTCCTGTGGGGCATGCGAGATGCCGGGCCGACCGGGCATGTGCGGTGAGCGACTCGTCCGAGGGCCCGGCCACCCCGATAGCTCAGGAGGGTTCCGGGAGTCCGAACACCGGTGAGAGCCGGGCTCGCCCCAGGGCGTGGGCGACGAGACGGAATCCCAGCCAGGCGGGGGTCGCGTGCAGGGAGACATCCAGCGTCGGAACGTCCAGTGCGTGCACGACGAACATGGAACGGTGAGGGGCCTCCCCCGGAGACGGGGCGGCGCCGAGATAGCTCCGCCGCCCGGCGTCGTTGAGCAGCGTCCTGGCACCGGGGGAAGCCTGCTCCCCCACTGTCCCCGGCCCCGGCGGGCAACTCGGTCACGGAGGCGGGCAGGTCGTAAAGGACCCAGTGCCAGAAGCCGCTGACCGTCAAGGCGTCCGGGTCGAAGCAGGTCACGGCGAAATTCGCCGTATCGGCCGGATGACCGTCCCAGACCAGGTGCGGGGAACGGTCCCGCCCAGGGCCGCCGAAGATGGCACTGGTCTGAGCGACGCCCAGGCTCTCGCCGTCGGCGATGTCTTCGCTGCGAAGCCGGAAGGGCGGAACCGCGGGCAGCGCGCTGTAGGGATCCTGACGTGGTCTCATGTCGTTCTCCGCACCCGGTCACCCGGCCGGGTGCGGAGAAGGCCAGAGGCCCTCCGCGTCGTCCGGCCACGCTGTTCGTCTCCGCCGGCCGAGGCGCGGAGAGGTCCCGCCTCAGGAGAGAATCTCGAGCAGCCGGTCGGCGAGGATCGCGGCCGAGTGCGGATTCTGCCCCGTGATCAGGTTGCGGTCCTCGACCATGTACGGCTCCCACATCTCGCCCCGGCTGAAGTCGACGCCGACCTTGTCCTTCAGTTCGTCCTCCAGCAACCACGTCGCCTTGGACGCCAGCCCAACGGCTTCTTCCTCGTCGTTCGTGAACCCCGTGACCCGATAGCCCTTGAATGGCGACTCCCCGTGGATCCTCGTGGACAACAGGGCCGCGGGAGCGTGACACACGATCGCGAGGGGCTTGCCCGACGCGAGTTGCGCGGTGAGGATGCGTCCGGCATCGGCGTCTTCCCACAAGTCCGACATCGGGCCGTGACCGCCAGGCAGATAGACCGCGTCGTAGTCCTCCAGACGGACGTCCGACAGCTTGAGCGGGCGACGCATGACTTCAGCGGAACGGATGATTGACTCCAGTTCGAGGGCCCCTTCTTCACCTCCGGCCATGGAGGGACGCAGACTCATCATGTCGACGTTGGGCGTCACGCCGTTCGGCGTGGCGACCACGACCTCGTGTCCCGCTTCGGTGACCTTCTTGTAGGGCAGCGCGAATTCCTCGGCCCAGTAACCCGTCGCGTACCGCGTACCGTCCTTGAGCACCCAGTACGTCGCACCGGACACCACGAAAAGTATCTTCGCCATATGAACGGACCTCTCTGTCCCTCATGAATACGGGCGATGGCTCAGAACATTCAAGACATAAGCACCGTAGGCCCTACTCCCATCAGGCGCACCTCGGGCGGGATCGACGCCGCTCCGCGACTCCCTGGCGACTGACGACGCCGACTCGGGCTCTGAAGCGGTGTCCCTGCACACTTCACGGGGACGAGCGCGCATGCTGATCGACACCGACCGTCGCACCGTCGCAGGCGTCACCTTCGCCGGACCGGGCGTGGTGGAACTCCTGCGGTCCGCGACGATCGCCGTCTCGGGCGAGGTGCCCTTGGACCGGCTGTGGCACGCCGTGCCCGCGTTTCCCACCATCAGGGAAGTCTGGCGCGGTTGCTGGAGACCCACCGGGACGAGGGGGGTCGGCCGTTGCAGCACAGGCATCCTGGCCCCTCACGCAAGGTCGTAGTCGACGGCGACGACGATGTGCACAGGCAGCCGGTTGCGGAGGAGGTGCGGCGTACCGCAGTCCGTGTGGGCGGCCGGTGAACCGCGGTCTCCCACAGGCCGCCCGGGTACCACCGCGCCCGGCCCGCGTGTCCGGACTGTCTCCTCACCGGCCGGGCCGGGCCTCGCTGACACCGTGCAGGCTTTCGAGGCACGTGCGGACGGCTCGCGTCTCCCGGATTCCTCATGCCTCAGCCGAGCACCCACCTCAGGAAGGGGAACCGCCTCCGGCCTGCGGCACCGCCCCCGGCGCCGTGTGGCGGTCACCGCCGGCCCGATCCGTCTCTTCCGGCATCGCGTGCGGGAATCCGGTGCGCAGCAGGAACGCGGCAAGCGCGGCGGCCAGCACCACGGCGGCCGACAGGAGCAGAGCCTGGTGGTAGCCGTGGCGCAGGAGAGGCGACGCGACCAGCGGGCCGAGGATCTGACCCACCGAGTATCCGGCGGTCAGCAGGGCCACGGCCCGTGGGAAGCGCAGATGGGCTCCGGTTCCCAGGGCCAGCGTGCTCACACCGATGAAGGTGGCGCCGAACAGCACCGCCGAGATCAACGCGGCCGCCACTCCCCCGGCCAGCGCGGGCAGGGCGATGCCCACCGCCTGCACACCGAGGGCGGCCAGCAGGAGGTCCGGCCTGGACCAGCGGCGTCCCAAACCGGCCCAGAACGCGGAGGACGGGATGGCCGCCAGCCCCACCAGCACCCACGCACCGCTGCCGACCGAGCCAGGCAGGGTCTGATTGATGGCCGCGACCAGAAACGTACCGGCGATGATGTAGCCGATGCCCTCAAGTGTGTAGGACGCGAACAGCGCGCTGAACCAACGGTGGTTCCGCGACCCGCTCGACCGAGGCTCCGTGCCCGACGCCGTCGGCGCCCGCCGGACCGCCGGCTCCGGGCGAAGGCCCCAGGCTGCCAGCGTCAGCAACACCGCCAGGACAGCGGAGGCCCACCAGGCACTCCGCCAGGTGCCCACCGTGCGCAGCACCAGGACGAGCAGGCCCGACAGTGCGATGCCGGCCCCGACGCCGCCGAAGGCCCAGCCGGGGAGGTGGGCCGGGTGTTCTCTCAGGTGGCTGAGGAGCGCACTGACCGCGATGACGAAGATCATCGCGCTGAAGGCGCCCGCTGCCAACCGCAGGAGGAGCCAGACTGCGGTGCTCTGTGTCAGTGCCATTCCGGCCAGGGATGCCACCAGCGCGAGGAGGGAGCTCCGCAGCACGGCGGAGGAGCCGACCAGCCGCGGCACGAAGGTGCCGGCCAGGGCACCGATCAGATAGCCGACGTAGTTGGCGGTCGCGAGATCGGCGCCTGCGCCGGCCGACAGTCCGGCCTGCGTGTGCATCAGCGGGAGGATGGGGGTGTAGACGAACCGGCCGACGCCCATGCCTGCGGCGAGCGCAGCGGCGGCCTGGAGAACGTGCCGCCACGGTGAGCCTTGAGAGCTTCCCGCAGCACGTGGGCCGTACGGCCGGGGTGCGACGGCGGGACCACGGGCCGGGCCGCCGGCCGCCGACTTGCTGTTTCGCCTCATTCCCATACAGACAGGCTGCGCCCGCCGCTGTGCGGGTTTCCAGGACCGTGTTCCTCTCTGCTGGGAGTCCAGACCTCACAGTCGCTGTCGCGAACGATCTCGGCAGAAATAGACGGTCGGTCGTATACTCGTGGTATGGGACGTACAAGCGAAGCCAAGAGCAAGATCCTCCTCGCGGCCCAGTCACTGCTGGGGCAGCGCGGCTATTCGGGCCTGGGTGTCGCCGAGATCTGCAAGGCGGCCGGGGTACCGAAGGGCAGTTTCTACTACTTCTTCGAGTCCAAGGAGGCTTTGGCGCTGGCCGTGATCGACATGCACTGGGCCGCCGAACGGCACGACTGGGAATCGATCCTGCACGCCGACGACGAGCCCCTGCGGCGGCTGCGGCACTTGCTGGTGGCCACGGAAGCGCGACAGCGGGAGGGCCAGGGAAGTTACGGGGCCGTACTGGGCTGCATGTTCGGAAACCTCTCGCTGGAGATGAGCAATCAAGCCGATGCCATACGGTTGCGCCTGCAAGAGATCTTCGAGGCCGAAGTGGAGATGGTCGACGCGGTCATCCAGGAGGCTCAGGAACGCGGCGAGGTGACGTTGAGCGACACCCGGGACACGGCCCGCTCCGTGGTCGCACAACTGGAGGGCCAGGTGCTCTTCGCCAAGCTCTACAACAACCCCTCCCAGCTCGACACCCTCTGGCCGAGCTGCCGCGCGCTCCTGGGCGTTCACGACGATCAGGCAACCGCCGCCCGGGCCTGACAGCCCAGTGGGCTTCGCAGGTGTCCCCTCACTCGGGCCGCTTCCTTCCCTCACCGGTCACCCTCCGGGCAGCCCACCGCCGACCAAGTACCTCTTCTCGCTGGTCACGGGGCGCGTGCGGCCCACCTCGGACGTCAGGGCCACCGTCTGCCGCATGCGCAGGACGTCGCCGACGAAGAGATCGTAGAGCAGCACGCTGCGCGGGAAGCTGGTCAGACTGGCCGACCGCGGCTGGCTGCGCAGACTGCCCGCCGGCCGGTCCGTCGCCCTGCTGTGACCAGGGCACAGGTCTGTCTGTGCCGCCAGGTACACGCGAATGTGCCAAGCGGCTGCGCTCTTCGCAGGGAGGCCAGGTAGGTTGATCGTTTGTGGCGCACGGGGCCTCAAAGCGGTCTTCGGCCCTGTGGAAGAAAAGGTTGAAGAAAGTTGTCGTGGGATGTCGAGGGCTCGTTTCCGGCTCCGACTGAGGGGTGACAGCGCGCCGAGGGGGTGCGCGGGAGTGAGGGGACACCCGAGATGAAGTACGTCGCGATGATCTACGGCAACCAGGCCAAGTGGGAGTCCTTCCCGGCCGAGGCATGGCCGGAGGCCATCGCCAAGCAGGAGGCGTTCAACAAGAAGTACCGGGAGACCGGAGAGCTTGTGGGCGCCTTCGGCCTTGCGGACGCGGCCGAGGCCCGGCTCGTACGGCGCAGGGACGGGATCCCCGCGGTCACTGACGGTCCGTACCTGGAGACCAAGGAGTACATCGCCAGCTTCTACCTGCTCGACTGCGAGAGCGAGGAGCGCGCGCAGCAGATCGCGGCGGACATGCCCTTCGCCGATGTGGAGCCGGTCGAGCTGTGGCCGGTCCTGCACGAGTCCGCGGCGGACATGTGAGCGAGCAGCACCGTGTCGAGGACCTGCTGCGCGAGCTGGCGCCGCAGGTCCTCGGCACGCTGGTCCGTCGGTACGGCGTCTTCGACACGTGTGAGGACGCCGTCCAAGAGGCGCTGCTCGCCGCTGCGCTGCAGTGGCCGTCCCAGGGAGTACCGGACAGCCCCCGGGCCTGGCTGGTCACCGTCGCCTCCCGCAAGCTGGTGGACCAGGTACGCAGTGAACAGGCACGCAGGCAGCGAGAGGACCGCATCGCCCTGGCCACCCCGCAGGCGGATTTGCGGTTCTCGGTTCTGGCACACAGTTGTCGGGACAGTCGAAAGCGACGAGGAGTTCGGCACGGGCCGGCACTGGCTCATCGATGCCGGCCCGAATGCGACTGACCGACCGGCTCGTCTACGCCTTCGAGGTGCCCAGCCTGCCAAGGGTCCTCGGCGACGGCACCTGGTGCACCGTGTCCGCCAGCGAGACCGCTCTTCATCTGTGGACCTTGTGACCGTGCTTCCAGCCATCGCACACCACCGGCGCTGAGCACGTTCGCCCGTACCCGGCTGAGCACATATCCGAGCTGCGACGGGGCGCGGGGTACTTCCCACTCCCCCGCGCCCTGGCCCGGGGCCGGGGCGCACCGGCTCGCCGGGATCGGCCGGGCGTTGCCGGTCCGGGTCAGGTGCGGGGCTGGGTGGGCGGGGCCGGTCGGGGAGGTGGGACAGGCCCCACCGGGCGGTGTAGACACCTCAGGCGCTCAACGTGTCAAGCAGCGGCGGCGAGCGCGGTGGGGAAAGCGGTCTGCTCGTCGAACAAGGTGCGGTGCTGGGGGCAGTGGTAGAGCTGGCCGAGCATGCGGTTGAAGTCGGCCCCGGCCCGGCGCGATCGTCGTCGCGAGCCACGACCGCCGGCTGTACAGGTGAGGCAGGGCCGCGAACTCCGGTTCGCGCAGAGGCACCCGCGGCGGGGGGGGGGAGAGAAGACGGCCCGTAGCCGGTCCTGCCCGGTGCCGCCCGTCACGTCCCCGGCCACTTGCTCACCATCTCCATGTATTTTACGCATCAAGTATTTGCTGTCGATAGTTCCGATTTCTTCAGCTTTCCAGTCGCCTTGCCCATAAAAGGCACCGGCAACATTCCGGCAGGAACACTCAGGACATCACGGCTGGTAACGGAGCGCTTTAATCTGCTGCTGGAGCCGTGACCCCGCGCCAGTGAGAACCGGGCAGAACCCAGGACAGTCATCGAACAGTGCGGCACGCAATCGCCTGGTGAGGCTCGGAGGGCGTTAAACGTGCCGATTGGGGAGAGACCGTGGAGTGCAGCGTCATGTTCTTCGGCGCGGACTCGGTGGCACAAGCGACCGATCACGCGACGAAGTACGAGGACATCGTGGCCATCACCCGCGCGGCCGATGCACTCGGCTTCACCGCCGTATGGACTCCGGAACGACACTTCCAGCAGGTCGGGCAGGTCTTCCCCAGCCCTCCGGTGCTGAGTGCCGCGCTCGCGATGGTCACGGAGCAGATCGCCCTGCGCGCCGGCAGCGTGGTGCTGCCGCTGCATCACCCGCTGCGGGTCGTCGAGGACTGGGCGATGGTCGACAACCTGTCCCGGGGACGGGCCGGCTTCTCGGTCGCGACGGGGTGGCACTCGGCCGACTTCGTCATCGCCCCCGATCACTACGCCACCCGCCGCGAGCGCGCGCTGGGGCACATCCCGCTGCTGCGCAGCCTGTGGAGCGGTGAGAGCGCCGACTTCACCGACGGCACCGGCCGAACGGTCGCCGTACGCCCTCAGCCTGTCCCGGTGCAGCCAGAACTGCCGTTGTGGCTGAGTGCCTCACGCTCCCTCTCCACTTGGGAGACCGCCGGCCGGCTGAGAACCGGGGTGCTGGGCGCCACGGTCGGGCAGAGCCGGGCCGAACTTGTGGACCGGATCGGCCGCTACCGGGCCGCCTACGGCACCGCGGCGGCTCGGCCCGTAGCCGAGCCGCACGGAAGCCGCGGCACCGTCACGCTCATGGCTCACACCTATGTGGGCACCGACGACGCCGAGACACGTCGCATGGTCGAGGCACCGCTCAAGGCCTATCTCTCCTCGCACATGAGGCAGGAGGTGAGCAACAGGGACGGGGCAGCCCCCACCCCTCTCGATGAGAGGCAGCTCGACCAGCTCACCGAGTTCGCCTACCACCGCTACCTCTCCTGGGGCAGCCTGCTCGGCTCACCGGACACCTGCGCGGCGATGCTCGCCGATCTGCGGGACATCGGCTGTGACGAGGTGGCCTGCTTCGTGGATTTCGGGCTCGGCCGGGACGAGGTCCTCGCCAGTCTGCACAGACTTGCCGCCATATGGAAGGATTTGGCATGACCGCATCCGCGTCCGCTTCGGCGCTCGACCGGTTCACGGCCCTGGGCGCCGAGCAGAGGATTCAGCTCATGCGCCGCCTGGTGGAGGCCGGGCGGGTGGATCAAGTGCCGGCGGTGGTTCCACGCCGCGACGGCGAGGGGCCGGTACGGCTCAGCCCGGCGCAGGAGGACCTGATGGTCTACGAGATGCTCCATCCGCGGACCGCAGCCCTCAATCTGTGCATCGCCTACCACTTCGACAAACCGATCGACCCGGAACAACTGTCGGCCGCCCTCACCATGGTGCAGGACAACAACGACATCCTGCGCGTCCGGCTCTCCGGAAACAGCACGGATCCGAGCAGCATGCGCATGGTCTTCCCGCCCGCGGGTCCATTCACTCTGGAGCGACTGGACCTGCGGGCCACCGGCCGCACGCAGGGCGACGTCTTCACCTCCTTCCGCAGCCGTGCCTTCGACATGGCCGGCGGAGAGCGTCTGATGCGAGGTTTGTTCGTCACGGTGGACGACGAGCGCGCCACCCTGCTGCTCTGCCTGCACCACATGATCACCGACTGGTGGTCGTTCGACATCCTGCACGACCAGTTCGTCGACGCCTACCGCGCCGTGACAGAAGGCGGCACCCCGCCGGTGCGCTCCGCCGTCCAGTACGCCGACTTCGCGTCCTGGCAGCGGGAACTGAAGGCCGCCGGAGTCCTCGACGCCCGGCTCGGCTTCTGGGAGGGCTACCTCGCCGACCCGCCCGCGCCACTGATCGTGCCCGGAGCCCGGGCCATGAGCGAGGAACCCGGCATCGCCCAACTGCCGTTCGACATCGACGCCGACACAGCGCAGGCAGTGCGCGACCTGGCCCGCAAACACGGCACGACCGTGTACGCGGTGGTCATCTCAGCGTTCGCGGCGTTCACCGCACGGCTCACCAGCGCGCCCGATCTGGTTCTCGGTACCCCTATCGCCAACCGGGCGGCCAAGGGGCTGCAACAGGTCCTCGGCTATGTGATGAACGTCGTGCCCACCCGCTGGCGGGTCGGCTCGGACGATTCCCTGTCTTCTCTGATCAGTCGCTTCGCCGGCGAGCTCCCGCAGGTACTGGCCCATTCCTCCGTACCCGTGGGGAACATCGTGACGCGCACCGCGCCCAAGCGCACCGCCGGGAAGTCACCGTTGTTCCGGTGGATGTTCATTTACACGCCGCAGCAGCAGAGCGCCAGGCGCCTGCGGGAAGTCACCATGCCCGAGCGCATACACACCGGCGGTGAACACGACCTGGTCGCCATCGTCCAGGACGCCGAGCACGGGTTCCGCGGCGCCTTCGAAATACGGACCGACGTGTACGACCCGGCCGCGGTCCGGCATTGGGCGGAAGGTTTCACCGCACTGCTGGCGCGCCTCGTCGCCGCCCCGGACACGCCCGTCGCTTCCCACGACCTGCTGGCCGAAGGCGAGCGGCAGCGGTTGCTGCGCGGAGTGGGCCCAGTCCCCGAGTGCGTGAGCCTGCCGGAACTGCTGGACCAGCAAGCCGAGCGCGTTCCGCACGCGCCGGCGATCGAGGCCGACGGCGAAACGCTGACCTACCGCCAGCTGGCGGAGCGGGTCGCGAACCTGGCGGGCCACCTGGCGGCACGGGGTGCGGGTCCCGGCCGCATCGTCGCGCTGGCGTTCGGCCGCGGTTTCGCAGCCGTGGCGGCGGCGCTCGCGGTACAGCGCACGGGCGCGGCCTATCTGCTTCTCGACCCGGACGGCCCGGTGCATCGCCTGCGTCACATGCTCGACGACGCGCGCCCCGAGTTCCTGGTCGTCGGACCCGGTTGCGTGGCGCCGTACGCACCCGACGGCCTGCCTCTGGTGGAACTGGACGAGGAGGCTTTCGCCGCGGCACCGGCGCCCCTGCACGCCCCGCTGCCCCAGGAGGCGGCCTACCTGCTCTACACCTCGGGCACCACCGGCCGCCCGAAGGGCGTCGTCGTGCCGCACGCCGGCATCGCGGGGCTCGGGCGGCACCTGGTCGAGCTGTACGGCCTCGCCTCGGACAGCCGGGTGCTACAGACCGCCTCCCCATCGTTCGACGTTTCCGTCAGCGATGTCGCCATGGCCTTCCAGGCCGGTGCGACCCTGGTCGTGGCGCCGCCGGGTCCGTGGGCCGGGGAACAGCTGGCCAGGCTCCTGCGCGAGCGGCGGATCACCGACCTCCTGCTGACCCCGGCCCTGTTCGACGGCGTGTCCGCCGACAACTGCCCCGATCTGCGGACGGTGGGCTTCATCGGCGAGGCCTTCGGGGCCGCCCTGGTCTCCCACTGGGTGTCCGCGGGGTGCACCGTGCTCAACGTGTACGGTCCCACCGAGGCCACTGTCGCCGCCACCGCCTCCGGCCCCCTCGGCGCCGAGGCCACCCCGCCTCCGATCGGCGGGCCGTTCCCCGGGACGCAGGCGTACGTCCTGGACCCGGCGTTGCGGGCGGCGCCCGTCGGTGTGCAGGGCGAGTTGTACATCGCGGGCAACGGGCTGGCCAACGGCTATCTCGGCAAGATGGCGCTGACCGCCGAACGCTTCGTCGCGGACCCGTACGGCGCGCCCGGGACACGTATGTACCGCACGGGTGACCTGGCCCGCATCCGTCCCGACGGCGAGCTGGAATTCATCGGCCGCGCGGACGACCAGCTGAAGCTGAACGGCCTGCGGACCGAGCCCGGCGAGATCGAGGCAGTGCTCGCCGAACACCCGGCTGTCCTGCGGGCGGTGGTACTGCTCCGTGAGGACACACCGGGTGACCACCAACTGGTGGCGTATGTCGTGCCGCGCCCCGGGCACCGGATGGATGCGAAGGAGCTGCGTTCCCACGCGGCCGCGCGTCTCCTCGCGGGCATGGTGCCTGTCTTCTACGTCGAGCTCGGCACGATGCCGCTGACGCGCAACGGCAAGATCGACCGGGCGGCGCTGCCCGTCCCGCGGGTCCGGACCGGTGTCGCCGGGAGCGGGCCCGTGACACCGCGGGAGGCGTTGCTGAGCGAGCTGTTCGCAGGGCTGCTGAAGCGCGAGAAGATCTCCGTCGGCGACGACTTCTTCGAATTGGGCGGTGACAGCACGATGGCGATCCGGCTGGTGGGCCGGGCCCGCGCGGCAGGCTTGCTGATCACACCCGTCCAGGTCTTCGAGGCACGCACACCCGCCGGTCTCGCGGTCGTCGCCCAGGCCGCGGATGCCGACGAGGAAGGCGCGTCGGACCCCGGACCCGAACGGGTGCCCCTCACCCCGATCGTGGGCAGGTAGGCGTAGCCGCGCGCCAGTCCGCGGCGGTCCGGCCCGGCCTTCGGACCGCCGCTGCGACGACCGTGTCACAGCGGCGGCCCCGGAGGGCCGGCCGGGCCCCGACCCGTCCGTGCCACCGCCGGGCGGTCTTCCGGGCCGCGGGCACTCTCCGGGACCGGGTGAACGACGTCCGCTGCCCTTCCCGGGAGTGGACAGCCTGAGCCGTACGACGAGCGGATGCCGCTGCCGAGGAGCCCGCAAGGGCCCCCTGCCCTCGACGGCGAGGCGTCCGACAGCGACCCCACGCCCGCCGACCGCGCAGTCCTCCCCCACTACCAGATCCCGCCCACGAGAACCGCACTTCGCATCGCGGTGGCCGCCGAGACCCTGCTCGCGTCGTTCCCGCCCCGGGAGAATAAACATGATCCACGAGTTGCCCCTGTCACCGGCTCAGGAAGGGTTGCTGGCGCTGGACCGCCCGCGTTCCCCCTCCGGGCAGACCAACGTCCCTGTCGGCTTCCGCGTGCGCGGCCCGTTCGACACCGAGGCGTTCCTCCGTGCCGTGGACACGCTGGTGGCCCGGCACGAGGCCCTGCGCACCGTCTTCCCCGCTTCGGACCGCGGCCCGGTGCAGGTGGTCGTGCCCGTCGTCTCCGGGCGCGCCGACGCCGTCGTCGAGCAGGACGTGCCCGCCGCCCATGTGCGTGAGCGGATACAGACCGCGGCGGCACGCCCTTTCGACACCACGACGGGCCCGCTGCTGCGCACCACCGTGTACCAGGTCGACGACGGCAGCACCTGGGTGCTGCTGGCCGCCCACCACATGGTGTGCGACGGCTGGTCGTGGCAGGTGCTGCTGGGCGAACTGGCCGCCGCCTACGCCGCGTACACGGCCGGCGCGGCCTGGGACCCGCCCGAACCGGCAGTGCACTACGGCGACTTCGCCCTCTGGGATCGCGAATGGCGGGACTCGGGGGGCTACGCCGAGGCCGTGGCGTTCTGGGCGGACGAGCTGCGCGGGGCGCCGCCCACCCTTGTGATTCCCGCCGATCGGCTGCCTCCGCCCCAGCGCACCACTGCCGGAGGCGTGGAGTCCTTCATCCTCGGCCCCGAGGTGACTTCCCGCCTCGACCGGGTGTCACACGAGCACCGGTGCACGCCGTTCATGACGTTGTTCGCCGCGTTCACCGCGTTCCTCGGCCGGCTCTGCGCAACGGAGGACCTGGTCGTGGGCGTGCCCGCGCCCGGACGTGAACGGTCGGAGGTGCAGGGCGTCGTGGGCCCGCTCACCACCATGCTCGCCGTACGCGGCGACCTGTCGGGCGACCCCACCTTCGCCGAACTGATGCGGCGGGTGCGGACGCGGTCGCTGGCGGGGCAGGCCTACCGGGACGCGCCGTACAACGCGGTGGTCGAGGCGGTGGCCCCCGGTCGGGACGCCGCGCGGGAGCCATTCGTCCAGGTGACGTTCTCCTACGATGACACGCAGCCGTCCTTCGTCGTCCCCGGAGCTGAGGTGCGGCCGGTGCCCCTCCTCCTGCCGACGGCCAGGTTCGACCTGGCGTTGCATGTGGAGCGACGGGGTGAGGAGCTGTCGGCGCGGTTCACCTACTCGACCGACGTGCTGGAGGCGGCCACCGTACGGCAGTGGGCCTCCGCCTTCTCCGCCCTTGTGGAAGACATGCTCGACGGTCCGGACAGGCCCGTGGCAGCCGTACGCGTACTTGACGACCGCGAGCACGAACAGCTGCTGCTGGCCGCGGACCGCACCCGTGAGGCGGTGCTCGAACCCCCGGTCACGGACCTGATCGCCGCGCGGACCGAGGAGCGCCCCGACGCGGTGGCCGTCACCGACGGAACGACGACGCTGACCTACCGACAGCTCCTCGATGAGGCCGACGCCCTGGCGGCGCGCCTGCGGGCGGCGGGCGTCGGTCCCGAGGTGCCGGTCGGCCTGCTGCTGCCCCGTACCGTCCACATGTGCGTGGCGGCGCTCGCCGTACTCCGGGCGGGCGGCGCGTACGTCCCCCTGGATCCGGGCAATCCACCATCCCGGCTCGCCTACATGGCCGAGAACTCGGGGATGCGGCTGGTGCTGGCCGCCGCGGAGACGGCGGCACTCGCGACCGAGCTGGCCGTGCCGGTCGTGCGGGCTGACGTGCCCGGCCCCGCGGAGCCCTTCGAGCCCGCCGCCGTGGCCCCCGCCCAACTGGCATACGTCGTCTACACGTCCGGATCCACCGGGACGCCCAAGGGAATCGCCGTCGAGCACCGGGCACTGACCAACCTCAGCCTGGCGGTACGCCCGACCTTCGCGGTCAGGCCCGACGACCGGGTACTGCAGTACGTCAACTTCGGTTTCGACGCCGCCGTGTCCGACCTCTTCTTCACGTGGGCGGCCGGCGCCGAGTTGCACATCGCGAGCGCCGAGGAACGACTCGGAGGGGATCTGCTGGCGCGGCTGAGGGAGTCCCGGATCACCTACGCCGTGCTGCCCCCCGCCGCCGCCCTCTCGATTCCCGGTCCCGGCGACGGGCTGCCCGGGCTGCGCACCCTCGCGGTGGGCGGGGAGCCGTGCCCTCCCGAGCTCGTGACACGCTGGGCCGCTCCGGGGCGCAGGGTCCTCAACGTGTACGGCCCGACCGAGGCCACCGTGTACGCCACCACGGCCGAGCTGGCGCCGAACGAACCCGTCGTGCTGGGTCGCCCGGTGGGCGGCACGAGGGTCATGGTGCTGGACGACCGGCTGTGTCCGGCGCCGCCGGGGGTGACCGGCGACATCTACGTCGCAGGCGCGTCCCTGAGCCGTGGATACGTGAACCGGACGGCCATGACAGCGGAACGTTTCGTACCGAACCCCTTCGGTCCGCCGGGTTCGCGCATGTACCGCACCGGTGACCGGGGCAAGCACGACGCCAACGGCGTCCTGCACTACCTCGGCCGAGTCGATGCCCAGGTGAAGGTGCGCGGCTTCCGTATCGAGCCGGGCGAGGTCGAGAACGCCCTGGCGGCTCACCCCGGCGTCGTGATGGCGGCGGCCACGGTTCGCGGCACGGGCGCCGACCGCCATCTGGTCGCATATGTCGTGCACGCGCCCGGCTGCCGCCCTCCGGTCGGGGAGCTGCGGGCTCATCTCGCTGAGCGGCTGCCCGCGTACATGGTCCCGGAGCGCTTCGTGTACACCGGCGAGCTGCCGCTGAACCGCTCCGGAAAGATCGATCGCGCACGGCTCCCCGAGCTCTCCGCCGACGAGCCCACGCACGACGAACACGGCACCCGGCCGGCGACAGCGACCGAACGCCAGGTGGCCGAGGTGTGGGCCCGGGTGCTCCGGCGCGACCGGATCGGCACCCACGACAACTTCTTCGACGTGGGGGGCAACTCGCTCAAGTCCGTCGCCGTCCTGGCAGCCCTGCGCGAAGAGACGGCGGCCGATGCCGGCGACCGCCTGGTCCTCACAGACCTCTTCCGATATCCGACAGTCGCCACGATGGCGGCCCACTTGGACAAGCTCCTCGGCACGGCCGGCCCGGGTACGACGAACGACGACGAAGCGGCCGCCCAGGCCGAGGCGCGCCAGCGTGGACGGAGCCGCCGCGCACGCGCGGCCACGCTCCGTGGTGTCCGGATGCCCAACGAACCGAAAGACAGGACGCGATGACCCAGCACTCCTCGTACGGCCCCAACGCCGTCGCCATCATCGGCCTCAACGGCCGCTTCCCAGGCGCTCCCGACCTCGACCGGTATTGGGAGAACCTGCGGGACGGCGTGTGCTCCCTGACGGACTTCGGCGAAGCGGAGCTGCTGGCCGCCGGGGTCCCGGCCGAGCAGCTCCGGCGTTCCGGGTACGTGCCCACCAAGGGCTGGCTCGCCGATGCCGACCGCTTCGACCACGCCCGGTTCCGGTTCACCCGGGCCGAGGCCGCCGTACTGGACCCGCAGCACCGGCTGCTGCTGGAGACCGCGTGGTCGGCCCTGCTGGACGCCGCCTACGACCCGGACAAGCCGCCCGGCCGAACCGGCGTCTTCGCCGGAGGCAGCATCACCGAGCACATGTTCGCCGCGCAGACGACCGGCAAGCTCGCCGAATCCATGGGTGACCTGCAGGTACGTATCCTCACCGACCGTGAGTTCCTCGCCCCCTGGATCTCGTACCGGCTCGGGCTCGACGGGCCCAGCATCGCGGTGCAGACGGCCTGTTCCACCTCGCTGACCGCCGTCCACCTGGCAGTGCAGGCACTGCTGCTGGGCGAATGCGACACGGCGCTGGCGGGCGGGGTGGCCGTGGACACCGTGGACCCGCGCGGATACCGCTATCAGCAAGGGGGGATCTACTCGCCGGACGGGCGATGCCGCCCGTTCGGCGAGGACGCGGCGGGCACGGTTCCCGGCAACGGCGTCGGCATGGTCGTGCTGCGGCGTCTCGAGGACGCCCTCGCCGACGGAGACCCCATCCGGGCGGTGATTCGCGGCACGGCGGTGACCAACGACGGCGCGGGCAAGATAGGTTTCACCGCGCCAGGCATCCAGGGCCAGACGGCGGCCATCACCGAGGCGTGGGCGACCGCGGGACTCGAGCCGGAACAGGCGCACTACCTCGAGGCGCACGGCACGGGCACGGAGCTGGGAGACCGGGTGGAGATCGCCGCCGCCGCGGCGGCGTTCGGCTCGGCAGGTAAGGGCCGGATCGCACTTGGTTCCGTCAAAGCGAACATCGGGCACCTGGACGCGGCGGCCGGTATCGCGCAGCTGGCCAAGACGACGCTCATGCTGGAGAAGCGCCGGCTTGTTCCGATTCCTGGGGTGACCCGTCCTCACCCTGAACTGGGACTGGACGACTCACCGTTCCGTCTGGTGCTGGAGACGTCCGACTGGAGGGCCTCGCACGATGGCGAGCCGCTCCGGGCGGGCGTGACCTCGGTGGGTATCGGCGGCACGAACGTGCACGTGGTGCTGGAGGAGGCCTCGCGGTCATGGCGGGCGGCCAGGAGCCGTGCGACCCATGTGTTCACCGGGGACGCCTTGGGGGCGTTGCGACTGCCGGTCCCGGCCGACGTGTCGCCGCACGAACAGGGCGGCGACGGTCCACAGGGCACCGACGCTCAGGAAGCGGACGCCTCCTTGGAGCGGTCCCTGGCACGTCTCGTCATCGACACACTGGCTCTCAGCGGCCCCCAGGATCTGCAGCAGTCGTACATCGGCGTCGGCGGCGACTCCCTCGGCGCGGTGCATCTGCTGGGCCGGATACGTGACGAGTACGCCATCGACGTTCCGATCACCCGCTTCCTCGACGACCTGCCGTTGAACGAGGTGTTGCGGCAGATCGCGGCGGACGCCACGGAGAACCTGCTCGACGACCTGATCGATCAGGTCGAGGGCCGAGATCTGAGTGCGTGAACCGCCTGTGCGGGGCGGCGAGACGCCTGCCCCGCACCGGTGACCCCCCGCGCCGCACTCGTGCGACCGGGGGGCCTTCGCCTACAGGCTGCCGTGCCGGCCGGCACCTTGCGCGGGGGCGTCGGCGATGGCCGACGTGATCGCGTCGCCGACTCCGGTCACGTGGTCGTTCAGGTAGAAGTGACCGCCTTCGAACACGTGGCTGGCGAACCCCGCCTCGGTCTCGCGCCCCCAGGCCCCGGCGCCCTCCACAGAGGCTCTCGGGTCGTCGTCGCCGACCAACGCCACCACCGGGCAGCTCAACAGCGTTCCGGGACGGTGCGCGTGGGCGAACAGCATGCGGTAGTCGGCGCGCAGTGGGGGAAGGACGAGTTCCAGCAGCTCCGGATTCTGGAACAGTTCGTCGTCCGTGCCGGTCAGCAGCCGCATCTCGGCCAGCAGCTCGGCGTCGGAGGGGTCATGTGTCCAAGGCGGCGGCACCGGACTCGCCGGACCTTGCCTGCCCGACACGAACAGCGCTTCGGGTGCGCTGCCCCGCTCCTGCAACAGCCTGGCTGTCTCGTACGCGATGACCGCTCCCATGCTGTGTCCGAACAGCGCCAGCGGTCGTGCCGGGTCTGCGGGAATCTCGGCCAGCACGGCCTCGATCACGTCCGCGACACGCTCGGAGAACGGCTCCAGGAGGCGGTCGTGGCGGCCCGGGTACTGCACCACATAGGGCTCCACCGGGCCCGCGACCGCGGCCGACAGATCGTGATAGGCGCTGGCCGCGCCGCCCGCATGGGGGAAGCACAGCAGGCGTACCGGAGCGTCGGGGGCGGGATGGAACCGCCGTATCCACATGTTCACGCGAGAACTCTAGTCGGCGGAGGGCCGGTTGGAAGTAGGCAGGGCGAGATACATGTGAAGTCAGGTGGTCGGTTTCCGGCGATTCCCGCGACGCGACCGCCGTAACTGTGGTCATCGCTGATGTCCTGCGTGTGGCGCTTCGGCAGACTCATGTGCATGAACCCCTTCGATGATCCTGACGGTGAGTTCCTCGTATTGGTCAACGACGAGGGACAGCATTCGCTGTGGCCTCACTTCATCGACGTGCCCGACGGGTGGAACGTGGTCCACGGCCGCGCCGGTCGTTCCGCCTGTCTGGAGTACATCGAGGAGAACTGGACTGACCTGCGGCCCAGGAGTCTGGTCGAGGCGATGGGCGGCTGACTGTCCACGAGCGCCGCGTGACCGGCCCTCGATGAGACCTCGGCTTCGCCGAGTTCGTCATCGAGGGCCGCCGCACGCGGGCCCGGACTGCCGCGCGGCGGCATGCCTCCGTCCGCACTCGGTACTCCGGTGGCGGTGCCCGGTCCGCGGTGCAGTCCGATCCCCTACGCCGTGTCGGTGCACCGCTCATACGTGTCGGCGTGAGCCGTCGTGCCGCATGGGGCCGAAGTATCCGCGCAGTGCCGCGGTTGATCTGAGCCCAGGAGGATGCCCGTGCCCCCAGAGTCGCGGTGCGAGAGCTGCGACACGCAGCTCGTCGGCTCGGCGGTACGGACCGGAACCTCGCGTTCGCTGCGTTACTGCTCGAACGCCTGCCGCCAGCAGGCCTATCGGCTGCGCAGGAAGGCGCAGTCCCTGCCGACGCAGCTTCCCGTCGGGCTGAGCGCGCATGTGAGCAGCTTCCATGGCCGCGCCGACAACCTGCTCGCCGTCGGTCGGCTCGCCGGTTCCTCCCGCTTACTGACGATCGTGGGGGAACCCGGCGTCGGTAAAACCCGACTGGCCGTCGAGATGATGAAACGCCCACCCCGGTCAAGGGTGGCTTCGGCGATGTTCCATTTCGACGTCGGGGTGCTCGGCGACGACGAGTCCCTGGCGGCGGGGATCGCCGCCACCGCCGGTCTGCCCGAAGGCACCGGCGGCCCGCCGCCGTCCGTTCGGTCGGTGATCGAGGCCTTCGGCTCACAGCACGAGGTGCAGCTCATCCTCGACAACTGCGAACACCGCTTGGACGAGTGCGGAGAACTGCTCGCGGTGCTGCTCCCCCAGTGCCCTCGCCTGCGTGTGCTTGCCACCAGCCGCGAGCTGCTGCGCCTCCCCGGAGAGGTGGTGTACTCGCTGCACGGCCTGCCCGCCCTGGCGGATGACGACGACGGTGCCGCCCGTCGGCTCTTCCTCGACCGGGCCCGTGCGGTACGCCCTGACCTCGAGCACACCGGCTGGGACCTGGGCGTCATCGACGAGATCTGCGCCCGGGTGGACGGCAATCCGCTGGCCCTCGAACTGGCGGCGGGGCTCAGCCGTGTGCTGTCACCGGCGGAGATCCTCGAAGGACTGACCGACCGCTTCACCCTGCTGAGCACCGGATGGCGCACCGCCGACCCGCGCCACCGCAGCCTGCACGCCGCCATCGACTGGAGCTATCAGCGGCTCGATCCGGACGAACGCGCGGTGCTCAGCCGTTTATCGTCGCTCCCCGGGAGTTTCGGGCTCGACACGGCGGCGGCCGTCGCCTCCGGCGAACCCGCCTCACCGGGCGCGTCCTTCGCCGTGCTGCCGGTCCTTCGCCGGCTGGAGGCCCGGTCACTGCTGATCGCGGAACGCGGTGCCGCGGACGGCACCCGGTTCCGCATGACGGAGTCGACGCGCCTCTTCGCGCGTGGCCGGAGGGACGACGACAGGGGACGCCGGGAAGCCGAGGACAGCCTGGTCGGTGCCCTGGCGGCCCTCGCGGCCCCGCTCGGTGACGCCGTCGTCCCGCCCAGGACACACATGTCCCGGCTCGTCCAGGAACGCGACAACGTGCTGGAAGCGGTGCAGTTGCTGGACGGGAGGGCCGACGAGCGCAGGTTGGCTCTCGCGCTCGCCGTGCTCGCGATCGAGGAAGCCGGCGGAGAGGAACTGGACGGGCGCCGCGCGCTCACCAGCGCCCTGCGGGACGCCCCGCCCGAAAGCCCGCACCGCGGTGCCGCACTGGCCGTCGCCGCCGTCCTGGCCAGTGAAGCGGGCCAGATGTCGGTGGCCGCGAAGCTGGCCGAGGACGCCCTTGTGACGGCACGGCAGAGCGGCGACGACCGCGGCATCGCCCGAGGTCTGCGGGCACGCGCGGCGGTCAGCGCCTACGCCGGCGAACTGTCGTCGGCCGTCGCCGACATCGCCTGCGCACTGCGCGTCAGCCGTCGTCTGGGGGACGAGGAGGCGCAGCTGCGCTGCAGTTCGGAGCTCGGCTGGTACCTGCTGGGCCGTGGCGATGTCGACGCGGCGGCCGAGGCCGTCGCCGCGGGAATGGAGCACATGCCGCCGAAGATGGGTGACTCGTCGCACGCTGCCGGGCTGCTGTACACGGCAGGGGCCGTCGAACTGCGGCGCGGCGACATGAGCACTGCCCGCCATCACTTCACCGGCGGACTGGCGGTGGCCGGCTCCGGCAGGAGGGGTGTCCCCTGGGGGCTGGAAGGGGTGGCGGCGGTCGCAGGGGCTTCCCGGCAGTCGGAACGGGGTCTGCGGCTGCTCGGAGCGGCCGAGGTGTTGCGGGAACGGGCGGAAAACCGGGCCCCGTCCTGGTGGCGGCAGGTGATCGCGCAGACACGTACGGATGGCGAACGAAACCTGTCCCGGGCGCGGGCGGCGTCGGCGTACCGGGCAGGGCGGTCGATGTCGGCCCAGCGGGCCGTCGCCTACGCGCTGGACGGCTGCACCGCCGCCCCGGACGGGCCCGGTGCCGCAATGACCGGACGCGAAAGGCAAGTCGCCGACCTCGTCGCGAAAGGTATGTCGAACCGCGAGATAGCCGCACGGCTCAATATCTCGGTGCGCACCGTCGAAACACATACGCGCAGTATCCGGGACCGGTTCGGGCTGCGTTCGCGGTCACACCTGGCGGCGTGGTCCGCCTCCCGAGCGGGCAGCCCGGTGACGTAACTGTGCGGACTCCGCCGATGACACCTGTGGCGCGCATGCCGCAGTCTTACCGCGATTGCCCAGGAGGGCACACCCGTAGGGAGCTCATGGACACCCGCGTTCCATGGAAATGCTGCCCCGCCGCGATGGGAGGCTGACCAGCGTTGAGTACCGTGTTCGCCGCTTCTGTTGGACCAGAGGATGATGTCGTGCCGAGTCGGCATGGCGGTTCCCTCCCCGAACGGGCCGTGCCCTCGGTCCTGGGAGTGGGTACTTCCGTCCCTGGCCGCGCCTACACGCAGGACGAGGTCCTCGAATACTTCGGCATCACCGATCCGCGGATCCGCTCGGTCTTCGCGAACAGCGGTATCGACAGCCGGCACCTCATTCTCCCCTCACTCGACGAGCAGGGAAGGCCCGTCACCGAGACCCAGGGTGAACTGCTGCGCAAACATGCCGTTCAGGGAATTGCCATGGGGGCCGACGCCCTGCGTTCATGCCTGACGGAATCGCGGCTGTCGCTGGACGACGTCGGCTATCTGTGCTGCGTGTCCACCACGGGTCTGCTCACACCCGGATTTAGCGCCCTGCTGATCAAGGAGCTGGGGATGGGAGTGGACACCAGCAGACTCGACGTCGTGGGCATGGGGTGCAACGCCGGCCTCAACGCTCTCAACGCCGTGGCCGGCTGGAGCGCGGCCAATCCGGGGCGAGTGGCGCTCATGGTGTGCATCGAAGTCTGCTCGGCGGCCTACGTCTTCGACGGCACCATGCGTACGTCCGTGGTCAACAGCCTGTTCGGTGACGGGGCGGCCGCCGTCGCCCTGACCACGGACGGGTCGGGGGACGGAGCGGGTCCTGAGCTGTTGAAGTTCACCAGTCACATCGTTCCCGAGGCGTCCACGGCGATGCGCTACGACTGGGACGACTCCGCCGGGAAGTTCAGCTTCTTCCTCGACCCGGACGTGCCGTACGTCGTAGGGGCCAACGCCGAGACCGCGGTCGACAGGCTGCTCACCGGAACCGGTCTGCGGCGCAGCGACATCGCCCACTGGGTGGTTCACTCGGGCGGCAAGAAGGTCATCGACTCCGTGCAGGTCAATCTCGGCATCGCCCGCCATGACCTGCGCCATACCACCGGCGTCCTACGCGATCACGGCAACCTCTCCAGCGGGTCCTTCCTCTTCTCGTACGACCGGCTGGTGCGCGAGGGCGTGGCGCGACCGGGCGACTTCGGGATTCTCATGACGATGGGTCCCGGGTCCACCATCGAGACCGCCCTGGTGCGCTTCTGACGATGGCGCGGAGTCGCCCGGTCCTGCCTGCGGCGCCTGCACATCCCTGATCCCAGCATCCCAAGAGGAGTACACATCATGTCTACTGCCACCTACGCGCAAAACGTCGTGGAAGCCGTCATCGACCTGTCCCAAGCGCTGTCACCGGGCCTGGTCGCGGAGGTCACCGACGCCTGTGACCGGGCGGAGGACGCGCACGGCGACTGCGTCGTCGTACTCCGGCTGACCGGGACGGCGACCGTTCCCGCCTCGTGGCCCGGAGACGTCCGGGTGCGCCTCGTCAGCAAGTGGGAGAACGCCTTGCGGCGGCTCGAGCGCCTCAACGTCCTCACCGTCGGCATCGGCCTGGGCACGTGCAACCAGGCCGCGCTGGAGGTGCTCCTCGCGACCGACCACCGCATCGCCGGACCCGGCATGGTCCTCGACCTGAGCACCGGGCCCGACGGCATGTGGCCGGGGATGGCACTGCACCGGCTGGTGCACCAGGCCGGCATGGGCGTCGCCCGCCGTCTGGTGTCCTTCCCCGGTGAGGTCGACGTAACAGGTCTGCTGACCGCCGGGATCATCGACGAGGCCGCGGAGGACGTGGACCACGCCCTCGCCGATGTCCTCAAGCGCGCGGCGCGGTCCGCCGGCACCGAGGTGGCCCTGCGCCGCCGGCTGCTGCTCGACGACGTCACCACGCCCTTCGAGACGGCCCTCGGCCTTCATCTGGCCGCCTGCGACCGAGCCCTGCGCCACGCCACGACGGGAGAGGGACGGTGACCGGGCCGATCGTGCCCGCGATGAAGCGACGCCCGGCCGAGCCACTCGATTTCACCGGTGTGTTCGACACCGACCGCGACCTCGCCACATCCCGTTTCCAGGATTCGGACGAAGTCCTGGCCGCGCTGCCGCCACGATCGCGACGCAGCGACGCGGAGGAGGAGCTGGCACGCATCACCCACCAATCGGCGCGCCGGGCTCGGACGGAGTTCCTGGAGCTGCACGCCGATCGGGTGTACGACGAGCTGACCGACGGCCGCACGAAGCATCCCCGTCTGGCGGAAGTGGCGTGGGCCGTGGGCCGGGACTTCCCGGGACTCGCGCCGTCCGCGCGGCAACTGGCCGACGAGGCGGAGCGTTCCCAGGCCGACAAGGAGGGACGTGAGATCGACCAGGGCATCCTCTTCCGCGCCCTGCTGCGTTCGCCCCGAGCCGGCCACCACCTCATGGAGTCGATGCTGCGTCCGACCGCGCGTGCTGAGGAGCTGCTGCCGGCGTTCCGGCGCACGGGCCAGGTGGTCCTCGAAGCGGCTCGGCTGGAACGCCGGGGCACGGCCGGATTCGTGACCATCACCAACGAGCGCTGTCTCAACGCCGAGGACAACCAGCATGTCGCCGATCTGGAGACTCTGGTCGATCTCGTACTGCTCGACCCTCAGGTGGATGTCGGCGTCCTCAGGGGCGGTGTCATGACCCACCCCCGGTACGCCGGCCGGCGGATCTTCAGCGCCGGGATCAACCTCAAGGAACTGCGGGCAGGGAACATCTCCTTCGTCGAGTTCCTGTTGGGCCGGGAACTCGGTTACATCAGCAAGCTGATGCGGGGACTCCTCGTGCCGCACGCCCCCTGGCCGGGCGCGCCCGTGCAGAAGCCCTGGCTCGCCGTGGTGGACGGGTTCGCCATCGGCGGTGGGGCGCAGATCCTGCTCGCCTGCGACCGGGTCCTTGCGGCGAGCGACGCCTATTTCAGCCTTCCCGCCGCCAAGGAAGGCATTGTGCCTGGGTTGGCCAACCTGCGGCTGACCCGGTTCCTCGGCGCCCGCCAGGCGCGCCGGGTCATCCTGTGGGGCCGCCGCATCGAGGCCGAGGACCCCGAGGCCGGCCTGGTCTTCGACGAGGTCGTCGCCCCGGAAGCCGTTGACGCCGCGGTCGCGGAGTCGGTCGCCGCGCTGGCCAACCCCGCCGTGACGGCCAACCGCTCCATGCTGAACCTGGCCGAGGAGCCGGCCGAGGCGTTCCGCGCGTACGTGGCCGAGTTCGCGTTGCAGCAGGCGCTGCGCGCCTACAGCCCCGACGTCCTTGCCAAACTGGAGCGCTGACTCCCAGGGATGGTCACGGCCGTCCCGCTGCCCCGGTTGTTCGGATCAGGGTGGCGGAACGGCCGTTTCGACGAGGTCACCGGGGGGCGAGGCAGCCTTGTTCATCGACGAGGCCGGCCAGGCGGTCGAGACCGGTCTCGATGGTCTCGGGAGTCAGCAGACTGCATGAAAGCCGCAGCTGGTGACGGCCGCCCTCGGTCCCCGAGTAGAAGTGGCCCATCGGTGTCCACAGCACGCGGTGATCGCGCGCCGAGTGTTCCAGCAGGGCGTCGTCCGTACGAAAGGGCACGGTGAGGACGATGAAGAATCCGCCGCTCGGTGTCGTCCAGGTGACCGGGGCGCCGGCTACCTGAGGGAAGCGCGCCCGCAGCCCCGTCAGCACCAGATCACGGTTGCGCCGGTAGATCGCCGACAGCTCCGCGTTCGCTTTGGCCAAGCTGAAGTCGTTCTCCAGCAGCTGCCCGGCGATCACTGCCTGGGTGAGCGGTGACGTGTTGACCGTGACCATGCTCTTTATCTTCGCCAACTCGTCCGCGAAGTAGCCCGAGCGACCGTCTTCCGCGGTCACCCGCTGGTTCGCCACCGCGAAACCCATGCGCGCGCCGGGAAAGGCAGTTTTCGCGAACGAGCCGATGTAGACGACCCGCTGTTGACCGTCCATGGACTTGAGGGTCGGCAGCCGTTCCCCGGAGTCTGTGAACTGGCCGTAGGGATTGTCTTCGAGGATGAGCAGGTCCTCTTCCGCGGCGACCGCCAGGAGCTGACGCCGCGAGGCCATGTCCATGGAGATGCCCGTCGGATTGGCGCAGTCCGGACTCAGGTACAGGCATCGGGGCCGCAGGCCGCTGTCGCGCGCCGCCCGCAGACGATCGTGCAGATCGGTGAAGTCGATACCACCCGGCCCGCCGGTCACCGGCAGCACCGGCATCCCTACCAGTCGTGCGGCCCCGCTGAAGCCCATGTAGGTGGGTGCCACGGCCAGCGCCACGTCGTGTTCGTCACGGCGCAGCGCCCGCAGGACCAGGAACATCGCCTCCTGCGCCCCGACCGTCACCACGATCGACTCCGGATCGACCTCAGTGCCTTCGTCGACCGCCAGGTAGCGGGCGATCAGGCCATGTGTCAGCCCTTTCGTACGCCCGTACTGGAAAAAGGTCCGGACGATGTCACGCTCGCTGTAGCCGAGTTCCGAGGACAAGTACTCCCGGTACTTCCCCAGACAGCGGTCGAGGTCGGCCATGGCGAAGAAGTCCTCGCAGGGTCGGCCGGCGGCGAAGGAGATGGCATCGGGGTAGCGGGTGGCCACCTCGTTCAGGAAGTTGACAGAATCAAGTAGGGGATCGCTCAACATCGCGTTGAGATCCGAAAGCTCCATTCGGCTGAGTATTCGCCGGACGACACCACGGGCAATCAGCGGTCACCGCCGTTACGCACGGCGCTGCCGCGAGTCGCACGGAGCCCGTCTCGCTGTCCGGGCCGAGTCAGATCGCAGTCGGCCACGCCCCCCGCGAGGGCTCGGTTCCCGGGGTCGCCGGTTCCAGGACGAATCGGGTCTGGGCGGCCCACGCGGCTATGTGGGAGCGCGAGCGCAGACCGAGGGTGTCGCGGACGTTGCGCACGTGTGTCTCCACCGTGCGGACGGAGAGGTGCATACGGGAGGCAATCTGACGATTCGTCAGCCCCTCCACCAGCAACGTGACCACGTCCCGTTCGCGCGGGCTCAGGGGGCCGCTGTCGACCGAGCGCGCGGTGGGGCCGGGCTCGGGTGCGTCCCCCGAGGCGTAGGCCACCACCTGGTCCCAGTCGAGGGCGCGCCCGAAAGCCAGTGCCCGCTCGGCGCGCGCGGAAAGGGCCTCCGTCGCGGTCGTCCGGGCAGCCGCCAGACGTTGACGCCACCAGACATGCGCACGCCATCCGTAGGTGCCGGAATGATCGATGCGCTCCGCCGCCCCGATGAGGTGTAGCCCGCGTTCGAACTGGAAGCACCGAATGGCCACGACGGCCAGCCCTTCGATCAGGCCGGCCGTGACGGCGGGGGCCGCCTCGGCGGAACGCAGGAACTGAGTGAAGTACTTCCCTGCCTCCGTGAAGTCGGCCCGTTCCACGGCTACGGCTCCCGCGGTGGTGCTGAGATCGCAGAGCCAATCAGCGGACGCGTCGGCCCGAAGGGAGGGCAGCACCTCGTCGACCAGGCGTTCGGCTTCCGCCGGCCTGCCGGAGGTCAGGCGAAGCCTGGCGAGTTGACCCATGCCCACGGCGAGCATCAGGTCGTCACCCATCAGTTCACTCAGGCTGATGCACTCCAGCAGGGCCTTCTCGGCTTCCACCTCATCAGCCAAACGTTCCCTTGTGAGACTCAGCCGCAGAAGCAGACGGCACAGGTCCGGCCCAGGTGCCGCGGTGCGTCGGAGGCCGACCGCCTGCTCGGTCAGGCGCAGCGCCTTGCTGTGCTCGCCCCGCGAGGCGGCCAGTACAGCTTGGGCCTCAAGGGCGAGCCCTCGGTGGGACGGCGAGGCGTCTGTGTGACTGACCGCGCCGTGGACCAGGCGGGTCGCGTCCGTGTCGGGACTCAGGGTCGTCTCCACGGCCATCAGCGCGCCGGCCAGGAGTAGTCGCCGCTCGTCGACGTGACTGCTCGGTCTGCTGAGAACGGCTCGCAGACAGTCGAGTTCCGCTCGCACCGAGCGCACCGAGCCGATGGGCGCGACAGCCGTCCGCCGGAACGGACTGACCTTGTCCACCAACCACTGCGTCAGCCCGTCGTAGGCGTCTTCCCCCTCCCGGCAATCCAGGAGGCGTTCGTACGAGTACGCCCGGACGAGTTCCAACATGTGGAACTTCGTGGTCTCCTCCGCTCGCGCCCCTTCTCGCTTCCTGAGCGGGCGGATGAGGGACTTGGCCTCAAGTCCTGCCAGGAGCTCCGGCACCATGGCAGCCGGTACATCGCTGCGCGCTGTGACCGCTGCCGCGGCGCCCACTCCGAAGCCGTCGGGAAGGATCGAGAGCCTGCGGAACAGCCGCTGCTCCATGGGGCTGAGCAGGTCGTAGCTCCAGCCGACAGCAGCCCTCCAGTTGCGCTGACGGGCGGGCGCCGTACGCCAGCCGCTGATCAGGAGTGACAGCGGGTCGTCCAGGCGACGCCGGAGCTCGGACAGCGGGAACGCGCGGACCAGTTGGGCGGCGAGTTCGATGGCCAGAGGAAGGCCCGCCAACCGCTCACAGACGGCGCTGATGTCCGCGGCGTTCTGCTGGGTGAGCGTGAAGTCCGGTACCACCGCCTGTGCTCGGTCGACGAAGAGGCGAACCGCGTCCGACCGCAGGTGTTCGGTGACCGACAGGCGATTGTCGCGGTCGGCGAGCGGAAGACCGTTCACGGCGTAGACCGTCTCGCCCGGTATCCGCAGTGGCTCACGGCTGGTGGCAAGCACCTGAAGTCCGGGGAACCGGGACAGGAGTCGGCCTATCACGGCCCCGCACTCGTCGATCACATGCTCGCAATTGTCCATCACCAGCAGCCGGCCCGCGAATGCGGTGTCCGAGTCTCCGAACTTCGCCAGCAGGCCGGCGAAATCGTTCGGAGCGTCCAGCGCCGCGGCGACCTGATGCTGCACCGGCTCCATGCCGGCCACATTTCCGAGCTCCGCGACCGCGATGTCCCGGCGGCTGCCGCGCTGCTCCTTCCTGGCCGTTTCGACGGCCAACCGCGTTTTTCCCGTGCCCGCGACGCCGGTCAGGGTAACCAGACGGGACGCACGAAGCAGACGGCTGATCTCCACCATCTCGTCGACACGGCCGACGAAACTGCTCAGGTGGGTCAGCAGGTCACCGGATGTCAGCGGTAAGAAGGTGCTGTACCGCACGCGTTGCCGGTAGGCACGCTGCCGACAGGCGTTCGAGCAGTAGCGTGCGGGCGAAGACAGAGCCGGCTTCGCAGCCGCATGCTTCACCGCACCACACATGGCGCACGACGACGGTGCGTCAGGCGGCTGAGTCATGGAGAACACCTCCCACATCAGGAACGCGGGGGCATCACAGATCCGTGATCTGCGGCCCTCGACCGAGGTCGTCATACGAACGCGAACGCTTGGCCCATGCGGCCACCGCCTCTCGGGCCGGGAAGCCGGCCGACCGGGGCGGTCAGTTGTCGAGGGCGAGCTCCATGAGGAGTGCGGCACTGTGCTGTCCGGCCAGAACGCAGCTGAAACCGGGTGGTATGTACAGCACTTCACCCGTCAATATGCGGTACCGGAACCGGTCCACCTCTCCTAACTCACCGTCACCGAGCGTCCGTGTCCGGACCTCCAAAGCGCCTCTCAGCATCACCGCCAAGGTGTCCAGGGTGATGTGCCGTTCCTCTTCCATGTGGCCGGCACGGACCGTGCGGTGCCTGACGTTGACACGCCGACCCACCAGCTCACCCAGTGTCCGTGCGACGAACTGGGGAACTCCTCCGGCGGACGGCTCCGTCCGGTCGTGAGCCGCCACGAGGGCCTGGACGACCGAGGCCTCCCCCTGCGGCCAGACCACGGCTGGACTGCGACCGCCGTGGATACCGAAGGACAGTACGATGTCTTCGAGGAAGCCTTCCACATCCGAATGGAATGCCGTCAATGCGTCCATGCACGTCTCCTCACCAGGTCCCGGACGCGCAGAGACACCGGGTCGGCTCCTCCGGGGAACGCGCTCCCTCAACAGCGGCCGACACCTTCCCACTCGTCCAGATCGGGTCGTCCGGTCAGCGGACGTGTCGCGGCGCTGCGTCCCCCACCCGCGCGGAGCAGGCACATGCGCGGATTGCTCGTACGGATGGGACGACTGGCTCTCCCCGGCGCTTGGCGCCGGAACGTTCCTTCGGAACGGTGCCGTGCGGCAGGGAGGACGGTTTCGCCCCGGTCATCAGGTATCTGGCGGACACTCGCACCCGCCGAGGCAACTCTCGTGCAGCCCAGCAGGTCACGCAAGTCACGACTCCTCGGTACCGGACGCTGACGGCCGACGCAGTAACGGCGCTCTCGCCGTGAGCACGCCCGCCTGGAAACGGCTCTCCGCCCCCAGGCTGTCCATGATGTCGGCGATATGCCGGCGGGCCGTGCGAAGCGACATGCCCAGACGGCGGGCGATCGCTTCGTCCTTCAGACCGGCCGCCAGCAGGTCCACGATGGTCTGGTGGATCTCCTTCGCCACGCGTTCGAGACCGTCCCGCGCGGCGTCGGAGAATGGAGTGGCCCGGACCCAGGACTGCTCGAAGATGGTGTAGAGGTAGTGCACGATGTTGGGCTCGGTGATGACGACCGCTCCCCAGCTCTCCATTCTGTCCGGCAGGAAGGCGGTCCTGCGGTCAAAAATGATCAAGCGACCGAAAAGCTCGTACGAGGTGCGGTACTCGGCGCCGAGGGCCGTGGCCGCGGCGACATATGCCTGACTGGGACCATTGAACCTGGCGGTGTGATGGTAGAGCGTCCGCATCCTCACTCCCCGTGACAGCAGTTCGTGGTCGCGGCCCAGGGCTTCCTGCATCGCTTCCGGCTTTCGGCCGGTCCCACCGGGCTGACTGCTGACCACTTCTTCCCGGCACTCGGCCGACGCCCTGTTCAGGGCCGCACGCGTTTCCTCCAGCGTCGGAATGACCTCGACGAGAGCGTCCCGGTTCCCCGGCCTGCGGCTGAGAAAGCGGTCACGCAGCCGGTCGACGCTGCGGTGAATCTGTTCCAGCTGCTCCGTCTGGCGGTTGACCGACTCCCTCAACGACGCTGTCAACGTGGTGACCACGGCGTCGGGGTCCACGACCATGACCTTGCCGGGCCTCGACTCGTCGGTCCGGGTCAGACCGAGACCGCTCAACCGCTTGAGCGCTGCGGCCACTCGCTCGGGATGGAGGCCGAGTTCAGAAGCAGCCTGGTCGACGTCTCCGGTTCCTCCGTCGACGATCCATCCGTACAAGAGGATGTCGTCGTCTTCGATGGCCGGCTGATCAAGCTCCCCATTCGGATGCTCCATTGGCTCATTGTCGGTCTAAGCAGGTAGGAGTCGGCGACAAACGGAACGTGATTTTCTACACGTGTGTGGATCCGAGGGCGTCCCGGTGAAAGGTTCAGGGCCGCGGCGTCCACGCCGGACACGTGAACACGGCGACCACCGCTCACGGCGCCGTGCCGGCCGCCCGTGCTCCACCGATGCCGCGCGGTGGGCGAGGGCGGCTGTTACACCTCGTCGCCCGACCAAGCGCCGAATTCCTCCGCCGCTGGTTCAAAAATGCCCAATTTGATGGCAAGGATGAGCAGTTGCGTACGGTTGGTCACTCTGGCCTTGCTTCGGATCCGCCGGATATGAGTGTCCACAGTGTACGGACTGATACCCAGCTCCCGCGCGATGGCCTCATAGGTCTGACCCCTGCACATGCGCACGAGGACTTCGCGTTCCCTGGGGGTGAAGGACGGTCGGACGTTCTCCGAAGGCATGACGACCTTTGCAAGTAGGCGATGGATCCGGCCATGGCGCAGGTCCGGCCGGTGCGGTCAACGGCCTCCAGGAGTGAAGCCGTAGCTGCACAGCCCGGTACCCCGCTCCGCGGCACCTCGGGACGCGGCTTGTGACGGTGGTGAGCTCTCCTGGTCGTGCCGTCGACACGCGGCCAGCGTGCCCCGCGTCCGATACCAGCGTCTGAGGCGCGGTCGGCGAACACCAGGGCGCAAGCACGTCAGTTAAGTGTTTGGCATGAGAAGGAGCCGGCCCCATAGCAGACAAAGGTGACACTTTGTGCGCCGGTCAGCGGCCGGAGCCCCTCGGGCCCGTGGCCGACCGGCATCTCGGCGACGCGGCCACGCGATGTTCGCGTGCCGCACCCCGCATGCGGCACGGGCGGGCCCGCCAGGCGGACCCGCCCGTGCCGTGGCACTGCAGCCCGCTTCCGGTGAGACAGCGGTGCGTTTCCATCTGGTGCCACTCGAGGAAGCCCCTTTGCGGCGTTTCGGCGCGGGTCGGCGCGCGTCACGCGACCGTCGTTCCACTGGCCTGGGCGCATGCCCCGACGCCATGACGTACCCGCCCCGGCATGGACGTCGTCAAGCAGACGAGCCGTGGCCCCCCGTCGCTTCCCCAGGCGGGGAGGCGTGCTGAGGGACCCGGCTCGTGAGGCTGAACATCCAAGGCCACCCCCGCCGCCGAGATCGCGTCGGGGGTGGCCGAGGTCGCGTTGTCCGGATGGTCCGGCAGGTCAGTGCGCGCGTCGCCGCGCCCAGCGTCAGAATTCCAGGCGCACCCTCGGACGCGGCTTCAGCGCCGGTCGGACGGCGTCTATCGCGGTGAGTCTGTCGACGAGCCCGGCGACGGTGGGGGCGTCGAACAGGGCCCGCAGGTCGCACTGGGCGTCGAGTTCCGTCCGGATGCGGCTCAACAGACGCGTGGCCAGCAAGGAATGCCCGCCCAACGCGAAGAAGTCGTCGTCGATACTGACCCCCGGCACGCCGAGGATCTCGGTGAAGAGGGCGCAGAGCACCTTCTCCCGGTCGTCGCGCGGCTCTCGACCGCCGTCGACGCTCGACAGGGTGGGGGCGGGCAGCGCGTCCCGGTCGAGCTTGCCGTTGCCGGTCAGCGGCAGCCGCTCGAGCGGGATGATCGCGGCCGGCAGCATGTAGTCGGGCAGAGTCTCGGCCAGCGCGAGGCGCAACGCGTCGGGCGCAGGCTCCGCGGCACCGTCCACAGGCACCACGTAAGCGACGAGATACGTGTTCCCGGCGTCCTGACGCA
The DNA here is from genome assembly GCF_055577115.1 of Streptomyces sp. NPDC033216. Classification (NCBI taxonomy): domain Bacteria; kingdom Bacillati; phylum Actinomycetota; class Actinomycetes; order Kitasatosporales; family Streptomycetaceae; genus Streptomyces; species Streptomyces sp. NPDC033216. Next base: position 4,434 of record NZ_JBVIQK010000024.1, on the reverse strand, counting down.
GCACGACGGTGGCCTGGCCGACGCCGGGCTGTGCGAGCAGCGCCGCGCTGACCTCGGACGGCTCCACCCTGAACCCGCGCACCTTCACCTGGTCGTCGGCGCGGCCCACGAATTCCAGGTTGCCGTCGTGACGCCAGCGTCCCAGGTCTCCGGTCCGGTACATCCGACTGCCGTCAGGACCGGCCACGAAGCGCTCCGCGGTCAGAGCGGGCTGACCGAGGTAACCGCGGGCGAGCCCGGAACCGGCCACGTACACCTCGCCCGGTACACCGACCGGTACCTTCTGCAGTCGACGGTCGAGCACGTACACCTGAGTGTTGTCCATGGGCACCCCCACCGGTACGGTGGCCGGCACCGGGTCTCCCGACCGCATGGGGTACCAGGTGGAGATGACGGTGGTTTCCGTCGCGCCATAGGCGTTGGCCACTACGGCGTCCGGTCCGGTGGCGAGCAGTTTGCGTACGCCAGCCGGGGAGATCACGTCACCGCCGGACCAGGCGAGTCCCAGCTGCCCCATCGCGGCGGTGGCCTCCTCCGCCAGCACGTTGAACAGGGCCGCCGCGAACACCGCCGATGACGCCCGGCCGGCGACGGCGCTCATCGCGTCCACGTCCAGCATCCCCGGCGGTGCCACTTCCACCCGCCCCCCGGACAGCAGGGGCAGCCACAGCTCGTAGGTCGACGGGTCGAACGCGTGGGGCGAGTGCATCAGCGTCGCCTGCCGGTCCTGCGGACGCCAGCGCTGGTCGGCCGCGAAGGCCGCGACATTGCTGTGGCTCACTCCGACGCCCTTGGGCACGCCCGTCGAGCCCGAGGTGTACATCACGTACAGCAGTTGGTCGGGGTGCACCTCGACGTCCGGACGGAGGTCCGGCAGCCCCGCCCGTTCGTCCAGGTCGTCCGCGACCACCACCGGCACATCGCTTCCGGCCACCAGCGAGTGGTCGAGCGAAGCCCGGTCGGTCAGGAGGACCGGGGCGCCGGTGTCGGTCAGGACCCATCGCATGCGCGCGACAGGGAAGCCCGTGGGCAGGGGCACGTAGTAGCCCCCGGCCTTGAGGACCGCCAGGATCGAGACGACCAGCGCCGCCGACCTCTCCTGGAGCATCACCACAGGCCGCTCGGGCCGCACCCCCCTCTCGATCAGGACGTGCGCCAACCGGTTCGCCCGTGCGTCCAGCTCCGCATAGGTGAGCGTGCCGTCCGACGACACCAGCGCCGGCGCTTCAGGCGTGCGGTCCACCTGCTCCTCGAAGAGCCGGGTCACGGACGCCGAGGGAAGCGGCGCGACCGGTCCGTTCGAGAAGCGCATGAGCTGTGCCCGGTCGGAGTCCGACAGGAAGTCGAGCTGTCCCACGCGCGCGTGGGGATCGGCCGCTGCCGCCGAAAGCAGCCTCAGCAGCCTGGTGCCGAGGGCCTCCGCGGTGCCCTGGTCGAACAGGTCCGTCGCGAAGATGATCCGCCCGTCCAGACCGATCGAGCGTCCGGCCGGGTCGAGCCGTTCGACGAACTCGAAGTTCAGGTCGAACTGCGTCGCCGTGAACCCGGTTGAACGCGGCTCCACCTGAACGCCGGTGAACACGGGTTCCGCGTACTCGGCGTTCTGCACGGACAGCACCACCTGGCACAACGGATGCCGCGCCAGCGAGCGGGTGGGGGCGAGGGTGTCGACCAGGCTCTCGAAGGGGGCATCCTGGTGCTCGAAGGCCGCCAGCCCGGCTTCTCGTACGCGGTCGAGCAGCTCTGCGAAGGTCGGGTCGTCTGTCACGTCGGTGCGCAGCACCAGTGTGTTGACGAAGAACCCGACCAGATCGTCGAGAGCCTCGTCGGTACGCCCGGCGATCGGGCTGCCGATCGGGACGTCGTCGCCGCCGCCGAGCCGGGACACGAGGACCGCCAGCCCGGCTTGGAGGAGCATGAACATCGTCACCCCGCGCTCGGCCGCCAGCTTCGTCAGCCGGGCGTACAGCTCGGGTGGCACCGAGAGGTCGGCCAGTGCGCCGCGATGGCTGGCCACAGCCGGTCGCGGACGGTCCCGGGGCAGGGTCAGCTCGTCGGGCAGTCCTGCCAGTTGCTGCGACCAGTACGCGAGCTGCCTGCTCACGACACTGTCCGGATCGTCCGGGTCACCCAGCAGGTCCTGCTGCCAGAGCACGTAGTCCGAGTACTGCACAGGCAACGGCTCCCAATCGGGTGCCCGGCCTGCACACCGGTGCTCGTAGGCCTGCGAGAGGTCCTGCCACAACGGCTTCATCGACCACCCGTCGGTGGCGATGTGGTGCAGCGTGACGACCAGCACGTGCTCATCGGGGTTCAGCTTGATCAGTGTCATGCGCAGCGGCAGGTCCACTGTCAGGTCGAAGACGTACGCCGCGGCCACAAGCACGGCCTGATCCAGCCCCTCCGGGGCGGCCTCCACCACGTGCAGCCGTGGATCCACCGACTCCGGGTCGAGGACGAGCTGGCGCGGCCGGCCGTCCACGGAGGGATACAGCGTACGCAGGCTCTCATGCCGGACCACGACGTCCCGCAGCGCCGCCGCCAGGGCGGCGACGTCCAGCTCGCCGGTCAGCCGCAGCGCCACCGGAACGTTGTAGGTGGTGTTCGGTCCCTCCAACTCGCCCAGGAACCAGAGCCGCTGCTGGGCGTACGACAGGGGCATCTCCTCCGGACGCGGCCGCACCACCACCTCGGGCCGTGCGACGCCGGCGCGTGCCACCCAGGAGGCGATGCCCGCGGCGGTCGGCCTGTCGAAGACCGTGCGGATGGGCACTTCCACGCCCAGCGTCACGCGGATCCGGCTGACGAGGCGGGTGGCCAGCAACGAATGACCGCCCAGCTCGAAGAAGTCGTCCTCGACCCCGACGTCGGGTATACCCAGGATGTCGGCGAACATGGCGCGGAGGATCTCCTCCTGGGGTGTCCTCGCCAGCCGCCCTCCGCTGGAATGCGCTTCCAGCTGGGGCGCGGGCAGCGCCGCTCGGTCGAGCTTGCCGTTCCTGGTGAGCGGCAGTCGGTCCAGGGGCACGAACGCCGCGGGCACCATGTAGCCCGGCAGTCTCACGCCGGCGAACTCCCGCAGGGCCAGTGGCAGCGTGCCCGCGGCCGACGCCGCGTGTGGGTTGGTCGTCCATGCCGACAACGGCGTCGTCGCGTTGGGCGTGGCGGCCGGCAGGTACGCTCCGACCGGTGCCTCGGTGCTCACTCGGTCGGCTCGCACGAACGTGACGTCAGCGGTCTCCAAGGTATCGCCGGACCAGGCGATACCCACCCAGTAACCCAACCGCTGCCCGAGTCGATGGAACGTCTCCAGGTCGTCCGCGGCCCTTTCAGCTGTGGCGTCGTTGTCAGGGGCCTGTCCGTTCCGGATCGCCTCGGCGAGCGCCACCTCACCGGCCACCCGGGTGTTGGGCACTCCGGTGACCCGCAGCACCGCCGGCTGCCCGGTGGTCAGCCGGTGCTCCAGCGCGGCCAGGCCGTCGAGCTCTCGCGACCACTTGGCCTGGGGCGCGTCGGCGAGCGGGAGGAGGGACGCGCCCTGCTTGTACAACGCGACGTCGTACCGGTACCTGGTCAGCTCGTTGTGGTGCTTGCCCCGCTTGATACGGAGATCCACACCAGCCAGATCCGCTTCCCGCTGCTGGAGCGCTGAGAAGAAGTCGGGATCGACCAGCAGTTCCTCCTCCATGACCAGAGCATGTTCGACCTGACGCTTGAGGGCATTCACGTCGGTCGTGTCCTGAGCGCGCCCCGCATGGACCGCGGTGGTGAGCGCCCGGAGGAGCCGCCGGTTGCGGACGTCCCCGACGAACACCGCACCGCCCGGCGTGATGATCTTCATGGCCCACTGAAGGACCTGGTGCAGATAGTCGGCGCTGGGGAAGTACATCGCGACCGAGTTGAGGATCACCGTGTCGAAGTAGCCGTCCGGGATGCCCTGGGTCTCGTGCGCAGCCTGGCTCCGCAGCTCCACCTTGGAGGCGAGCGCGGGATCCTGGTCCACCCAGCGCTGTACTTCCTCGATCACCGACGCGGAGACGTCCGTGCCCCAGTAGGCCTCGCACTGGGGTGCGACCTGGGAGAGCACCAGGCCGGTGCCCACACCGATCTCGAGCACACGGCGAGGGCGGAGCTCCAGAATGCGTGCCACGGTGGCGTCGCGCCACTCGTGCATCTCCTCCAGCGGGATCGGCCGGCCGTCGTAAGTACTGTTCCAGCCGGTGAAGTCGTCGCCGGACGGCGCTGGGGCGGAGTTCGTGTACACCGAGTCGTACAGTCGCTGCCAGTCGTGCACGTGGTTCTGATCGACGGCCCCGTCCGCTTCTTCCACGGCCCCGCCCGGAACGATGTAGGCGACGAGTCGCTGGTCGCCGGGGCGGTCCTCCCGCGCGACGACGACGGCCTGGGCGACACCCGGGTGGCTTTCGAGGACCG
>NZ_JBVIQK010000023.1:68435-102877 GCF_055577115.1 Streptomyces sp. NPDC033216 | reverse complement strand
TTCCGACTCTATCAGACCGTTTCCCGATCCGATTTCCTCGGTGCTTTCCAGGCCCCCGCTTTTGTTTCGCGGTTTCCTTTCCGGCGGTTCCGACTCTATCAGATCCTTTCGACCCTGATTCCCCGTCAGAGGGGGTTCGCCTTCCCGGCCGTTGGGCCGTTCCGACGTCTCAAACCCTAGCGGATCCTCCCCGGCGAGCGCTAATCGAGCTGCCGGGCCCAAATCGAATTGAATAGCGGCACGCCGAATCAATCCCGTTGGGAGATCTTGCTGTGGTGTGAGTGCCGCTACCGCGGCGGAGGTGCCACCGAGAACCGTCACGGCTCCGCGGCAACCCGAAGAACCTTACGGATCAGCCGCGAGGCTGTCAAGTAGCCCCTGTCAAGATCTTTTAGTCCAGGTCCGTGAGGCGTCCGCCGGCGTCCGGCTGGGCGTGCTCCACCCGGCGCAGCAGCCTGGTGAGGACGTCACCGAGGGCCGTGCGGTCGTCGGCGGAGAGGTCCTGGAGCAGGTCCTCCTCGAAGACCGTCGCCAGTCGCATCGCCTCCAGCCACTTCTCCCTGCCCTCGGTCGTCAGCTCCACGATCACCCGGACCCGGTTGCTCTCGTCCCGCTTCCGGGTCACCAGACCTTCCGCGACCATGCGGTCGATCCGGTGGGTCATCGCGGCCGGCGTCAGACCCAAGCGCTTGGCCAGGTCGCCGGGCCCCATGCGGTAGGGGGCGCCCGAGAGGACGAGTGCCTTGAGGACTTCCCAGTCGGCGTTGCTGATGCCGAGCGCGGCGGTCTGGCGGCCGTAGGCGACGTTCATGCGGCGGTTCAGGCGGGAGAGCGCCGAGACGATCTGCTCGACCTGGGGGTCGAGGTCCTGGAACTCGCGCTGGTACGCGGCGATCTGCTCTTCGAGGGTCGGCTCGCCGCCGACCCCTGTGCTGCCGGGGGTGTCACCCATGGCCGTCAGTATCGCACGGTAGCCGTTCGCGTTGAAGTTCTTCGGAGTGTACTGTTTAGCTTCGAAATTTATCTTCGAAGTCTTCGGTTCTAAGAACTGAGACTCACCAACTACCTGAGAGAGGTGAACGTGACCAGGGCCATGGGCGCAGCGATGCGCCGGATCCACGTGGGCAACGCACTCAGCGCGTTCGGGCTCGGCTTCACCGTCCCCTACCTGTACGTCTACGTGGCGCAGGTGCGTGGGCTCGGTGCCATGACGGCGGGGCTGGTCCTCGCCGTGTTCGCCGTCGCCGCGCTGATCGTGCTGCCGTTCGCCGGCCGGGCGATCGTGCGGCGCGGTCCGTTGCCGGTGCTGATCGCCGCCCTGGTCACCGCCGCGCTGGGTGCGCTGAGCCTCGGGCTCGCCGGTGACGCCACCGCCGTCTTGGCCGCCGCGGCCGCGCTGGGGGCCGGGCAGGCCGTGATGCAGCCTGCGCTCGCCACCATGATCGTGGACTGCTCGACCGCGGAGACGCGGTCGCGGGCCTTCGCCACGCAGTTCTTCCTCCAGAACCTGGGGCTCGGGGTCGGTGGCCTCATCGGCGGGCATCTCGTCGACACCACGCGCGTGTCCTCCTTCACGCTGCTGTTCGCGATCGAGGCGGCGATGTTCCTGCTGCTGGTCGCGGTGATGGCCGGCGTGCGGATGCCGCGTTCGCCGCGGGTGGAGGGCGCCCCGCGGGGGTCCGCCAAGGGCGGCTGGAAGCAGCTGCTCGGCAACCGGGCCATGGTGCAGCTGTCCGTGCTGGGCTTCGTGCTGTTCTTCGCCTGCTACGGGCAGTTCGAGTCCGGGCTGAGCGCGTACGGGGTGGAGGCCGCGGGTATTTCGACGTCCGCCCTCGGGACCGCTCTCGCCGCCAACACCGCGGTGATCGTCGTCGCGCAGTTCGCGGTGCTGAGGTTCGTCGAGCGGCAGAAGCGGTCGCGGGTGATCGCGGCCGTGGGGCTGATCTGGGCCGTGGCGTGGGCCGTGGCCGGGTACGCGGGGCTCGGGAACGGGAGCCAGGAGATGGCGACGGCCGCGTTCGTGTCCACGTACGCGCTGTTCGGGCTGGGCGAGGCGATGCTGTCGCCGACGGTCGCGCCGCTGGTGGCCGATCTGGCGCCGGCCGGGCTCGCCGGGCAGTACAACTCGGCTTTCGCGCTGGTCAAGCAGCTGGCGCTGGCGGTCGGGCCGGCCGTGGGCGGACCGATGGGGGCCTCGCTGCACGCCCCGTACGTCGTGACGTTCCTGCTGTTCTCGCTGGGGATCACGGTGCTCGCCCTGCGGCTGGGGCGGCAGCTCACGCTCGTACAGGATCAGCCGTGGGTGGCGCGGAAGCGGGTGGTGGCCCGCGGCGGTGCCGCTGTGGAGCCGGTGGCCGCGGACGCGTGAGGTCCTGCGGTTCGGCGTGGGGCGGCCGTCGTCGGGAGGCGACGGCCGCCTCTTTCGTGTCGTCGGCGGGCGGGGCGTCAGCGGTGGGCCGTCACCAGGGTCGCGGTGAAGGGGAAGGCCGTGGTGTCGGCGGGGAGGGCGGCACGGATGGTGTCGGCGGCTCGGGCGAGGGCCTCCTCGCCCCCGGTCTCGGCGATCCTGCGGCCCCAGGGGATCGCGGAGAGGTGGCCGGGGGCGTAGTCCTGGAGCGGAGGGAGGGTGACGGTGAAGGTGAGGTCCCTGCGGGTCGGCCGGCGCAGGCCCACGCCGTCCAGGGCCGCGGTGAGGCGGTCGGCGGCGTGGAAGGCGTCCTGGAAGTCCGCCGCCGTCTCCGCGCCGCAGTACTGCTGTACCGCCCGGTGCTGGGCGGCGAAGTAGGGCGACGCTTCGAGGTCCGACCAGACGGTGGCGACGAAGCGGCCTCCGGGGCGCAGGACGCGGGCGGTCTCCCGCAGGGCCGCGTCGAGGTCGGGGAAGAACTGCGCGCCCTGCTGGCAGAGGACGGCGTCGAAGGTCGCGTCCGGGTAGGGGAGGTCGTCGGCGGGGGCGGCGGTGAACTCGATGTCCGGATAGAGGCGCGGGTGCCGGTCCACGGCGACCCTGAGCCTGGCCTCGTCGATGTCGGTGCCGGCCACGCGGCCGGTGGGGCCGACGTGTGCCGCGGCGGCGCGGGCCGCGAAGCCGGTGCCGCACGCGAGGTCGAGGACGGTGGCGCCGGGGTAGAGGTCCGCGGCGTCGACGAGTGCGGTCACGAAGGGCGCCATGAGGGGCGCGACGTAGTGTTCGTAGCGCTCGGGGGCGCTTCCCTTGAGGTGAAAGCCCGTTGCGTCTGCCATGGGGAGCTACTAGCACCGGGCGGCGCGTTCGCCTAGGTGGCGCGCGTGGGGGAACGGTTGCGCGGGGCGGGTTTCAGTCGGTGGGCCGGGGCAGGACGAACTCGCACCACACCGCCTTTCCGCCGCCCGGGGTGCGTCTGCTGCCCCAGCTGGAGGCGATCGTGGCGACGATGGCGATGCCCCGGCCCGACTCGTCGGCGGGCTCGGCGCGGCGGCGCCGCGGCAGGTGGTCGTCGCCGTCGGTGACCTCGATGATCAGGCGGCGGTCGGTGCGGCGCAGGCGCAGACGCATGGGCGGGATGCCGTGCTGGAGGGAGTTGGCGACGAGTTCGCTGGTCGCGAGGACGCCCAGGTCGTGCAGGTCGGTGGGGAAGCGCCAGCTGGTGAGGACGCCGGAGGCGAAGGCACGCGCGCGAGGGGCCGCCTCCACACCGCCGAGCAGTTCGAGTGCGGCGTTGCGGAACAGCTCGCCGTCGGGGCCGGTGCGGGCGGGGTGCTGGAGGACCAGGACGGCCACGTCGTCGTCGTGGTCCGCGGTGACGCCCGCCGAGCGGACCAGGCGGTCGCAGACGACCTGGGGGGTGCCGGTGGCGCCGGCCAGGGCGCGCTCCAGGGCGGCGATGCCCTCGTCGAGGTCCTCGTTGCGCCGCTCGACCAGGCCGTCGGTGTAGAGGGCGGCGGTGGAGCCGGGACCTAGGGGGATGGAGCCGGAGGAGTGCACCCAGCCGCCGGTGCCGAGCGGGGGGCCGGTGGGTTCGTCGGCGCGCAGGACGGTGCCGTTGGCGTCGCGGACCAGGATGGGCAGGTGGCCCGCGGAGGCGTACACCAGCCGCCCCTCGTTGGGGTCGTGGATGGCGTACACGCAGGTGGCGATCTGGTTGGCGTCGATCTCCATGGCGAGGCCGTCGAGGAGCTGGAGGATCTCGTGCGGCGGCAGGTCGAGGCGGGCGTAGGCGCGGACGGCGGTGCGCAGCTGGCCCATGACGGCCGCCGCCCGGACGCCGCGGCCCATGACGTCGCCGATGACGAGGGCGGTGCGGCCGCCGCCGAGGGTGATGACGTCGTACCAGTCACCACCGACGGCCGCCTCGGTGCCACCGGGGTGGTAGGTGGCGGCGATGCGCAGGTCGTCGGGTTCTTCCAGCTTCTGGGGGAGCAGGGAGCGCTGGAGGGTGACGGCGGTCTCCCGCTGGCGGCGCTCGCTGGCTCTGAGGCGTTCGGCGGCTTCCGCGTGGTCGGTGACGTCGGCGGCGAACACCAGGACGGCGTTCTCGCCCTGCTTCTCCGGGACCGGGGTGCAGGTGAAGGTGTAGGAGCGGCCGTCGGGTGCCTTGCGTGACTTCAGGGTGCGGGGCTTGCCGCTGCGCTGGGCCTGGTCGAGGAGCGGCATCAGGCCGAGGTCGCGCAGCTCGGGGAGCGCCTCGGCGGCCGGTTCGCCGACGGGCCGTGCGCCGAAGGCCGCCGTGTAGGCGTCGTTGACGTAGGCGAGGCGGTGGTCGGGGCCGTGCACGAGGGCCACGAGGGCCGGGACGCGGTCGAGGACCTCACGGGCCGGGAGTTCGTCGACGGCGGGCATCGGGGGCGGGTCGCCGTCGGCGCGCCGTTCGGCGCGGGCGGCGGGTACGGAGCCCTCGCTCCGCCGGTCCGCGGCGGTGACCAGGTGGTCGGCTCGCGCGGCGGCGCGGCGCTGCGTTCCGGGGAGCCGGGCGCTCCAGCGCGTGAAGTTCACGGATCCTTGCCTCGTGTAGTCGTCGACGGCCGGCTCCGGTCCCGGCCTGGGCTCCGGGGGCCGCGCGGCGGTGGCCGCACATTGTCGCAGCACCCGGGATGTGGAGCACGTGGGAACAGCCTCGTGGGGTTCGGCAGGGGCGGGTGGTGGCCCCCGCGGCTCGGGAGGGGCGGTGAGCAGAGAGCAGTCTGGCAGTGCGGCCGCCGTCCGGGCCGTCATTCGTCAGACGTGGGAGCGGTCGGTGGAGTTCCTGTACCGGGTCAGGACGACCCCTTCGGGTCACCGGAAGACTGGTCAGAAGGTTTTCCACCGGCAGCGAGTTCGAACTCCGCGCGAGGATGTTCGAGGGAGCCGAGCGAGACGATCTCCCGTTTGAAGAGGCCGGACAGCGTCCATTCCGCGAGGACGCGCGCCTTGCGGTTGAAGGTGGGGACGCGGCTGAGGTGGTAGGCGCGGTGCATGAACCAGGCGGGGTAGCCCTTCAGCTTGCGCCCGTAGACATGCGCGACGCCCTTGTGCAGCCCGAGGGAGGCGACCGAGCCGACGTACTTGTGCTCATAGGTCTTCAGGGGCTCGCCGCGCAGGGAGCGCGCGATGTTGTCGCCGAGGAGTTTGGCCTGCCGTACGGCGTGCTGGGCGTTCGGGGCGGTGTGCGTGCCGGGCCGGTCGGCGGTGACGTCGGGGACGGCGGCGGCGTCTCCGGCCGCCCACGCGTGCGTGACGCCCTCGACCGTCAGCTCGGGGGTGCACCTGAGGCGGCCCCGCTCGGTGAGGGGCAGGTCGCTGGCGGCGAGCACCGGGTGGGGTTTGACGCCGGCGGTCCACACGACCGTACGGGTCGGGAAGCGGGCACCGTCGCTGAGGACGGCGACGCGGTCCGCGCACGACTCCAGGCGGGTGCCGAGGCGGACGTCGATGTTGCGGCGGCGAAGCTCGCTGACGGTGTAGCGGCCCATGTCCTCGCCGACCTCCGGGAGGATCCGGTCGGAGGCCTCGACGAGGATCCACTTGAGGTCCTCGGGCTTGATGTTGTGGTAGTAGCGCGTGGTGTAGCGCGCCATGTCCTCCAGTTCCCCGAGCGCCTCCACACCGGCGAAGCCACCGCCCACGAAGACGAAGGTGAGGGCCGCGTCGCGGATCGCGGGGTCGCGGGTGGAGGAGGCGATGTCCATCTGTTCGATGACGTGGTTGCGCAGCCCGATCGCCTCTTCGACGGTCTTGAAGCCGATGCCGTGGTCGGCGAGGCCCGGGATGGGCAGCGTGCGGGAGACCGAGCCGGGCGCGAGGACCAGTTCGTCGTACGTCAGCTGTCGTGGGCCCGTGCCCTCCTCGTCGGTGGCGAGGGTGGTCAGGGTGGCGGTGCGTCTGGCGTGGTCGATGGCGGTGGCCTCGCCGATGACGACCCGGCAGTGCGGCAGGACGCGGCGCAGCGGTACGACGACGTGCCGCGGCGAGACGGCGCCCGCGGCCGCCTCGGGCAGGAACGGCTGGTACGTCATGTACGGGTCGGGAGTGACGACCGTGATCTCGGCCTCCCCCCGGCCGAGTTCCTGTTTCAGCTGCCGCTGGAGCCGCAGGGCCGTGTACATCCCGACGTAGCCACCACCGACAACGAGAATGCGCGCACGTTCCTTCACCATCCCATGACGCACCCGACGCCGGAGTTTGTCCACAGCCCCGACAATTTGTGTGACCGCGGCCCGGATGGGGGCCGGGACGGCCGAGATGTCGGCCCGGACGGTGAAGTCGCAGGTCAACGGGTGTGCACAGGCGTACGGGGAGGGGCATTATCGGGATGTGTGCGGCCCGTACTCCGATCGGGGGTCGCTCCGTGCGGAACGTGCCCCTTCTGAATTGACGCCCTCTCAACTATGTTCGTGTGGCGACGGGGTGCAGGGGGAAACGCTCGTCGGTCCGCGAGGTGCTGCTGGCGCAGGACCTCACCGCGGGTCCGGGCCTGTCGTCCCCTGTTCCATGTGCCCCGCGCTTTCGATGGCGGGGAGAGTCTCCGGGGGGAGACGTCATTACCGGGGGAACATTCATGCACATTCAGGACACGCATTGGTCGTCCGCGTCCACTCTTGGACCGGGCGGCATGGTCAGCGCGGCGGGCAACGGACGCGGGAACACCTCGCGGACCACGCCGCTGCGCGTGGACGCACAGCGCAATCTGGAGCACGTACTGCGTGCGGCGCGCGAGGTCTTCGGCGAGCTGGGGTACGGCGCGCCGATGGAGGACGTGGCGCGGCGCGCCCGGGTCGGTGTCGGCACGGTGTACCGGCGCTTCCCGAGCAAGGACGTCCTGGTGCGACGGATAGCCGAGGAGGAGACCTCCCGGCTGACCGACCAGGCTCGGACGGCACTGGGCCAGGAGGACGAGCCGTGGTCTGCGCTGTCGCGCTTCCTGCGCACGTCGGTGGCGTCCGGCGCCGGGCGACTGCTGCCCCCGCAGGTGCTGCGGGTCGGCGTCGCCGAGGACGGCACGGAGGGCTCCGCCGTCGACGAGGCACGTGTTCCGCAGCAGCGGAGCCAGCCCGGCGGCGGCGGCGAACTGCGACTGCTCTCCGACGAGGGCGCGCGGTCCGTCGTGGACGACACCGGGGCGGCGGCCCTGCTCGAAGTCGTGGGTCAGCTGGTGGACCGGGCGCGGGCTGCGGGCGAGCTGCGGCCGGACGTCTCGGTGTCGGACGTCCTGCTGGTCATCGCCACCGCGGCGCCGTCCCTGCCGGACCCGGCCCACCAGGCGGCGGCTTCGTCCCGCCTGCTGGACATCCTGCTGGAGGGGTTGCGGTCCCGGCCGGCTTCGTAGCCGGCACCTGGCGGGGTGCGGGGCGGGCTCGTGGCCCCATGCCGTACGGCTGGACCGGGTGGGGTCGGATGTGGGTCGGTCCGGGTCGGACTGAAGCGGGTTGGCTCGGGTCGGACCGGCCTGACCGGACCGAGCCGGGGCGGGGCGGGTCGGGGCGGGTCGGCATTGGCTGACCGGACCGGACCGAGTGGGGCCGGGGCGGGTGGGGACCGGCCGGGGCGGCCGGTGCCGGTTCCGAGAGCGGTCGTCGGCCGGTTCGTGGTGGGGGCTCGCTCGGTTCGCCGGGTGAGCCCCCACCCGCTTGAGGACGGACGGTCGCCGGACGGGGGGCGGGTTGCGGGCTCGCGCGGGACCGTCAGGCGTGGGCGGTTCGAGCCCGTCAGCAGGGTGGGGCGTGGACACTCGAAATGGTGATGCGGGGGGTGCCTGGACCGGGCTGGAGTTCCTTCGCCGCCCGCCGTAGGGACATTCCGTACATATCAGTGACAGGCGTCAACCTGCTGACACGAGAATGCCGGGGGATTTTCCCCGTACGAGTGAATGCCGACATTGGGCGCGGGCGAGTCCCCTCGGATGAGGGGACGGCCTCTCCTGCGGGGTTGTGAACAACAGCCGATATGGCACTCTGACGCGGTGTTCGTGACTGGTTCGGCAGGCGGCGAGGGCTTTCCGCGATGAGCGTTGACGGCAGGGACGACCCACCGGGCGACGGTGAGGCGGAGACCGCGGGCCGGATCGCACCGCAGCTACCCCTTCAGGGCGGCCGCGCGGGCGCCCCCCGGGGCGGCGGCTCCGGCCCGGTCGAGGACGGCGTCCCCGTCGAGGGCAGCGTCCCGGCGCAGCGTGAGTGGCGCGAGCACAACATCCGGCCGCCGCTGCGGGAGGAGCCCCCTGCCGACACCGACCTGATCGCCCGGATGCGCTCCGGGAACGACACGGCGTACGAGGAGCTGTACCGGCGCCACGCCGACGCCGTCCGCCGGTACGCGCGCACCTGCTGCCGGGACGCCCACACCGCCGACGACCTCACGGCAGAGGTCTTCGCCCGCATGCTCCAGGCGGTACGCCGCGGCTCCGGCCCCCAGCACGCCGTACGCGCCTATCTGCTCACCTCCGTACGCCGGGTCGCCGCAGGCTGGACGCTGTCCGCCAGGCGGGAGCAACTCGTCGAGGACTTCGCGGTCTTCGTCGCGCATGCCTCCCGCTCCTCCGAGGTGTCCGACGGCGACACCCTCGGCCTCGGCGCCGACGTACTGGCCCTGCACGAGGCCGAGCGGTCCATGGCCATGAGGGCCTTCCGCTCGCTGCCGGAGCGCTGGCAGGCCGTGCTGTGGCACACCGAGGTCGAGGACGAGTCGCCGAGCGAGGTCGCCACGCTGTTCGGCCTCGATGCCAACGGCACCCGCGTGCTCGCCAGCCGCGCCCGCGAGGGCCTCCGGCAGGCCTACCTCCAGGCCCACGTCAGCGCGGCCCTGACCAGCGACGACGAGTGTGCGCGCTACGCCGACCAGCTCGGCACCTACGCCCGCCGCCGACTGCGCACCCGTGCCGAGCGGGGGCTGCGCAAGCATCTGGAGGAGTGCGCCAAGTGCCGGCTGGCCGCCCTCCAGATCGAGGAGGTCGCCGGCGGCATCCCCGCCGTCGTGCCGATCGCGGTCATCGGCTGGTTCGGCGCCGCCGGATACGCCAAGGCCGCCGCGCTCATCGCCGGTGGTGCCGGAGCCGGGGCGGCGGGCGCGGCCGCGGCAGCGAGCGGCGGTGCGGGCGGGTCGAGTGCACCCACTCCCAAGGCCACGCCGGCCCCGACGTCCGCCCCCACACCGACGTCCGCCCCGGCGGTGTACGAGCTGAGCGAACTGTCCTTCGACATCGACGGCGACGGCACCGGGCCGGAGATCCGCCTCGGCGAGAGCGGCTGGGTGTGGCAGCGCCACGGCCTGTCGATCGCTCACCGGGAGTACGCGCGCGGAGTGACCGTGCACGGAGACTCCTCCGTGACGATCGACCTCAACCGCACCTGCACGGCCTACGACGCGGTGGCGGGCGCCGACGACATGACGCCGAAGCTCGGCAAGGTCGTCTTCTCCGTCCACGCCGACGGGGCCCGGCTGTGGTCGTCCGGGAGGGTCAAGGGCGGCCGACCCGCCGTGCCCGTCCATGTGAACCTCGCCGGCCGGGAGACCGTCACGCTGGTCGTCGAGCCGCACAACCACCTCGACGCTGTGGCACTGGCGGACTGGGCCGAGTCGAAGATCACCTGTTCGTAGTGGTCGAGGTGGGTGAAGGGCCCGACGCCGGTGCTGGTGCCGGGTGGGCGCGCACGGCCTCGGTGAGTTCGCGCAGGGCACCGGTGACCGTCAGGGCCGCGCCCCGCTTCCGCTCGGCCTCCTGCCGTTCGGCTCCCAGGGCTTGGCGGGCGACCGCCTCGGCCCGCTCGGCCTGGGCGCGCTGGGGGGAGGGCCGCGGGTGGGAGCCGTACAGCACGTCGGCGGCAGCGAGCAGCCGGATCACGCGCGGGAAGTCCCCCAGTCGGGCCGACAGGACCGCCGCGCCGTCGATGATCGCCGAGGTGACGGCCTCCGCACAGTGGTCGGCCAGGGCTCGACGCAGGGTGCCGGCGAGCAGCGCCAGGGCGGGTTCCGGCCCCGCTTCACCGGCGGTGACCTCCGCCTCGAGCAAGCCCAGCGCCGCGACGAACTGAGGCGGCGGTGTGCCCTCGGCCGTGGCCACGCGGGTCGCGTCGCACAGCTCCCGCGCGCGTGCGGTGTCGCCCTCGTCCACGGCGATCTGGGTCCGTAGCAGGAGGACGAACGCCCGAGCGTCCGCCACGCCGTAACGCTCGGCCGCGATGTCCGCCTCGTCGAGCGCGGCCAGGGCGGCGGCCCGGTCGCCCGAACGGTAGGCGATCTCCGCGAGACGGGCGATCAGGAACGGCGACTCCGCGTAGGCACCGACCTCGTAGGCGAGCCGCAGCGCCTCCCGGTACTCCCGCTCGGCCTCGGCGAACCGGCCGCGGGCCATCTCCGCCTCAGCGGCCGCGCTGCACACCTGGGCCCGCATCCACCGGTCGCCGACGCGTCCGCTGAGCACGCGCAGCTCCGCCAGGTCGTCGTCCACGCCCAGCAGTCCGCCGGGGGAGTCGACGGCCGCGTGCGTACGGAACATCAGGACGCAGCCCAGTTCCCAGTCGCCGCCGTAGGTCCGGCAGTTGGCCACGGCCGTTTCGAGGGTGCCGCGCAGATCCGCGTCCCCCAGGTGGAAGGCCGTCAGCGGCCAGATCAGGCCGGGCATCCGGGCCGCCTCCGGGCCACCCGGTCCGTACCGGCCGCGCAGCCGCTGGAGGTACGCGGCCCGGCGCGGGTCCGGCGTCAAGCCCCTGGGCTGGGACTCGGAGAGCAGGAACAGGTGCAGCATCCGGAGGTTCATCCGCTGGGCGTGCCGAGGGTGGTTCTTCTCGCCGTCGGGCTCGTCGAGGAAGGCGCCGAGGGGGTCGACGGCGGCCATACGGGCCGCGAGGTCGACGGGATCGGTCGGCACGGCGGGTGCGGCGGGCGCGGTGCGGCCATCGGGCGCGGTGCGGCCCGCCGACGTGCCGGGGTCGCGGGATGCGGTGAGGGCGGGCGACGCGAGGGTGTCGGGGGAGCCCGGGGTGTCGGGGCAGGTGGTGGCGGAGGTACCGGGTGCGGTCGGCGTGCCGGGCCTCGTCGCACGGTCCGGACGCGGGGTGGGGAGGTCGTCCAGGACCGCGCCCAGGCGCAGCGTGCGGTCGGTCCAGGCGGCGCCTTCGTGGCGGTAGTTGCGCAGCCACCAGAACCAGCCCATGGCGAGGCAGAGGGCGGCGGCCTCCTCCTCGTCGCCCGCGGTGATACCGCGCTGGATCGCCACCCGGATGTTGTCCAGTTCGGTCTCCAGGCGGGAGATCCACGGGAGTTGCTCGGCGGAGCGCAGCAGGGGGTCGGCCCGCTCGACGAGCGCGCGCACCCAGGCACGGTGCCGTCGCTCGGCCGCCGCGCGTATCTCGGGGGTCTCGGCGGCGCGCTCGGTGGCGTACTCGTGGATGGTCTCCAGCATGCGGTAGCGCATGCCCTCGCCGCCGTCCCGTGCTCCCGGAGTCGCGACCACCAGGGACTTGTCGACGAGCGCTCCCACCAGGTCGGCGACCGGGCCGGTGCACACCGCCTCCGCCGCCTCCAGGTCCCAGCCGCCCGCGCACACGGACAGCTCGCGCAGCACCGTGCGCTCCGGCTCGTCCAGCAGGTCCCAGGACCAGTCGACGACGGCCCGCAGCGTCTGCTGGCGGGGCAGAGCCGTGCGGCTGCCGGAGGTGAGGAGACGGAAGCGGTCGTCGAGGCGGTCGGCGATCTGACGGGGGGTGAGCAGCCGGAGCCGGGCGGCGGCCAGTTCGATGGCGAGCGGCAGGCCGTCCAGCCGTCGGCAGATCTCCGCCACCGCTTCTCCGTCCCGCAGGGCGGCGGCCGCGTCGGGACGGACGGTGGCCGCGCGCTCGGTGAAGAGGCGGTGCGCCTGGTCGGGGAGGAGGGGCTCGACCGGGCGGACCAGCTCACCGGGGACGCCCAGGGGCTCACGGCTGGTGGCGAGGATCGTGAGCCCTGGGCATCGGGTGAGCAGGGTCTCGGCGAGGCCGGCGGCGGCGCCGATGACGTGTTCGCAGTTGTCGAGGATCAGGAGTTGGCTGCGCGGGGCGCAGTACTCGACGAGCAGGGCGACCGGATCGTCCTGCGGGGTCGCCAGGTCGGTGGTCATCAGCACGGTCTCGCGCAGACCGAGGGCACTGACCACCGCGCCGGGCACCGCCTCCGGCCGGTCGAGCGGCGCCAGCTCGACCAGCCAGGCCTGCGGGAGCCCGGCGGCGGCTTCCTCGGCGAGACGGGTCTTTCCTGAGCCGCCCGGTCCGGTGAGGGTGACGAGGCGGGCCCTGTGCAATTCGGAACGGATGGCGGCGATCTCCGGTTCCCGGCCCACGAAAGAGGTGAGCCGTGGACGGAGGTTGCCGGTGCGTTCGGGGAGTCGGGGCGGGGCGAGGGACGTATCCGCCCCGGTCGGCGGCGCCGAGCCGTCGAGCAGTTCGCCGTGGAGGGTGCGCAGGGCCGGGCCGGGGTCGGTGCCGAGACTGTCGGCAAGGGTGCGGCGGGCCGTCTCGTACGCGACGAGGGCGTCGGCGGCGCGGCCCGTGTCGCGGAGGGCGCGGATGAGGAGCGCGTGCAGCGGCTCGTCGTAGGGGTGGGCGGTGGTCAGTTCCGTCAGCCGGGGTACGGCCTCGTCCGCCCGGCCGAGCAGCAGGTCCGCCTCGGCGCGGGCGCGGGACGCCTCCAGGCGCAGGGCCTCCGGGCGGACCGCCGAGGGGTGGTCGGGGAGGTCGGCGAGGGCCGGGCCGTGCCACAGGGCGAGGGCCTCGTCCAGGGTGCGTGCGGCTGTGGTGGGGTCGCCTTCTCGCAGGGCCTCGGTGCCCTGCCGTACGAGGCGTTCGAAGACGAACAGGTCGACGTCGTCCTCCGTCGCCGCGAGGCGGTAGCCGCCCGGGACGGACGTGACGGTGTCCTTGCCGACGGTACGGCGGAGGCGGCCGACGAGTGCCTGGAGGGCGGCGAGGGCGTCCTGGGGCGGGGCGTCGGCCCAGACTTCGTCGATGAGGGTTTCCGGGGTGGTGGGGCGGCCCGGGCGGAGGGCGAGGGCCGTCAGGAGCGCTCGGAGGCGGGGGCCGAGGGGTACGGCGCTGCCGTGGTCGTCCGCTGTCTGGGTGACGCCCAGGATTCTGTACCGCACATGGTCATTGTCGCCGGGGTCGCGGGGCGGGGCACGGGGTTTCCGGCCGTGGGGGCCGACCGGCCGCCCGTCTGCCGTGACGGGGGTGCGGGGGGGGTGGGCTGACGGGCCGCCGGTCTGATGACCGGCCCGGCGGGGCAGGCGGTCGTGTCGGGCACCGCAGGCCCGACAGCTGAGGTGGCGGTGGGTCCGCGGGGCGGGCCGGGTGGTCGCCCGGTGGCTGTGCCGGTCAGCGCGCGGCCAGGTCCGCGCCTTCGCCACCGGAGGAGACCGCCCGTCTCTGGGGAGCGATTCCCGCGGGGACCGCTCGGGCGCGGGCCGGAGTGCCTGTCCAGCAGGTGCCTCTGCGGGAGAGGAGGCGCCGGAGCCAGAGTTCGAGGGAGACGAGGTCGGCGAGGCCGTCGAGGGGGAGGGGTTCGCCGGCGGCGGCCGCGCGGAGGGCCTTGCGGACGACGCGGGCTTCGATCAGGCCGGCGTCGGCGAGCAGGGGTGCGTCGAAGAGGGCGATGAGGGGGTCCGCGGCCATGCGCAGGCCCGCGCGTGCCGCGGCGGTGGTGGTGGCCTGGGTGGGGGCGCCCCAGCCGGCCGGCAGGTCGGCCACGCCGGAGCTCTTGAGGACGGTGCGCAGGATCGCGGCGCGCGCCCCCGGCTGCACGCGCAGGGTCTCGGGGAGGGCACGGCAGGCGCGCACGACCTGGTTGTCGAGGAACGGCGCGTGCAGGCGCTGGGAGCGGATCTCGGCGGCCTGTTCCAGGACGCGCAGGTCGGCCGCGTGGCGGGCCAGGGCGGCACGCGCGCGATGGTCGCCGGGACGCTGACCCGGCCCTCCTCCGGCGCGGTGGGCCGTGCTCTGGAGGCGAACCGATACTTCAGCCAGTGCCTCGCCGGTCAGCCACCGAGCCGCCGGGCCGGGGCCGCCCCACGCGAGGGCGGCCAGGGAGGCGCCCACGGCGCCTCCGGGGTCGTCGAAGCGGCGGTGCATCAGCCGTTCGGCGAGATCCTCCACTCCCGCCCGGTACGGCGTGCGGGCCAGCCGGCGGGCGGCGCCGTACACGCGCGCGGGGACGAGGACGGAGCCGTCCGCCCTGGTGAGGGCGGCGACGGGGCGCACCAGGTGACGCCGTTTGCGGTCCATCAGAAGGTCCGCGAGGCGGGCCGGATGGGCGTCGAGGACCTGGCGGGCGCCGTAGCCCGTGAAGTGGTCGGCGCTGCCCGCGGCGAGGCGGGCGCGGTGGCGGGCGGCGGTCACCAGGCTGGGGCCGGGTTCGTCGGTGAGGGGGCCGTCCAGGTCGGCGTACGGCAGGGTCTCCTCGCCGCCGGTCACGACGACGTGGTGCAGGCGGGGGTTGGCGGCGAGGGTCCCGGCCCGTTCCAGTTCCGCCTCGCGTCCGCCGACGGCCAGGTCGTTGAAGGTGACGGCCAGAAGGCGCTCGCCCGCGCCCGTGCCGTGGCCCAGGAGCGTGCCCGGCATGCCGGGCAGGCCGGCGGCGAGGAGCGCGAGCGTGCCGGAGGCGGCGCCGCCGGACAGGTCGGCTCCGATGCCCGCAACCGGCATCCCGCGCGCGGCGCGCCGTGCCGCGGGCCCCATGCCGGGTACGGGGCCGGGGTCGATGTCGGGGACGTGCCGCGGCGCGGACAGGCGCGTGCGCACCGCCTCGACGAGGGCGTCACGGACGGCGTCGACCGCGCTGGCCGGGTCGGCCGGGACGGCCGCCACGGCGAGCGAGGCGACCTGTTCGTACCCGGCGATCTCGCGGGCCCCGGCGCGCAGGACGAGCGCGTGTCCCGGCGGAATGCGCCGTACGCCGTCGTACGGGGTGGAGTCGTGCACCGCGGCCGGTACGTCGGGAGCGGCGAGGAGGGCCGCGAGGTGGCCGAAGTCGAGGTTGGCCTCGATGAGGTCGGCCAGCGGCAGGGCGGCCGTCGCGTACGCCGTGCCGCCCGCCCAGGGGGTGTGGAAGACCGGGCGCGCGCCCGCGAGATCGCCGCAGACGGTGATGCGCCGGTCGACCTGGACGATCGCGGTGTAGCTGCCGGGCCAGGCCGTCAGATGCCGAAGTGCGCCTCCGCGCGCGGCGAACAGGCCGACGCGCAGTTGCTCGTCCGTCGCCCCGCAGGTGCCGAGGACCGCGATCCGGGTCCGGGCGTCGGCCCGCACCACCCGCACCTCGTCGGGCCGCCAGTCGCCGACCGCCCACAGCGGGTCAGGATCGCCCCACAGGAGTTGGGAGCCCACCGGCTGAAGCGTCTCGCCGTCATGGCCGATCCGGCCGCCGTCCTCGCCGGCATACGTGCCGGAGCCGCCGTAGGCCCCCGCTCCGGATGTACCGGGGCCAGTGGCCGCGGCGGTGCTGCTCCATCCCACCAACCACCGCATCGACGCCTCCACGGGCTGTGGACAACAGCTGCACCGTACGAACGGTTCACATGCTGCCACGAAGAACGCGCCGTAGAGGGAGGTGACGCCGCGCGAGATCCCACAAGTGCGCCCGTGCGAGCGCCCCCGCGCCGACCATGAGGGCTGCGTGAACTCCCGCGCGCGGGGCAGTGATCACCGCGCGCACCCCCGCGCGTGCGACGCGAATGCGCCCCCGATACGCTCCCCCAAAACGCCCCGAGCGCCCTGGATTTCCATGGTGGGAGGCGTATTCGCCGACGGAACACAGGGTCGATTTTTCGCCAAATACCCTGCGCCGCACCGCCGTTGGAACAGGTTCGCACACGCTCCGTCACAACCGCGCACCCCACGCCGCGCGTCGGTCCGGGAGGCGCAGAACGCCCCCCGGACCGCTCCGCCGCCCGCGGGGATGGTGACGGCGGTGTCCCCCAGCCCACCGGATCCAGTACAGCGGGCCGACCCACGCACCGCCCATGCAAGCGCTCCCCCGGTGGCCGGAGGAGAGCGCACGGACGGGCGCACGGCCACACGTCGGGGGCACGCCGCAACCGTGCGTATGGGGACCCGCACTTCCGTACGGACCACAATCCCGCCATCCGGAAGAATGCCCCTTAACGCTTGGGATGCGGCGAACTACGCTGGGTTTACGAATGCCGCATGGTTATGCCAGTGCGGCAGCCGTCTGTGTCGAGGGGTGGCGCAATGTCCAGGGAGCAACGCGGGCCGAACGAAAAACTCGGCGCCGTTCTCGCCCTCGCGGGAATCAGCAACGCGGGACTCGCGCGTCGCGTCAACGACCTCGGCGCACAGCGCGGGTTGACGCTTCGCTACGACAAGACGTCGGTGGCGCGCTGGGTGTCGAAGGGCATGGTTCCGCAAGGTGCCGCGCCGCACCTCATCGCGGCCGCCATCGGCCAGAAGCTCGGCCGGCCCGTGCCGTTGCACGAGATCGGGCTGGCGGACGCGGATCCCGCGCCCGAAGTCGGCCTGGCCTTCCCCAGGGACGTCGGTCAGGCCGTGCGCTCGGCGACCGAGCTGTACCGGCTCGACCTCGCGGGGCGCCGGGCCGGCTCGGGCGGCATCTGGCAGTCACTGGCCGGTTCGTTCGCGGTGAGCGCGTACGCGACGCCCGCCTCACGGTGGCTGATAACCCCGGCCGACAGTTCGGTGGCGCGTGAGGTGAACTCCGCCGAGGCCCCCGGCGCACCGCTCAAAGTCGGCCACAGCGACGTGCGGAAACTGCGGGAGGCGGCCGAGGACGCCAGGCGCTGGGACTCCAAGTACGGGGGTGGCGACTGGCGTTCGTCCATGGTGCCGGAGTGCCTGCGGGTGGAGGCGGCACCGCTGCTGCTCGGCGCGTACTCCGACGAGGTCGGCCGCGCCCTGTTCGGCGCCTCCGCCGAACTGACCCGGCTCGCGGGCTGGATGGCCTTCGACACCGGCCAGCAGGAGGCCGCCCAGCGCTACTACATCCAGGCGCTGCGGCTCGCGCGCGCGGCCGCCGACGTCCCCCTCGGCGGATACGTCCTGGCCTCCATGTCCCTCCAGGCGACCTACCGCGGCTTCGGCGACGAGGGCGTCGACCTGGCCCAGGCCGCCCTGGAGCGCAACCGCGGCCTGGCCACGGCCCGCACATTGAGCTTCTTCCGCCTCGTCGAGGCGCGCGCCCACGCGCGCGCGGGAGACGCCCAGGCCGCCGGCGCGGCGCTGAAGGCGGCCGAGAGCTGGCTGGAGCGGGCCCGCGACGGCGACAACGACCCCTCATGGCTCGGCTTCTACTCCTACGACCGCTTCGCCGCCGACGCCGCCGAGTGCTACCGGGATCTGAAGGCACCACGCCAGGTACGCCGTTTCACGGAGCAGGCCCTGTCGCAGCCGACGGAGGAGTTCGTGCGCTCGCACGGCCTGCGGCTCGTCGTCTCGGCGGTCGCCGAGCTGGAATCGGGCAATCTGGACGCGGCATGCGCGCAGGGCGTGCGGGCGGTGGAGGTGGCCGGCCGTATCTCGTCCGCCCGCACCACCGAGTACGTCAAGGACCTCCTGCACCGTCTGGAGCCGTACGGCGACGAGCCGCGCGTGGTCGAGCTGCGCGAGCGGGCCCGGCCGCTGCTGATGACGCCGGCCTGAGCCGGCCGCGTGTGGCGTCCCCCTGGGTTTGAAGGCATTGTCAGTGGCGCAGTGCACTATCGAGGCCGGGAGGTGGTGCGGGTGCGGGCGATCGGCTACGACTGCGACGTGCTGGTGATCGGGGGCGGGATCGTCGGCCTGTCGACGGCGCACGCGATCAGCCGTGCCGCGCCGGGCACCCGCGTGACGGTGCTGGAGAAGGAACCGGGCCCGGCCCGCCACCAGACGGGCCGCAACAGCGGCGTCATCCACAGCGGTATCTACTACCGCCCCGGCTCCCTCAAGGCGCGCTACGCGGTCCGGGGCTCCGCCGAGATGATCAAGTTCTGCGCGGAGTACGGCATCCCGCACGCCGTCACCGGCAAGCTGATCGTCGCGACGGACCGGGCCGAGCTGCCCCGCCTGCACGCCCTGGCCCAGCGCGGCCGGGAGAACGGGATCGCGATCCGCGAGCTGGGCCCCGCCCAGATCAGGGAGTACGAGCCGGAGGTCACCGGCCTGGCCGCGATCCACGTCGGCACCACCGGCACCTGTGACTTCACCGCGGTCGCCCGGCAGCTCGGCGAGGCCTCCGGCGCGGAGATCCGCTACGGCGCGCGGGTGGTCCGGATCGACCGGCGCGCCGACCGCGGGGTGGCCGTCCGCACCGCGCGCGGGGACGTCGTCCGCGGCCGTGTCCTGGTGAACTGCGCCGGGCTGCACTGCGACGAGATCGCCCGCCTGACCGGCGACGAGCCGGACGTCCGCATCGTCCCCTTCCGCGGCGAGTACTACGAGCTGGCCCGCCAGGACCTGGTGCGCGGCCTGGTCTACCCGGTCCCCGACCCGTCCTTCCCCTTCCTCGGCGTGCACCTCACCCGCGGCCTGGACGGCAGCGTCCACGTCGGCCCCAACGCGGTCCCGGCCCTGGCCCGCGAGGGGTACGGCTGGCGGGTGGTAAGCCCGCGGGAGGCCGCGGCGACGGCGGCCTGGCCGGGCGCCTGGCGTCTGGCCCGCCGGCACTGGCGCCACGGCGCCGGGGAACTGCACCGGTCCCTGTCCAAGCGCGCCTTCGTGGAGGAGGTGCGCCGCCTGCTGCCCACGGTCGAGCCGCAGGACCTGGTCCGCGCGGCCCCCGGCGTCCGCGCCCAGGCCGTCCGGCGGGACGGCTCCCTGGTGGACGACTTCCTCATACGACGGTCCCCGCGCGCGATCCACGTGTTGAACGCCCCCTCCCCCGCCGCGACGGCGTCCCTGCCGATCGGCCGGGAGGTGGCCCACAGGGCACTGGAGGCGCTGGGTCCGGTGTAGGCGGGTGGCCGCGGTCCCGGTGGTCCGGGGCGCCGGTGATCGGCGCTCCCCCGTCCGCGCCGCTCAGGGTGGCAGGCGGGACCGGGCGTCCGCGGGGTGCCGGCGTCCGGCGCGCACCCCACCGCGGTCGACCCGCCCGGCGCACCCACCGCACCGGGCCGGCACACACGGCCATGGCGGGGCGGGGCCGCGGCGGGCGCCGTGGCAGGAGCGGCGCTGCCGCGGGACCCTGGGCCGACCGGCACACCCGGCCATCACCGGGACGGGCCGGCCGTGTGCCCGGGCATCCCGGCCGAGCGTCGGCGTGCGGCCCTTCCGACGGGTCTCCTGATCGCCGGGGCTCGCACAGCCGCGCACCGGCGAGCCGGCGCCCCCCGCGCGCGGGTCACCGCGGGCCCGGCGCCGGTCCGGTCCCCGGCCGCACCCCCGCCGACCGGACTGGCCCCTCTCCGCCGGCCGTAAAATCGACCCACTGTGTCTGATTCGTTGAGTGCCCCAGAACCGCCCCGGCCCGCCCCCGGTGATCACCACCCCGGCGAGCCCGTCCGCCGTGCCCGTGCCAAGGGAGAGCCCCGCTTTCCCGACGGTCCGAGGGCCGACCCCGCCGGGTCGCATTTCGAGCGGCGGATCAGGAGTTTCCAACCGCGGCGCAGCCGGGTCACGGCGGGACAGGCCGACGCGCTCCAGCGGCTGTGGGCGAAGTGGGGCCTGGACATCGACGGACACAGCGTCGACCTGGCCGAACTGTTCGGCAACGACAACCCCGTCGTCCTGGAGATCGGATTCGGCATGGGCGAGGCGACCGCCCAGATGGCCGCCGCCGACCCGGAGACGAACATCCTGGCCGTGGACGTCCACACCCCCGGCCAGGGCAACCTCCTCAACCTCGCGGACCAGGGCGGCCTGACGAACGTCCGCGTGGGCAACGGTGACGCGATCATCCTGCTCCGCGAGATGCTCCCCCCCGACTCCCTCGACGGCGTGCGGGTGTACTTCCCCGACCCCTGGCCCAAGAAGCGCCACCACAAGCGGCGTCTCATCCAGCCGGAGTTCCTCGGCCTCGCCGCGACCCGGCTGAGAGCGGGCGCGCTCGTGCACTGCGCGACCGACTGGGAGCCGTACGCGGAGCAGATGCTCGAGGTGCTCACCGCACACCCCGACTTCGTCAACACGCAGGCGGACGGCGGCTTCTCGCCGCGCCCCGGCTTCCGGCCGCTGACCCGTTTCGAGGGACAGGGACTGGACAAGGGTCATGTGGTGAACGACCTGCTCTTCCGCCGCGTACAGCACGAGGGTCGCCGGGATCACTGACCGGCCGTAATCCCCTCCACCACCGTCCTCTCCCTCGTTAGGGTCGATGCCGTGGCCACCAGTTCCCCGTTCCCACCGCTTCCCCCGCACCCCGGCGGCCCGGCCGGGGGCGGTGTGCTGCGGCACGCGCACTGGTGGCAGCACAAGTGGGTCCGTTACGGCGCGCTGATCACGCTGCTCGCCCTGTCGGGGCTGGTGATCCTCGCCCTCGTCCGTGAGCAGACGGGCACGGAGGGGTTCCTGGTCGGACTGGGGCTCGCGATACTTCCCGTGCCGCTTCTCATGGCCGCCTTCCGCTGGCTGGACCGGGTGGAACCGGGCCCCTGGCGGAATCTGGTCTTCTCCTTCTCCTGGGGCGCGTGCGCGGCGGCGCTGATAGCGATCGTCGCCAACAGCTTCGCGGTGCGCTGGATAGCGACGGCGACGGCCGACCCGGCCCACGCCGACACCCTGGGTGCCACGGTGATCGCGCCCGTCGTCGAGGAGTCCGCCAAGGCGGCGGCCGTCCTCCTCGTGTTCCTGTTCCGCAGACGGGACTTCACCGGGATCGTCGACGGGGTGGTGATCGCCGGGACGACCGCCACCGGGTTCGCGTTCACCGAGAACATCCTCTACCTCGGCAACGCCTTCGGCACCGACCAGCTCACCGGGGGCGGCGGTATCGCCTCCGTCACCGTCGCGACCTTCTTCGTGCGCGTCGTCATGTCGCCGTTCGCGCATCCCCTGTTCACGGTCCTGACCGGCCTAGGCTTCGGCGTCGCCGCGCTGTCCGGGGAGCACCAGCGGGTGCGGCGCGTGGTGCTCCCGTTGTGCGGCCTGCTGCTCGCGATGCTCATGCACGCCCTGTGGAACGGCTCGGCGACCTTCGGCGACTGGGGCTTCTTCGCGGTGTACGGGGCGTTCATGGTGCCCGCGTTCGGGGTGCTGACCTGGCTGGTGGTGTGGACGCGCCAGCGGGAGCTGGGCACCGTGCGCGACGAGTTGCCCGCCTACACGGCCGCCGGCTGGCTCAGCCCGGCCGAGCCGTACGCCCTCGGCTCGATGCGGGCACGCAGGCTGGCCCGGCAGTACGCCCGACGGCACCTGGGCAGGCCCGCGGCTCGGGAGGTGGCGCAGTACGAGGCCTACGCCACGTCTCTGGCGTTCCTGCGGCACCGCGGGCGCCAGGGACGGGGCGGCGCCGACTTCGTCGCACGGGAACGGGAGTTGCTGAACGAGTTGTGGCGGCGCAAGGAGGTGGCCCGGCCGGCGCTGGAGCACGCGTCCCGGCTGGCCGCGCCCGCGCCTCGGCCGGTCCACGGGGTGTACGGCGGGCCAGGGCTCGGGTACCCGATGGGGGTGACGCACCCCCCGACCGGCTACTACGGGTACCCCGGACAGACCTGGCCCCACCCGCAGGCCGCGTACACCCCGTACGCCTCGCCGTACCCGTACGTCCAGCACATCCAGTCCAGCCCGCACCAGTCCTGAGCGGTGCGGGCCGTGATGACAACGCCCTGGCCGGAGGCGCCCACGGGGCGGCTCCGGCCAGGGTCCACGAACATCCGGGAAACATCCGGGCGTAGACCTCACCGACCCCCGTGACACTTCCCGGAAGACCTCGGGGGGTCCGGTCACGGTCCCCCCGGGGAGATCTCAGAGGCTGAGCCCCTTGTCGCGCAGCCACGCGGCCGGGTCGATTCCGGTGCCGCCGCCGCCCGGGTGGACCTCGAGGTGGAGGTGGGCGCCGGTGACGTTGCCCGTGGCGCCGACGCGGCCGATGATGTCGCCGGTGGCGACCTTCTGGCCGACGCTGACGCTGATGGAGGACTGGTGGGCGAACCACACCTCGGTGCCGTCGTCGAGGGTGAGAACGGTCTTGTACCCGTACGAGCCGTCGTAGCCGGCGGAGGTGATGGTGCCGCCGTGGACGGCCTTGATGAGCGTGCCGGTGGGTGCGGCGAAGTCGAGGCCGGTGTGGTAACCGGAGGACCAGTAGGCGCCGGCCTGACCGAAGGTCGAGGTGATCGTGTACGAGGAGGTCGGCAGCGTGTACTGCTTGGCCAGCTTGGCGAGGCGCTCGGCCTCCGCCTTCTTCGCCGCTTCCTCGGCGGCCTTCTTCTTGGCGGCTTCGGCCTTGGCCTTGGCCTCCTTCTCGGCCTTGGCGGCGGCGTCCGCGGCGGCCTTGGCCGCGGCGGCCTCGGCTGCCTCCTGCGCCTTGGTCTCGACCTGGGTCTGCTGGGACTCGGCCTGCGCCATGATCCGGTTGCGCAGCGCCTCACCGGCGTCGGCCGCGCTGTCGACGGCGACGGTCTCGGCACCGAAGGTGCTGAGCGCGGGCGCCGCCTCCTCGGAGGTGTCGTCGTCCGAGATGAGGGAACCCACTGAGGGCAGGTCCGGCATGGAGATGGAGACCGGCGACTTGCCGGTGTTGGCGCTGGCCATGCCCGCGCCGCCGACGGCGGCTATGACACCGACGCCGAGAACGGTGGAGCTGCGGGCGAGGCCGCCGCGCTGCTTGGCGACGCGGTGCTTGCCGCGCACCGGGCGAATGGAGTCCGCTGTCGGGTTCCATTCCTCCCAGGGGCCCTCATCGCTGCGGTAGGCGCCGTAGCCGAAGGTCTGCTGGCTGGGCACGGTGGGGGCTTCTGGGGCAGGCCGGTTGGACGCCACGCGGGCGTACTCCTTTCCTTCCGTCGCCTACCGGGTTAGCTGACGGGTTCGGAGCAGGAAGGTCTCCTACGCGCGTATACCGGCCGTGACTGTACGGCGGCTTAGGCGCGATTCACCCCAAGTTGGTGGTTCCCCGGTTCCCTTGCGGGATTCGACGCGTGCGCACGGAGCCGACTCTTGTGCCGGCTGGGACGACCGCGCTGCGTTATCGAACGTTAATAGACCCGGGCACGGGATTCCAAGCTGTTCTGCTTGATCAACAACATTTCTGGCCTGGACTTTGGCCCCAGGATCGGTGAAAAGCGGGCGAGTTGACTGCCCGTCGCGAAACCTCAGGAGTCACCGCGGGTTTTGATGGTGACTCAGATGTTATGCACAGGGCTCCCGAGCGATCACCGAACGTGACGGGCCTGGCAGGGGGCAGGCCCCGAACGCACCGAAGGCCGGAATCCCATGATCAGGATTCCGGCCTTCGGCCTTGAGTAGCGGGGACAGGATTTGAACCTGCGACCTCTGGGTTATGAGCCCAGCGAGCTACCGAGCTGCTCCACCCCGCGTCGGTGTGACACCAGTCTACGCCATGCGGGGGACGCCCAGAACCACGGTCGGACCTGGGGGGCGATCAGGGGGTCCGTCGGAGCAGATGACCGTTCGGCGCCTTCGCCTGCTGCTCGTACTCCGGAAGTACGACGACGTCCGCTCCCGCGGCGGCCAGCAGGCCGCTCCCGTCGGCGTCGGTGACGAAGGTGTCCGGCTCGCGCCAGGCCGTCACCACCCGGCGCACGCCCGCGTCGAGGATGAGCCGGGCGCACGGGGCCGGCCGTGAGGCGCGTCGGGCGCAGGGTTCCAGGCTGCTGTAGACGGTCGCGCCGGCCAGCCGGGGGTCGGCGGCGTCGATCTTGGCGAGGGCCGCCTCCTCGGCGTGGACGACGGGGTCGCCCGCCTCTCGGGAGTGGCCGCGCGCCAGCTCCGTGCCGTCGCCCGCCACCACGACCGCGCCGACGCTGAACGCGGTCCGCGACGGCGGGCAGGCTGCGGCCAGCTCGCAGGCGAGGGCCAGCCAGTGCCGGTCGGCGGCGACCGGGAGCGGACCGGTGCCGGGTGCGGTGGGCTCGTACGACGTGAGGACCACGTCCCCGATGCGCCGCGTCCCGACCAGCCGCAGGCGTCCACCCTGATAACCACCGGGTCCGAAGAGCCGGGGCGCGTCCGGGTCACCCACGAACAGCGGGGCCTGGACGAGCTGGAGTTCGTCGGCGAGACCCTCCTGGAGGAGCTGCGTGTGGACGGTGCCGCCGCCCTCGACCATGAGGCGCCGCACGCCCCGTACGTGGTGGAGGTGTTCCAGGAGTCGGCGCCAGTCGAGGCCGGCGCCCAGCGCCACGACGTCGGTCGTCGGGCCGAGGTCGCGGGCGCTGTCCGCGCCGGCGTCCGTCGTGTAGAGCACCTTGTCACCGCCGGTGTGCCAGAACCGCGCCGCCGGGTCCAGCTCGCCGGTCCCGCTGACCGCCACCTTGAGGGGGTACTCCGGCTTGCCGGCGGCGACCCGGGCGGCCCGGCGGGCGGGCGAGTTGACCAGCAGGCGCGGGTTGTCGGCGCGGATCGTGCCGGCCCCGACCAGGATGGCGTCGACGGATGCGCGCACCTCGTCGACCCGGTCGAAGTCGGCCGGGCCGGACAGCAGCAGCCGGTCGGGACCGGTGTCGTCGAGATAGCCGTCGAGGGAGACGGCGGCGGACAGCAGGACGTACGGGTACGGCATCGGCGCGGTTCTCTCCGGGATCGGGAATCGGGGTCAGGGGCCGGGGTCGGGGTCAGGGGCCGGGGTCAGGGGCCGGGGAACGGGGGGAACGGCGATCAGCTTGGTTCAAGTTTTAAACAAACCTACACTGGGCGCATGACAACCCGCTGGCTCACCCCCGAGGAGCAGCGCGCCTGGCGCGCGTACGTCGCCGGATACCTGCTCCTGGAGGACGCGATCGACCGGCAGCTCCAGCAGGAGGCGGGCATGCCCCACGCCTACTACTCCATCCTCGCCAGTCTCTCCGAGGCCCCGGAGCGGCGGCTGCGCATGACCGACCTCGCCGAGCGCCTGAAGGTCACCCGCAGCAGGTTGACGTACGCCGTGACGCGGCTCGAGAAGGACGGGCTGGTGCGGCGCGAGGACTGCCACCGGGACAAGCGCGGGAGCGTAGCGGTCCTGACGGACGAGGGCGTGGTGATCCTGGAGAACGCGGCGCCCGGCCATGTCGAGACCGTACGCAGCCTGCTGTTCGACCGGCTCACGCCCGAGCAGGTGGGGCAGCTGGAGGAGATCTTCACTCAGGTCGCGCGGGGCCTCCAGGGAGACGGCGGCGAGGCGGCACCGGAGGATCTGCCGTGGCGCAGGCGCTCCTCGCCCTGTTCCGGGACCCCTGGGACCTCCGGGACCTCCGGGACCTCCGGGACCTCCGGGACCTCCGGGACCCCGTGAGCGAGCCCACGGCAGCGCCGTGAGCCGCCACACGATCGCATTGCTTCAAAGTTGAAGCATGAGGTAGGTTCACGACCGTCAATCTGCTTCAAATCTGAAGCAGACCAGTCGTGCGGCAGAAGCCGTGCGGAAGCAGAGGAGCGGCCAAAGTGCGCACCGCCCACCGGACCCGGAGAACCCGCATGCTCGACACTCCCGCCGCCACCGTGCGTGCCCGCGTCCGGGTACCGCTGCGCTTCCACGACGGGTACGCGGCGGACGCCGAACTCGTCACCTTCCACGGACTCGCCGACGGCCAGGAGCATGTCGCCGTCGTCCTCGGCGAACCCGGCCCGGTCCCCCTCGTACGGCTGCATTCGGAGTGCCTGACCGGCGACGTCTTCGGCTCCGCCCGCTGCGACTGCGGACCGCAGCTGCGCGAAGCGGTCGAACGCGTCGCCGACCGCGGGGGAGTCCTGCTCTACCTGCGCCAGGAGGGCCGCGGGATCGGCCTCTACAACAAGCTCGACGCGTACGCCCTCCAGGACCAGGGCCTCGACACCTACGAGGCGAACGCCGCCCTCGGACTGCCGGAGGACGCGCGGGACTACACCGCCGCCGCCCAGATGCTGCGCGCCCTGGACATCACGGGGCTGGACCTGTTGTCCAACAACCCCGACAAGGCCGAGCAGCTCCGCGGACTGGGCATCGACGTCCACGACCGGGTGCCCACCGGTGTCTTCACCACCCCGCACAACGTGCGCTACCTGCGGGCCAAGGTGCTGACGACCCAGCACACGCTGCCGTTGGCCGCCCTGACCGGCGTCCCCGAGCTCCCCGCACTCCCCGAGTTCACCGAACTCAACGCCGGCTGAGATCTGCTCAAGCCTCCCCCGGTGTTCGGCGGCGCCCGAACGGCCCGTCCAGGGCCGCCCACTGGAGCAGCATGATGGTCTTCGCGTCGGTGATGCCACCGGTGCGGACGAGCGTGAGCGCCTCGGTGAACGCCAGCTCCACGACCGTGATGTCCTCCCCCTCGGCCGCGACGCCGGCCCTCTCCACGCCGGGTGCCGAGCCGTCGTAGGGCGCGGCGAAGAAGCTCAGGCGTTCGGTGACCGAGCCGGGGCTCATGAAGGCGTCGAAGACGTGCTCGACCTCGTGGACGGTCCGACCGGTCTCCTCCACGGCCTCGCGGCGGATCGCCTCCCGCGGGTCGTCGCCGTCCAGCAGCCCGGCCGCCGTCTCCAGCAGCATGCCGTCCGGATGGCCGTTGACGTAGGCCGGCAGCCGGAACTGACGGGTCAGCAGGACCGTACGCCGGTCGGGGTCGTAGAGCAGGATGGTCGCGCCGTCGCCACGGTCGTAGGTCTCGCGGCGCTCGCGGCTCCAGTGGCCGTCGCCGTGCCGGTAGTCGAAGGTGGTGCGGCGCAGCACGGACCAGTCGCAGGCGAGCACCTCGACGTCGACGACGCGCACCCGCGCGTTGCCCGTCAGGTCGCGGCCCTGGCGGTCGAGTCCGGTACGGCCGCGGGGATCGGGGACGTCGATGCCGGGACGGCCGGCCGGGGCGGTCATCGGGCGCCGCCGGCGGCCGGTACGTCGGTCAGGTCCGCGTAGACGTCCTGGCCGCGCGCGTGGGCCCGGTCCACCATGCGGTCGGCGCCCTGTGAGGGGCCGCCGATCCGCAGGACGGCGTCGCAGCGGTCGAGGAGGCGTTCGGCGACGGGGTGGAAGAGTTCCTCGAACAGCGGGTCGCCGGGTCCGGTGCTGCCCGCCGTCTCCAGCAGGGGCAGCGCCAGGGCCTCACCGGTGACCGGCAGGTGCCCGGCGCGGAACAGGGCGAGGGCCGTCTCGTTCATGGCCCGTACGTTCGCGGCGAGCTTGGCGGGGTCGTCGCCGGTACCCGAACGGTACGGGCCGGCGACGAGGATCATCAGGGACGGGTGGGACACGGCCGGCTCCTCGGCTCGGTGGGCGGACTGGCGTCCTGGGCCGACGACCCGCACGGGGCGCGCCCAGGTCACCGGCGGGCGGTCGCCGCCTTCCTGGTGTTGGACCGATCGATCCCTCAGACCAGCAGCGTCTCGACGCCGGCCTCGCGCAGAGCCCGGAGAGTCTCCGGTCCCGCGGGGTGGGTGTCGGGGTCGGCGGCGGCGGTGTCGGTGACGAAGGTGTGGACGGCGTCGAGCGGGGCGACCTGGTCGAAGGCGCGGACCCCCAGCTTCGTGGCGTCGGCCACCGCGACCGTGCGGTCCGCCTGGCCGAGCCCCACCCGCTTCACGGCGGCGTCGTCGAGCGAGAACTCCGACCAGCCGTGGGCGGCGTGCACCCCGCCGATGGACATCACGAACAGATCGAAGGCGAGGGAGTCCAGGGTGCGCAGCGCCAGCGGCCCCACCAGGGACCGTTCACCGGGGCGCGAGCGTCCGCCGACGACCACCAGGTCGACGCCGGGCCGGTCGGCCAGCCGTACCGCCGCCTGGAGACTGAGCACCGCGACGGTCAACGGGCCGCGCGCGGCGAGGTGTTCGGCCACGTGCGCGGTGGTGGTCCCGGCGTCCAGCAGCACCCGCGACCCCGGCTCCACCAGGTCGGCGACGGCCGCACCCAGCCGGTCCTTGGTCGCCCCCTGCCACGCCTCCCGCGCGTCGAAGCCGGCGCCTTCCTCGCGGGCCCGCGCCGGTACGGCCCCGCCGTGCACCCGGCGCACCAGACCCTGCTTCTCCAACGCGTCGAGGTCCCGGCGCACGGTCATCTCGGACACCCCGAGCCGCTGCGCGAGTTCGGCGACGGAGACCTGCCCCACGGCTCCCTGGACGAGCCGCAGGGTCAGATCGAGACGGTTGGCGATACCCATGAGGACCGTTCTATCACTTGAATGTGAGAACGCACATGTTTTTGTTCGTTCGGCTTGCCTCCGACCGTCCCACGACGGCCCCGCGCGCCAGATCGCGGAGACCCGCGCCTTGCCGCACCCGCCCTCACCCGCGCCTTGCCGCACCCGCCCTCGACCGGTGAGACGACCACCACCGGACGGCCGGACAGGCAGGCGAGGCCCGTGACGTCGCGCCCGGGCGGCCGGCGCCGGAGCCGTCGCTGCCGCCGTTACCGCCCGGGCAGAGGGTGCCCTCGGCACCCGGCGCCGTACAACCTCTCGCGCCGGATGCGAGTCAGCCTGGGCATGACACGCTTGTATACGACGACCCGCCGCACCCGGCGCGCTCTCGTACCGGTACTCGCCGCCTCCGTCCTGCTGACGCTCGGCACGGCGGGCCCCGCGGCCGCCGACAGCGACCAGCTCTGGACGTACTCCGATCCCTACGAGCTGATCCTGCCCGGCGCGTACGAGGACGGGTCCGCGCCCCAGCGGACCGTCACGCTCAAGGTCTCCCACGACAACATCGCGAACCCGGTCGGCGCCGGACGGCTGACCGTGGACGCCGGCGAACTGGCCGCCTTCGCGAAGATCACCTGGCCCGCGAACTGCGCGCCCGACACCGCCGTCACGGCCGTCTGTGACGTTCCCTCGCTCACCGGCACCGACGTGGTGACGGCCGCCGAGCTCAAGGTCGCCGCGTTGCCGGACGCCCCGGCCGGCGCCGTGGGCACCCTGCGCCACACCGCCGTCGCCGGCGACCTGACGTCCTATCCGGGCGAAACCCGGGTGACCGTCGGCAATGGGCCCGACCTGGCGCTCAGCCAGTCCCCCCGGCAGGACGGCGTCACGCCGGGCAGCCGGATCACCGTCCCCGCCACCGTCTCCAACAACGGCAACCGCACCGCGGACGGCGTCCTGCTCCGCCTGTCCGCCTCGCGCGGCCTCGCCTACACCCAGCGGCCCGCGAACTGCGAGTACCGGGACACGGAGGTCGGCACCGAGGCGCTGTGCGTCCTCGACGAGAAGCTCGCCCCCGGCGAGTCGTTCACCCTCACCAACCCCCTGAAGGCCCGCCGAAACGCCCTGTACGAGCGCTACGACTACTCCGTCGAGCCCTACTCGGCCGAGGCCCTGGAAGCGGCCCGCGGCGGCCGGACGTACACCCCGGGCACGGGCACCGAGCTGGACCCGACCCCCGCCCAGGCCCTCGGCACGGCCACCGCCGGCGCCGCCGTCCCCGACCTGGACCCCCAGGACAACTACCGCTCCGTCATCGTCCACGCCGTCAACACCGCCGACCTCAAGCTGATCGGCAGCCGGATCGAGGGCACGGTCGGCGAGACCGTACGGGCCGACCTCAAGGTCAAGAACCGCGGTCCCGCCTGGGTCGCCTCACTGGGCGCGGGCGAACCCGTGGCCACGGTCGACGTGCGCATCCCCGCCGGGACGACCGTCACCGCCCGCCCCGACAGCTGCTACGCCCTCACCGCGGACGGCGACTGGCGCGAGGAACAACTCGGCGCCCCCCGCTACCGCTGCACCACCCCGGTCTACCTGAACGAACACGCCACCCAGGCCTTCCCCTTCGACCTCCGCATCGACAGCGCGGCCCCGTCCACCTCGACGATCGCCATCGACAACGACCAGCACGAGCCCCCCATCCGCGCCTACGACCCCGACCTGACCAACAACTCGGCCAGGATCGTCGTCAACGGCTGAGCGGGCCTCGGTCCGCCGTCCCCGCAAACGCAGGAGCCCCGCACGCGCAGTCGCCCGTGCGGGGCCTTCCACCCCGGTCGACACGCAGGGGACAATCGGCCGAGGAACGGTGTGGCGGGTGGGTCGCGCTGCTCACGTCCCCCTCGCCGGCCGGACGAGAGGCCCTGTCGCCGCACTGGACGGAGAACCCGTGACCGATCCCCGCGTCGAGCCGTCACCCCCGACACCGCCGTCCCCATCCGTCCTCGCCTACGACGGGGACTGCGGCTTCTGCCAGGCGTCCGTCGACCTGATCCGGACCCTCGCCGCACCGACCCTGGAAGCGGCGCCGTGGCAGTCCCTGCCCGCCGAGTCGACGTCCGCGCACCTCGACCGTCTGGACCGTGAGGTCCTGCTGCTGCGTGGCGGTAGCGTCCTCGCCGGCGGGGCGGACGCCCTGGCCCGCTACGCGGGGACCTCTCCGTCGGCCGCCTACCGCACGCTCGCGTCCGTCGTCCGTCTCCCCGGCATCCGGGGCTGCGCCCGCGTGATCTACCGTTGGGCGGCTCGCAACCGTCATCGTCTCCCCGGCGGCACGCCCGCGTGCGCGGTGCCGCCGCGCGGCGCGTGAGGCCCGCCGTGCGACCCATCCCGACCTGTGTGTTCAGCGATACGGCCCCACCCGCCCTCAGCGGGGGACACGCCGTCGACCGCTTCGTCCAGATCGCCTCGCTCACCAAGGTCGTGACCGGCACGGCGCTGGTCCGCATGGCCGCGGCCGGAGTGCTGGCTGTGGACGACCCCGTCGAACGATGGCTTCCCGCGGCCCCGAGGACCGGGATCACGCTCCTGCACCTGGCCCGGCACACCTCCGGCCTTCCGCGCCTGCCACCCGGCCGCCTCTCCCGCCGGGACCCGTACGCGGCGTTCGACCGCCCCGCACTGGACCGGCTGCTGCCCCGCCTCGACACGCTCGCCGCGCGACCCCCCGGCCGGAGCGAGGAATACTCCAACCTCGGGTACGCCGTGCTCGGCGCGGCCCTGGCCGCAGCCTGCGGGGGGACGTACGAGGAGCTGGTGACCGAGTACGTCCTGCGGCCGCTCGGCGTCACCGAGGTGACCGCGCACCCCGATCCCGGCCGACGTCTGCCGATCCCCGGCCTCTTCGGGCGGACCCGCAGGCCCTGGACGACGGATGGCGCGATCCTGCCGGCGGGAGGCCTGTGGGCCACTCCTCGTGCGGCGGCCGATCTGGTGGTACGGCTCCTGGTGGAGCGCCGGCTCGGCGATCCCGCGCCGAGCTGGCGGACGTCGGGCCCCCTGCGGTGGCACAACGGGGCGACGCGCCACGCCTCGCTCTTCGCCGGCGCGACGGCCGACGGTCGGTGGGTGCTGATCCACCGCCTCAACGCGGTGCCGGAGGACACGGACCGGGCGGGTATCGAGAGCCTCGGAGGCGGCCGGACCGCCGCGTAGCCCCAGCACTTGGCGTGCTCCTCGGCGACGTGCCCGCCGCGGCCCGCCGTGCCCGGAGCGTGGGCGGAGGACGCGGCGGCGGAGCAGCACCGCGGGATCCTCGAACCCGGAACCCGAGGCAAGCTCATCCCGACCACCCACCGGCCCGCGGACCCCAACCGTCCCGCGGTCGCCGAATACTTAGCCCAATACTCCGACCAAGCCGCAGCCGATCCGCGGGCGACGGGCGGATCCGCTCGCGCACCGGCCCGAAAACGACGCAGCGCCCGAGCCGACCGAAGCCGACACGGACGCTGCGCAGCAGGTCAGAGGCTATATCCCCCGCCTGCCGACCGTAGGCCCTGTGGGACTCGAACCCACAACCAATGGATTAAAAGTCCACTGCTCTGCCAATTGAGCTAAGGGCCCAGGCGATGTTGCCTCCCCGAGCATAGCCGGACGTGGCCGCGTCGCCGATCGGGTATCGGGACACGGCCGCGCCGGGTGGCGGAGATCGGTCACGGATCGACCGGTTCGGCCTTCGTCTCCGCTTCCGGGCGGGGGACCGCCTTCTCGTCCGCGGGCTTGAGGAACCAGTGCCGGGCCGAGGCGATCCACCACACGGCCGCGAAGCCGAGGACGACCAGGACGGCGACCGGGGCGTAGTTGAAGGTCTCCGAGGTCACCGGGGAGACCTGGGGGAGCATGAACAGGACGGTGATGACGCCCACCCAGACGACGGACACCACACCGATCGCCCGGGACCACCGGCCCAGGTGCCACGGGCCGCGGGCGAAGTCGTCGCCCTTGCGCAGCCGCAGCAGGGTCGGGATGACGTAGGCGATGTAGAGGCCGATGACCGCGATGGAGGTGACGGCCGCGTACGCCGTGACATTGATCAGGTAGGGCAGGCCCAGCAGCAGCGCGCCGCCGGCCGCGAGCCAGACGGCCGCGACGGGCGTACGGGTGCGTGGGCTGACGGTGCGCCAGAGATACGACAAGGGCAGGGCTCCGTCGCGGGAGAAGGCGTAGATCATGCGGCTGTTGGCGGTCACGGACGCCATCCCGCAGAACAGCTGCGCGCCGATCACCACGAGCAGCAGCAGCTTGCCCGCCGTGGCGCCGAGCGCGTCGAGGAGGATCTGGGCGGGCGGTGCGCCGGTCGGGGAGCCGAGGGCGCCGTCGTAGGACTGGATGGCGAAGGTGAAACCGAGGAGCAGGACGAAGCCCGCGATCCACGAGGTCCAGATGGACCGCACGATGCCCCGGGGGCCCGCGGTCGACGCGTCGCGCGTCTCCTCGGTCATGTGGGCGGAGGCGTCGTAGCCGGTGAAGGTGTACTGGGCCATGAGCAGGCCGAGGGCGACCACGTAGACACCGCTGCCCCAGCCGGTGTTGTTCACGAACTCGCCGAAGACGAAGGACGCCGACTGGTGGTCGTCCGGTACGAAGGTCAGCGCGCCTACGATCACGGCCACACCGAGGACGTGCCACCACACGCTCACGCTGTTGAGGAGCCCGACGACCCGCACGCCGAAGGTGTTGAGCAGGCCGTGCAGCACCAGGATCCCCGCGAACAGCAGGATCGTCCGGCCGGGCGTGACCTCGAAGTCGAACTGGAGGTTGAGGTAGGCACCGAGGAAGGACGCGGCACCGAAGTCGATGCCGGCCGTCACGGCGACCTGGCCGAGCACGTTGAACCAGCCCGTGAACCAGGCCCAGGCGGCCGCGCTGCGGGGCGGCGCCAGCCGATGGGCCCAGAAGTACAGGCCGGCCGAGGTGGGGTACGCCGAGCAGATCTCGGCCATCGACAGCCCGACTAACAGGGTCATCAGGCCGACCGCGACCCACCCCCAGGTGATCACGGCGGGACCGCCGGTGTTCATGCCGAACAGGTACAGCGTCAGGCAGCCCGACAGGACCGAGATGATCGTGAAGGAGACCGCGTAGTTGGAGAACGCCGACATCCGGCGCGCGAGGACCTGCGTGTATCCGAGCTGGGCCAGCCGTTCCTCGTCCGAGAGCCCAGTCGACGTGCCGTCATCTGTCATGCCCCCAGCAATTCC
The DNA here is from genome assembly GCF_055577115.1 of Streptomyces sp. NPDC033216. Lineage (NCBI taxonomy): Bacteria > Bacillati > Actinomycetota > Actinomycetes > Kitasatosporales > Streptomycetaceae > Streptomyces > Streptomyces sp. NPDC033216. The sequence continues at coordinate 68,985 of NZ_JBVIQK010000023.1, read as the reverse complement.
CTCCACAGGAGCGTGACACACGTCACAACTTGGCCAGAAAGAGCCCCTGGGGCGGTGGAGGATCCACAGCACGGGGTCCTCGCCCCGCAGACCGGAGGCGGTACGGGGAAGGGCCCGTACGACCGGAGTCGTACGGGCCCTTCCGCGTGCGGGCGGGACACGGCGGCGTTCAGCCGGCCGAGTCGGCGTCAGCCGTTGCGCTTCCAGCGCGGCTTGTCGTCACGGCGCCCGAAGGAGCCGGTGCCGGTGCCGGTGCCGGTGCCACGGTGGTCGTCGCGGCGGGCGGCCGGACGGTCGTGGCCGCCGGCGCGGAAGCCGGTGCCCGGACGGTCGTCGCGGCGGTCACGGTTGAACGGGCGGTCGCTGCCCCGGTGCCCACCGCGCTCGTCGCGGCGGAAGCCGCCACGGTCGTCACGGTTGAAGGAACGGCCACCACGGTCGTCACGGTCCCGGTTGAAACCACCGCGGTCAGCGCCACGGTCACCGCGGTCGTCACGGTTGAAGGGACGGCCGCCCCGGTCGTCACGACGCTCGAACGGGCGCCCACCGC
>NZ_JBVIQK010000023.1:0-68337 GCF_055577115.1 Streptomyces sp. NPDC033216 | reverse complement strand
ACGGTCGTCACGGTTGAAGGAACGGCCACCACGGTCGTCACGGTCCCGGTTGAAACCACCCCGGTCACCGCGGTCGTCACGACGCTCGAAGGAACGGCCACCACGGTCGTCACGGTCGCGGTTGAAGCCACCCCGGTCGTCACGACGCTCGAACGGGCGCCCACCGCGGTCGTCACGGTTGAAGGAACGGCCACCACGGTCGTCACGGTCCCGGTTGAAACCACCCCGGTCACCGCGGTCGTCACGACGCTCGAAGGAACGCCCGCCACGGTCGTCACGGTTGAAGGAACGGCCACCACGGTCGTCACGGTCCCGGTTGAAACCACCCCGGTCACCGCGGTCGTCACGACGCTCACGACGCTCGTACGACGAGGCCGCCGGACGCTCCTCGCGGGCGGCACGGTCGGCGTCCCGCGCGGCGGGCTGCGCCGGCACGGACACCTCGGACGGGGTCTCCGCCACGACGGCCCCGGCGGTCTCGGTCCCGGCCACCGCGGCCTGCGCCTCGACGATCGCCGCCTCCGGGTCCTCGCCACGCTCGCGGGCGACCCGCGCGACCAGACGGTCGGCCTCCTCGCGCAGCTCGCTCGCACGCCGCTGCGCGCGCTCCAGCTCCTTGGTCAGCTCGGCGACCTCACGCTCGGCCTGCTGCGCGGCATTGCCGGCCGACTCGGCCTGGACCTCGGTCATCGACCGGGCGCCGGTGATCTCGGCGACCTCCGGCTCGAAGGCCGTACCGCCCTGGATGATGTGACGCCCGGCGTCGACGCCCGCGTCCTCCATCAGGCGGAAGATCTGGCGGCGCTGGTGCGGCAGCGAGAGCGAGACCACGGTGCCGGTGCGGCCGGCACGGGCCGTACGGCCGGCGCGGTGCAGGTAGTCCTTGTGGTCGCCGGCCGGGTCCACGTTGAGGACCAGGTCGATGCCGTCGACGTGGATGCCGCGGGCGGCGACGTCGGTGGCGACGAGGGCGTTGACGTAGCCCTTCTTGAAGTCCTCGAGCACGCGGGTACGGGCGCCCTGCGTCATACCGCCGTGCAGCGCGTCGGCCTTCACACCGGAGTCGCAGAGCTGCTCGGCGATGCGGTCGGCGCCCAGCTGGGTGCGGACGAAGATGATCGTGCGGCCCTTGCGGGCCGCGATCGCGGCGGTGACCGGCGCCTTGTCCTTGGGCTTCACGACCAGGATGTGGTGCGACATGGTCGTGACGTTGCCCTGGGCGCTGTCGACCTCGTGCGTGACGGGGTTGTGCAGGTAGCGCTTGACCAGCGTGGAGATCTCGTTCTCCATCGTGGCCGAGAACAGCATCCGCTGACCGCCCTGCGGGACCTGGTCGAGCAGCTCGGTTACCTCGGGCAGGAAGCCCAGGTCCGACATCTGGTCGGCCTCGTCGAGGACGGTGACCTTGACGTTCTCGAGGGAACAGGCGCCGCGGTTGATGAGGTCACGCAGTCGGCCCGGCGTGGCGACGAGGACGTCGACCCCGCGCTCGAGGGCGTAGATCTGGTTGCTCATCGACGTGCCGCCGCAGACGACCTTCATCTTCAGGCCGAGGACGTCGCCGTACGGCTGGAGCGCGTCGGCGACCTGCATCGCCAGCTCGCGGGTCGGGGTGAGGATGACGGCGCGCGGCTTGCGCTTCTCGGTGTGGCCGCCGGCCAGCGTGGCCAGCGTCGGCAGACCGAAGGAGAGGGTCTTGCCGGAGCCGGTGCGGCCGCGGCCGAGGATGTCCTTGCCGGCCAGGGCGTCCGGGATGGTCGCCGCCTGGATCGGGAAGGGGGCGGTCACGCCGTTCTGGGTGAGCTTGCGCACGACACCCTCCGGCAGCCCGAGGTCCGTGAAGGTCAGCTCGGGCGCCTTGTCGGCCTCGACGGCTTCGACGGTCTCCACGGCGTCGACGGTCGCGGTGACCTCGACGGCCTCGACCGCCTCGCTGTTCTCGGACACGACGGCGTGATCAGTACTGGAAATGGACATGCGAATGCGAAACCTTCCGGAGTCTCGTCGGCACGCGCCCGTCAACTCCGTGTTCGCATTCGACCGCCTCGATGCGGTCCGTCACGGTAAGGGAGAGTACGCGCCACACGGCGCGCTCTGTTGTGGCGCCGGGCAAGGGGATCAAACGATCTACCACCATACGCACCCTGTGCCCCTGAAGGCAAACCGGTCTGCGTAGACGTGGGTCCCCCACTGTACTACGCCGGTGCCCCCGCCTCGGGCGCCGGTTCCCGCTCGACGAGCTGCGGCACCGGCTCCGCGTCCGCCGACGCGGACGGCTCGGCCACCGTCGGCTCCGGCGACGGGGACGCGGGAGGCTCGGGCGACGACGGCGGCTCCTGGTCCCCGGAACGCGTCGGCGACGGCTCCTCCCCCGGCGGCTGCGGCATCCCCGGCCGCTCGCTCCGGCCCGGCTTCGGGCCCTTCGACGCCGCCGAACTGCGCCCCGCCGAGGGCGAGGCCGTGGGCGAGCCGGACCCGTCCCGGTCGCCCTTCTTCCCGCCCTTGCCGTCCCCGTGCGCGCCGCCACCGTCCCCGCCGGACCAGGGCCCGCCCGCCCGACCGCCCGGCCCGCCGCCCGGCGCGCCACCGCCGTGCTCCCCCACCGACCGGGAGGGCTGGGCCCGGCCCCCCTCCCCGTCGCCCACGCTCATGCAACCGGCGGCCGCGGCGACGGCGAGGACCGTGACGGCCAGGCGAACGGGTACGTACAAGGGGCGCACGGGGCCACCTCCGGGGGGCAGACGCAGGAGTCAACCTCCCCAACTCCCGCCGCACGCAGGAAGACACGCGCCCCGCGGTGGCGGCTCAGCCGTACCCGAGAGCGTGCAGCCGGGCGTCGTCGATCCCGAAGTGGTGAGCGATCTCATGCACCACGGTCACCTCGGTCTCCTCGACGACCTCCTCCCGCGTCCCGCACATCCGCAGGGTCGGCCCCCGGTAGATGGTGATCCGGTCCGGCAGCACGCCCGCGTACCACTCGCCGCGGTCCGTCAGCGGGGTCCCCTCGTACAGTCCGAGCAGCTCGGGATCGTCCGCCGGCGGCTCGTCCTCGACGAACACCGCGACGTTGTCCATCAGCCGCGTCAGCTCCGGCGGAATCCGGTCCAGCGCCTCGGCGACCAGTTCCTCGAACTCCTCGCGCGTCATCTCCAGCACAGGGCCATTCTCCGGTATGACAGCGCCGTACGGCGGGTACGTCCGCATGTCCGGGCGCACACGTGGGCATACGCGACGAATGGCCCGCGTCCGCGTCCCCGCCGCAGCCCTGAACACCCTGAACCGTTTCCGCACCGCCCGCCGCGCCGGGAGCCCCGTCCCCGAACTCGCCGCCCGGCCCCGCCCCTGGGTCCGTGCACTCGGCCTCACCGCGGTCGTCCTGCTGGGCGCCTGGCTCGGGCTGCTGGTCGTCGGGAACGTCCGCGTGCCCGTCGGCCCCATGAACACCACGATGACGCTGCGTCCCGCCCTCGACGGCGGCACGAAGATCAACATCTCGCCGCTCGGCGCCCTCCACCTCGACAGCCACATCGCCCCCGTCCGCCTGGACGTGAACGTCGACCAGCTCGATCCCGACCGCTCCCAGGCCCTCGTCGACCACCCCGAACGCCTTTCCGGACTCCAGGACGAGGTCGCCGAGGACATCGAGCACGGCACCCTCGACCTCGCCGTGCGCTCCTGTGTCGCGGTCGTCGCCGGCGCCACCGCGCTCGGCCTCGCCGTCTACCGCCGCCCCCGCCGCGCCCTCGCCGCCGGCGGCCTCGCCCTGGCCCTGCTCGCCGCCTCCGGCGCCACCGCCTACGCCACCTGGAACCCCAAGTCGGTCCTCGAACCCCGCTTCTCGGGCCTGCTCTCCTCCGCCCCCTCGGTCGTCGGCAACGCCCGCAGCATCGTCACCGAGTTCGACGTCTACCAGCAGGAACTGGCCCGCCTGGTCACCAACGTGACGAAGCTCTACGACGTCACCTCCACGCTCCCCGCCTACCAGCCCGACCCCACCACCGTGCGCGTCCTGCACGTCTCCGACATCCACCTCAACCCCACGAGCTGGAAGATCATCGCCTCGCTGGTGGAGCAGTACGAGGTCAACGTGATCGTCGACTCCGGCGACACCATGGACCACGGCACCGCCGCCGAGAACGGCTTCCTCGACCCCGTCGCCGACCTCGGCGCCCCCTACGTCTGGGTCCGCGGCAACCACGACTCCACGACCACCCAGGGCTACCTGGAGAACATGAAGAACGTCCACGTCCTGGACGACGGCCGCGCCGTCACCCTCGCGGGACTGCGCTTCGCCGGCATCGGCGACCCCCAGTTCACCCCCGACCGCTCCGCCGTCCCGGACGCCGAGGGGACCCAGGAGGCGGCCGGCGACCGCCTCGCGAACGCGCTCCGCGCCCAGCGGGCCGCCGGCACCCCCGTGGACGTGGCCATCGCCCACGAGCCCTCCGCCGCCCGCCGGACCGACGGCGAGGTCCCGATGGTCCTGGCCGGCCACCTCCACCACGCCGAGATGGAGATCCTCGACAAGGGCACCCGGCTGCGCGTCGAGGGCTCCACGGGCGGCAGCGGACTGCGCGCCGTCGAGGGCAGGTACCCCGACCCCATCCAGGCGTCGATCCTCTACTTCGACCGCGACTCCCGCCGTCTCCAGGCCTGGGACGAGATCAAACTGGGCGGCCTGGGGCTGACGACGGCCGAGGTCAGTCGCCACCTCCCGAAGGAGAACCAGCCGGGCGCCTCCCCGACGCCCACACCGTCGCCGCCGACGCCGACGGATCCACCCCCGACGCCCACACCGTCGCTCCCGGCCGCGGCCCCGACCCCGGCTCCCGCGTCCCGCGCGCCCTCGGGCTCGCACCCCCGCTCGTGAACCGTTTTGGCGATACCTCCTGCCATCCCATATGCTTCTCACGTCCCCGACGCGCTGAGAGGCGCCCAGGCGGGCCGATAGCCCTCATCGTCTAGCGGCCTAGGACGCCGCCCTTTCAAGGCGGTAGCACGGGTTCGAATCCCGTTGGGGGCACGCAACACCGTGTGCGACACTGTCGTACACAGCTTGGTCCTGTGGAGCAGTTTGGAGTGCTCGCCACCCTGTCAAGGTGGAGGCCGCGGGTTCAAATCCCGTCAGGACCGCTGGAGTTCCTCGTGAACTCCGTGGCTGGGTAGCTCAGTTGGTACGAGCGATCGCCTGAAAAGCGATAGGTCGCCGGTTCGACCCCGGCCCCAGCCACAACGCGGACAAGGCCTCGATCTTCGGATCGGGGCCTTGTCGTCGTGCCCGGCGACGGGTGCCGAACGGACTGTCCGCGCCGCCGCCGACAAAAGCATTCGCCACGTTTTTCTCCGGGATGAGATCCTGGATCGCGTATGTCTACGCACCCTGCCCCCGCCCTCGGCGTTCTCGCCCCCCGTCTGGCCGAGCTGTCCCTGCGTGATGCGCACCGGCTCGGGCGCAGGCTCGAAGGTGCGCGCAAGATCCGTAAGCCGGAGGCCCGGGCCGCCGTCCTCGCCGAGATCGAGGCGGAGGTCGCGACCGCCGAGGAACGGATGGGCGCGCGGCGCGCCCGCCTGCCCGCCGTCACCTACCCCGAGCAGCTGCCGGTCAGCCAGAAGAAGGACGTGATCGCGGAGGCGATCCGCGATCACCAGGTCGTGATCGTCGCCGGGGAGACCGGATCCGGCAAGACGACGCAGATCCCGAAGATCTGTCTGGAGCTGGGCCGAGGCGTCCGCGGCATGATCGGGCACACCCAGCCCCGCCGGATCGCCGCCCGGACGGTGGCCGAGCGGGTCGCCGAGGAGCTGCGGTCGCCGCTCGGGGAGGCCGTCGGCTGGAAGGTGCGGTTCACCGACCAGGTGAACCCGGACGCCACCTTCGTGAAGCTGATGACGGACGGCATCCTGCTCGCCGAGATCCAGACCGACCGCGAGCTGCGCGCCTACGACACGATCATCATCGACGAGGCCCACGAGCGGTCCCTCAACATCGACTTCCTGCTGGGCTACCTCGCCCAGTTGCTGCCGAGGCGCCCCGACCTCAAGGTCGTCATCACCTCGGCCACCATCGACCCCGAGCGGTTCTCCCGGCACTTCGGTGATGCGCCCATCATCGAGGTCAGCGGGCGGACGTACCCCGTGGAGGTGCGCTACCGGCCGCTCCTCGAGGAGGAGTCCGAGGACGCCGACCGCGACCAGATCACCGCGATCACCGACGCCGTCGAGGAGCTGATGGCGGAGGGCAAGGGCGACATCCTGGTCTTCCTCTCCGGTGAGCGGGAGATCCGGGACACCGCGGACGCTCTGGAGAAGAAGCGGTACCGGTTCACCGAGGTCCTGCCGTTGTACGCCCGGCTCTCGCACGCCGAGCAGCATCGCGTCTTCCAGCCGCACACCGGGCGCAGGATCGTGCTCGCGACCAACGTCGCCGAGACCTCCCTCACCGTCCCGGGCATCAAGTACGTCATCGACCCCGGCTTCGCCCGCATCAGCCGCTACAGCCACCGCACCAAGGTGCAGCGGCTGCCCATCGAGGCGATCTCCCAGGCCAGCGCCAACCAGCGCAAGGGCCGCTGCGGCCGTACGTCCGACGGCATCTGCATCCGGCTGTACAGCGAGGACGACTTCCTCGCCCGGCCCGAGTTCACCGACGCGGAGATCCTGCGGACCAACCTGGCGAGCGTCATCCTCCAGATGACCGCGGCCGGGCTCGGCGACATCGAGAAGTTCCCGTTCATCGACCCGCCGGACCACCGCAACATCCGCGACGGCGTGCAGCTCCTCCAGGAGCTGGGCGCGCTCGACCCGACCCAGAGCAGGCGGCTCACGGAGACCGGCCGCAAGCTGGCCCAGCTGCCCGTCGACCCGCGGCTGGCCCGGATGGTCCTGGAGGCCGACAAGAACGGCTGCGTCCGCGAGGTCATGGTGATCGCCGCCGCGCTGTCCATCCAGGACCCACGCGAGCGCCCGGCCGACAAGCAGACCCAGGCCGACCAGCAGCACGCCCGCTTCAAGGACGAGACCAGCGACTTCCTCGCCTACCTCAACCTGTGGCGTTACATCCGCGAACAACAGAAGGAGCGCGGCTCGTCGTCCTTCCGCCGGATGTGCAAGCAGGAGTACCTGAACTTCCTGCGCATCCGGGAGTGGCAGGACATCTACTCGCAGCTGCGGACCGTCGCCAAGCAGATGGGCATCCACCTCGACGAGCGGGACGCCGCCGGGGACAGCATCCATGTGTCGCTGCTCGCCGGCCTGCTGTCCCACATCGGGATGAAGGACGTCAAGGACGGCAACAAGAACGAGTATCTGGGCGCCCGCAGCGCCAAGTTCGCGATCTTCCCCGGCTCGGCCCTGTTCAAGAAGCAGCCACGGTTCGTCATGTCGGCGGAACTGGTCGAGACGAGCCGTCTCTGGGCCCGCGTCAACGCCAAGATCGAGCCCGAGTGGGTCGAGCCGCTCGCCGGGCACCTCCTGAAGCGGACGTACAGCGAGCCGCACTGGGAGAAGGACCAGGCCGCGGTGATGGCGCTGGAGAAGGTGACGCTGTACGGCGTGCCGATCATCGCCCAGCGGAAGGTGAACTACGGGCGCATCGAGCCGGAGGTCTCCCGCGAGCTGTTCATCCGCAACGCGCTCGTCGAGGGCGACTGGCGCACCCACCACAAGTTCTTCGCCGACAACCGCAGACTCCTCAGCGAGGTCGAGGAGCTGGAGCACCGGGCCCGGCGCCGGGACATCGTCGTCGACGACGAGACGCTGTACGACTTCTACGACCAGCGGGTGCCCGGCCACGTCGTGTCCGGCGCCCACTTCGACTCCTGGTGGAAGCACAAGCGGCACGAACAGCCCGACTTCCTGGACTTCGAGCGGGAGATGCTCATCCGGGAGTCGGCGGGGGCGGTCACCAAGGACGACTATCCGGACACCTGGCGGCAGGGCCCGCTGAAGTTCCGGGTCACCTACCAGTTCGAGCCGGGCGCGGACGCGGACGGCGTGACCGTCCACATCCCGCTCCAGGTCCTCAACCAGGTCACGGACGAGGGCTTCGACTGGCAGATCCCGGGCCTGCGCGAAGAGGTCGTCACCGAGCTGATCCGTTCCCTGCCGAAGCCGATCCGTCGCAACTACGTGCCGGCGCCCAACTTCGCCCGGCGGTTCCTGGACCAGGCGGCGCCCCTGCGGGAGCCGCTGACGACGGCGATGGCCCGCGACCTCAAGCGGATGGTCGGCGTCCCCTTCGAGGCCGAGGACTTCGACTGGTCCCGCCTTCCCGACCATCTGAAGATCACCTTCCGGATCGTCGACGAACGGCGCCGCAAGCTGGCCGAGGACAAGGACCTGGAGGCGCTGAAGCTGCGCCTGAAGCCCAAGGCCCGCCAGGCCATCTCCCAGGCCGCCGCGGCCACCGCCGAGCGGGAGGGCGGGGAGTCCCTGGAACGCTCGGGACTGACCGACTGGACGATCGGCACCCTGACCCGCGTCTTCGAGACCCGCAGGGCGGGCCAGCCGGTGAAGGCGTACCCGGCGCTGGTCGACGACGGCGACACGGTCTCCGTACGCCTCTTCGACACGGAGGAGGAACAGGCCGAGGCGATGTGGAAGGGCACCCGCCGGCTGATCCTGCGCAACATCCCGGTCAATCCGGCGAAGTTCGCATCCGAAAAGCTGACGAACCCCCAGAAGCTCGCCCTGTCCGCGAATCCACACGGCTCCGTCCAGGCGCTGTTCGACGACTGCGCGACGGCCGCGGCGGACAAGCTGATCGGCGACTTCGGCGGACCGGCGTGGGACGAGGAGTCGTATCGGAAGCTGTACGAGAGGGTGCGGGCGGAGATCGTCGACACCACCGTGCGGACGGTCGGACAGGTGCAGCAGGTCCTGGCGGCGTGGCAGGCCTGTGAGCGCCGCCTGAAGGGCGTACGCAGCCCTTCGCTGCTGGCCAACCTGACCGACGTGCGCACCCAGTTGGACGCGCTCGTCCGGCCCGGCTTCGTGACGCGGGCGGGCGTGCGCCGGATGCCTGACCTGATGCGCTATCTGGTGGCCGCGGACCGCCGGCTCCAGCAGATGCCGACCAACGTCCAGCGGGACACCACCCGCATGGAGAAGGTCCACGAGATGCAGGACGAATACGCCTGGCTGCTGGAGCAGTTGCCACCGGGCCTGCCCGTCCCGTCGTCGGTGCTGGACATCCGCTGGATGATCGAGGAACTGCGGGTCAGCTACTTCGCCCACGCGCTGGGCACGGCCTACCCCGTCTCCGACAAGCGGATCGTGAAGGCGATCGACGCGGCCGCACCGTGACGGACCTCGCACGGAGGGTGAGTTCGACCAGGCGGGCCACCCTCCTGTAGAGTTTCGTCTCGCAGCACAACGCAACAAGAAGTGCCGCAAAACCTGGTCCTGTGGAGCAGTTTGGAGTGCTCGCCACCCTGTCAAGGTGGAGGCCGCGGGTTCAAATCCCGTCAGGACCGCACATATCGTCGAAGGCTCGCATCCACGGGGTGCGGGCCTTCTTCGTTCCCCCGCCCACTCGTCACCCCGCCAAGGCGTGCCGGGCCAGAGGCCGCGCCCGCGGCGCAGCCCCGATGGGGTACACCACATCCCGTCAGGACCGCGCCGATCGCCGAAGGCTCGCATCCACCGGGTGCGGGCCTTCCTCGCGTCCCCACCCGCTCGCCACCCCGGCCCACTCGCCAATACGCCACGGCGGCCGCACCAGAGGCCGCTCCCGCGGCACCGTCGGAGCGCGCAGCCCTGGACGCGCCGTCGTCACGCGCGACCGCCGAGATGCGGACCCTTCTCGCGTCCAGGGCGCGGATCCCGAGCCGACCCTGCTGCGTGGCCTTGACGGCGTCACATTCGGCCGGTACCCCAGAAGTTCAGGGCAGTGCTTCCCGCGGGCTCCACTGGAGGTGGCGTATGGCGGCATCGGCTGGGCACGAAACGGGGGCGTTGCTCCGCGCGCATCTGTCGGCCGCGTCCTCCTACCGGCATCTGACCCGCCGCTGCGCCGTCTGCCGCCGTCTTCAGCGGCTGGCGATGGACGGCGCCCCACCGGCCGCCGAACAGTCCTCGGGGGCGCCCCAGGAGGCCGACGAGGACGAACGGGCGTACGGGGCCTGAAGATTGACGCTTCAATAGCGCACCCGCGGCGACCGCAACAAGGCCAGTGGCATGTGACGGGTGTCACCGCATGAGTTTCGGAAAGATGGGTTCTTACCCGCTTCCTACAACTGGTCAATTTAATATGTGCAATTGCACCACTCCGGAGGACATCCCCACGGATCCCCCAGAGAGTCCCCACAGCGGATCCGACAGCCCTCCACAGCACGCCCCAGACTTCGACAAGGTCCCTCACGGGAGCCCCTCCGGCGGGCCTGCTCCGGGCACAAAAAAGATCGCGCCGGACTCGGCGGAGTCCAGCGCGATCGACGACGCACCGTGTGGGCTACGGGCCTGTTGGGGCAGGACCCGCGTCGCTTGGAGCTAGGGTTCGGGCATCTCGGCAGATTGGGGGACCCGCGGTGTTGTTGCCCGGTTCTTCAGTTGCTCAGGCCTCGCTGCGCTGCTGCGGAATACCCGCGAGCAGTGCGCGAACCTCAGCCTCGCGGTAACGGCGGTGTCCGCCGAGCGTGCGGATCGACGTGAGCTTGCCGGCCTTCGCCCACCGCGTGACCGTCTTAGGGTCCACACGGAACATCGTGGCAACCTCAGCCGGGGTCAGCAGCGGCTCAGCATCAGGGGTGCGAGCGGTCATGAGCGGCCTCCTCGGGAGAACCGAACCTTCTCGGTTCTTTCCTCTAAATTCTGCACCTTGACCCGCGTTGCCCGAAATGGCGGACGCGAGTCGAGTCGGTTATAGGACGAACGGCTTGTCCTCGGCACTACAACTACACCATCCGTCCAGCCGCGTCGGCCAAACCGATGGAATTGCCCCCCAGGTGTTCATCGGCGACGGAAGCCGATGGACCGTGCCATAGCGGACAGTCACGCCAGTGTGACGATCAGTCACACGGCGATCAGGAGCCACCAGACCCCCCAAAGCGTGCAATGCTGAGATTTCCCCCCACGGTGGAGCACAAGTGGACGGACGGAGCCCTCCCCGGACTCCTTGTCCTATTTTGGCACGAGGAGGGGCAAGCGGCGCAAGGGCCGCGTACGTGCGGTCCGTCACCCTTGCGACAAAAGCCCGGATCGGTACCTACGTCCCGTCAGTTCCGTGAAGTGCGGTTGACCGTACGCTGTTCGAGGGCATATGACCGTGACGCAGGTCACGATGGAAGCCCTGAGGTCTGTGCCGCGCTGTCAGTTCGCCGAGCGCCGGTCCCGTACCGACCGCCAGCGTTCCGCGAGCCGGGCGTACGCCTCGCCCGCCGCGGGACCGTCGCCGCGCCGCAGGGCGTCGATGCCGGCGGCCACGTCGGCCGCCGAGTGGTCGCCCTCCAGATCGCCGGCCGGCAGGGCGTGGACGAGCCCGCCGTAGTCCAGTTCCACCAGCGAACGCGGATGGAACTCCTCCAGCCAGCGCCCCACGTCCACCAGACCGTCGATGAGGGGCCCCTCGTCCATGGCGTCCTTGAGCGCGCGCAGGCCCCGCGCCACGCGGCGCCGGGCCTGCACCATCGGCGTGCGGTAGCGCAGCACGGGGGCCTGTCCGGCGGTCCCCTTGGCGTACTCGCGCTCCTCGTCGGACAGGAGCACGAACCAGTGCAGCGGGACCTGCCAGGTCGCCGTGCGGATCCAGGGCCGGGCGTCGGGATTGCGGACCAGCCAGCGCTCGTAGTCCTGGGCCGCCTGGAGGCGGACCAGGGGCGGCAGGACCGCGTCCAGGACCGGTCCGGGCAGCTCGTCGCCCAGTTCCCCCAGCGCCTGCCAGCCGCGCAGCCGGGTCCGCCAGGGGCACACGCACACGACCCCGTCCACCTCGATCACGAACGCGTCGCCGCTCTCCTGCACCGGCACGGCCACCGGCGGGACGGGCAGCAGATCGGCCAGCGAGCGGCGCAGCTCGTCCTGGTACGTGGGGCGGTCGGGGCGGCCGGCGTAGCGCGCCCAGTGGGCGCGCTCCGGCTCCGGGAAGGCGGCCAGCGGCTCGTACACGCGCAGATAGGACGCGTACGGGACGATCACCGAGGACACCTGGGGCACGCCTGGTCCCTCCCCCTTGGGTCGACCGGGAAACCTTCCCGGACTCCTGGCGAAGAGACCGGAAACCATGCAAATCGCCGCACGGCCGTACTCCGCCGGATGGTGATCCGCAACACGACGCGTTCGGCGGGCGGTGCAGGCTCTACGCTCATCCCACAGGCCCCGCCACCCGTACGGGAGCCTCCGTCCCGACCGCCGCTAGTTACCCAGGAGTCACCACCGTGACCGACGTATCCGGCGCCCCTGACCATGTGCTGCGCACCCTGTTCCACTCGGACCAGGGTGGCCACGAGCAAGTCGTGCTCTGCCAGGACCGTGCCAGCGGACTGAAGGCAGTCATCGCCCTCCACTCCACCGCCCTGGGCCCCGCCCTCGGAGGTACGCGCTTCTACCCGTACGCGTCCGAGGAGGAGGCCGTCGCGGACGCGCTGAACCTCGCGCGCGGGATGTCGTACAAGAACGCCATGGCCGGGCTCGACCACGGTGGCGGCAAGGCCGTCATCATCGGTGATCCCGACACGATCAAGTCCGAACAGCTGCTGCTCGCGTACGGCCGTTTCGTCGCCTCCCTCGGTGGGCGGTACGTGACCGCCTGCGACGTCGGCACCTATGTCGCCGACATGGACGTCGTGGCACGCGAGTGCCGCTGGACGACCGGGCGCTCGCCGGAGAACGGCGGCGCGGGCGACTCGTCGGTGCTGACCGCCTTCGGCGTCTACCAGGGCATGCGGGCCAGCGCCCAGCACCTGTGGGGCGACCCGTCGCTGCGCGGCCGCAAGGTCGGCATCGCGGGCGTCGGCAAGGTGGGCCACCACCTGGTGGAGCACCTGCGGGACGAGGGCGCCGAGGTCGTGATCACGGACGTGCGCGAGGACGCCGTGCGCCGGATCCTCGACCGGCACCCCGAGGGCGTGACGGCGGTGGCGGACACCGAGGCGCTGATCCGGGTCGAGGGGCTCGACGTCTACGCCCCCTGCGCGCTGGGCGGGGCGCTGAGCGACGACTCCGTGCCGGTCCTGACCGCGCGGATCGTGTGCGGGGCCGCCAACAACCAGCTCGCCCACACGGGCGTGGAGAAGGACCTCGCCGACCGCGGGATCCTCTACGCGCCGGACTACGTGGTCAACGCCGGCGGCGTCATCCAGGTCGCCGACGAGCTGCAAGGCTTCGACTTCGAGCGGTGCAAGGCGAAGGCGGCGAAGATCTTCGACACCACGCTCGCCATATTCGCACGTGCGAAGACGGACGGAATTCCGCCGGCCGCGGCGGCCGACCGGATCGCCGAACAGCGCATGCACGAGGCGGCTCAGGCACGCGGTTGGTGAGCGCGTTCGGTACCCGCCGGGGGGAAGTTCGAGAGAACTCTCACTCTCCCCGGCGGGTCGCCCGCCAATAAGTGGTTAAAATCGCCAGTGACCAGCGAGGACAGGGCGCCTCGAAGGTTCTGTGCACACGCGCGTGCTACGGGCGACGTACCGTATGGGTTCGGGCTCAGGTACCGTGGAAGCCCTACGGACCGGCCTCTCCGCGGAGAGTCCGTTCCGGACCATGAACGCGTGTCAAGACTCTGGGGCCGTCGAGCCCCGTCGTTGAGGGGGTCGAGCCATGGGGCGCGGCCGGGCCAAGGCCAAGCAAGCGAAGGTCGCCCGCCAGCTGAAGTACAACAGCGGCGGGACGGATCTCTCACGCCTGGCCGAAGAGCTGGGCGCATCGCCATCGAACATTCCGCCGAATGGCGAACCGTTCGAAGACGATGAGCAGGAGGACGACCCGTACGCACGGTACGCCGAGCTGTACGGGGACGACGACGAGGACGAGGACGAGGACTCCTCGCACCAACACCGTCGCGGCGCTTGACCTTGCTTCGAGCACTCACCCGGTCGGTGACTTCGGTCACCGACCGGGTCTTGTGCTGCGCACAGGTCCTCAGCCCGCATACCGGTCGCAGCAGGCCTGCCGGTTTCAGCAGGCCTGCTGGTTTCAGCCGGTGTAGTCCCCGACCAAGGCCGCACCGCTCGTGTGCTCCCCGCGGTCGGTGATCTCGCCCGCTACCCACGCCTCGACTCCACGGTCGGCCAGCGTGGTCAGCGCCACGTCCGCCGATTCCTCCGGGACGATGGCGATCATGCCCACACCCATGTTCAGGGTCTTCTCCAGCTCCAGCCGCTCGACCCGGCCGCTCCGCCCGACGAGGTCGAAGATCGGGGCCGGGGTCCACGTGGAGCGGTCCACGATGGCGTGCAGTCCGTCCGGGATGACCCGGGCCAGGTTGGCCGCCAGTCCGCCGCCGGTCACGTGCGAGAAGGCGTGCACGTCCGTCGTGCGGGTGAGGGCCAGGCAGTCCAGCGAGTAGATCTTCGTCGGCTCCAGCAGCTCCTCGCCGAGCGTGCGGCCCAGCTCCTCGACGCGCGCCTCCAGCGAGAGGCCGGCCTGGTCCAGCAGGACGTGACGGACCAGCGAGTACCCGTTGGAGTGAAGGCCGGAGGCCGCCATCGCGATCACGGCGTCCCCCGAGCGGATACGGTCGGGGCCCAGCAGCCGGTCGGCCTCCACGACGCCCGTACCGGCGCCGGCGACGTCGAAGTCGTCCGCGCCCAGCAGACCGGGGTGTTCGGCCGTCTCGCCGCCGACCAGGGCGCAGCCGGCCAGGACACACCCTTCGGCGATGCCCTTCACGATGGCCGCGACGCGCTCGGGGTGGACCTTGCCGACACAGATGTAGTCGGTCATGAACAGCGGCTCGGCGCCGCACACCACGATGTCGTCCATGACCATGGCGACCAGGTCGTGGCCGATGGTGTCGTAGACGCCCATCCGGCGGGCGACGTCGACCTTGGTGCCGACGCCGTCGGTGGCGGAGGCGAGCAGGGGGCGCTCGTAGTTCTTGAGGGCGGAGGCGTCGAAGAGGCCGGCGAAACCGCCGAGGCCGCCGAGGACCTCGGGGCGCTGGGTCTTCTTCACCCACTCCTTCATAAGTTCTACGGCGCGGTCGCCCGCTTCGATGTCGACGCCCGCGGCTGCGTAGCTGGCACCAGTTGTCTCAGACATGGCAGGTGAGAACTTTCGTGTCGTACGGCAGGTATGACGGGTCCGTCTACGGGCGGCGGATCGCGTCGGCGGCGGCCGTCGCGGCCGGGCCGGCGGCCAGCTCCGTCTCCAGGAGCTGCTTGCCGAGCAGCTCGGGGTCGGGCAGATCCATCGGGTACTCACCGTCGAAGCAGGCACGGCAGAGGTTCGGCTTGGCGATGGTGGTCGCCTCGATCATGCCGTCGAGGGAGATGTACGCCAGGGAGTCGGCGCCGAGCGAGGTGCCGATCTCGTCGATCGACATGCCGTTGGCGATCAGCTCGGCGCGGGTGGCGAAGTCGATGCCGAAGAAGCAGGGCCACTTCACGGGCGGCGAGGAGATCCGGATGTGGACCTCGGCGGCGCCGGCCTCGCGGAGCATGCGGACCAGGGCCCGCTGGGTGTTGCCGCGCACGATCGAGTCGTCGACGACGACCAGGCGCTTGCCCTTGATGACTTCCTTCAGCGGGTTCAGCTTCAGGCGGATGCCGAGCTGGCGGATGGTCTGCGAGGGCTGGATGAAGGTTCGGCCCACGTAGGCGTTCTTGACCAGACCGGCGCCGAAGGGGATGCCGGAGGCTTCCGCGTAGCCGATGGCGGCCGGGGTGCCGGATTCCGGGGTCGCTATGACGAGGTCGGCCTCGGCCGGGGCCTCCTTGGCGAGTTTCCGGCCCATCTCCACACGGGAGAGGTACACGTTCCGGCCGGCGATGTCGGTGTCCGGGCGGGCCAGGTAGACGTACTCGAAGACGCAACCCTTGGGCTTCGCTTCCGCGAAGCGGGAGGTGCGCAGACCGTTCTCGTCGATGGCGACGAACTCGCCCGGCTCGATCTCGCGGACGTACGCCGCGCCGCAGATGTCGAGAGCGGCGGACTCCGAGGCGACGACCCAGCCGCGCTCCAGGCGGCCGAGGACCAGCGGGCGGATGCCCTGCGGGTCGCGGGCGGCGTAGAGCGTGTGCTCGTCCATGAAGACGAGGGAGAAGGCGCCGCGGACCTGCGGGAGGATCGAGTGGGCCGCCTCCTCGATGGTCAGGGGCTTGCCGTCCTCGTCGACCTGGGCCGCGAGGAGCGCGGTGAGCAGGTCGGTGTCGTTGGTCGCCGCGACGCGCGGGGTGCGGCCTTCCTGCTTGGGCAGGTCGGCGACCATCTCGGCGAGCTGGGCGGTGTTGACGAGGTTTCCGTTGTGCCCGAGCGCGATGGAACCGTGCGCGGTGGCGCGGAACGTCGGCTGGGCGTTCTCCCACACGGAGGCTCCGGTGGTCGAGTAGCGGGCGTGTCCGACCGCGATATGACCCTGGAGCGAACCGAGCGAGGTTTCGTCGAAGACCTGGGAGACGAGGCCCATGTCCTTGAAGACGAGGATCTGGGAGCCGTTGCTGACCGCGATTCCCGCGGATTCCTGGCCTCGATGCTGGAGGGCGTAGAGCCCGAAGTAAGTGAGCTTGGCGACCTCTTCACCGGGAGCCCAGACCCCGAAGACGCCGCAAGCGTCCTGGGGACCCTTCTCGCCGGGGAGCAGATCATGACTGAGTCGACCGTCACCACGTGGCACATCTTCGAGTGTAGGCGAGATCGACCACTGGTCCGAATTGGGGATACCCGTCGGTAACTCGATCTTGGACTGTCAGGGGTGCCCGATGTCGCCACATCGCCCCAGGTCAGACCACGTTTAGGGTGGTCCGTTCACCGGCCGGCGGCGTCGCGACGGACGCCCTCCGGGGGTCCGCGCCACGGGCATGAGTGAGGTGTCGCACACCGTGGGGCATCCGCCGCGTCAGGACATGAGCGGCAGCAGCTGGGCGAGGTCCGCCCGCTCCCCGCTCGCGCCGACCTTCGCCTCCTCGACGGCCGCCTTCCAGGTCAGCCGCCCGGAGGCCAGCCGTACCCAGGTCAGCGGGTCGGTCTCGACGACGTTGGGCGGGGTGCCACGGGTGTGCCGGGGCCCCTCGACGCACTGCACGACGGCGTACGGCGGGATCCGCACCTCGGTCGCCCCACCGGGCGCCCTGACGGCCAGGGCGTCTGCCAGCAGCCGGGTGGCGGCGGCGAGGGCCTGGCGGTCGTAGGGGATGTGCAGGCCGGGGACGGCCGCGCTCAGGTCGTCGGTGTGGACGACGAGTTCGACGGTGCGGGTGACCAGGTAGTCGGCCAGGGTCAGCGCGCCCGCATTGGTCTCCAGCAGCCGGGAGCCCGGGTGGGCGTCGAGCTGCTCGACGAGGTCCTGCTCCACCGCCGTGAGGTAGGCGTCCAGGTCCGGGTGCTCCGCGGACAGCCGCCGGGTGAAGGCGTCGATGGCGGAGGCGCTCACGGACGTCGCGAACGGCCAGTCGAGGAGCGTGGCGTCGGGCTTCGCCGGCTCCGGCAGGTCCAGCGACCGCCCGACGGCCGTGACGGCCATCCCGATGTGCGCGACCAGCTCCCGTACGGTCCACTCCCCCAGCCGCGTCGGCAGCTCGAGCTGCTCCGGGGCGAGCGTGGCGACGGCCTGCCGCACATGGCCGAGCTGGGCCAGCACCGCGGCACGCGTCCGGGCGGGGTCATAGGTCCTGGTGCGCTTCTTCGCCGGGGGCATGGCGCAGAGCCTATTGCCCGGCGGCGAGCCCGTTCAGGTGGATTTCCGCGCGGCGGGGCCCGTGATCGCCGGTCGGGCCCCCGGTGTGCCGGCACGCCAGGAGCGCCCGCTTCCCGACCCGGTCGGGTTCGCCGGCCGGCACGAGGCAGCCGGCGCCCGGTGCCCGCGCCGAAGGCCGCCGTCCGGGCAGCGGGAGAAGCCCGGACGGCGGCCTTCGGCAATACGCACGGCCGAGAGCGCGGCGCGCTACGCGAGCAGCGCCGGGATGGTGTCCTCGTGGGCCCTGCGCAGCTCCTCCAAGGGGAGGGCGAACTCGCCCTGGACCTCGACCGTGTCGCCGTCGACGACACCGATGCGGGTGGCGGGCAGGCCGCGGGCGCCGCACATGTCGGTGAAGCGCAGTTCCTCCGAGCGGGGGACGGCGACGACCGCGCGGCCCGCCGACTCCGAGAAGAGGAAGGTGAAGGCGTCCAGGCCGTCCGGGACGACCAGGCGGGCGCCCTTGCCGCCGAGCAGGGCCGACTCGACGACCGCCTGGATCAGACCGCCGTCGGACAGGTCGTGCGCGGAGTCGATCATGCCGTCGCGGGAGGCGGAGATCAGGATCTCGGCGAGCAGGCGCTCGCGCTCCAGGTCGACCTTCGGGGGCAGGCCGCCGAGGTGGTCGTGGATCACCTGGGACCAGGCCGAGCCGCCGAACTCCTCACGGGTGTCGCCGAGGAGGTACAGCAACTGGCCCTCCTCCCGGAAGGCGACCGGGGTGCGCCGGGCCACGTCGTCGATGACGCCCAGGACCGCGACGACCGGGGTGGGGTGGATGGCCGCCTCGCCCGTCTGGTTGTAGAGGGAGACGTTGCCGCCGGTCACCGGGGTGCCGAGCTGCTGGCAGGCGTCGGCCAGACCGCGGACGGCTTCCGCGAACTGCCACATGACGGCCGGGTCCTCGGGCGAGCCGAAGTTCAGGCAGTCGGAGACGGCGAGCGGCTTGGCGCCGGTCGTCGCCACGTTGCGGTACGCCTCCGCGAGCGCGAGCTGGGCACCGTGGTACGGGTTCAGCTTCGCGTACCGGCCGTTGCCGTCGGTGGCGATGGCGACGCCGAGGCCGCTCTCCTCGTCGATGCGGATCATGCCCGAGTCCTCGGGCTGGGCCAGCACCGTGTTGCCCTGCACGAAGTGGTCGTACTGGGACGTGATCCACTTCTTGGAGGCCTGGTTCGGGGAGGACACCAGCTTCAGGACCTGGTCCTTCAGCTCCTCGCCCGTGGTCGGCCTGGGCAGCTTGTTCGCGTCGTCGGCCTGGAGGGCGTCCTGCCAGTCCGGGCGGGCGTACGGGCGCTCGTAGACCGGGCCGTCGTGGGCGACCGTGCGCGGGTCGACGTCGACGATCTTGCCGCCGTGCCAGTAGATCTCGAGACGGTCGCCGTCGGTCACCTCACCGATGACGGTGGCGATGACGTCCCACTTGTCGCAGATCTCCAGGAAGCGGTCGACCTTCTCCGGCTCGACGACCGCGCACATGCGCTCCTGCGACTCGCTCATGAGGATCTCCTCGGGCGAGAGCGTGGAGTCGCGCAGCGGTACGTCGTCCAGCGTCACGCGCATGCCGCCGGAACCGTTGGAGGCCAGCTCGCTCGTCGCGCACGACAGGCCCGCCGCGCCGAGGTCCTGGATGCCGACCACCAGCTTCTCGGCGAAGGCCTCCAGGGTGCACTCGATGAGGAGCTTCTCCTGGAAGGGGTCGCCCACCTGGACGGCCGGGCGCTTCGACGGCTTGGCGTCGTCGAAGGTCTCCGAGGCCAGGATGGAGGCGCCGCCGATGCCGTCGCCGCCGGTGCGGGCGCCGTACAGGATGACCTTGTTGCCCGCGCCGGACGCCTTCGCGAGGTGGATGTCCTCGTGTCGCATCACACCGATGGCACCGGCGTTGACCAGCGGGTTGCCCTGGTAGCAGGCGTCGAAGACGACCTCGCCGCCGATGTTCGGCAGGCCGAGGCAGTTGCCGTAGCCACCGATGCCGGCGACGACGCCCGGCAGGACGCGCTTGGTGTCGGGGTGGTCGGCCGCGCCGAAGCGCAGCGGGTCGACCACGGCCACCGGGCGCGCGCCCATCGCGATGATGTCGCGGACGATGCCGCCGACACCGGTCGCGGCGCCCTGGTAGGGCTCGACGTACGACGGGTGGTTGTGCGACTCGACCTTGAAGGTCACGGCGTAACCCTGCCCGACGTCCACCACGCCCGCGTTCTCGCCGATGCCCACGAGCAGGGCGTCGGATTGGGGCGCCTTCTCGCCGAACTGGCGGAGGTGCACCTTGGAGGACTTGTACGAGCAGTGCTCGGACCACATGACCGAGTACATGGCGAGTTCGGCGCCGGTCGGGCGGCGGCCGAGGATCTCCACCACCCGCTCGTACTCGTCCTTCTTGAGGCCGAGTTCGGCCCAGGGCAGCTCGACGTCGGGGGTAGCGGCCGCGTGCTCGACCGTGTCCAGAGGCGTCCGGCTCATGCGTTGACCAGCTTCTTGAGGATCGAGGTGAAGAAGGGGAGGCCGTCGGTGCGGCCGGAGCCGATGAGCGGCTCGACGGCGTGCTCCGGGTGCGGCATGAGGCCTACGACGTTCCCGGCCTCGTTGCTGATGCCGGCGATGTCACGGAGCGAGCCGTTGGGGTTGAGGTCCAGGTAGCGGAAGGCGACCCGGCCCTCGGCCTCCAGCTTGTCGAGGGTGTACTCGTCGGCGACGTACCGGCCGTCCATGTTCTTCAGCGGGATGTGGATCTCCTGGCCGGCCGTGTAGTCGGCCGTCCAGGCGGTGCCCGCGTTCTCCACCCGCAGCTTCTGGTCGCGGCAGATGAAGTGGAGGTGGTCGTTGCCGAGCATCGCGCCCGGGAGGAGGTGGGCCTCGGTGAGGATCTGGAAGCCGTTGCAGATGCCGAGGACCGGCAGTCCGGCCTTCGCCTGCTCGATGAGGGGCTCCATCACCGGCGAGAAGCGGGCGATGGCGCCGGCGCGCAGATAGTCGCCGTAGGAGAAACCGCCGCACAGCACCACGGCGTCGACCTGGTGGAGGTCCTTGTCCTTGTGCCAGAGGGCGACCGGCTCGGCGCCCGCGAGGCGGATCGCGCGCTGCGTGTCCCGGTCGTCCAGGCTGCCCGGGAAAGTGACGACGCCGATACGAGCGGTCACTTCGCGGCCTCCGCGACTTCCTCCACCTTGACGGTGAAGTCCTCGATCACGGTGTTGGCGAGGAAGGATTCCGCAAGATCGTGGATGCGGGCGAGCGCGGCCTCGTCGACCGGTCCGTCAACTTCCAGTTCGAATCGCTTTCCCTGACGTACGTCGGAGATGCCTTCGAAACCCAGCCGCGGCAGTGCGCGCTGCACCGCCTGGCCCTGGGGGTCGAGGATCTCCGGCTTGAGCATGACGTCGACTACGACGCGTGCCACTGGCACTCCCGGTGTTGTGGTGCTGAGCAGGTTCCTGCGTGTGTCTTCAGACTACCCGTACAAAATTTCTACGCGGGTAGAGTTGTAGGAAACTACGTGACCGTGATCACGATGGGGTACCGGTCCAGGTGGCGGAGCAGGTCCTTCACGAAAAAATTCCGGGAAAGATGCGCGATGCGCGCCGGTCGCCTATTGCGCCCACCCGTCTCCGACCCGCACCCTCAATGGAAGTCGCTCGCGTCCCCTTGATTCTCGGGACACGCTGACAGATTTAGTCGGGCTTCACATTCCATTGCCGGGCACTGTACAAATGAAATAGCAATAGCCGATACTTTGCCCCATAACAGGCGGACAGTCGACATCTCCGTGACGTCTCGGCACGTCATCGCAGAGCTGTCGCACGAAGGGACCGATATTCGTGGCGCAGAAGGTCGTGGTCACTCTCTTTGACGACATCGACGGCTCGGAAGCGGCGGAGACGATCGCCTTCGGACTCGACGGCAGGTCGTACGAGATCGACTTGAATGAAGCCAATGCCAGGAAACTGCGCAAGGCGCTCGCGCCCTACGTGGAGGCCGGCCGCAAGCGGTCCAGGTCCGGCAAGGCGTACAAGCAGACGGAGGTCGCTCCCGACCCGGCGGCGGTCCGCGCCTGGGCCCAGGCCAACAAGCTGGACGTGCCCGCGCGCGGGCGCATCCCCAAGAAGGTCTACGAGGCGTTCACCGAGGCGCAGTGACCCGGTCGGGCCGGTCGTGAGCACCGGCCCGGCACGGTCTCCGCGCGCCGCCCCGGGGTCCGTCAGGGGCCCCCGGAGGCAACCGACTTGCGCTACCCCCCACATGGTCGGCTAATGTCTGGAGCACGCCAGCGGGGCGGGGCCGAAAAGCCCAGCTCACAAAGGTCGTGCGGGTGTAGTTCAGTAGTAGAACATCCCCCTTCCAGGGGGAAGGCGCAGTGTGCAATTCCTGTCACCCGCTCCGCATCGCCGTCCCGATCACACATGTGGATCAGGTAGGCTGGTGCCCGCGCCGACCGGTGAAAGCCAGTCGGATGCAATGCGGACGTAGCTCAGTTGGTAGAGCGCAACCTTGCCAAGGTTGAGGTCGCGAGTTCGAGCCTCGTCGTCCGCTCCACATCGAAGGCCCCGGTCACCGACCGGGGCCTTCGGCGTATCTCCTTCTTTCCCGCTCCCCTTCGTCTCGCCGCCGGTCCTGACATTTGTCATGGCGAGCGATGACAAGGCGCACTGCCGTCGGCGGCCCTCCGACGGGACGCTGGAACCATGGAAGCCAGGAACACGAATGAACACGTGATCGAGGTCACCGACCTCCGGCGTGTGTACGGGGGCGGGTTCGAGGCGGTCCGCGGGATCTCCTTCCACGTCGGCCGCGGGGAGGTCTTCGCGCTGCTGGGCACCAACGGGGCCGGCAAGACCTCCACGGTCGAGCTGCTCGAAGGGCTCGAACGGCCCGACGGAGGGCGGGTCCGGATCCTCGGCCACGATCCCTTCACCGAGCGCGCCGCCGTACGGCCGCGGACCGGGGTGATGCTCCAGGAGGGCGGCTTCCCGTCCGAGCTGAGTGTCGCCGAGACCGCGCGCATGTGGGCGGGCTGTGTCAGCGGTGCCCGGCCGGTCGCGGAGGCGCTGGCCCTGGTCGGGCTCACCGGAAAGGCCCGGGTGCGGGTGAAGCAGTTGTCCGGGGGCGAGCGGCGGCGGCTGGATCTGGCGCTCGCGCTGCTCGGGGAGCCCGAGGTGCTCTTCCTCGACGAGCCGACCACGGGACTGGACGCCGAGGGCCGACGCGACACCTGGGACCTGGTGCGCGCCCTGCGGGACGCCGGTACGACCGTACTGCTGACCACGCACTACCTGGAGGAGGCGGAGGGTCTCGCCGACCGGCTGGCCATCCTGCACCAGGGGCGGATAGCGGCCTCCGGGACGCCCGCCGAGGTGACCGCCGAACAGCCGTCCCGGATCTCCTTCCGGCTCCCCGAGGGCTACTTCGTGGGCGATCTGCCGCCGTTGGACGAGCTGGGCGTGTGCGACCACGACATCGACGGACGGCTGGTGCGGCTGCGCACCCACGAGTTGCAGCGCGCGGCCACCGGGCTGCTGGTGTGGGCCGAGCGGGCCGGAGTCGAACTGCGGGGGCTCGACCTGCGGTCGGCCTCGCTGGAGGAGGCGTTCCTGGGCATCGCCCGGGAGGCCTCGGAGAAGAACGAGGAGGTCGCGGCATGAGCGGCGTTCCCGTCAGAGGCCCGGTGGGGGACTCGGTCAGGGGCGCGGTGACCACTCCCCTGAGCCGGATGGGCGCCCTCGCCCGTGCCGAACTCACCCTGCTCGGGCGCAGCAAGGCCACGGTGGTCGCGGCCGTGCTCGTGCCGCTCGGGCTGCCGTTCAGCCTGCGGCCGGTGGTGGACGACATGAACGTCGAGGACTCCGGGCTCAGCGTCGGGCTGGTGCTGCTGCCGGCCGCGATCGGGTTCTCGCTGCTGTTCGGGGTGTACTCGGCACTCACCGGCATCTACACCGCCCGGCGCGAGGAACTCGTGCTGAAGCGGCTGCGCACCGGCGAGCTGCGGGACGCGGAGGTCGTCGCGGGTTCCGCGCTGCCGGTGTTCACCATGGGGCTGGTGCAGTGCCTGGTGCTGGCGGTGGGTTGTACGGCCTTCCTCGGCGTGCCCGCCCCCGAGGCGCCCCATCTCGCCGTAGTGGGCCTGCTGTTGGGCCTTGTGATGTGTGCGGCACTGGGAGCGGTCACCGCGAGCGTGACGCGGACCGTGGAGAGCGCTCAGGTGACCACGCTGCCGTTCGTGCTGGTGTCGATGGCCGCCTCCGGGGTGGCCGTCCCGCTGGAGCTGCTGCCCGACCGGCTCGCCTCCGGCTTCGAACTGCTGCCGCTGAGCCCGGTCATCACCCTGGTCCGCGGCGGATGGACCGGCGACCTCTCGGCGTACGAGGCTCTGGGGGCGCTGGCGACCGCGCTGGCCTGGACCGTGCTCGCGGTGTTTGCTGTACGGCGGTGGTTCCGGTGGGAGCCGCGGCGCTGACGGACCGGGGTGACGGGGGAGAGACGCGGATGCGCGGGGTGGCACGGGAAGAGACGGATCCGGGCGGGCGGGGCGAGACCGACCCCCGTTGGACGGAGCTGCGCGGGGCGGGTGGCTGGTGGCGGCGGAAGAGTTCGCCGGCGAAGGTCGAGACCTACACACGGTGGTCGTTCCACTTCTTCGCGCTGGCCGAGTTCACGGCGGTGGGCGTGCCGCTCGGCAGCGGGGTGTGGCGGGGGCCCGTGCTGGGGCTGCCGCTGATCATGGCCGTGCACTGCGCGCTGTCCGCGGTGACGGCCTCGCGGGCGCTGGACTGGACGCGGGGCCTGCGACCCCGGCCGGTGCGGTTGATGGTGGCGTTCGCCGTCGTCACCGCGGGGGTCGCGGCGGTCGCTCTGTGGACCACGCGACACGGTCCGGGGGGCGAGGCGGTGGACACCGCGGCGGGCGGGGTCTTCGGCGTCGCCCTGGTCTTCGCGGCGTGCGTCACCACGCTCGGCGTCCGCGGCTGGCGCCACGCGCTCGCGGTCGTCGCCGGTCACTCCGCGGGCGCCGGGGCCCTGGCACTGCTGCTCGGCGCGCCCGGTCCGGCCGTCCTGGTCTCGGTCGCGGCGGTGCTGCTCGGCGGCGGCTTCATGGCCACCACCTCCGTCTTCTCGGTCTGGCTCCTCGACACCGTCTACCAGCTCGACGAGGCCCGCGAGACCCGCGCCCGGCTCGCCGTCGCCGAGGAACGGCTGCGGTTCGGCCGCGACCTGCACGACGTGATGGGTCGCAACCTCGCGGTGATCGCCCTGAAGAGCGAGCTGGCGGTGCAGTTGGCCCGCCGGGGCCGCCCGGAGGCGGTCGAGCAGATGATCGAGGTCCAGCGGATCGCGCGGGAGTCCCAGCGGGAGGTACGGGATGTCGTACGCGGTTACCGGGAGGCCGACCTGGGCGTCGAACTCGTCGGCGCGCAGGGCGTGTTGACGGCAGCCGGGATCGACTGCGAGGTGCGTGGGGAGGTCGGCGGGCTGCCCGCCGAGGTGCAGTCGACGCTCGGCTGGGTGGTGCGGGAGACGACCACCAACGTGCTGCGGCACGGGGACGCGGGGCGGTGTGCGGTGGAGGTCCGGACGAAGGGCGGGAAGGTGGTGCTGACGGTGGAGAACGACGGGGCGGACGGCGCCGGCTCGGCCGGCGGCGGTTCCGGGCTGGCCGGGCTGGCGGAGCGGTTGCGGAAGGTGGGCGGGACGCTGGAAGCGGGGATCGCCGGGGCCGGGGTGTTCCGGGTGGTGGCCGAGGTACCGCTGGTCGCGGAGGACGCCGTGGTGAGCGAGGTCGCCTCGTGAGCGGCGTGGTGCGGGTGCTGCTCGCCGACGACGAGCACCTGATCCGGGGCGCGCTGACCGCGCTGCTCTCCCTGGAGGACGATCTGCTGATCGTCGCCGAGGCGGCCACCGGGCCCGAGGCCCTGGCGATGGCGCGGGCGCACCGGCCGGACGTGGCCGTCCTGGACCTCCAGATGCCGGGTGCCGACGGTGTGAAGGTCGCCACATCGCTGCGGACCGAACTGCCCGGCTGCCAAGCCCTGATCGTCACCAGCCACGGCCGCCCCGGCCATCTGAAGCGGGCGCTTGCGGCGGGCGTGCGCGGGTTCGTCCCGAAGACGGTGAGCGCACAGCGACTCGCGGAGATCATCCGCACCGTGCACGCCGGAAACCGTTACGTCGACCCCGAGTTGGCCGCCGACGCGATCGCCGCCGGGGACTCCCCGCTGACCTCGCGCGAGGCGGAGGTGCTCGAACTCGCCGCCGACGGGGCGCCCGTCACGGAGATCGCCGAGCGGGCCGCGCTGTCGCCGGGGACGGTGCGCAACTACCTGTCGTCGGCCGTTTCCAAGCTGGGGGCCGAGAATCGTCACGCGGCGGTACGTCTCGCGCGAGAGCGCGGTTGGGTATAGTTGCTCTCGCGCCACGGCGCAGTGCGGACGTAGCTCAGTTGGTAGAGCGCAACCTTGCCAAGGTTGAGGTCGCGAGTTCGAGCCTCGTCGTCCGCTCTGGATCAAGCCCCCCGGTCTCGGCCGGGGGGCTTTTCCGTGCCGAGGCCCTACGACCAGCTCGTGCCCGTCAGCCGCTCGTACGCCTCGATGTACTTGGCGCGGGTCGCGTCCACGACCTCCTGCGGCAGCTCCGGCGGCGGCTGCTCGCTCGCGCGGTCCCAGCCGGACGCCTCGGAGGTCAGCCAGTCCCGCACGAACTGCTTGTCGAACGACGGCTGCGCGCGGCCCGGCTGCCAGGTGTCGGCCGGCCAGAAGCGGGAGGAGTCCGGGGTGAGGACCTCGTCGGCGATGACGAGCGTCTCACCCTCGAAGCCGAACTCGAACTTGGTGTCCGCGAGGACGACGCCCCGGTCGCGGGCGATGTCCCGGGCCCGGCCGTAGACCGCGAGGGTGGTCTGGCGCAGCCGGGCGGCGGTGTCGGCGCCCACCTGGCGGGCGACCTCCTCGTAGGAGACGTTCTCGTCGTGGTCGCCGACCGCGGCCTTGGTGGCCGGGGTGAAGATCGGGGCGGGCAGCTCGGAGCCGTCGACCAGGCCTTCGGGGAGGGCGAGGCCGCAGACGGTGCGGGACTCCTTGTACTCGGCCAGGCCCGAGCCGGTGAGGTAGCCGCGGGCCACGCACTCGACGGGGACCATCTGGAGCGACTTGCAGACGAGGGTGCGGCCGGCCCAGTCGGCGGGGGCGCCGACGGGGGGTTCGGTGCTCAGGACGTGGTGCGGTACCAGGTCGGCGAGCTGATCGAACCACCACAGGGAGAGCTGCGTCAGGACGCGGCCCTTGTCGGGGATCTCGGTGGGCAGGACCCAGTCGTAGGCGGAGATACGGTCGCTGGCGACCATCACGAGGTCGCCGGCCTCGTCCTGGTACAGCTCGCGCACCTTGCCGGTGTGCAGATGCACCAGGCCCGGCACCTCGAGGGGCTCGGGCTTTTCTACGAATCCGGACACGGTTCCTCCCCGTGGTTCTGTCTGAGTGGCTCGATTGTCCCGTACAACGGGATCGGCCGCGGACGGCGGGGGTCCGGGCACGGCCGGACGGGGGTGGACGGGGCCGGACGGAGCCGGGCACGGCCGAACGGGGTTGGACTGGGCCGGGCACGGCCGGACGGAGCCGGCAATCCTCAGGCACGCTTGCAGATGCGGTCCAGGAGGTTCGCGGTGGCGCGCTGGACGCGGGGGTCCACGTGGCCGGGGCGGTCCAGGGCCGGGGACCAGGCGAAGGTGCCGGAGGCGAAGACCAGGGCCCCCGAGGGGGCGCGGTAGAGGGAGGTCTCCTGGTGGCGCGGGGCGCCGCGGCTGTCGGTGTACGGGGAGTGGGCGAGAAGGGTGCGCTCCTCGTGCGGTGGCAGTGGCGTGCGCGGGAAGTAGCGGTCGGCCTCGCCCGCGACCAGGCCCTCGATGCCGTCGCCCTCGTGCGCGCCGGTCGCCTCCCACAGCCAGTGGTCGGCGTTGCGGACGATCAGGGGGTGGGGTTCGGGGACCCGGCCCGCGTACTGGATGCCCAGCAGCCGTTGTTCGGCGCGGTCGATCTCGCGCCACAGGACGGGCCTGCCGGGACCCTTGCGCTTGCGGCACGTCAGCAGTCGGCCGGGGACGCCGGACGGGGAGGGGGCCAGCTCCACCTGCCAGTACAGGGTGTTGGCGGAGAGGAAAACGAGCGAGGTGCCGCTGTCGCGCGCGAGTTCCACGGTGCGGCGCATGGCCGTCGACCAGTACTCGTCGTGGCCTGGGAAGACCAGGCCGCGGTAGCGGGTGGGCCGGACGTGACCGGCGTGCAGATCGCGGGCGTCGGCGTAGGCGAGGTCGTAGCCGTAGCGCTCGGCCCAGCGGATGACGTCGTAGGCGTGGCCGACGTGCAGGGGAAGTCCGGCACCCGCGTAGGGCCGGTCGAAGGAGACGGTCGTCGCGGCGTCGGCCTCGCCGAGGAGGCGGCCGTCCTCGTCCCAGGCGTGGTAGAGGCTGGCGCCGGTGCGGCCGTCCTCCGGATAGAGGTTGTAGGCCTGCCAGGTGATGTCGGGGAGCAGCAGGAGGAAGTCGGCCGGGCGGTCGTCGCGGACGGTGAACGGGATGTGGGAGCGGTAGCCGTCGGCGGTGGTGAGGACGGCGACATACGCTCCGACGTTCCAGTACGAGGGGACCTGGAGGCGCCAGGAGAGCCACCAGTGGTGGCAGGACACCGTGCGGTCGGCGGTCAGGGGCGGGGACTGCACGATGCCGGGGAGACGGGGGCTGCTGGTGATCTTGGCGGCGCCGTCACCGTCGTAGTGACCGATGCGGTAGATGTCGACGCTGAATTCCTGGGGCGGGTCGACCGTGATGTGGAAGTCGACGGCTTCGCCCGGGGCGACCGCGCCGGTGGAGGTGAAGCCCTTGATCTGGCGGCCGACGTCGTCGGCGGAGCGGGGGCCTCCGGCCGAGCGGGGGGACGGGATCCGGGGAGCCGCGCCAGGGGTGGCGGCGGGGGCCGGGTCGACGTACCAGGGGACGACCTGGCCGGTGTCGTCGAAATAGGTCTCGCTGCCGCGCAGCCACGGGAGGGGGCCCTGGCCGAAGGGATCCGTCACGGCGTGCGCCAGCGCTCCCGACTCCCATCGGCGGATGTGTCGGTGTCCCATGGTGCTTCCCTCCCTCTGACCCCCGTCTTGCTGGTGCGTGCGCGGCTGTGCGTGCTCGGCCTGTTCCCCTGCGGTGCGGATACGGCTGTGCGGTTGCGGGGCGTGTACCTGTGGTCGGCAGGCGGTGCGCCGGGGGCGTGCGGGTTGCTGCGTGTTCGGGCGTGCCTGATTGCTCGCGTCCGGCCCGTGGTGGCCTGGTGCGGTGCGACGGTTCGTGTGCTTGTCCTATGTCGCGAGCCCTTGCCATGGGCGGCATCGGTCCAAGCACATCACATGATGCGCGCAGACAGTCACTATTCGTTGCGAATTGACTGGAAGTGGAACTAAGCGCTCCGCTACGGGCGGACGATCGGCGGCCTCCTGTCCTTCGGGGCCATCGGGCCTTCCGGACCCCTCGGTCTTCCTGGTCTTACCGGTCGGTCTGAATTTCCTGGTCTTCCGGGGTCTTCGGGGGCCCTTGGCCTCCCGGTCCTTTCGGTGCCCCTGGCCTTCCGGCGCTGCGTCGGCCGGCCCGCGTCAGCCCAGGCGTACCGGCTTCTCCGGGCGTATGCCCACTTCCACCAGCCAGGTGCGCAGGGGGATCGCGTCGCCGTCCTCGACCAGGCTGAGCACGCGGGGCATCAGGTCGGTCACGCGCTCGCCGTCGACCAGGAGGGTCGGACCGTCGAGCCAGTCGAGGCCCGGTGTGGCGCCCACGGTGTCCATCGCGGCGCAGCAGACCATCGCCGTGACGTGGTCGGTGAGGAGTTCGCGGTCGGTGCGCGGGGGTTGGAGCGGGAAGAGGGGGAGCGCGCGGTCGTCCCAGAGCGCGGCCTCGGGCCCCTGGCCGACCGGCTGTCCGACCGCCCCCGAGGGCCTGCCCTCGGCCTCCTCGCGGGCGACCTCGGCCCCGAGGCGGATGGCCAGGGCGGCCCCACGGGGGTTCTGGGGCAGGTCGTCGTGCTCGTCACCGAAGGGGGTCCGGGAGGTGGGGCCGGGGCCCGGTTCTCCGTCCCAGGTGGGGCCCTGGCCGGTGAGGTGGTTCAGTACGCGGGCCAGGGTGGGGCCGTCCGCGGCGGCGGGGGTGGTGCGGCGGACGCCCAGGGCGTCCAGCACGCGGTGGAGACGGGCCGCGTCGGCACGCCACTTGCGGTCGACGACCTCGTCCGGATACTCCTGCCAGGCGACCGGGGACCAGTCGGGGCCGGTCTCCGCGGGGCCGCCGTGGAAGAGGCGGGCGGCGAGGAGGGAGGTGGCCTCGTCGACCGCGCCGGGCTCCTCCAGCAGATCGCAGGCGGGGCGCTCGCCCAGCCGGGAGGTGAAGCCCTCCGCCAGACGGTCGCGCCGGGACAGCTCGGTGAGGGCGGCGACGACACCCGCGTCCAGCCGGGAGGGCCAGCGGCCCATCCGCCAGGCGGGCAGCGCCACGCGCGTGAGGAGCCGGTCCCAGCCGGCGTACGCCAGTCCGACCTGTTCCTGGGCGACGATCCGCAGCCCGTAGTCCACGGCCTGGGCCCGCTCGGCCGCCGCCGCCGCCACCCCCCGCTCCATCTCCGCCGCGTGCACCTGGCAGCTCCGCAGGAGCAGGCGGGCCGCCCAGCCGACGCCCGCGCAGAGCAGACGTAGGGCGGGGCCCCGTCCGCGGTCGGCCGACGACGCGGCCACCGCGGCGTCCAGCCCGCGCACGAAGCGCCGGGCCGCCGCTATGTCCGGGTGCGCCGACGGGCCCGTACCGGCGACGACCGGTGCGAGGACGGCGCGCAGCTCGCCCACCCGCATCCACCACAGGAACGGGGAGCCGATGACGAGGACCGGCGCCGTCGGACGGCCGTGGGGGTGGTGGCCGGGACCGGCTATCTCGTCGGGTGCGCGGGGCGCGGGCGGGCCGTGAGCCGGGTGGGTGCGGTCCTCCAGCCAGCTGTCGCAGTCCGGGGTGAGCGCTATCGCGGAGGGCGCGGGAACGTCGAGACGGTCGGCGAGTTCACGCACCAGCCGGTACAGATCGGGGGCCGAACTCTCGGCGATGGCGACCGTGGGAGTGACGGCGGGCCGGGCCCGCGCGACGACCAGGGCGACCGCCCCGGCGGCCAGCAGCACCAGGACCGCGAGCACGGACGTCGCCCACCGGGCGATGTCCCAGCCGTGACCCACGAAGTGGCCGCTGGAACCACCCGCGAGCAGGATCACCGCCGCAGCCGTGGGCAGCAGCGCGATCGCCAGCGCCCGGCTGCGGACCCGCAGCACCGCCAGCGCCCTCGTCCGCGCGCCCTGGGCGCGCGCCTCCACTCCGATACCGGTCACGCCGGACCTCACCCCCTCCCCTCGGTGCAGGCCGTCCTGGCTCTCCTGGTCTTGCTCACTCCCCCACTGTGGCAGCCGCCACTGACATCGCAATGCCGGTGGGCCAAGTGCCGGAACGCTTGCGCCGCACCCTAGTTGGCACGTCGGCCGCCGTCAGCCGGATGGAACAGCGCTCACCCGATGGAATGGCTTTGGGGAAAGGTGGATGACTGCGGGCAACGAACAGGCCCCGGGTTCGGTGGGTGTTCCCATCCTGAGCCCGGGGCCTGGAAGTGCCTGCTGGGGGCGGTGTCTCCGCTGAGGGCTACGCCTGAGACGCGGCCTTCGCCGCGATGTCCGTACGGTGCTGGGAGCCGTCCAGACCGATCCGCGCGACCGCCCGGTACGCCCGTTCCCGCG
This sequence comes from Streptomyces sp. NPDC033216, assembly GCF_055577115.1. Taxonomy (NCBI): domain Bacteria; kingdom Bacillati; phylum Actinomycetota; class Actinomycetes; order Kitasatosporales; family Streptomycetaceae; genus Streptomyces; species Streptomyces sp. NPDC033216. The sequence goes on along the minus strand of NZ_JBVIQK010000023.1, from coordinate 36,719 downwards.
CCTGCGTGAGATCCGCGCCGGTCGCCGTGACGGACAGGACACGGCCGCCCGCGCTGACCACCGCGTCGCCCTCGCGCCGGGTGCCGGCGTGCAGGACGTACGCGTGCGGGGCGTCCTCGGCGGCCACCTCGTCGAGGCCGCTGATCGGGTCGCCCGTGCGGGGGGTGCCGGGGTAGTTGTGCGAGGCCACGACCACCGTGACGGCCGCCTCGTCGCTCCAGCGCAGGGGCGGCAGGTCGGCGAGGTCGCCGGTGGCGGCGGCCATCAGGACACCGGCCAGCGGAGTCTTCAGACGGGCCAGGACGACCTGCGTCTCGGGGTCGCCGAAGCGGGCGTTGAACTCGATGACCCGCACGCCCCGGCCGGTGATCGCGAGGCCGGCGTAGAGCAGGCCCGAGAACGGGGTGCCGCGACGGCGCATCTCGTCGACGGTCGGCTGGAGGACCGTCTCCATGACCTCGTCGACCAACTCGGGATCGGCCCAGGGCAGCGGGGAGTACGCGCCCATGCCGCCGGTGTTCGGGCCCTCGTCGCCGTCGAGGGCGCGCTTGAAGTCCTGGGCGGGCCGCAGCGGGACGACCGTCACGCCGTCGGTGACGGCGAAGAGGGAGACCTCGGGGCCGTCGAGGAACTCCTCGATGACGACACTCCCCCGCTTCGTGGGAGCGTCCCCCATGCAGGCGGCGGCGTGCGCCTTCGCGGCCTCCAGGTCGCCGGTCACGACAACGCCCTTGCCGGCGGCCAGACCGTCGTCCTTGACGACGTAGGGCGCGCCGAACGCGTCGAGGGCCGTGGCGACCTCGGCGGGCGTGGTGCAGACGTAGGAGCGGGCGGTCGGCACGCCGGCCGCCGCCATCACGTCCTTCGCGAACGCCTTCGAGCCCTCCAGCTGCGCGGCCTCCCTGGAGGGACCGAACACGGGGATGCCCGCCTCGCGCACGGCGTCGGCGACCCCCGCGACCAGCGGCGCCTCCGGGCCCACGATCACGAGCCGGGCGTCCAGCCGGACGGCCAGCTCGGCCACGGCCTTGCCGTCCAGGGCGTCGACCGGGTGCAGCTCGGCCACCTCGCCGATGCCGGCGTTGCCGGGGGCGCAGTGCAGCGCGGTGACCGCGGGGTCGAGGGACAGTGAGCGGCACAGGGCGTGTTCGCGGGCGCCGCTGCCGATGACGAGGACGTTCACGGGGTCAGCCTAACGGGCCGGGCCGCGGGCTCTTGTGCGGGCTTCCGAAGGGCGGGGGCTTCGGCGTTCGTAGGTTTCTCCGAGGAGGGGCCGCGGGCGGGGAGGTCGCCGACTCCTCGTCGGGGGCCTCGTCCGGCGGCGTGGGGCGTCGCCCGCGCGCTACTCGTTGGTGAACTCCTCGACCACGGTCGCCCCCAGTTCGCGCACGATCAGGTCGTGTCCGGAGAGGGCCGACTCATTGAGGTCGGGGTCGTCGTCCTCGGGGATGTCGTCCTCGATGGAGACGTGCTCGGGGGCGGACGCCTGGGGTCTGGGGGCCGCGTGGGCGGAGGCCGCGGGCGGGGCGGACCGGGCCTGCGGCGGGCCGGGGGGAGGGGAGGAGTGGGAGGAGTTCGGGGTGTGGGAGGCCGGCATGCCGCCGCTCGTACCGGCGCCGGGGGCGGGGGCTCCGTAGCCACCGCCGTAACCGGCCGGGGCGTTGGTGCCGCCAGGGCCGGACGGGGCCGGGGGACCGCCGAAGCCGCCCGACGGGGGCGCGGAGCCGCCGCCGGACGGGTCGACGAGCGCGTCGATCTTCCACTGCACGTTGAACTGCTCGGCCAGCGCCTGTCGCAGCACGTCCTCGCTGCCGCTGCTGACGAAGTTGTCGCGGGCGCCGGAATTGACGAAGGCGATCTGGAGAGTGGTGCCGTCGAAGCCCGCGACCTGGGCGTTCTGACTGAGGAGGATCCAGGTGAAGCGGCGGCGGTTCTTGACCGCTTCCAGGATGTTGGGCCAGAGCGTGCGCGGGTCGAGGCCACCGGCGGGCGGAGCGTAGGCGGCAGCCTCCGGAGCGGGGGCGGCCGGCGCCGGGGTGGCTGCCGGGGCGGGGGTCGCCGGGGGGCGTCCGCCGCCGGCGGGCGTGGGCGTGGGCCAGCCGCCGGGCCTGCGTCCGCTGCCGGCGGCCGTGGGGGTGGGCCAGGCGCCGGGGGCGGGGGCAGCGGGGGTCTCTACGGGTCTCGCTTCGGCCGGGGCGGCCGGAGGCTGGGCCTGGGACCGGGCCGGGGGCGCCGACTGGGGCGGCGGAGGCGTCTGAGGATTCTGGGGCGGCTGGGGGGCCTGGGCCGCCGGGACGCTCGGGGCCGCCGCCGGTCCGCGCACCGCCGCGCGGGCGGCCGCCGCTCCGCCGCCGGGCGGGATGGGCGCGCCGGTCGGGGGGACGGGCGCACCGCTCGGGGGCATGGTGGCGCCGGTCGGGGCCGGGGGGGCCGCCGCGTGGGCCTCCGCGCCGGGCACGTATCCCACGGCGGGCATTCCGGCGGGGGCCGCGCCCGCGGAGAAGTTCACGCCGCGCTCGATCCGGTCGAGACGGGCCAGCACGGACCGCTCGTCACCGTAGGCGGCCGGGAGCAGTACGCGGGCGCAGATCAGCTCGAGCTGGAGGCGGGGCGAGTGGGCGCCGCGCATCTCGGTGAGGCCCTGGTTGACGAGGTCGGCGGCGCGGCTCAGCTCGGCGGCGCCGAAGACCCCCGCCTGGGCCTGCATCCGCTCGAGGACGTCGGCGGGGGCGTCGATGAGCCCCTTCTCCGCGGCGTCCGGGACGGCGGCGAGGATGACGAGGTCCCGCAGCCGCTCCAGCAGGTCGGCGACGAACCGGCGCGGGTCGTTGCCCCCCTCGATGATCCGGTCCACGACCTCGAAGGCGGCGGCCCCGTCACCGGTGGCGAACGACTCGACGACCGAGTCGAGCAGCGAGCCCTCCGTGTAGCCGAGGAGGGAGGTGGCCATGGCGTATGTCACACCGGCCTCACCGGCGCCCGCGAGGAGCTGGTCCATGACGGACATGGAGTCACGCACGGAGCCGGCGCCGGAGCGCACGACGAGCGGCAGGACCCCCTCCTCGACCGGGATGTTCTCCTTCTGGCACACCTCGCCGAGGTACTCCCGCAGCGTCCCCGGCGGCACGAGGCGGAAGGGGTAGTGGTGCGTCCGGGACCGGATGGTGCCGATGACCTTCTCGGGCTCGGTGGTGGCGAAGATGAACTTGAGGTGCTCCGGCGGCTCCTCGACGACCTTGAGCAGCGCGTTGAAACCGGCCGACGTGACCATGTGGGCCTCGTCGATGATGTAGATCTTGTAGCGGCTGCCGGCCGGCCCGAAGAAGGCCTTCTCCCGCAGGTCACGGGCATCGTCCACACCGCCGTGCGAGGCCGCGTCGATCTCGATGACGTCGATGGAGCCCGGGCCGGTCCGCGCCAGGTCCTGACACGACTGGCACTCACCGCACGGCGTGGGGGTGGGGCCCTTCTCGCAGTTCAGGCAGCGGGCCAGGATGCGCGCGCTGGTCGTCTTGCCACATCCGCGCGGCCCGCTGAACAGGTACGCGTGATTGACCCGGTTGTTCCGCAGCGCCTGCTGCAACGGGTCGGTGACATGCTCCTGCCCAATGACCTCGGCGAACGACTCCGGGCGATAGCGGCGGTACAGCGCGAGAGACGACACGCATACGAGGTTATAGGCGCCCGCCGACAACCGGCCCCGCCCCGGAACGCGAGCGCCCCCCACGCACCCGCCAGAGCCGACCTACCCTTGCTGCCTTCCGGCCCTGGGGGAGTTCAGTCAGATAGCGCCGCGTGAGGGGCTGCGCCAACAGTACCCGATGGCGGCCGGGCTGAACGAGTTCGCGAGCACTCCTCAACGTCTTGTATTGTTTGCCGCGGAGGATTCGCCTAGAGGCCTAGGGCGCACGCTTGGAAAGCGTGTTGGGGGCAACCCCTCACGAGTTCGAATCTCGTATCCTCCGCCAGTGCCTCACCGGGCACGATGTCGAAGGGCCCCGCTGCTTGCAGCGGGGCCCTTCGTCGTTGTCCGTCTCGGTCGGTCCTGCTTCGGTGCCGGGCGGGCCGACGCCGGTGCGGGCGTGCTGCGCTACGAGCGCACCTTCATGCGTCCACTGCTCCCCGGCTCCTCTTCAGCGCCGTGTGCGCGTCTCCGACGTGCCGGCGAAGCGCGGACGCGCTGTCCCCCGGCGGTGGCGCCCCGGTGGCGGGCGTCGGCGTCACGGGCACTCCCTCGGTGGCCTGGACGAGAGGTTCGCGCGGCCGGGGTCGCGGCGCACGGCCGCCGTCCCGGCCGACACCGGGCCGGGGTCGCGGCGCACGGCCGCCGTCCCGGCCGAGGCCGCCCCGACCCGTCGGCGGTCCCGCTCAGCGGGAGATGCGTACCGTCTCCGTCTCGGTCACCTGGTCGATCTCCGAGGCCCGTACCGTCACGTGCATCTCCCAGGTGCCGGGGAGGGGCAGGTTGACGGCGTCGGCGGTCCAGTAGCCGCCCTGGTCGGTGATCCTCGCGTCGAGGGGGCCGATGTCCTGGCCGGGCAGGCTGAAGGACACGCGGAGTTCGGGCACGGTGGCGAAGCCGCCGTCGGGGCCGTAGACCACGGCCTGTACCGAGTTCTCGCCGACACGGCCCGGGTCGAGGGTGATCTGCACGCTGCCACGGGCTCCGGGGGCCTCGGGGCTGCTCATGTCGAAAGGAACCGTGGTCACGGAGGCGACGGGCAGCCCGATCGCCTGACCGGGCGTCGCCGCCTCCGCCTCCGCCCGGCCGGGCAGGGTGCCTGTCAGCACGGTCGTGAGACCGAGTACGACGACGGAGACGGCGACCTCCGCGAGGACGGACCGGCGCAGGGCTCGGCGGTGCGCGTGCTCGGCCGGGGTGAAGGGGGTGCCGTCGTCGGAACGGGGGGCGGCGGGCGGGAAGGAGCCGTCCGCGGGGGTCCGCGCCCCCTCCTTCGTGGAAGCGCCGGCCGCCACCGCCCCCGCCACCTGCATCTGCATCCGCGCCTTCGCCTCCTCCTTCTGCCCCTCCAGCGACTCGTTCTCCGCCACGTCCGGCATGTCCGCCTCCTTCACGTCCGTGTGCTGGTCCGCTTCCGGTCTCACCAGCCGCCGCGTCCACCGCCGCGACCAGGCGCCCGCCACCAGCAGCAGACCCACCGCCGCCAGCTTGGCCAGGAGGGTCCGGCCGTACGTCGTGTCCGTCAGGGCGTCGCCGGTGCCGAGGCCGCGCCAGGCCTGGTAGACGCCGGTCACCACGAGGACGGTGACCGAGGCCGTGGCGAGCCGGGAGAAGCGGGCGGCCACGGCGGCCGGGAGGGTGCCGTGGCGGAGCAGGGTGAGCAGGGCGGCGAGGCCGCCGAGCCACACCGCCATGGCCAGCAGGTGCAGTACCGAGGAGGCCATCGCGGCGGGGACCTGGATGCCGGCGGACGCGTGTTCGGCGGCGGCCCAGGTCAGGGCGAGGCCCAGGGACAGGGCGAGGCCGGCGGCGAGGGTCGCGCGGGTGGGCCGTGCGCGGCCGGGCTGCCGGAGCAGGAGGACGGCGGCCGCGGCCAGCAGGAGCAGCCGGGCGGCCAGGGCGATGCCGGGGCGGCCGGAGAGGGTCCGGGTGAGGCCGGAGGGGTCGAGGGCCTGGGCGGGGCCGGCGCCGGTCTCGTAGGGGGCGCGCAACAGGAGCAGCAGGACCGTGGACGCGGTGAACGTCCACCAGCCGGCCACCAGGAGCCCGCGCAACGGCCGCAGGTGCGGGGGGCGGCACAGGGCGGCGAAGGCGGCCGTACCGATGAGCAGGGCGGCGGCGCCGTACGCCAGGAAGCGGCCCAGTTTGTGCAGGCCGGCGGTGGCCGGGTCCTCGACGGGGCCGCTGGGGAGGGTGACCGGTGTCGGGGAGGGGGCGCCGATCGAGAAGGTGAAGGCGCCCGCGATGGGATGGCTGTCGGCCGAGACGACCCGCCAGGCCACGGTGAAGGTACCGGTGCCGAGCTTGGCGGGGAGGGTGACGCGGGCGGTGTCGGAGCGGCCGTCGGCGTGCTGTGCCTCGCCCGTCCCGACGCGGCCGTTGTCGGGGTCGAAGACGCGGAAGGTGTCGTCGATCAGCCCGACGGACTCGGTGAAGGTCAGGGTGATGCTGCGGGGCGCGGTCTTGAGGACGGACCCGTCGGCGGGGTCGGCGTCGCGGAGGGCGGCGTGGGCCGACGCCTGGCCGGCGCTCCCGAGGAGCAGCAGGACGAACGTGGTGCCCAGCAGCACCAGTCCCCGCAACCGCCGGCCGGTGCGGCTCCGGCTGTTCCCCGTACCGCGCCGTCGTCCGCCGTCGCGCCCTGCGTTCACGTCACCGCTCCGTACTTCGGACTCCCGTGCTCGCGGATACGTACGGACCGCGGGCCGGTCCTGCTCACCACGGCGGTCGTGCCGACACCCCGCCGTCCACGACCAGGTCGTGTCCGGTGATCCAGGAGGCGAGCGGCGAGGCGAGGAAGACGCAGGCGTCGCCGACGTCCTCGGGGCGGCCGAGCCGGCCGACGGCGACCGCCTCGCGCCAGCGCCGTACGCCTTCGGGCCAGGCCTCGGCGAGGCCGTCCCGTTCGATCAGGCCGGGCGAGACGGAGTTGACGCGGATGCCGTGGGGGCCGTACTCGCGGGCCGCCGCGCGGGCGTGCTGGACGACCGCGGCTTTCGAGGCGGCGTAGTGGGCGTGGCCCTCGGCGGGCGACGTCGCCTCCACCGAGGCGATGTGGGTGACGGTGCCGCCGCCATGGGTCCGCATGACCTCGGCGGCGGCCTGGGTGCAGGCGAAGACGCTGGTCAGGTTGGTGTCGACGACCTCCCGCCAGTCGGCCGCCGTCATGCCGGGCAAGGGCTGCACGGGTTGCACGCCCGCGTTGTTGACCAGGGTCGTCAGCCGTCCCCCGGCCCCTCCCCGGGCCCATTCGGCGGCCTCCCGGACGAGCCGCCGGCACTCCTCCTCGACCCGTAGATCCGCCTGGAGGACGACGGCCCGGCCCCCCGCCGCCACGATGTCGGCGCCGACGGCCCGCGCCGCCGACATCGCCGTACGGCAGTGCAGGGCCACCGCCGCGCCCTCCTGGGCGAAGCGCAGCGCGATGCCGCGGCCGAGACCGCCGCCCGCGCCCGTGATCAGGGCCGTCCGGCCCGCCAGCAAGGTCATGGACGGCACAGTTCCGTGATGTGGGCGGCCCGGTCCGGGTAACGCGCCGTCAGGGCGGCCCGATCCCCGTGTTCGTAGCCCGCGTAGGTGAAGCCGGGGGTCATGGTGCAGCCGAAGAAGGCCCAGGCGCCGCCGGACGTCACCCGCGCGCCCATCCAGGTGCGCGCGGGGACCGTGAGCTGCGGGTGCTGACCGCCGAGGACGTCCGGGCCGAGCACGGCCGTGCGGGAGGTGCCGTCGGGGGCGAGGAGCAGCAGCTCCAGCGGGTCGCCGAGGTAGAAGTGCCAGATCTCGTCGCCGGGGAGGCGGTGCAGGGCCGAGAAGTCGTCCGCGGTGAGCAGGGCGACGATGGCGGACCCGGCGGGGGTGCCGTCGGGCAGTCCGGGTCCGGTCCAGGTACGGCGGAACAGGCCGCCCTCGCGGGGGATCGGCTCCAGGCCGTAGTGGGCGACGAGGTCCTCGGGGGTCATCCGGGGAAGGCTACCTCCCTGCGGAGGAACGCCAGTTGGGCCGTCTTCTCCGGCAGGTACACGTCCGGCAGGTCGATCTCCGGAAGGGTGACGACCGGTCCCGCGTCGAAGCCCTGGCGGACGAAGCGGGCGAGAGCCTTCTCGTTGCGCACGTCCGGGTCCACCACGATCCGCCGCCGGTCCATCCCCACCAGCACGTACGACGCGAACACGCCCATCAGCGCCGACGACCAGCCCGGCCGCGCGCCCCGCTCGCCGGCGGGCGCGAGCAGCACGTGGACGCCGATGTCCCCGGGCCGGACCTCGTAGCACTCGCCGACCCGGTCCTCTGACGGCTCGTACGTCTGGAGCAGGGCGACGGGCTCGCCCTCCAGCTCGACGAGGTGGGCGTGGTGGGTGTCGAGGCCCGCCATGTGGGCGTAGATCTCGGCGACCTGATCTCTCGTCAGGCCGTTCATGCCCCAGAACGCGGCCCGTGCCTCGCTGACCCAGCCGTGCACGACCGCCGCGTCGGCCTCGGCGTCGAGGGGCCGGATACGGACGGTGCCGAGACCTTCCGCCATCTCCGTGTGGACGTACCGGCCGCTGAGGGCCTCGGGGACGTGCACGTCAGTCATCGGTCTCCTTCGTCAGGCGCGCCCAGTCGGTGACGACCGGGGCCAGCTCGCCCGTGAGCCAGAGGGGGAGCTGGTCGTGGTGGTGAGGGCTGTCGGGGTGGCCGCAGGCGCCGTAGGGGACGATCCAGCGGCTGTCCTCGCGGCGGGCCAGGTCCCAGACGTAGCGGGCGGCCGGGCCGCGGGCGGCGAGGTCGGTCCAGCCGGGCACGGCGGAGGTGCACAGCACGCAGTCGTGGTCGCCGGAGAGGGCCGGGGCCTGCGCCTGCTGGGAGGGGTCGGGCAGGGCTCGCCAGGCGGCGAGGCGGTGGGTGTCGCCCCAGCGGGCGGCCGGCTGCCCGGCGACTTCCTCGAGGGCTTCCCGCACGAGTCTCGGCCGGTCGATGCCGTACACATCCTCGGCTCGCAGGAGGTGTTCGAGGGCGAAGCCGATGCGCGGGAGGAGGGCCGTCCAGGGCAGGAGTACCTCGGGGTAGGCGGGCGGGGTGGCGAGGGCGGCGAAGGCCGGCTCGGCGGCGAGGCGGCGCACGAGCGCGCTGCGCACGGCCGCGAACCGCGCCGCTTCCTCACTGTCCGCGTCCATCCGGCGGTCCCATCCCAGGAGCCGGTCGCGCAGGTCGGCCGCCGCCGCGGTGAGGCCGTCGAGGGCGGCCAGGTGGTCCAGCAGGGCCGCGGCGGAGGCGAGATGAGTGTCGGTGTGGATGGCCGGCATGTCGGCGGCGGACCACTCCCGGCGTTCGTCGAGCAGCGCGCGGATGCGGTCGGCGCGGTGCGGCGGGGCGAACTCGACGCCCAGCTCGGCGGCCGGTCCGCGCTGGTTGGCCATGACGGCGACGCCGTCGGTGAGTCCGGCGCGGGGCGTCTCGTGCCAGCCGGTCCACTCGTGGCCGGGCTCCCAGGCGGGCACCAGCCGGATGCGGTTGGCCCGCGCGCGTACCGGCACGCGGCCCGCGACCCGGTGCAGCAGGCCGCCCTCGGTGTCGGCGGCCTGGACGACGTTGACCGGCTCGGCCCAGTGGTCGAGGGCGCGGTCGACGTCGGCGACCCGGCGGGCCCGCAGCAGGGGGAGCAGGGCGGAGAAGCCGAGGTCACCGGTGACGCGGGGCGGGTAGCGCAGCGCCAGCGCGAGCGGGGTGCCGTCGTCCGTGCCGTCCGGATCCCCGTCCTCCAGGCCCTCGGGGCCGCCCGCGATCACCGGGCCGCGTTCGGTCTCCAGGACCTCGACCTCGACGGTCTCCTCCCCCGCCACCCGGACGAGTTCGGTGTGCCGGGCGACCCGCCGCCAGGCGCCGTCCGGGCCGAGGGCCTCGACGCCGGCGCCGGTGCGGCGCAGGCGTTCGCGGTAGAGGTCCTGGTAGTCGGCCATGGCGTTGGTGATGGCCCAGGCGACCGTGCCCGTGTGCCCGAAGTGGGCGATGCCGGGGACGCCGGGCACGGCCAGTCCGACGACGTCGAACTCGTCGCAGGCCAGCCGGATCTGCTGGTAGACGCCGGGGTCCTCGATGAAGCGGTGCGGGTCGCCTGCGATGACGGCGTGTCCGGTGACCGTGCGGTCCCCGCTCACCAGCCAGCCGTTGCTGCCGGAGGTGCCGGGCCCGTCGGTGGCGAAGAGAGCGACGGCGTCCTCGCCGAGGTGGCGGACGGCTTCCTCGCGCCACAGCTTGGCGGGGAAGCCGGCGAAGAGGATGTGGGTGGAGAGCCAGACGGCCAGCGGGGTCCAGGGCTCCCAGCGGCCGGGGACGAGGCCGACGCGGGTGAACTCGGGGGTCACGCGCAGGCCTTCGTTGACGCCGTCGGCGTAGGCGCGTACCCAGTCGGCGGTCTCCGGGTCACGCTCGTGAAGCGTGGTGAAGCAGCGGCGGGCGGTGTCGTCGAGACGGGCGCGGCGGACGAAGCGGTCCCAGGGGAGGGCCTCGGGGCCGAGGAAGGACGCCGAGGTGCCCCGCGCGCGGTGCCGCTCGACCTCCAGCTGCCAGGCGCGGTCGCGGGCGGTGACCCGCCCCTGGAGGCGGGCGAGGGCGAGGGCGCTGGCGGCTCGCAGATGCGGAATGCCCCAGGTGTCCCGGTAGATCTCACCGGTGTCGCCCCTGGAGTCGCCCCCGATCGCCGCGTCCGCCCGGCGGGCGGCTCCGTCCGTCTCGCTCGTCACCCTGTGACCTCTCTGATGTTTAGGTTAGGCTCACCTAATTAGTCGGTGCAGGAATCGTACGCGAGAGGTGAACAGGCATGGCGCAGGGGAGGGGCTGGGAGGGCGCGGTCCTCAAGTTGATGCGGGCGAAGGACTTCACCCTGACCGTCACGGGGGCCGAGGACGTCACCCCGGAGTACCGGAGGCTGCACCTCACCGACGGCGGGTTGCTGGCCGCGACCGGCGTCCACCCCACCATGTGGGTACGACTGTGGTTCACCAACGCGGGCAAGCCGCACCAACGGGCCTACACGCTGGTCGACCCCGACCCGGCGACCGGAACCTTCTCCCTGGAGTTCGCCCTGCACGAGGGTGCCGCCAGCGACTGGGCGCGGGCCGCCGAGCCCGGCGACACCATCGAGGCCACCGTCCAGGGCACGGGCTTCGCCGAGCCCGCTCCGGCCCCCTCCCACGTCCTCGCGATCGGCGACCCGGCCTCGCTCCCCGCGATCAACTCCCTCCTGGAGGCCCTCGGCTCCGCCCCGGCCACGATCTGGTTCGAGGGTGGCGGGGACGGCCTCCCCTTCCGCACCGACCCGGCCCGGCACGACCTCCGCCGCGTCCCCCGCTCGGAGTTGGTCGACCGCGTGAGGACCGAGCTGCCCGCCCTCCTGACGGCCACGGCGGACCCGTACGTCTGGATCGCCTGCGACACCCAGACCACCCGCACCCTGTCGGCGTACGTCCGCAAGGACCTGGCGGTCCCGAAGGAACGGACGCACGCGCTGGGGTACTGGCGGGTCGCATGACCGACGGGGCGGGCCCACGGCGAACGCGCGACGCCCTCCCCCACGCGGCATGATCGAAGGCATGGACGTCACCCTTCACCTCGCTCAGGATCCCGGGGCCGACGAGCTTCTGGGCCGCTCTCCGCTCGCCGCGCTGGTCGGGATGCTGTTGGACCAGCAGGTTCCGATGGAGTGGGCGTTCAGGGGACCCAGGACGATCGCCGACCGGCTCGGCGCGGACGATCTGGACGCGCACGACATCGCCGCCCGCGACCCCGAGGCCTTCACCGCCCTGCTGTCCGAGAAGCCGGCCGTGCACCGCTATCCGGGTTCGATGGCCAAGCGGATCCAGCAGCTGTGCCAGTACCTCGTCGAGCACTACGACGGTGACGCGAGCGCGGTCTGGGAGGGCGCGTCGACCGGCGCGGAGCTGCTCGAGCGGCTGGAGGAACTGCCCGGCTTCGGCAAGCAGAAGGCGCAGATCTTCCTGGCCCTGCTGGGCAAACAGCTCGGCGTCCGCCCACGGGGGTGGCGGGAGGCGGCCGGCGCCTATGGCGAGGAGAAGTCCTTCCGGTCCGTCGCCGACATCACCGGCCCCGAGTCCCTGGCCAAGGTGCGGGCGCACAAACAGGAGATGAAGGCGGCGGCGAAGGCGGCGAAGGCCGCCAAGGGGTAAGCCGGGCGGCCCGCCCCGGTGGCGGGCCGCCCCCGCCGGGTCTGAGCTGGGGGCATGACCGAGCCACCCACCGGCTCCCCCTGGGGACCGGAGTACGACGACCGCAGAGTCCACGCCCGGCACACCGCGCCTCCACACACCGCGCCACCGCACGCGGCCCCACCGCACCGGCACGAACCCGAACCGCCGCTCGAGGGCCCGCTGCACGCCCTGTCCCGCGCGGCCTGGCAGGTCGTCCTCGCCACCGGCGTCGCGTCGCTGGCCCTCGGGATCCTGGTCCTGGTCTGGCCGGGCGCCTCCCTGTTCGCGGCCGGCGTCCTCTTCGGCGTCTACCTCGTCGTCAGCGGCGTCTTCCAGCTCGTCGCGGCCTTCGGCACCCACCGGACGACCTCGCTGCGCGTGCTGGCCTTCGTCAGCGGCGCCCTGTCGGTCCTGCTGGGCCTGTTCTGCTTCCGCGGCCCGATGCAGTCGATCCTGCTGCTGGCCCTGTGGATCGGCATCGGCTGGCTGATCCGCGGGATCACCCACACCCTGGCCGCCCTCTCCGACCGGAGCATGCCCGCGCGCGGCTGGCAGATGTTCCTCGGGATCGTCACCCTCGTCGCCGGGGTCGTACTGATCGACTCCCCCTTCGAGTCGGTCGCCGTCCTCACGCTCGTGGGCGGCATCTGGCTGGCGGTGGTCGGAGTGGTGGAGATCGTCACCGGGCTGCGCATCCGGGTCCGTGCGGGGCAAATCCCCCACACCTTGTGACCCCGCCGGGCGAGGCAGGACTCCCTCACCCCCGAGCCCCCGCCGGGCGAGGCGGAACCCCCGCGCCCCGTGGGCCCGTCAGGTGCTCCGAACGGGCGGTTCTCGCGTCCGTTGTGCGCAACGGCGGGCGCCCCGCGGGCAGATGACCTGCCATGAGCAGCACCGCAAGGAACCTCGCGCGCCATCGCTCCTGGCTGCGGGTGCTCGTGCTGCTGCTCGCCGTCCTGGTCCCGGTCGCCCCCGCCGCGGCCCCCGCGCCGGTGGCCGCCGCGGAGATCGTCGAGTACGACGCGCTCGACGCCCTGCGTCCCGCCGGGACCGCCGCGCGCCGTGCCGTGGCACCCCGTCCGGCCCCTGGCCCCACCGTCCCGCCCGGCCGCGCACTCCCCACGCCGCTCCCGCCGCCGCGCCCCCTGGCCGCCTCGAACACGCTGCGCACGGTGGTCCTGCGTTGCTGACGCCCTCGGCTCCGCCCCGAGGACGACCCGTCAGTTCGACGCTTCGAGGAACACAGGATCACGCCATGCCGACAGACCCGTACGCGGTCCTGCGCGCCCTGCTGCGCGCGGAGGCCGTACGCAGCGCGCCGAAACCGCAGACCAAGATCATCGACCGGCAGAAGACGCGGCCGGTCCCGGAGAACGACCGGGGTCGCTGACGCGTCGGGCGGAGGCGGGCTACCGCCTCCGCCGTGCGGTGCCGAAGAGGGAGCGTGTGATCTCCCGCCCGATCTGTGTGCCCACGGACCGGGCCGGCGACTTGAACATGCCACTGCCGGCGACCTGCTCGACGACGGAACGGTCCTCCGCCCTCTCCGACGCCCGACGCTTCGCCGCCCCGGCTCTCCCGGCGCTCCCGGCCTTCCCGCGGGTCCCGGACCGCTCCGCCGGTACCTCCTCGGCAGCCCGCGCCGCCAGCTTCTCGTGGGCCGACTCCCTGTCCACAGGCTGTGCATAGCGGTCGTGGAGGGCCGACGCCTGCGCCGCCCGGTCCAGGGCCGTGCCGTCGACCGGGCCCATCAGGGACTCGGGGGCGCGCAGCCGGGTCGCCGCGACCGGCGTCGGGGCGCCGTTCTCGCCGAGGACGGTGACGACGGCCTCACCGGTGCCCAGGCCGGTGAGGAGTTCCTCCAGGTCGTAGGCGGAGTCGGGAAAGGTCTTCACCGTCGCCTCGAGCGCCTTCCGATCGTCCGGGGTGAAGGCCCGCAGGGCGTGCTGCACACGGTTGCCCAACTGGCCCAGGACATCGCCGGGCACGTCCTTCGGGGTCTGCGTGACGAAGAACACGCCGACCCCTTTGGAGCGGATGAGCCGCACGGTCCGGGTGACGGCGTCGAGGAAGGCCTCGGAGGCGTCGTCGAACAGCAGATGCGCCTCGTCGAAGAAGAAGACGAGCTTGGGTCTGTCGGCGTCGCCGACCTCGGGAAGGTCGTGGAAGAGGTCGGCCAGGAGCCACATCAGGAAGGTGGAGAACAGTTGCGGCTTGTCCTGGACGGCGGGCAGCTCGAGGACGGAGACGATCCCGCGGCCGTCGTCCGCCGTACGCAGCAACTCCGCCGTGTCGAACTCCGGCTCCCCGAAGAAGTCGGACATGCCCTGCGCCTCGAAGGCGGTGAGGGACCGCAAAATCACACCGGCCGTGGCCGCCGACAGGCCGCCGATGCCCGTCAGCTCGCTCTCTCCCTCGTCGGAGGCGAGGAAGGCGACGACCGACCTCAGGTCCTTCAGGTCGACCAGCTCCAGACCCTTCTGGTCGGCGTAGTGGAAGACCAGCCCGAGGGACTGCTCCTGGGTCCGGTTGAGCTGGAGCACCTTGGACAGCAGGAGCGGGCCGAGGCTGGTGATCGTGGCCCGCAGCGGGACGCCGTGGCCCAGGCCGCCGAGGGCGTAGAACTCGGCGGGGAAGCCGGTGGCCGCCCATCGCTGCCCCACCTCGGAGGAGCGGGAGGCGACCTTGGCGTTCGACGCGCCCGGCGCGGAGATCCCGGACAGGTCCCCCTTCACGTCCGCGAGGAAGACCGGCACCCCCTGCGCGGAGAGCTGCTCGGCGACGAGCTGGAGGGTCTTGGTCCTACCGGTGCCGGTGGCGCCTGCGACGAGGCCGTGCCGGTTGAGCATGTGCAGGGGGATGCGGACCTGCGCCTCGGGCAGACAGGTCCCCTCCCACAGCAGGGCGCCGAGATCGAGGGCGGGGCCGGTGAAGGCGTACCCGGCGGCGATCTCGGCGGCCCTCCTCGGCAGACTCATCGACAGCCCCTCGTTCTGTTATGCACCTGTTCGTCACCTCTTTTCCAGCCTCGCACTGCGCCGCCATGGCTGCGCCCGGAACGTCAGGACCGGTAGGCTTTCCGTGTGATCTTCAAGCGCATCGGAAACGGCCGGCCGTACCCCGACCACGGCCGGGAAAGCACCCGGCAGTGGGCGGACGTCGCGCCGCGCCCGGTCCGCCTCGATCAGCTGGTGACCACCAAGCAGCAGCTCGACCTGGAGACCCTGCTCGCCGAGGACTCCACGTTCTACGGCGACCTCTTCGCGCACGTCGTGAAGTGGCAGGGCGACCTGTATCTGGAGGACGGCCTCCACCGCGCGGTACGAGCCGCGCTCCAGCAGCGCCAGGTGCTCCACGCGCGCGTGCTCGAACTGGACTGAGCCGACTCCGAGCCGCCCGGCCCACCGCAGCCGACCCCTCGCCGGTTGGCCCTTTCGGGTGCTCTGCGCGCTATCGAATGATCATCTAGTAGGCATGGCCGCTCCGGCGCACTACGCTGCGCTCATGAGCATGCTGACTCCCCCCGGCATGGGCGGCCAATACCGGATCACGGGGGACAAGTACCCCCGGATGCGCCCGACCCGGCGACGCGGCAGGCTGGTCGGCGCGGTCGTCGCCTGCGGAGCCGTGCTCGGTGTGGCCGGTTGGGGAACCCTTCAGCTCATCGACGTCTTCACCGGCGGCGGGGGCACCGCCTCGGCGGCCGGCGCGAAGGCCGGCTGCTCCACCAAGGCGAGCCCCGCGGCCACCGCGTCCCCGGTCGTCCTGCCCAGGCCGGCGCAGATCACGGTGAACGTCTTCAACGCCACCACCCGCAAGGGCCTCGCCAAGACCACCGCCGACGAACTCAAGAAGCGCGGGTTCCGCATCGGCGAGGTGGGCAACGCCGGCCCGCAGTACGACAAGAAGGTCACCGGCACCGGCGTACTGCTCGGCCCGGCGTCCTCGCTGAACACCTCGCTGCCGGTCCTGGCCACCCAGCTCGCCACCGCCGAGCGCCGCACGGACGCCGCCCACAAGGGCACCGCGATCGACCTGATCATCGGCAATGGCTTCAAGGCGCTGACGGGTCAGCCGGAAGCGGCCAGGGCGCTGACGGCCCTGGCCGCACCGAAGCCGACGGCGACGGCGAAGAAGGACTGCTGACCGCCGTACCCCGCGGGTACGGCGGGTGTCACTCGGCCGCGCCGTACAGGCGGTCGCCCGCGTCGCCCAGGCCCGGGACGATGTAACCGTGCTCGTTGAGGTGGTCGTCGACGGCCGCCGTGACGACGGTGACCGGGGTGCCCGCCAGCTCGCGTTCCACGATCTCCACGCCCTCGGGCGCGGCCAGCAGCACCACCGCGGTGACGTCGTCGGCGCCCCGCCTGATCAGCTCGCGGATCGCGGCGACCAGCGTGCCGCCGGTGGCCAGCATCGGGTCCAGGACGTACACCTGACGGCCGGACAGGTCCTCCGGCATGCGGGTGGCGTACGTGGCGGCCTGGAGGGTCTGCTCGTCGCGGATCATGCCCATGAAGCCCACCTCGGCGGTCGGCAGCAGCCGGACCATGCCGTCCAGCATGCCGAGACCGGCCCGCAGGATCGGCACCACCAGCGGACGCGGACGGGCGAGCTTGACGCCGGTGGTTCCGGCGACCGGCGTCACGATCTCGACCTGCTCGGTACGCACGTCCCGCGTGGCCTCGTAGGCGAGCAGGGTGACCAGCTCGTCGGCGAGGCGACGGAAGGTCGCGGAGTCCGTGCGGCGGTCGCGCAGCGTGGTGAGCTTGTGGGCGACCAGGGGATGGTCGACGACGTGGAGACGCATGTCCACAACAGTAACCGGGCCCGACCGCCCCGGCGTCCGCACGCACAGTGACCCTCTTCGCCTGGGGTGGGCCGTTCGTCGGCATCAAACCGCCCTTCGGAGGGAAGGTGGTGGACACGACCAGGGTGGTGGACCAATGCGTGACCTGCCAGAGCGTGCGGCGCCGCAATCGGGGCGGCCGCCGCAGGACCCGACGCAGGAGCCGTCGGAGACCGAAGCCGAGCGCCGTCGGCGCCGCGCCCAGTTCCTGCGCGAGCTGGCCGAGGCCCGTGCGCTGCGCGACCGCGTCCAGCCGCGTCGCGCCAAGACCGCCCGGCTCCGACACGCGATGCGCATGCGCACGTTCCGCTGGTAGCGGCCTGCCCGGCGCCCGTTGGGAAGAGCGCCGACGCCCCGCGGGTTCACGGGGGTGGACATGCGTGGCCGTACGGCAAAGCCGCGTACGATCCGCGGTGGTGGCAACGAGTGCGCCGGCGAGTTGCTCGCGGACGTCCCCCTGGGGGACTCGCGATCAAAACGTCCGGACACAGGGAGCCGAAGACGTCCCCTGGACGCCTTGTTTCTGCCACGATTCCGAGTGGGTGGGGCTCGGAGCCTGAGCTCTCTCCGCCCGTAACCTCCGCCGGGGGGACCCCCAACCGGCACGCCTATGACCAGTGGGAGAGTCACGGTGTACTTCGCCGCACTGCTCGCGCGCACCGAAGACGGGTGGGAAGCGAGCGACACAGAGCTCGACGATGTGGAAACCCTGTCGGATCTGGCCGACCTGGCCCGGGAAGCCTCTCCCGACGAGGACACCGTCCTCGTGCTGATCGAGCAGGAGGACTCCTGGTTCGGGGTCGTCCGCATCGACGGCGAGGAGGACCCGCGCATCTTCGTCTCCGACGCAAGCGCCGCCGCCCGCAGTTCGTACGGCGAGATCCTGCTCACCGACGAACTGCTCGGCCGAGATCCGGGTGACGCCGACGACCTGGACGTCCTCGACCTCGACGGCACCGAGGACGAGGACGAGGAGGGCAACGACGACGACGGGGACGGCGTGGAGAGCGCCGGTTCGGCCGAGACGGTGCCGCACGGCCCCGTCGGCGACGCCGGCATCCTCGACGACCTCGGCGTCGGCGAGAAGGAACTGAGGTCGCTGACCTCGGACGCCCTCACCGAGATCGCCGAGTCCCTCGGGGCCTCGGAGGTCCTGGAGACCGTCCGCTGACCGCACCGACCGAGGGGGGCCGGTCCGCCGACCCCGTACGTGACCCGTGGCGGGCCGCGATGCGGCTCGCCCTGGACGAGGCCGCGCTGGCCGCCCGCGGGGGCGACGTCCCCGTCGGCGCCGTCGTGCTGGCCGCCGACGGCACCACCGTCCTCGCGACCGGCCACAACGAACGCGAGGCGGGCGGTGACCCCACCGCCCACGCGGAGTTGCTCGCCCTGCGGCGGGCCGCCGCGCGGACCGGGGAGTGGCGGCTGACCGGCTGCACACTCGTCGTGACACTGGAGCCGTGCACGATGTGCGCGGGCGCCCTCGTCCAGTCCCGCGTGGACCGCGTCGTCTACGGCGCCCGGGACGACAAGGCGGGCGCGGCCGGCTCCCTCTGGGACGTCGTCCGCGACCGGCGGCTCAACCACCGCCCCGAGGTGATCGAGGGCGTCCTCGCCGAGGACTGCGCCAGACTGCTCACCGAGTTCTTCCGCTCCCGCTGAAAGCCCCCCGCGGAATCCGATTTCAAAGCGGGGCTCACCTTGTTGTAGGGTCTCTCTCGGTAGCGTGTCCGAGCGGCCGAAGGAGCTCGCCTCGAAAGCGAGTGTGGCGCAAGTCACCGAGGGTTCAAATCCCTCCGCTACCGCCTGAGAGAAGGGGCGTCCGGTTCATCGAACCGGACGCCCCTTCGGCTTCCGTCTCCCTTGCCCACCCCGCCGCCCATCCGGCGCGACAGCCGGGAACACGCGTGCGGCGGCCGCTCGGGGAGCACGATCCGATGACAGGGATCGCTGCGTCTCCCGTCGCGACGACGCGCCTGAGGCGGGAAGGTACTCACGGCACCGTTTGTTCCGGCCGCCCTGTCAGGGGCGGCACGCGCCTCTGCGCCGGTCATCGGCCGCACCGCGCGTGGCCTCCGGCGCGCGATCTTCCGACACCTCGGCGCGACGGTCGGCCGGGGAATGGCAAGGCCGTGAGCCGGTCAGGCATGATCCGGACCGGCGAGACGAGTGAGGCAGGGGCGCCGGAGTGCACGTCGGCGGACTCGGGTGGGGGCGTCACGGGCGGCCCGAAGCCCGCCCTCGGACGTGGGACGCCTCGTGCCGCCCCGAGGGCGCCGGAAGGGCCGGTCCGGAGGAACGACCTCTGAACCGGCCCCCGGGGCGGCCCTCGTCAGGTGTTCCTGGTCTCCGTGTACGAGTCCGCCACCGTGACCTTGGCGTAGGTGTTGGTGACCTTGCAGCTGCGGAACTGGTGCGAGACGTACACCTGGTAGACCCGCTTCTTGATGCCGATCTTGTAGCTGACCCGCTTCCTCGCCGGCACGACGATCATCGTGGTCTTGCCCCGCGCGATGGACGCGCTGGCCTCGACGGTGACGGAGCCCCTGGCGTTGATCTCCGCGACGGCGAGATCGATCTTGCCGCCGAGCTCACCGGTGACGCTGCCCTTGAGGCCGGCGCTGATCTCGGCGGAGATGGACTCCCGCACCGACGCGCTGCTGCGACGGTTGTCGATCGTCCCGGACGCGACGACCTTGTGCCACGAGGACGAGATCTCGGTGTACTTCCGGTGGTACGAGTCGTCGCAGTCCTCCCCGGCCGACGCCGGCCCGGCGGCCAGGACGGTCAGGCATCCGGCGAGGACGGCGGACGCGGTCGTGGCAGTGACGAACTTAGGCGCTGATGAGCGCAACGTTGCTCCCCGTTTTTCGGTTCCAGCCCGGTCAGGTGCTGGAATGTCGATCAGACGTTAGCCCTGCCCTACGGCCGAGACCGCTTACTTGATCAAGATCAGAGGTGTTCGGATCAATCCAGATCAAGTCGCTCCACGCCGTCGCCCGCGGCGGGGGCACTGAACCGTGGCGAGACGGGTCAGGGGGTGTCTCGCGGTACGGCCGACGCCGCCGCGCATCCCGAAACGGCTCTGATCGTCGTGGCGTTGATCGGGAGAAATGATGTGAGGGTTACACTCGCGGCCGGCAACAGGGGGCCCTAGGGGCAGTACTCAGAGGGAGGCCGCGGTGGCGGTGAACGCAAAGAGGATCGCCGTCTACATACTCGTGGTCTTCGTGCTGTACGTGATCATCACGGACCCGGAGAAGGCGGCGGACTACGTCCAGATAGGCTTCGAGGGCATATCGGACGCCGCCAGCGCCGTGGGCGACTTCTTCACCTGGCTCGCCGACGGAGCGAAGTAGCAGCCGCCAGCCGCAGCCACCGGGAGTGCCCTTGATCCGCCATCTGGTCCTCTTCAAGCTCAACGAGGGCGTCACCCGCGACGACCCCCGCGTGGTGGCGGGCGAAGCGGCCTTCCGCGCCCTGGGCGGGCAGATCGAGGAACTGCGCTTCTGGGAACTGGGCTGGAACATCAGCGACCGGCCCATCGCCTACGACTTCGCGATCAACTCCGCGGTCGAGGACGCGGACGCCCTGAAGCGGTACATCGAGCACCCGGCGCACCAGGCGGGCGTCGCCCTCTGGCGCGAGTTCGCCACCTGGGTGGTCGCCGACTACACGGTCTGACCGCGCGTCCTGCCTGCGCGGTCCGTCACGCGACCCCGTCTTCTGCCCGCGTGCTCCGGGAGGCGACCGGTCCCCCGTCTGCATGCTCCGTCACGCGACCGGTCCCCGGTCTGCGCCTGCCCGCGCGGTCCTGTTTCCGCGGCCCGTAGCCGCGTCGTGATGCCGTGGCCCCGCCGTCGCGCTTCCCGCACGCGTTCCGAACCGCGCCGCACCGAGACCTCCTCCGAGACGGCGGCGTCCTTGCGCGCGTCCTGCGCCCAACTTCTCCCTCAACACGGTGTTATGGGGTGCTTGCACACAGTGCACATGTCTTGTGATGCTATGACCGCTTTTGACGGATGAGTTGACCGATGTTGACCTGACGAAGAGGTGGCGTTGACCGTGTCGGCCAGTACTGCGCCGCCTCAGGAAGAGGCACCCGCCCCGACGCCCGAACGGCGCCGCGGCGCGGACACCCGGGCGCTGACCCAGGTGCTCTTCGCCCAGCTGAAGAACCTACAGCCGGGCACCCCGGAGCACGACCGTGTGCGCGGGGCGCTCATCGAGGCCAACCTTCCGCTCGTGCGCTACGCCGCCGGACGCTTCCGCTCCCGCAACGAGCCGATGGAGGACGTCGTCCAGGTCGGCACCATCGGCCTGATCAACGCCATCGACCGCTTCGACCCCGACCGGGGCGTGCAGTTCCCCACCTTCGCGATGCCGACGGTCGTGGGTGAGATCAAGCGGTACTTCCGCGACAACGTGCGTACGGTCCACGTCCCGCGCCGGCTGCACGAGCTGTGGGTACAGGTCAACAGCGCCACCGAGGACCTGACCACCGCCTTCGGCCGTACGCCGACCACCGCCGAGATCGCCGAGCGGCTGCGCATCCCCGAGCACGAGGTGCTGTCCTGCATCGAGGCCGGCCGGTCGTACCACGCGACGTCCCTGGAGGCCGCGCAGGAGGGCGACGGGCTGCCCGGCCTGCTGGACCGGCTCGGCTACGAGGACCCGGCGCTGGACGGGGTGGAACACCGTGACCTGGTCCGCCACCTCCTGGTCCAGCTCCCCGAACGCGAGCAGCGGATCCTGCTGCTGCGCTACTACAGCAACCTGACCCAGTCGCAGATCAGCGCGGAACTCGGGGTCTCCCAGATGCACGTGTCGCGCCTCCTGGCGCGCAGCTTCCAGCGGCTGCGGTCGGCGAACCGCATCGACGCCTGACGGCCTCGTCCGCCCCTCGGCGACCTCTCGGCGGCCGTGACGTGTAGGCCTTCGGAGTGAAGACACGTAACCGAACGCGGAAGCGATCCATCACCGTTGCGGGCGAACCGCTCAGCGGGGTGCTTCCCTGCGGAACTGTGCTGATAAGCCGTCACACCCCGTTTTTCCAGGGCCGATTCGCGCCTCACATGTCGACATGTCACTACAGCGTGTTGCCGACATGTGACATTCTGCCGGAAGCGCGTTTGCCGGAGCTTCGGCTCCGGTATTCAGGTGAAGGCTGGCGTTCCTCGATCCGGAGCGTTCGTCACGACCGTCCCGCGACCCAAAGGGGGTGGCATGTCCGCAGACCAGGGCAGCTCGAAGGTGCTCATGCTCACGAAGAGCGAGTCCGCGCCCACCGAGCCCGTCACGCCCGTCGAGCCCGACGTGCTCGACGCCGTCACGGCCCTCGAGGCCGCTCCCGTCCCGGCCCTTCCGGCCACGGGAGCCATCGACACCCGCACCCTGTCCCGCTCCCTGTTCCTGCGGCTGGCCGCGCTCGACGAGGAGAGCCCCGAGCGCGCGTACGTCCGGGACACGCTCATCGAGCTGAACCTCCCGCTCGTGCGGTACGCGGCAGCGCGCTTCCGCTCGCGCAACGAGCCGATGGAGGACATCGTCCAGGTCGGCACCATCGGCCTGATCAAGGCGATCGACCGCTTCGACTGCGAACGGGGCGTCGAGTTCCCGACCTTCGCGATGCCGACGGTCGTGGGCGAGATCAAGCGCTTCTTCCGCGACACCTCGTGGTCGGTGCGTGTCCCGCGCCGCCTCCAGGAGCTGCGGCTGGCCCTCACCAAGGCCAGCGACGACCTCTCCCAGAAGCTGGACCGCTCGCCGACGGTGGCCGAACTGGCCGCGGTCCTGGGCGTGTCGGAGGAGGACGTGGTCGACGGCCTGGCCGTCGGCAACGCGTACACGGCCTCCTCCCTCGACTCCCCGGCCCCCGAGGACGACGGCGGCGAGGGCTCCCTCGCCGACCGCCTCGGCTACGAGGACACGGCCCTGGAGGGCGTGGAGTACCGCGAGTCGCTGAAGCCACTGCTGGCCAAGCTGCCGCCGCGCGAACGGCGCATCATCATGCTGCGCTTCTTCGCCAACATGACCCAGTCGCAGATCGGCGAGGAGGTCGGCATCTCCCAGATGCACGTCTCTCGCCTCCTCACGCGCACCCTGTCCCAGCTCCGCGAGGGCCTGATCTCCGACTGAGTCACCGGGCGGACCCTCGCCGGGTCCGCGCCCGTCCGCGGGCTTCCTTCCTGACGGACCGTCAGCCACACTGGCGCGATGCGCCGACCAACGTGGACACAAGGCCGCCGAGGCGTCTTACTGGGCGCCTCGGCGGCCTTCGTCATGGGTACGGGAGCCCTCCTGGTCTCGGGAGACGGCGGCCAGGACGGGGGCCATGTGGCGACAGGCGCGGCGCCGGGGGCCTCGGGTGCCGCGGCGCCGTCCCCGGCCGAGGTGAGGCTGGTGCCCCTGGACGGGCAGGCCGCCGGGTCGCCGTCGCACGGGAGCGGCCCGACGGCCCCGACGCCCGTGCGGCCGACGAGGGGCGCCACGTCGGCCCCGGCTCCGGGTCCAGAACCGTCCCCGCCGGAGACGCGTGCGGCACCCGGCCCGACGCCCTCCGGCCCCTCCCGTTCCCCGTCGGCCCGGCCCGGTTCATCGCCGCCTCCCTCCCCCACCGCAAAGCCCACCGCAACGCCCACCGCCCGGCCCGCCGGCCCGGCCGTCCTGAACGTGGGCAAGCCCGAACGGGCCGCCACGGACCGCCGGTGGTGCGAGCAGGTGACGCTGACCTTCCACAACTCGGGCGGTACAGCGATCCGTTCGGGCTCGGTGACGCTGGGGACGCACGTCATCGGCGCC
Source organism: Streptomyces sp. NPDC033216 (assembly GCF_055577115.1). NCBI lineage: Bacteria > Bacillati > Actinomycetota > Actinomycetes > Kitasatosporales > Streptomycetaceae > Streptomyces > Streptomyces sp. NPDC033216. Next base: position 13,201 of record NZ_JBVIQK010000023.1, on the reverse strand, counting down.
CTGGGCCTCGACTGGGCGACGATCCAGTCCGTGGAGGACCTCCCGACGCCGATCGCCCCCGGAGCCCGCGAGCACGGCACCTGGACGGTCTGCGTGGACGCCTGGCGTGTCCCCCTGGGCATGCGCGTGGAGACACGGGACGTCTCGGTGCGGTGGGAGTGACTCGGCCGCTGTGAAGGGGCCCGGTGCCGACCTGGTGGGTTCGGCGTCTCGGGGGCCCATGTCGTGCGTGGCTCGTGGATTCGCCCCCGGCGCTGGGAACAGGGGGGTGGGCGGGGAGTTCGCCCCGGTGCCGGCACGGGGCGTGGACGGGCGGCTCGGCCCGACGTGCGGCCTCGGGAGGACCGCCGAGAGCGGGGAACGGCCGGACAGGGGAGCCGGCGCGTCAGGGCCGGGCCGAAGGGGTGCGGCCGTGCCGAGCGGGACACGGCCGAGAGGTGGGCCCGGGGGCTCGGGCGGAGCGGGTGCGGCGGGCCCTCGAGACGTCCGTACGGGGACCAGCCGCAGGCGCGCCCCGCCGTCGGGGCGTCGTACCGCCCGGACTGGTCGCCCTCTCCGTTGCCTACTTCAGTGCCAGCCAGGCCACCGCCGCGACGATCGCCACCGCCGCGACGACGGCCAGGATCAGGCCGAGGCGGGGGCCGGTCGGGGCGGGGGCCTGGCGGGATGCCTGGGGGGTGCCCTCGTCGACGAATGCCCGGAACATCTGGGTGCTGCCGGCGGGGTCGTGGTTGCCCTGGGGGCCCTGCGTGTTAGCCATGCCCCGAGACACTAGCGAAAGCGGCCGTGCGGACCCAAGCGGGGGGCGTGCTCCGCCGGGGACGGATCACCACCCCCGGCCGGCCCGCCGACCTCGGCATTTACTTCCGTAACCCTTGCCTTTGCCAACTTTTTGCGGCCCTCGGTCCGATTTTGTTTGCCTGTAGCAACCAAGCGCTTCTATGGTTGCCCTAAGCAACGAATACGGAGGTGTGATGGCCGGGCAGGCGCAGTTCGAGGAGCTGGCCCGTCAGCTCAGCGCCGTCGGAGCCGTGAAGCGGGATCTCGGGCGGATACTGCCGGCCGACTGCTCACCCGGCTCGGCGGGTGTGCTGACGCTGCTCGACCGTCATGGCGACCTGCGCATGAGCGCCCTGTCCGAGCTGCTCGCCGTCGACATGTCGGTGACCAGCCGGCACGCCGCGCACCTCGCCGAGCGGGGCTGGATCGAGCGGTCCCCGGACCCGGCGGACAAGCGCTCGCGCATCCTGCGCCTCACCCCCGAGGGCCACGCGATGCTCGCCGAGCTGACCCGGCGCAGCACCGATCTGCTGGCGGAGCGGCTGAGCGACTGGACCGACGACGACGTCGGCCAGCTCATCGGACTGATGACCCGGCTGCGGGCCAGCTTCGGCGACTGCCGGTCCACCCCGCACCGGCCCCATCGGACCGCTGCCGTTCCCGTGAGCGAACACCCGCGTGGGCCGGCACGTGAACAGACCACCCGTACACCCGCACAAGCGACGTAAGAGAAGGAAGCCCATGGCAACGACCACACCAGCCGGTGTGCGGGCTCACGCGAAGCACGGCGGAGGGTCCGCCGGCGACGCTCCGATGACCCACCGGCAGATCATGGAGGCCCTCTCCGGGCTGCTCCTCGGCATGTTCGTGGCGATCCTGTCGTCCACGATCGTCTCGAACGCCCTTCCGGAGATCATCGGCGACCTCGGCGGCGGGCAGTCCGCCTACACCTGGGTCGTCACCGCCACCCTGTTGTCGATGACCGCGACCACCCCGCTCTGGGGCAAGCTCGCGGACCTGTACGACAAGAAGGCGCTCGTCCAGGTGGCGCTCGTCATCTACGTGCTCGGATCCGCCGCCGCCGGTCTGTCGCAGAACCCCGGCATGCTCATCGCCTGCCGGGTGGTGCAGGGCGTCGGCGTGGGCGGCCTCTCCGCCCTCGCGCAGATCGTCATGGCCGCGATGATCTCCCCGCGTGAGCGCGGACGTTACTCCGGCTACCTCGGCGCGACCTTCGCCGTCGCCACCGTCGGCGGTCCGCTGCTCGGCGGTGTCATCACCGACACCGACTGGCTGGGCTGGCGCTGGTGCTTCTACGTCGGCGTGCCCTTCGCCGTGATCGCGCTGATCGTGCTCCAGAAGACCCTGCACCTCCCCGTGGTGAAGCGGGACGTCAAGGTCGACTGGGCCGGCGCGTTCTTCATCTCGGCGGCGGTGTCGCTGCTGCTGGTCTGGGTCACCTTCGCCGGTGACAAGTACGACTGGCTGTCCTGGCAGACGGGCGCGATGGTCGCGGGTTCGATCCTGCTCGGGCTGGTCTTCGTGTTCGTCGAGTCGAGGGCCAGCGAGCCGATCATCCCGCTGCGCCTCTTCCGCAACCGCACCATCGCGCTGTCCTCCGCCGCCTCGATGTTCGTCGGCGTCGCGATGTTCTCCGGCACGGTCTTCTTCGCCCAGTACTTCCAGCTGGCCCGTGACGAGTCCCCGACCATGTCGGGCGTCATGACGATCCCGATGATCGGCGGCCTGTTCGTCTCCTCCACCGTCTCCGGGCAGTTCATCACCCGCACCGGGAAGTGGAAGGCCTGGCTGGTCGGCGGCGGCGTGCTCATCACGGCGGGCCTCGGGCTGCTGGGCACCATCCGCTACGACACCCCGTACTGGAAGACCGCCGGGTTCATGGCCCTGCTCGGCCTCGGCGTCGGCATGATGATGCAGAATTTGGTGCTGTCCACGCAGAACCAGGTCGCCCCGAGCGACCTCGGCGCGGCCAGTTCCACGGTCACCTTCTTCCGCTCCCTCGGCGGTGCGATGGGCGTCTCTGCGCTGGGCGCCGTCATGGCCGACCGCATCGGCGACTACGCCCGTGACGGCATCGCGGGCCTCGGCCCCGACTACGCCTCCCTCGCCGCCGGTTCCAACTCGGGTGACTCCATACCCGACATGGACAAGCTGCCGCTGCCGCTGCGCACGGTCATGGAGAGCGCGTACGGCCACGGCATCGCGGACGTCTTCCTGATCGCCGCCGCCATGGCCCTGCTGGCCTTCCTCATCACGCTGTTCATCAAGGAGGTCCCGCTGAGGACCCGGGGCGCGTCGGCGCAGACCGCCTCCGAGGACACCCCCGCCGAGGCCCAGGCTCCCGCCGAGGTGCAGGCTTCCGCCGGTGCGAAGGTCCTCACCGGTGCTGCCACCGAGGCCGGGCCCGAGGGCACGCGGCGGCTCGCGGCAGCCGCCACCGTCGACGCGCCCGCGGCCTCCTCCGGCGGCGTCCCGGTCCGCGGCTTCGTCCGCGGCGCGGAGAGCGCGCCCGTCCCACAGGCCGCCGTCACGCTGATCTCCCTGGCGGGCCGTCAGCTGGGCCGCTCGGTCGCCCAGGCCGACGGCTCCTACGAGGTGGACGCGCCGGGCACGGGATCGTACGTCCTGATCGCCTCCGCCGACGGGTTCCAGCCGCAGGCGTCCACGATCGTCGTCAACGGCGAGCCGGTCGCGTACGACATCCTGCTGAGCGGGACCAGCGGACTCGGCGGTGTCGTGCGGGCCGCCGAGTCGGGGGAGCCTGTCAAGGACGCCATGGTCGTCGTCACCGATGTGCGCGGCGATCTGCTGGCCACCGGGACCACCGGTGAGCAGGGCGGGTTCTCCTTCGCGGAACTGGTACCGGGTGCCGTGACCGTCGCGGTGAACGCCGCGGGATTCCGGCCGCGCGCCCTGCCCGTCGAGGTGGGTGCGACCGGGGTGACCCGCGTGGAGCTGGTCCTCGACGCGGGGGCCCAGGTCCAGGGTGTCGTCCGGGCGCCGCACGGTCCGCTCGCCGACGCGCGGGTGACGCTCGTCGACGCGGCGGGCAACGTGGTCGGCACCTCCACCACCGGCGTCGACGGGGCGTACGCCTTCACCGACCTCGACGGCGGCGACTACACGGTCATCGCGACCGGATACCCGCCGGTGGCCACCGCGCTGACCGTCGCCGGCACCGACGTGGACGGTCACGACATCGAACTCGCCCACCCCGGCGAGTAGCACGACACGGCACCGGCCCGTGGCGGGGTCCGCCCCGCCACGGGCCGGTCTCTTCGAGGAGTTACGTGAGATGGGACTGACCGCGAGGATCCGCACCCGGGACGGATGGGCCGTGTCGCACGCGGTCGTCACGGTGACGGACACGACGGGCACGCAGGTGCTGCGCGCCGAGGCCGACGCGGAGGGCGCCGTACGCGAGGCGACCGCGCTGGCGCCGGGGGCGTACACCGTGATCGTCACCGCCGTCGGATACGCGCCGGCCGCGGCGAGCGCGCTGGTCACCGCGAGCGGGCGGGCCGAGGTCGGCACGGTCACGCTGGCCCGGCAGGGAGGAACCGAGCTGCCGCCGCCCGGCCCGTGGACCGTCGACCCGGCGCACTCCACGGTCGGCGCGGTCGCCCAGCACCTGGGCATCTCCAGCGTGCGCGGCCGGTTCACCGACTTCACCGCGTCCGTCGAGATCGCCCCCGACGACGTCAGCAAGTCCCGGGTGGAGGCGGTGATCCGGGCCGCGTCCATCGACACCGGCAACGGCATGCGCGACACCCATCTGCGCTCGGCGGACTTCCTGGACGTCGAGGCGCACCAGGAGATCACCTACCGCTCGACCGGCCTGACGGCCGCGGGCCCCGACCGCTGGACGGTCCACGGCGACCTTTCCCTGCGCGGGATCGTCCGCCCCGTCGACCTGGACCTCGCCTACCTCGGCACCGGCGCCGACCCGTGGGGCGGCACCCGCGCGGCCTTCCGCGCGACGGCCGACCTGCACCGGGAGGACTTCGCCATCCACTACAACCAGGTCGTCCAGGCCGGCATCGCCGCCATCGGCACGACGCTCAAGGTCGAACTGGACATCCAGGCCGTGCAGGGAGGGTCTCTGCCGCAGGCGTAGGACGGGCGGGGTCGCCGCTGCGGCCGTCCCCGCCCCTACGCTGGCCCCATGGCACCGAACATCGCGACCAACACGTCCGTCTCCCTCGACGAACTGCTGGACTTCGTACGTCCCCGGCACCGCGCGATCCTCCTCACGCGGCGGGCCGACGGCAGCCCCCAGGCCTCGCCGCTGACCTGCGGGGTCGACGACTCGGGCCGGATCGTCGTGTCCACCTACCCGGAACGGGCCAAGACGCGCAACGCCAAGCGGGACGAGCGGGTCAGCGTCGTCGTGCTGAGCGACGAGTGGAACGGTCCCTGGGTCCAGATCGACGGCACCGCCGAGGTCATCGACGCGCCGGACTCCGTCGAGGCGCTGGTCGAGTACTACCGCAACATCGCCGGTGAGCACCCCGACTGGGACGAGTACCGGGCGGCGATGGTGAAGCAGGGCAAGTCGATCATCCGGGTCACACCCGAGCGGTGGGGGCCGGTCGCCACCGGCGGCTTCCCGGCACGGCTCGCCCCGGGGGAGTGAGGCTGCGGCCCTGCCGTCTCAGCCCCGTTCCACCATCGCCTCGATGCCCGCGACCAGCAGGTCCAGGGCGAAGGTGAAGTCGCGGTCCAGCATTTCCGCGACCGTGTCGCCGCCGCGGGCCGCCATGAGGTTCTTGGACTCCTCGATGACCTCGGCGGTCTCCGGCGCCTCGGTCGCCTTGCTCATGGAGTGCCGCAGGTACTCGTCCGGGGTCATGCCCGCGTCCGCGACGCGGCCGAAGAAGTGGCCCTCGATCGTTCCGTAGCCGTACACGAACTGGAAGACCGCCGAGATCGCGCTCGTGAGGCGGTGGTCGGGCAGGCCCGTGCGGCGGATCACTCGCTGGACCGTTCGGGAGAAGACCAGCGAGTTCGGCCCGATGTTGAGGTACCGCCCGGCCAGCGGCGACAGCCAGGGGTGTCGCACCAGCAGCGCCCGGTACGACGTCGCCAGGGCCCGGAGTTGTCCGCGCCAGTCCTCGCCCGCCGCCTCCGGGTCGGGCAGCTCCAGCTCGCCGAAGGCCGCGTCGAGAGCGAGTTCCAGCAGGTCGTCCTTGGTGTCGACGTACCAGTAGACCGACATCGCCGTCACGCTCAGCTCGGTCGCCAGCCGGCGCATGGAGAACCTGTCCAGGCCCTGCGCGTCCAGCAGCCGCACGGTGACCTCGGTGATCCGGTCCCGGTCCAGCCCCGACGCCTGGCCCCCGCCCCGCCCCCGGCGCGCTTTGCCCTCCGACCACACGCTGGTCCGCGCGGCCTGCTTGGCAGCCCTCACCATGGCGCACCTTTCCGGGGTCTTCCGGGTCACTGCTGATGACGATGCTAGGCGGCGGCCGAGTCTTCAAGGGCGCGGAGCTGTGACGACGGGCGGCTCACGCGGCCGCCGTCGCCGCGTCCTTCTTCGGCGCCCTGCGCGGCAGCACCAGCCGGCCGGCACAGCAGGCACACCAGGCACACCAGGCACACCAGGCACACCAGGCACGCAACGAAACAGGGACGGCAGGGACAGGAAGAAGGGCGGCGACCGCGGTCACCGCCCTTCCCCCCGACCACCGGACGTCAGCCGGTCGCTTTCTGCGTCAGGTCGTAGAAGGTGGCCGAACCGACCGTGACCTGCTGGAAGTTGGCCTCGATCCACTCGGTGATCTGCGCGGACGTGCCGTCACCGCTGCCGCCCGTGGCGCCGCCGCCCGATCCGCTGCCGATGAAGTAGTGGATCTCGCCGTCGGCGACGTACTGCTTGAACTGCGCCGGCGTCGGCGACGGGTCGGTGCCGTTGAAGCCGCCGATGGCCATCACCGGGTCTCCGGTCGCCAGTTGGTAGCTCGCGGCGTTCTGGGAGCCGATGGCCGCCGCGGCCCAGGTGTACGCGTCGGAGTCGGTGTGCAGCAGCCTCTCGGCCTCGTCGGTGACGCTGGCGCCGTTGATCAGGCCACCCATGCCGCCTCCGCCGCCCGTGCGGCCGCCGTCGCCGTTCGCCTGTCCACCGGGAGCGGCCTGGCCCTGCCCCTGCCCCTGCCCCTGCGCGTTGCCGTTGCCGTTCTGCTGGCCTGGCATGCCGCCGCCGGGGAAGCCGCCCCCGTTCTGCCGGCCCTGACCCTGCTGGCCCGGCATGCCGCCGAAGCCGCCACCGCCGCCGGGACCGCCCCGGCCGCCGCCCATCATGGACGCGCCCGCCGGGCCCGCGGTCGGGATGGAGCCGGTGTGGGCGGAGTTCACGGTGCTCAGCGTGTACGCCGCCGGTCCGGCCAGCGACGCGATGACGCTCACGGCCGCCGCCGCGAGGGCCAGCCGCCGGGGCAGCCGTCCCGCGAAGACCAGGCCGAGCGCGCCGGCCAGGCCCCCGACCAGCACCAGCCACTTCAGCCAGGGCAGGTGGTCCGGGGTGCGGTTCAGCAGGACGTAGCCCCAGGCCGCGGCGGCCACGGCGGAGGCGGCCAGGGTGAGGGACGCCCGGATCTCGGCGCGCCTCTCCCACAGGAGGCCGGCGCCCATGCCGATCACGGCGGCCAGGTAGGGGGCCAGCGCGATCGTGTAGTACTGGTGGAAGATGCCGGCCATGTAGCTGAAGACCGCCGTGGTGATCAGCAGCGAGCCGCCCCAGATGAGGAACGCGCCGCGGGTCGCGGAGGTCCGCTTCAGCCTGCGCGTGGCCACCAGGGCCGCGACCAGCAGGATCAGCGCGGCGGGCAGCAGCCAGGAGATCTGAGCGCCGATCTCGGAGTTGAACATCCGGTCCCAGCCGGTCTCGCCCCACTGACCGGTCCCGGCTCCGCCCCCGCCGCCACCGCCGACGCTGCCGGTCTCCTCGCCGTTGAGGCGGCCGAGCCCGTTGTAGCCGAAGGTCAGCTCCAGGAACGAGTTGTTCTGCGAGCCGCCGATGTACGGACGGGAGGACGCGGGCCACAGCTCGACGATCGCGACCCACCAGCCGCCGGAGACGACCAGCGCGGCCGTCGCCAGGGCCAGCTGCGAGAAACGCTTCCTCAGCGACACCGGCGCGCAGACGGCGTACACGATCGCCAGCGGCGGCAGGATCAGGAAGGCCTGGAGGGTCTTGGCGAGAAAGGCGAAGCCGATCGCGACACCGGCCCACACCAGCCACTTCGTGCGGCCGTCCTCCAGGGCGCGGACCACGAGCGAGCAGGCCACCGCCATCAGCAGGGCCAGCATGGCGTCCGGGTTGTTGAACCGGAACATCAGCGCGGCGACCGGAGTGAGCGCGAGCACCACGCCCGCGATCAGGCCCGCCGCGGGGCTGAAGAGGCGCCGGACGGACGCGTGGACGACGGCGACCGAGCCGACGCCCATCAGCACCTCGGGGACGAGGATCGCCCACGAGCTGAGGCCGAAGATCCGCACGGACAGCGCCATCGGCCACAGTGCGGCCGGAGGCTTGTCGACGGTGATGGCGTTGGCCGAGTCCAGCGAGCCGAAGAAGAAGGCCTTCCAGCTCTGGCTGCCGGCCTGTACGGCCGCGGAGTAGAAGGAGTTCGCGTAGCCGGAGGCGCTGAGGTTGTACAGGTACAGGGCGCAGGTGGCGAGCAGCAGTCCGAGGAGGGCCGGGCGCGCCCAGCGGGGGTCCTCGGGCCGGCCGCGCAGGAGTCCGCGGGCGAAGGGCCGCGTCGGCTCCCCCGGCCCGGGGGCGGGGGCGTCCGGTTCCCGCGACGGCGCGGGAGGTGCCGTCCCGGCCTCGCTCGAGGTGGCCGTAGTGGCCGTAGTGGCCGTAGTGGCCGTAGTGGCCGTCTGGGCGGTGTCGTGGAAGGGGGTGGTCATCGGGCGTCCCCCGGATCGGTGTCGTGGGGGCGAACCGGCTGCGACCGCGCGGTGACGTCCCGCCAGGGGCCGTCCGCCGCGGCCTCGCCGGCGTGGGGCCGGGGCGTGCTGCTGTTCCGCGGAGAGGTGTGGGGGTTCCGCGGCGGGCCGCCCGGCCGCTGCGGCAGCGGACCGGGGGCGGGGTGCGTCGGCGGGGCGGCGGTCCGCGCCGGAGGCTGGGCCCGGAGTGGAGGCTCGGGCTCCTCGTCGCCCCGCCGGTCCGGGAACACCCAGGCGCGGAAGAGGAGGAAGCGCAGAACCGTCGCCGCCAGGTTGGCCGCGACGAGGACGGCCAGCTCGGTGGCGTGCGCCGGGTCGGACGTCGCCGCGTCGAGCGCGAGGAGGGAACCGCTGGTCAGCGCGAGCCCGATGCCGAAGACGACCAGACCCTGGGCCTGATGGCGGACGGAGTCGGCCCGGCCGCGCACCCCGAAGGTGAGCCGGCGGTTGGCGGCGGTGTTGGCGACCGCGGAGACGAGCAGCGCGAGCGCGTTGGCCGCCTGGGAGCCGGAGAACTGCCGGAAACCGCTGTAGAGCAGCAGGTAGAGGAGGGTGGACAAGCCACCGACGACACAGAAGCCGACGAGCTGACGGGCCAGGCCCTTGGGTACGTCCATGATGTCGCGGTCGCGGGGATCGTCGCCGAACGGCCTGGTCAGCCGGTCCAGGGGGAGCGAACCGGTGGCCAGCGCCCGGCCCACGCGCCATACCCCTTTCAGGTCGTCGGTCGCCGTCTTCACGATGTGCACCGTGGAGTCCGGGTCGTCGACCCAGTCGACCGGCACCTCGTGGATACGGAGACCGGCTCGTTCGGCGAGCACCAGCATCTCAGTGTCGAAGAACCAGCCGGTGTCTTCCACCAGCGGGAGGAGAAGTCGCGCCACATCGCGGCGGATCGCCTTGAAGCCGCACTGGGCGTCCGAGAAGCGGGCCTGGAGCGAACCGCGCAGGATCAGGTTGTAGGAGCGGGAGATGAACTCCCGCTTGGCTCCGCGCACCACCCGGGAGCTGCGGGCCAGCCGGGAGCCGATCGCCAGGTCGGAGTGGCCCGAGATCAGCGGCGCCACCAGCGGCAGCAGCGCGTTGAGGTCGGTGGACAGGTCCACGTCCATGTAGGCGAGGATCGGGGCGTCCGAGGCCGACCAGACGGTCCGCAGGGCCCGTCCGCGGCCCTTCTGCTCCAGGCGGACGGAGGTCACCTCCGGGACCCGCGCCTCCAGCAGCCTCGCCACATCGGGAGTGCTGTCCGTCGACGCGTTGTCCGCGACGGTGATGCGGAACGGGTACGGGAAGGTCCGCGTCAGGTGGTCGTGCAGTCTGCGCACGCAGGGCTGGAGGTCCTTCTCCTCGTTGTAGACGGGGATCACTACGTCCAGGACAGGCGTACCGGCGGTGGCGGCCGGGAGGTGCTCCCGCGCCGGCGGAGTGCCGGGAGAAGAGTCGGTTCGCATGTCAACGACTCTCGTCAGGCGCCCTGTCGCACCCATGTGGTGACCCTGTGCCGGCCCTGTGAGTCCCGTTGGCCGTTCGTTCCGGGCGTGGGCCGGGGCACGGCGGGGACGGGCAGGTGCAGGGTGAAAACGGTCCGTCCGGGCACGCTGTCGACGGTCACGGCGCCGCCGTGCGCGGTCGCGACGGCCTGCACGATGGCGAGTCCCAGGCCGGTCGAGCCGGTGGCGCGGGAGCGCGCGGAGTCGCCGCGGGCGAACCGCTCGAAGACGCGCGGGAGCAGGCCCGACGGGATGCCCTGACCGTTGTCGTGGACGTCCACGCACAGCCACGGGCCACGCCGCCGCACGCGCGCGGTGACGGTCGTCCCCGGCGGCGTGTGGGTGCGGGCGTTGGCCAGCAGGTTGACCAGGACCTGCTGGAGACGCGCCGCGTCGGCGGACACGAGGGCGGGCTCCTCGGGAAGTTCCAGGCGCCACACGTGGTCGGGCCCGGCGGCGCGGGCGTCGCTGACGCTGTCGATGACGAGCGGGACGAGGTCGGTCTGCTCGAACTGGAGCGGGCGGCCCGCGTCGAGGCGGGCGAGCAGCAGCAGGTCCTCCACGAGGAAGGTCATCCGGTCGGCCTCGGACTCGATCCGGGCCAGCGCGTGCCGGGTGTCGGGCCCGACCTGCTCGCGTCCGCGGCGGGTCAGCTCGGCGTACCCCCTGATGGAAGCCAGGGGCGTTCTGAGTTCGTGGCTGGCGTCCGCGACGAACTGGCGGACCCGCGTCTCGCTCTCCTGGCGGGCGTGCAGGGCGCCGTGGACGTGGTTCAGCATCCGGTTGAGCGCGGCGCCGACCTGGCCGACCTCGGTGTGCGGGTCGGTCTCGGACTCGGGCACCCGCTCGGAGAGGTTGACCTCCCCGGTGTGCAGGGGGAGTTCGGAGACCCGGGTGGCGGTGGCGGCGACCTTGCGGAGCGGTCGGGTGGCGAGGCCGACGAGCACGTATCCGGCGATGACGGCGGCACCGAGACCTGCGGCGGTGACGCTGAGCTCGACGAGGATCAGGGTGTCGACGGTGCTGTCGGCATCCTCGGCGGGCAGGGCGACGTAGTACGTGTCACCGCCGTCCGAGCTGGTGACGTACGCGGCGCGGTACGCGCCGATGCCCGGAACGTGCACCGAATGGGCCCTGCCGTCCTTCGCCACGGAGGCGAGGGCCGCCTTCTGCGCCGCGTCGAGGCTGCCGGCGCTCATGTCCTTGAAGACGCCGTTGCTGTCCTTCTCCTGCTCGGCGATGGCGGCGCCGACGATCTTGCCGTCCTCCACGTACGCGGCGATGGTCGCGGGCTGTGTCGGGCCCTGCGTGACGAACTTCGCGGCCCTGGCGCTCGCCGGCGTGACGTCGTTCGAGTCGGCGGGCGGGGTCGCGCCGTCGGGTGGCCGCTTGCCGTCCATGCGGCCGCCCACCGCGCGCATCGCGGTCTCACGCACCTTGCCGTCCAGCTGTTCGTACAGATGCGACCGCAACGCCAGCGTCGTCACCGTGCCGATCACCGCGCAGACCACCGCGATCAGTACCACCGACGCGACGACGAGCCGGGTCCGCAGGGTGCGGGGCTTGCCTGCTCGCTTCCGCGCACGCGGCCGTCGTCGCCCGCTCATGACGCGGCGGGCTTGATCAGGTAACCGGCGCCGCGCCGCGTGTGGATCATCGGCTCGCGCCCCGCGTCGATCTTGCGGCGCAGATACGAGATGTAGAGCTCGACCACGTTGGCCTGGCCGCCGAAGTCGTACGACCACACGCGGTCCAGGATCTGTGCCTTGCTGAGCACCCGCCGGGGGTTGCGCATCAGGAAGCGCAGCAGCTCGAACTCGGTGGCGGTGAGGTGGATGTTGTCGCCGGCCCGTGAGACCTCGTGGCTGTCCTCGTCCAGGGTGAGGTCGCCGACGACGAGCACCGACTCGGAGCGGCGGTCGGCGGCGCCGGAGCGGCGGATCAGCCCGCGCAGCCGGGCGACGACCTCTTCCAGGGAGAACGGCTTGGTGACGTAGTCGTCACCGCCGGCGGTGAGACCGGCGATCCGGTCCTCGACGGCGTCCTTGGCGGTGAGGAACAGGACGGGGACGTCCGGCAGGTCACGGCGCAGCCGGCCGAGGACGGTCAGCCCGTCCATGTCGGGGAGCATCATGTCCAGGACGACGGCGTCGGGCCGGAGCTCACGGGCGGCCTGGATGGCGCCCGTGCCGTCGCCGGCACTCCGGATCTGCCAGCCCTCGTAGCGCAGGGCCATGGACAGCAGTTCGGTGATCGACGACTCGTCGTCCACCACCAGCACGCGGACGGGGCTCCCGTCCGGCCTCAGCAGTTCGGTGCGCCCCTGGGGCGAGGTCGTGGTCATGGCAGACACCATGTCGGGGTCCTCTGAGAACGTGCTTTCCGCTGTCTGTGATTTCCCTGAGAAACGCACAGGGAGCTCCCGGGGGAGCGCGGGCAGGTGCGTTCGGGCGGTCCGTACGTCGGCTTAGACCGTGTCCTACATGGTCGGTTGGTCGTTGGGTTGGGCATGGGGCGGGGTACGTGGAGTTGGATTGTTCCGGACGGCTTGTGGGAGATCGCCAAGCCGCTGATCCCGGAGGACCGGGTGCGGCCGCAGGGCGGCGGAAAGCAGAACACGCCTGATGAGACGCTGTTCGCGGCGATCATCTACGTACTGGTCAGCGGCTGCGCCTGGCGGGCTTTGCCGCCGTGTTTCGGGATATCGAAGTCGACCGCACACCGCCGCTTCATGATCTGGTCGCGGGCCGGTGTCTGGGGCCGCCTCCACGAAGCCGTGCTGCACCGGCTCGACGAGGCCGGCCTCGTGGATGTCTCCCGCGTGGTTCTCGACTCTGCTCACGTACGCGCTAAAAAGGGGGCGAACACACAGGTCCGAGCCCCGTGGACCGGGGCAAGCCGGGTTCCAAGATGCACGTCCTGTCGGACGCGAACGGACTGCCCCTGGTCGTCGGGATCTC
>NZ_JBVIQK010000022.1:0-103012 GCF_055577115.1 Streptomyces sp. NPDC033216 | reverse complement strand
GCGAGGCCTGCACGCGCCGTTACCCTTACCCTCCCCCACTCCTCCTTCGTTTCACCCCCTCTCTCCTCCTCCCCCTCCCCCCCCCCCCCCCCCCCCCCCGCCCCCACACCCACGCGCGTGGCTACGATGGGCCAGCCGGTGGCCAGCAGGGGCCGCGCGGCCATACAACCGTCGGGAAGGCCATGCTGAACAAGTACGCGCGTGCATTCTTCACGCGTGTCCTCACACCGTTCGCCGCGTTTCTCATCCGCCGGGGCGTGAGCCCCGACACGGTCACGCTGATCGGCACCGCCGGCGTGGTCGCGGGCGCGCTGGTCTTCTACCCCATGGGCGAGTTCTTCTGGGGCACGGTCGTGATCACGCTGTTCGTGTTCTCCGACCTCGTCGACGGCAACATGGCCCGCCAGCTCGGCCGCTCCAGCCGCTGGGGCGCCTTCCTGGACTCCACGCTCGACCGGGTCGCCGACGGCGCGGTCTTCGGCGGCTTCGCCCTCTGGTACGCGGGCGACGGGAACGACAACGTGCTGTGCGCCGTCTCGATCTTCTGTCTGGCCAGCGGCCAGGTCGTGTCGTACACCAAGGCGCGCGGCGAGTCGATCGGGCTGCCGGTCGCGGTCAACGGGCTCGTCGAGCGCGCCGAGCGGCTCGTGGTGTCGCTCGTCGCCGCCGGGCTCGCGGGCCTGCACGCGTTCGGGGTGCCGGGCATCCAGTACCTGCTGCCGGTCGCCTTGTGGATCGTCGCCGTCGGCAGCCTGGTCACGCTGATCCAGCGGGTGGTCACCGTCCGGCGCGAGTCGGCGGAGGCCGATGCGGCGACCGCCGCGGCCCAGCAGGGGACCGAGGGGCGTGAGGCGACCCAGTGAGCGCACGCGACCGGCTGACCGACGGGCTGTACGGGCTCGGCTGGAGCACCGTCAAGAACCTCCCCGAGCCGGTGGCGGCCCGTCTCGGCCGCACCATCGCCGACCTCGCCTGGAGGCGGCGCGGCAAGGGCGTGCAGCGTCTGGAGAGCAACTACGCGCGCGTGGTGCCGGACGCGAGCCCCGAGCAACTGGCCGAGCTGTCACGTGCGGGCATGCGCTCCTATTTGCGCTACTGGATGGAGTCCTTCCGGCTCCCCGCCTGGAGTCCCGAGCGGATCGCGTCCGGGTTCGAGCCCAAGGACCTGCACCACCTGACCGACGGCCTCGCGGCCGGCAAGGGCGTCGTCCTCGCGCTGCCGCACCTGGCCAACTGGGACCTCGCCGGCGCCTGGGCCACCACCGCGCTGGGCATCCCGTTCACCACGGTCGCCGAACGCCTCAAGCCCGAGACGCTCTACGACCGCTTCGTCGCCTACCGCGAGGGCCTCGGCATGGAGGTCCTGCCGCACACCGGCGGCGCGGCCTTCGGCACCCTCGCCCGGCGACTGCGCGGGGGCGGCCTGGTCTGTCTGGTCGCCGACCGCGACCTGTCCGCGTCCGGCGTCGAGGTCGAGTTCTTCGGCGCCACCGCGCGCATGCCCGCCGGCCCGGCCCTGCTCGCCCAGCACACCGGCGCGCTGCTGCTCCCCGCCACGCTCTGGTACGACGAATCGCCCGTCCTGCGGGGCCGCCTCCACCCCCCGATCGCCGTACCCGAGTCAGGTACGCGAGCCCAGCGGACGTCCGTCATGACACAGGCGCTGGCAGACGTCTTCGCCACGGGTATCGCCGACCATCCGGAGGACTGGCACATGCTCCAGCGGCTGTGGCTCGCCGATCTCGACCCCGCGAAGGGATCCGCGTGAGAATCGGCATCGTCTGCCCGTACTCCTGGGACGTGCCCGGCGGCGTCCAGTTCCACATCCGCGACCTCGCCGAGTACTTCATCCGGCTCGGCCACGACGTCTCCGTCCTCGCCCCCGCCGACGACGACACCCCGCTCCCGCCGTACGTCGTCTCGGCCGGCCGCGCCGTCCCGGTGCCGTACAACGGCTCGGTGGCCCGGCTGAACTTCGGCTTCCTGAGCGCCGCGCGGGTGCGCCGCTGGCTGCACGACGGCGCCTTCGACGTGGTCCACATCCACGAGCCGACCTCGCCCTCGCTCGGGTTGCTGACCTGCTGGGCGGCGCAGGGCCCGATCGTGGCGACCTTCCACACGTCGAACCCGCGCTCCCGCGCGATGATCGCCGCCTATTCCATCCTCCAGGCCGCCCTGGAGAAGATCAGCGCGCGGATAGCGGTGAGCGAGTACGCCCGCCGCACCCTGGTGGAACACCTCGGCGGGGACGCCGTGGTCATCCCCAACGGCGTCGACGTCGACTTCTTCGCCCGTGCCGAACCCAACCCCGAGTGGCAGGGCGGGACGATCGGTTTCGTCGGACGCATCGACGAGCCCCGCAAGGGTCTGCCGGTGCTGATGGCCGCCCTTCCGAAGATCTTCGCCGAACACCCGGACGCACGCCTGCTGGTGGCGGGCCGCGGCGACGAGAAGGAAGCCGTGGAGAACCTCCCCGAGGAACTGCGTCCCCGCGTCCAGTTCCTCGGCATGGTCAGCGACGAGGACAAGGCCCGCTTCCTGCGCAGCATCGACCTCTACGTCGCCCCCAACACCGGCGGCGAGAGCTTCGGCATCATCCTGGTCGAGGCCATGTCCGCCGGGGCCCCGGTGCTCGCCTCCGACCTCGACGCCTTCGCCCAGGTGCTCGACCACGGCGGCGCGGGCCAGCTGTTCGCCAACGAGGACGCGGACGCCCTGGCCGAGGCGGCGGTACAACTGCTGGGCGACCCCGAGCGACGGGCCGGCCTGCGTGAACGCGGCAGCGCCCACGTCCGGCGCTTCGACTGGTCGACGGTCGGCGCGGACATCCTCTCCGTGTACGAGACGGTCACGGCCGGCGCGGCGGCGGTGGCGGCGGACGACAGGGGCTCCCCGGGCCTGCGGGCACGGTTCGGCCTGGCCCGCGACTGACGCGGTGGGGCGGGACCGGCGACGCGGCCGGGCGACTCGGGCCCCACTGGGGGAGTGCGCGGACGAAGCCGCTCGAAGGCCGGAGCGGGGCCGTGGGCGGCAGTCCCCGGCCGCCGCCCACAGGCGGCACCCCGGCCGGGCCCGCGGAGCGACTAGCCTTGCCGCCCGTGACCGCAACCCTCATCTGGATCCTCGTCGTCCTCGTCGCCATCGGCCTGTACCTGAGCTGGACGGCCGGACGCCTGGACCGGCTGCACGCCCGTATCGACGCCGCCCGTGCGGCGCTGGACGCACAACTCCTGCGCAGGGCGTCGGTGGCCCAGGAACTGGCCACCTCCGGCGTGCTCGACCCGGCCGCCTCGATCGTGCTGTACGAGGCGGCGCACGCCGCCCGGCAGGCCGAGGAGGAGCAGCGGGAGGTCGCCGAGAGCGACCTGAGCCAGGCGCTGCGGGCGGTCTTCGCGGACGTGCAGCAGTTGGAGGCCGTCCGTGAGGTGCCCGGGGGAGAGGCCGCGGCACACGAGTTGAGGGAGGCGGTCCTGCGGGTGCCGATGGCCCGCCGCTTCCACAACGACGCGGTGGGCGGGGCCCGCAGGCTGCGCGAGCACCGCAAGGTGCGCTGGTTCCGGCTGGCCGGCCACGCCCCGTTCCCGCTTGCCTTCGAGATGGACGACGAGCCGCCCGCCGTGCTCACGGGCCGTTCGCGCTCGTGACCACACCCGGGCGAACCACGGCCGGGATCCCAAAAGGATCCACCGCCTTCCCATTGGCCCTTGCTGTGGACTGGTCCACTCGCGTTTCCTCGGTGCGGTAGAAAGCCCTCTTTCCCTTCAGTGAGGTCAACCCGTGTCCAGCACCCAGAACCAGGCCCCCGAGACCGGCACCGCGCGCGTGAAGCGCGGCATGGCCGAGCAGCTCAAGGGCGGCGTGATCATGGACGTCGTCAACGCGGAGCAGGCGAAGATCGCCGAGGACGCGGGCGCCGTCGCCGTCATGGCCCTGGAGCGGGTTCCCGCCGACATCCGCAAGGACGGCGGCGTGGCCCGGATGTCCGACCCCAACATGATCGAGGAGATCATCGAAGCGGTCTCCATCCCGGTCATGGCGAAGTCCCGCATCGGCCACTTCGTCGAGGCCCAGGTCCTCCAGTCCCTCGGCGTGGACTACATCGACGAGTCCGAGGTCCTCACCCCGGCCGACGAGGTCAACCACTCCGACAAGTGGGCGTTCACCACTCCCTTCGTCTGCGGTGCCACCAACCTGGGCGAGGCCCTGCGCCGCATCGCCGAGGGCGCCGCGATGATCCGCTCCAAGGGCGAGGCCGGCACCGGCAACGTCGTCGAGGCGGTCCGTCACCTGCGCCAGATCAAGAACGAGATCGCCAGGCTCCGCGGCTTCGACAACAACGAGCTGTACGCCGCCGCCAAGGACCTGCGCGCCCCGTACGAGCTGGTCAAGGAGGTCGCCGAGCTGGGCAAGCTGCCGGTCGTGCTGTTCTCCGCCGGCGGCGTGGCCACCCCCGCCGACGCCGCTCTGATGCGTCAGCTCGGCGCCGAGGGCGTCTTCGTCGGCTCCGGCATCTTCAAGTCCGGCGACCCGGCCAAGCGCGCCGCCGCCATCGTGAAGGCGACCACCTTCTACGACGACCCGAAGATCATCGCGGACGCGTCCCGCAACCTCGGCGAGGCCATGGTCGGCATCAACTGCGACACCCTCCCCGAGGCCGAGCGCTACGCCAACCGCGGCTGGTAGTCACCATGACCGACGCACCTGTCATCGGCGTCCTGGCCCTCCAGGGCGACGTACGGGAGCACCTCATCGCCCTGGCCGCGGCCGACGCCGTGGCCAGGCCGGTCAGGCGCCCCGAAGAACTCGCCGAGGTCGACGGCCTGGTCATTCCCGGCGGCGAGTCCACCACCATCTCCAAGCTGGCCGTCCTCTTCGGCGTGCTGGAGCCCCTCCGCGCGCGTGTGCGGGCCGGCCTGCCCGTCTACGGCACCTGCGCGGGCATGATCCTGCTCGCCGACAAGATCCTCGACCCGCGCTCGGGGCAGGAGACCGTCGGCGGCATCGACATGATCGTGCGCCGCAACGCCTTCGGACGGCAGAACGAGTCCTTCGAAGCGGCGGTCGACATCGAGGGCGTCGAGGGCGGTCCGGTCGAGGGCGTCTTCATCCGCGCCCCCTGGGTCGAGTCCGTCGGTGCCCGCACCGAGGTCCTCGCCGAGCACGGGGGTCACATCGTCGCCGTCCGCCAGGGGAACGCGCTGGCCACGTCTTTCCACCCGGAGCTGACGGGCGACCACCGCGTGCACTCCCTGTTCGTGGACATGGTGCGCGCCAACCGGACACCGGAGTCCTTGTAGGATCTCTGGCGTTCACGCAGAGATGGGTTACGCGAAGGAGACAGGCAGATGTCCGGCCACTCTAAATGGGCCACGACGAAGCACAAGAAGGCCGTGATCGACGCCAAGCGCGGCAAGCTCTTCGCGAAGCTGATCAAGAACATCGAGGTCGCGGCGCGGATGGGCGGCGTCGACCTGGACGGCAACCCGACGCTCTACGACGCCGTCCAGAAGGCGAAGAAGTCGTCGGTCCCGAACAAGAACATCGACTCCGCGATCAAGCGGGGCGGTGGCCTTGAGGCCGGCGGTGCCGACTACGAGACGATCATGTACGAGGGTTACGGCCCGAACGGCGTCGCGGTGCTCATCGAGTGCCTCACCGACAACCGCAACCGCGCGGCCTCCGACGTGCGCGTCGCCATGACCCGCAACGGCGGCTCCATGGCCGATCCCGGCTCGGTGTCGTACCTCTTCCACCGCAAGGGCGTCGTCATCGTCCCCAAGGGGGAGCTGACCGAGGACGACGTGCTCGGCGCCGTCCTGGACGCGGGCGCCGAAGAGGTCAACGACCTCGGTGAGTCCTTCGAGGTCATCAGCGAGGCCACCGACCTGGTCGCGGTCCGCACCGCTCTCCAGGACGCCGGCATCGACTACGACTCCGCCGACGCCAACTTCGTCCCGACCATGCAGGTCGAACTGGACGAGGAGGGCGCCAGGAAGATCTTCAAGCTGATCGACGCGCTCGAGGACAGCGACGACGTGCAGAACGTCTTCGCCAACTTCGACGTCAGCGACGAGGTCATGGAGAAGGTCGACGCGTAGCGTGCCGCAGGCGGGGCGCGATGTCGGCGGGCCGATGGGACACCTCCCATCGGCCCGCGGCCGTTGTCGGTGGCAGCGGATAGCCTGGCGGGAGTCAAAGATCACCGCCCGGGCGACCATCCATCGAGGAACCCCGACGGTGCTCACCCAGGTCCGCGGGAGCGGGGGCGGTTCGGCCGCCAGGAGAGCGGCGGCGGTTCAGTCGCGACGAGGGAGGGGCGCGTGCGCGTACTCGGGGTGGACCCCGGCCTGACGCGATGCGGCGTGGGCGTCGTCGAGGGCGTCGCGGGCCGGCCGCTCACGATGCTCGGCGTCGGTGTCGTACGGACGCCCGCCGACGCCGAGTTGGGGCAGCGCCTCGTCGCCGTCGAGCAGGGCATCGAGCGGTGGCTGGACGAGCACCGGCCGGAATTCGTCGCCGTGGAGCGGGTGTTCAGCCAGCACAACGTGCGCACCGTCATGGGCACCGCCCAGGCCAGCGCCGTCGCCATGCTGTGCGCCGCCCGCCGCGGCATCCCCGTCGCCCTGCACACCCCCAGCGAGGTCAAGGCCGCCGTCACCGGCAGCGGTCGCGCCGACAAGGCCCAGGTCGGCGCCATGGTGACCCGGCTGCTCCGCCTCGACGCACCCCCCAAGCCAGCCGACGCCGCCGACGCCCTCGCCCTCGCCATCTGCCACATCTGGCGCGCCCCCGCGCAGAACCGACTCCAGCAGGCCGTCGCCCTGCACACATCGAAAGGCCGTACGGGATGATCGCCTTCGTGAGCGGACCGGTCGCCGCCCTCGCCCCCGACTCCGCGGTGGTGGAGGTGGGCGGCATCGGCATCGCCGTCCAGTGCACCCCGAACACGCTCTCGGGACTGCGCATGGGCCGGGAGGCCAGACTGGCCACCTCCCTGGTCGTCCGTGAGGACTCCCTCACCCTGTACGGCTTCACCGACGACGACGAGCGCCAGGTCTTCGAGCTGCTCCAGACCGCGAGCGGGGTCGGGCCGCGCCTCGCCCAGGCCATGCTGGCCGTCCACTCGCCGGACGCCCTGCGGCGCGCCGTCGCCACCGGCGACGAGCGGGCCCTCACCGCCGTCTCCGGCATCGGCAAGAAGGGCGCCCAGAAGCTGCTGCTGGAGCTGAAGGACCGCCTCGGCGAGCCGACCGGCGCCCCCGCGGTCGGCACGCCCGTCACCCAGGGCTGGCGCGACCAGCTGCACGCGGCCCTGATCGGCCTCGGCTACGCGACCCGCGAGGCCGAGGAGGCCGTGACCGCGGTCGCGCCGCAGGCCGAGGCCGCCGGGGGCACGCCCCAGGTCGGCCAGCTCCTGAAGGCGGCGCTGCAAACCCTCAACCGAGCCCGCTGACCCACCTACATCCCCGAGGCACACCACATGAACTGGGACGACCCGACCGACGCGACGGCAGACGAGGGGCTCGCCGGCCCCGCCGCGGAGCGGCTGGTGGGCTCTGTCGCCGACGGCGAGGACCAGGCCGTCGAGGCCGCCCTGCGCCCCAAGGACCTGGGCGAGTTCATCGGTCAGGAGAAGGTCCGCGAACAGCTCGACCTCGTCCTGCGCGCCGCACGCGCGCGCGCCGCGACCGCCGACCACGTGCTGCTCTCCGGCGCCCCCGGCCTCGGCAAGACCACCCTCTCGATGATCATCGCGGCCGAGATGGGCGCCCCGATCCGGATCACCAGCGGCCCCGCCATCCAGCACGCGGGCGACCTCGCCGCCATCCTCTCCTCCCTCCAGGAAGGTGAGGTCCTCTTCCTCGACGAGATCCACCGGATGTCCCGGCCCGCCGAGGAGATGCTCTACATGGCGATGGAGGACTTCCGCGTCGACGTCATCGTCGGCAAGGGCCCCGGCGCCACCGCCATCCCTCTGGAGCTGCCTCCGTTCACCCTGGTCGGCGCCACCACGCGGGCGGGCCTGCTGCCGCCCCCGCTGCGCGACCGTTTCGGCTTCACCGCGCACATGGAGTTCTACGAGCCGGCCGAGCTGGAGCGGGTGATCCACCGCTCGGCGAACCTCCTCGACGTCGAGATCGACACCGACGGCGCCGCCGAGATCGCCGGCCGCTCCCGTGGCACGCCCCGTATCGCCAACCGCCTGCTGCGCCGCGTCCGGGACTACGCCCAGGTGAAGGCCGACGGCGTGATCACCCGCGAGATCGCGGAGGCCGCGTTGAGGGTCTACGAGGTCGACGCCCGCGGCCTCGACCGCCTCGACCGCGCGGTCCTCACGGCCCTGCTGAAGCTGTTCGGCGGCGGACCGGTCGGCCTGTCCACGCTCGCCGTCGCGGTGGGGGAGGAGCGGGAGACCGTGGAGGAGGTCGCCGAACCCTTCCTGGTCCGTGAGGGCCTGCTCGCCCGCACGCCCCGAGGCCGGGTCGCGACCCCGGCGGCCTGGACCCACCTGGGCCTGACCCCGCCCCGCCCGGCGACCGCGGGAAACGGACAACAGGACCTGTTCGGGGCGTGACGGCGCGGGCATCCCTCCGGGATCGGACGGGACGATGGCGGCGCAGGAACCCTGGTGCCATGCTGAGCGTTGTTCACTGCGCGCGGACTCGCTTAGACTCCGCCGATGCTGCCCTAGTCGGCAGCATCCACACCCCCAACCATCAGGCCGCTCACCATCGCGGTCGCGTGAAGGAAGTACCGACCCGTGAGTCTCGTGACCATCCTCCCGTTCATCGTGCTCATCGGGGCCATGTTCCTGATGACCCGGTCGGCGAAGAAGAAGCAGCAGCAGGCCGTGGACATGCGCAACCAGATGCAGCCCGGTAGCGGTGTCCGCACCATCGGGGGCATGTACGCGACGGTCAAGGAGGTCAGCGAGGACACGGTCCTCCTCGACGCCGGCCCGGGTGTGGACCTGCTCTTCGCGAAGAACTCGATCGGTGCCGTCCTGACGGACGACGAGTACAACCGCATCGTCCACGGCATCGAGCACGACCTGAAGTCCGACGCCGACGTCGTCCCCGACGACGCCTCCTCCCTCACCGGGACCGACGGATCCGCCGACGCTGCCGCCGCCTCCGACGACCAGCCCGTCGACCTCGGCAAGAAGGACGAGGACCTCGGCGTGAAGGACGAAGCCGAGGCCGAGGAGAAGACCGCCGGGGGGAACACCGCCGAGGCCGACGCAGAGCCGAAGAAGACCGACGGCGACTCCGACGCGAAGAAGTAGCCACGATCCGGGGCACGCGGGTCCGTCCCGCGTGCCCCGGGCGCGCGCAATCTCGCACCTAGGGGATCCCGACACCATGTCATGGCCGCTGCCGCGCTGACCCGGCGCGAGGCGGCCCGAGAGGGAGTACGAGAAGGTGGCAGCACCTAAGAAGGGCCGGAGCGCGAGTGCCCAGAGCAAGCCGTGGCGCTCGCTGGCCCTGATCCTGATCGCCATCGTGGGGCTCACCGGAGGCATGTTCCTCTCCGGCCACACGACTCCGCGTCTCGGCATCGACCTTGCCGGCGGTACGAGCATCACGCTCCAGGCGAAGGCCGACCAAGGGTCCGCGATCAACAAGGCCAACATGGACACCGCGGTCGAGATCATGAACCGCCGTGTCAACGGCCTGGGCGTCTCCGAGGCGGAGGTGCAGACCCAGGGCGATCGCAACATCATCGTGAACATCCCCAAGGGCATCAACTCCAAGGAAGCCCGGGCACAGGTCGGCACCACCGCCAAGCTGTACTTCCGCCCGGTCCTGGCCAGCGAGCCCAGCGGCCCCGCCGCGAGCGGCTCGCCGAGCCCCTCGGCCAGTGGCTCCCCGACCGCCTCGCCGAGCCCTTCCACCAGCGCCTCCGCGGGTGAGAAGGCCTCCTCCTCGACCTCCCCGTCGGCCTCCGCCACCTCCCAGGGCCGCGCCGTCACCGACGCGCTGAAGGCCGACTCCACGCCGTCGCCCTCCGCGAGCGCCTCGGCCTCCGCCGGCGGCTCCGCCACCGACGAGACCGCCCTCCAGGCGAAGTACGCCGCCCTGGACTGCACCAAGAAGTCGCAGCGTGCCGCGGCCGACGAAGGCGTCAAGCCCGGCGACACGACCGTGGCCTGCGGCCAGATCGAAGGCGCCTGGTACAAGTACCTGCTCGGCCCGGCCGCCGTCGACGGCACCGAGGTCGACGAGGCCCAGGCGATCTTCGACACCCAGGGTGCCGCGGGCTGGCAGGTCAACATGAAGTTCGACTCCAAGGGTGCGAAGAAGTTCGCGGACATCACGGGCAAGCTCGCCCAGAACCAGCAGCCGCAGAACCAGTTCGGCATCGTCCTCGACGGCGAGGTCGTCTCCAGCCCGTACGTCAGCTCCTCCATCGCCGGCGGCCAGGCCCAGATCTCCGGCAGCTTCACCCAGGACGAGGCCCAGAGCCTCGCGAACATGCTGTCGTACGGCGCGCTCCCGCTCAGCTTCGAGGAGTTGGGTGCCCAGACGGTGACCGCCGCGCTCGGCGGTGACCAGCTCCGCGCCGGTCTGCTCGCGGGCGCCATCGGCCTCGCCCTCGTGATCGTCTACCTGGTGGTCTACTACCGCGGCCTGTCGCTCATCGCGATCGCCTCGCTGCTGGTCTCCGCCGCGCTGACGTACGTGATCATGTCGCTGCTCGGCCCGACCATCCACTTCGCCCTCAACCTGCCGGCCGTCTGCGGTGCCATCGTGGCCATCGGCATCACGGCGGACTCGTTCATCGTGTACTTCGAACGGGTCCGGGACGAGATCCGCGAGGGCCGCTCCCTGCGCCCCGCGGTCGAGCGGGCCTGGCCGCGCGCGCGGCGCACCATCATGGTCTCCGACTTCGTGTCGTTCCTCGCCGCCGCGGTGCTGTTCCTCGTCACCGTCGGCAAGGTCCAGGGCTTCGCGTTCACCCTGGGCCTGACCACCGTCCTCGACGTGGTCGTGGTCTTCTTCTTCACCAAGCCGCTGATGACGCTGATCGCACGCCGCACGTTCTTCGCGAGCGGCCACAAGTGGTCCGGCCTCGACCCGAAGAGCCTGGGTGCCAAGCCGCCGCTGCGCCGTACCCGCCGTCCCTCCGGTCCTGCCGCCGGTCCCGTCGAGACGAAGGAGGCGTGAGCGATGTCGAAACTCGGCAGCCTCGGCGCCCGACTGCACCGTGGTGAGATCAGCTACGACTTCATCGGTCACCGCAAGATCTGGTACGGCATTTCGATCCTGATCACCATCACGGCCATCGTCGGTCTGGCGGTGCGCGGGCTGAACATGGGCATCGACTTCCAGGGTGGTGCCATCTTCACCACCGGGAAGCACAGCCCCATCTCCATCTCGCAGGCCGAGACCGCCGCCGAGGAGGCGGCGGGCCACGAGGCGCTCGTGCAGAAGCTCGGCGACGGCTCGCTGCGCATCCAGATCGCCGGCATGGACACCAAGCAGTCCGACGCGGTCAAGGAAGACCTCGCCAAGGAGTTCAAGGTCGATCCCGAGTCGATCGGCGCCGACCTGGTCGGCCCCAGCTGGGGTGACCAGATCGCCAACAAGGCCTGGCAGGGTCTGGCGATCTTCATGGTCCTCGTCGTGATCTATCTGGCGATCGCCTTCGAGTGGCGCATGGCCATCGCCGCGCTCGTCGCCCTGATCCACGACATCACCATCACCGTCGGCATCTACGCCCTCGTCGGCTTCGAGGTCACGCCGGGCACGGTGATCGGTCTGCTGACCATCCTCGGCTACTCCCTGTACGACACGGTCGTCGTCTTCGACTCCCTCAAGGAACAGACGAAGGACCTCACGAAGCAGACCCGCTTCACCTACAGCGAGATCGCCAACCGCTCGATCAACGGCACCCTGGTGCGTTCCATCAACACCACGGTCGTCGCGCTGCTCCCGGTCGCGGGCCTGCTGTTCATCGGCGGCGGCTTCCTCGGCGCGGGCACGCTCAACGACATCTCGCTGTCGCTGTTCGTCGGCCTCGCCGCCGGTGCCTACTCCTCGATCTTCATCGCCACCCCGCTCGTCGCCGACCTCAAGGAACGCGAGCCGCAGGTCAAGGCCCTGAGGAAGCGCGTCCTCGCCAAGCGTGCCCAGTCGCCCGCCGACGAGGAGCCCACGCCGTCCTACGGCTACGACGGGCGCGACGACGCCCCCGAGGACTCCGAGGGCGTCGAGACGGCGGTCGTCGGTCCCCGCACCCAGTCCGCGTCCCGCGGCCGCGGCCGCGGCCGTCCGTCGGGGAAGCGCCGATGACCGAGACCGCCGACATCACGTCGCTGCTGCTCAGCCGCATCCGTGACGTGGCCGACTACCCGGAGCCGGGCGTGATGTTCAAGGACATCACCCCACTGCTCGCGGACCCGGCGGCGTTCACCGCGCTCACCGACGCGTTCGCGGAGATCGCCGGACGCACCGGTGCCAGCAAGGTCGTCGGTCTGGAGGCCCGCGGCTTCATCCTCGGTGCCCCCGTCGCGGTCCGGGCCGGCCTCGGCTTCGTCCCCGTACGCAAGGCGGGCAAGCTCCCCGGAGCCACCCTCGCCCAGGCCTACGACCTGGAGTACGGCTCGGCCGAGATCGAGATCCACGCCGAGGACCTGACCGCCGACGACCGCGTCCTGATCATCGACGACGTCCTCGCCACCGGGGGCACCGCCGAGGCGTCGATCCAGCTCATCAACCGTGCGGGCGCCCAGGTCGCGGGCGTCGCCGTCCTGATGGAGCTGGGCTTCCTCAACGGCCGGACCCGGCTGGAGGCCGCCCTGGCCGGAGCGCCGCTGGAGGCACTGCTCACCGTCTGACAGCGCCGTAGCGCATGACCGGCACGGCGCGAGAAGCGGCACCACGGCAAGCGGGCGGGCCCGGAGGAATCCGGTGCCCGCCCTTGTGTTGGGAGGGTGGCGCGCTCTCGCAGCGGTCCCGAGGCGATCCCGGAGCCCGGGATCGCTACGATGGGTGTTCCGGAGCCTGACCGGGGCAACCGGATCGCGCACGAGGAGCCCTCTTGCCAGACGAGGCCCAGCACCTGACCGCCGCCAAGCCCGAGTCTGCCTCGGAGCCCGCGGCAACGCCCGCGTCGCAGGCGCAGAACGACGCCCGCGGGCCGGTCGAGCACGACCGCTCCGCGCCCGTCGAGCAGCCGGCCGAGCAGCCCCGCCCCAAGCCTTCCCCGCCCGAGAGCCCCACGGCCACTCCTGCGGCCCGCCCGGCGGCCACTCCCGCCGCGCGTCCGGCGGGCGCGCAGCCGTCCGCCCGCTCCGGCTCCTCCAACCGCGTCCGCGCCCGCCTCGCCCGGCTCGGTGTCCAGCGCACCAACCCCTACAACCCGGTCCTGGAACCGCTGCTGCGGATAGTGCGCAGCAACGACCCGAAGACCGAGACCGCGACCCTGCGCCAGATCGAGAAGGCCTATCAGGTCGCCGAACGCTGGCACCGCGGGCAGAAGCGCAAGAGCGGCGACCCGTACATCACCCACCCGCTCGCGGTGACGACGATCCTCGCCGAGCTGGGCATGGATCCGGCCACCCTCATGGCGGGCCTGCTGCACGACACGGTCGAGGACACCGAGTACGGCCTGGACGATCTGCGCCGTGACTTCGGCGACGTGGTCGCCCTCCTCGTCGACGGTGTCACCAAGCTCGACAAGGTCAAGTTCGGCGAGGCCGCGCAGGCCGAGACCGTCCGCAAGATGGTCGTCGCCATGGCCAAGGACCCGCGCGTCCTGGTCATCAAGCTGGCCGACCGCCTGCACAACATGCGCACCATGCGCTACCTCAAGCGCGAGAAGCAGGAGAAGAAGGCGCGCGAGACCCTCGAGATCTACGCGCCGCTCGCCCATCGCCTGGGCATGAACACCATCAAGTGGGAACTGGAGGACCTCGCCTTCGCGATCCTCTACCCCAAGATGTACGACGAGATCGTCCGGCTGGTGGCCGAGCGAGCGCCGAAGCGTGACGAGTACCTGGCCGTAGTGACCGACGAGGTCCAGACCGATCTGCGCGCCGCCCGCATCAAGGCCACCGTCACCGGCCGCCCGAAGCACTACTACAGCGTCTACCAGAAGATGATCGTGCGCGGCCGTGACTTCGCGGAGATCTACGACCTGGTGGGCATCCGCGTCCTCGTGGACACCGTCCGCGACTGCTACGCGGCCCTCGGCACCGTGCACGCGCGATGGAATCCGGTCCCCGGCCGGTTCAAGGACTACATCGCGATGCCCAAGTTCAACATGTACCAGTCGCTGCACACGACGGTCATCGGCCCCAACGGCAAGCCGGTCGAACTCCAGATCCGCACGTTCGACATGCACCGCCGCGCCGAGTACGGCATCGCCGCGCACTGGAAGTACAAGCAGGAGGCCGTCGCCGGTGCCTCCAAGGTCCGCAGCGACGCGCCCAAGTCGTCCGGCAAGGGCAAGGACGACCACCTCAACGACATGGCGTGGCTGCGGCAGCTGCTGGACTGGCAGAAGGAGACGGAGGACCCCAGCGAGTTCCTGGAGTCCCTGCGCTTCGACCTCTCCCGCAACGAGGTCTTCGTCTTCACGCCGAAGGGTGACGTCATAGCGCTCCCGGCCGGGGCGACGCCGGTGGACTTCGCGTACGCGGTCCACACGGAGGTCGGCCACCGGACCATAGGAGCACGGGTCAACGGCAGGCTCGTACCGCTGGAGTCGACGCTGGACAACGGCGACCTGGTGGAGGTCTTCACCTCCAAGGCGGCCGGCGCCGGACCGTCCCGCGACTGGCTGGGCTTCGTCAAGTCACCGCGCGCCCGCAACAAGATCCGGGCGTGGTTCTCCAAGGAGCGCCGCGACGAGGCGATCGAGCAGGGCAAGGACGCCATCGCGCGCGCGATGCGCAAGCAGAACCTGCCGATCCAGCGCATCCTCACCGGCGACTCGCTGGTGACGCTCGCGCACGAGATGCGCTACCCGGACATCTCCTCGCTGTACGCCGCCATCGGCGAGGGCCATGTCGCCGCGCAGAACGTCGTGCAGAAGCTGGTGCAGGCCCTCGGCGGCGAGGAGGCCGCGAGCGAGGAGATCGACGAGACGGTCCCGTCCCGCGGCCGCAAGCGGCGCAGCAACAACGACCCGGGTGTCGTCGTCAAGGGCGTCGACGACGTGTGGGTCAAGCTGGCCCGCTGTTGCACGCCCGTCCCCGGCGACCCGATCATCGGCTTCGTCACGCGCGGCAGCGGCGTGTCGGTGCACCGCAGCGACTGCGTCAACGTCGAGTCGCTCTCGCGGGAGCCGGAGCGCATCCTCGAGGTCGAGTGGGCGCCGACGCAGTCCTCGGTCTTCCTGGTCGCCATACAGGTCGAGGCCCTGGACCGCTCCCGCCTGCTCTCGGACGTCACGCGCGTCCTGTCGGACCAGCACGTCAACATCCTCTCGGCGGCCGTCCAGACCTCCCGCGACCGCGTCGCCACCTCCCGCTTCACCTTCGAGATGGGCGACCCCAAGCATCTGGGACACGTCCTGAAGGCCGTCCGCGGGGTGGAGGGCGTCTATGACGTCTACCGGGTGACGTCGGCGCGCCGGCCGTAACCCGCCCAACGGCCGGGGGGAGCCGACGGAGAGTGGCACGGGTGGTGCCGTCTCGGTCGGGACGGATCAGCGGCCGAACACCGCCGGTGGACGAGCCGGTGGGCGCGTCGCCGCCCGCCGTGTCCTTCCTGTTCGCCGTTCGTGCCCGTGTGGTCGCCGGGACGCCTCCGCCGCTCCGCTTCCTCGGCCGCGCTGGCACGGGTGTCGTCCATGAGGCGGAGGACACCCGGCCCGACCGCCACGTCGCCGTGAAGAGCACTCACCCGCGGTGCGGGCGCGCTCGACGGCACAACCCTGGCCGGCCCGGTCTCGGCCACGGGACCGCGCACCCCGACACCATGGGACACCTCCGGGAAAGCCGAACGGCCCGGCCGTGGTCTCCCACAGCCGGGCCGCGAGGCCGGTTCCGGCAGGCGGTGTCAGCCGCCGAACTCCTGGAGGCCCTTGAGCGCCTGATCCAGCAGCGCCTTACGGCCCTCCAGCTCACGCTCCAGCTTGTCGGCCCTGGCGCTGTTGCCCTGGGCGCGCGCCTGCTCGATCTGGGAGCGGAGCTTGTCCACGGCCGCCTGGAGCTGACCGGTCAGACCCTCGGCACGCGCGCGTGCCTCCGGGTTCGTCCGGCGCCACTCGGCCTCCTCGGCCTCCTGGATCGCCCGCTCCACCGCGTGCATCCGGCCCTCGACCTTCGGCCGGGCGTCGCGGGGCACATGGCCGATGGCCTCCCAGCGCTCGTTGACCGTGCGGAACGCCGCCCGCGCCGCCTTGAGATCCGTCACCGGAAGGATCTTCTCGGCCTCCTCGGCCAGCTCCTCCTTCAGCTTCAGGTTCTCCGTCTGCTCGGCGTCGCGCTCCGCGAAGACCGAGCTGCGGGCGGCGAAGAAGACGTCCTGGGCGCCGCGGAAGCGGTTCCACAGGTCGTCCTCGTGCTCGCGCTGGGCACGGCCGGCCGACTTCCACTCGGTCATCAGATCGCGGTAGCGCGCGGCCGTCGGGCCCCAGTCGGTCGAACCCGACAGCGACTCGGCCTCGGCGACCAGGCGCTCCTTGACCCGGCGGGCCTCCTCGCGCTGCGCGTCGAGCTGCGCGAAGTGGGCCTTGCGGCGCTTGGAGAACGCCGAGCGGGCGTGCGAGAACCGGTGCCACAGTTCGTCGTCCGACTTGCGGTCCAGGCGCGGCAGACCCTTCCAGGTGTCCACCAGCGCCCGCAGCCGCTCACCGGCCGGCCGCCACTGGTCGGAATGCGCCAGCTGCTCGGCCTCCGCGACCAGGTCCTCCTTGGCCTTGCGGGCCTCGTCGGACTGCTTGGCCCGCTGCTGCTTGCGCTCCTCGCGGCGCGCCTCGACCGTCGCCACCAGCTGGTCCAGCCGGGTCCGAAGCGCGTCCAGGTCGCCGACCGCGTGATGCGCGTCCACCTGCTCGCGAATGTGGTCGATGGCGGCCTGGGCGTCCTTCGCCGACAGGTCGGTGGTCCGCACTCGCTTCTCGAGGAGGCCGATCTCGACAACCAGGCCCTCGTACTTGCGCTCGAAGTAGGCCAGCGCCTCGTCAGGTGAGCCTGCCTGCCAGGAACCGACGACCTGCTCGCCGTCGGCCGTACGCACGTACACGGTCCCCGTCTCGTCGACGCGGCCCCACGGGTCGCTGCTCACAGCGCCTCCTCCACATGATGCCTGCGAGGGGCTTCCGCGCCCCTGGGCATCGTCCACAGTTTCGTCACGGCCAACATAGGCGACCGGCGGGCCGCCTGTCCGCATCCAGCACGACCGAAATTGGGCGGTCGGCCGCCCTGTCATCAGGACTTGGTGACCGTCGCCCTGTCGATCACCACGGTCGCGTTCGGGGCACCGTCACCGGCGCCCGTGTTCTCGCCCGCGGCGGCGATCTTCTTCAGAACGGCCATGCCGGCCTTGGAGACCGTACCGAACGGTGTGTAGCTGGGCGGGAGCTGGCTGTCCTCGTAGACGAGGAAGAACTGGCTGCCGCCGCTGTGGGCCTGACCGGTGTTGGCCATCGCGACCGTGCCGGCCGGGTAGACGTTCGCCTTGAGGCTCGCGTCCTTCAGGTTCTCGTCCGGAATGGTGTAGCCGGGTCCGCCGCTGCCGCTGCCCGTCGGGTCGCCGCACTGGAGGACGAAGATGCCGTTGGTGGTGAGCCGGTGGCACTTGGTGTGGTCGAAGTAGCCCTTGCCCGCGAGGAAGTTGAACGAGTTCACGGTGTGCGGAGCCGCCGACGCCTTCAGCGCGACGTCTACGTCACCGCACGTCGTGGCCAGCTTCATCGTGTACTTCGCCGACTTGTCGATCGTGACCGCCGGCTCCTTCTTCCACGTCTGCGTCTTGACCGCGCCCTCGGCGGGCTTCTCGCACGGGTCCTTCGCGGCGCTGGGCGAGGCCGACGGGGTCGCCTCCGCGGCGGCGTTCGCCTTGTCGTCGTCCTTGAGGACGCCGGTCGTGTACAGCGCCAGACTGCCCACCAGGATCACGCCGAGGACCGACGCGATCACCGCGTTGCGAGCGCGTGCCTTGCGTCGCAATGCCGTACGGCGCTGCTGCTGCCGCAAGAACTTCTCCCGGGCGAGCTGACGCTTGCGCTGTTCCTGGGTGACCACCGGGTTCTCTCCTCATGCGTCTCGTATGTCCACCGGTACGCGTGCGTCCAGTGAGCCGACCGCCTGCGTGTGCCCCGTACCGTATATGGGTTCGCTGAGGATTCGGCAGCGCCGGTAGGCTCTGACCACAGGCGCAGCCGCTCCCAAGTCACCCGTATCGACACAAACGAAGGACGATCGTGCTCATTGCCGGGTTCCCCGCCGGGGCCTGGGCGACGAACTGTTATCTCGTCGCCCCCGCCGCCGGTGAGGAGTGCGTGATCATCGACCCGGGCCACCAGGCGGCCCCCGGAGTCGAGGAAGCGATCAGGAAGCATCGGCTCAAGCCCGTCGCCGTCGTCCTCACCCACGGCCACCTCGACCACGTGGCCTCGGTCGTCCCGGTCTGCGGGGCGCACGACGTCCCCGCCTGGATCCACCCGGAGGACCGGTTCATGATGAGCGACCCCGAGAAGGGACTCGGCCGGGCCATCGGCATGCCGCTGCTGGGCGAGCTGACCGTGGGGGAGCCGGACGACGTCCGTGAGCTGACGGACGGCGCGCGACTGGAGCTGGCGGGTCTGGAGTTCTCCGTCGCGCACGCTCCGGGCCATACCAGGGGGTCGGTGACCTTCCGGATGCCCGAGGCGGCGGACGTCCCGTCCGTCCTCTTCTCGGGCGACCTGCTGTTCGCCGGCTCCATCGGACGCACCGACCTGCCCGGTGGCTCCATGGACGACATGCTCGAGTCGTTGGCCCGCGTGGTCCTTCCGCTCGACGACTCCACCGTGGTGCTGCCCGGTCACAACGAGCACACGACCATCGGCCAGGAACGAGCCACCAACCCGTACCTACGGCAGGTGGCCGCCGGCCAGGGAGCCTCCGAGGCTCCCCGACGAGGAATGTGACGAGAGACTTCCCGTGAGTACCTTCCAGGCCCCCAAGGGCACGTACGACCTCATCCCGCCGGACTCCGCGACGTACCTGGCCGTCCGCGAGGCGATCGCGGCCCCGCTGCGCAACTCCGGCTACGGCTACATCGAGACCCCCGGTTTCGAGAACGTCGAGCTGTTCGCGCGCGGTGTCGGCGAGTCCACCGACATCGTGACCAAGGAGATGTACGCCTTCGAGACCAAGGGCGGCGACCGGCTGGCCCTGCGCCCCGAGGGCACGGCCTCCGTGCTGCGCGCCGCGCTGGAGGCCAACCTGCACAAGACGGGCAACCTCCCGGTCAAGCTCTGGTACTCCGGCTCGTACTACCGCTACGAGCGCCCGCAGAAGGGCCGCTACCGCCACTTCTCCCAGGTGGGCGCCGAGGCGATCGGTGCCGAGGACCCGGCGCTGGACGCCGAGCTGATCATCCTGGCCGACCAGGCGTACCGCTCCCTGGGGCTCAGGAACTTCCGCATCCTGCTCAACAGCCTGGGCGACAAGGAGTGCCGACCGGTGTACCGGGAGGCACTTCAGACCTTCCTGCGCGGCCTGGACCTCGACGAGGAGACACTCCGCCGCGCGGAGATCAACCCGCTGCGGGTCCTCGACGACAAGCGCCGGGACGTCCAGCAGCAGCTGGGCGAAGCCCCGCTGCTGCGGGACTACCTCTGCGACGCCTGCAAGGCGTACCACGAGGAGGTCCGCGAGCTGATCACGGCGGCGGGCGTCGCCTTCGAGGACGACCCGAAGCTGGTCCGCGGGCTGGACTACTACACCCGCACCACCTTCGAGTTCGTGCACGACGGCCTCGGCTCGCAGTCCGCGGTCGGCGGCGGCGGGCGCTACGACGGCCTGTCCGAGATGATCGGCGGCCCCGCGCTGCCGTCCGTCGGCTGGGCCCTCGGCGTCGACCGCACGGTCCTGGCACTGGAGGCGGAGGGCGTGGAACTGCGACTCCCGGCGTCCACCAGCGTGTTCGCGGTGCCGCTCGGGGAGGAGGCGCGCCGCGTCCTCTTCACGAAGGTCACCGAACTGCGCAAGCTCGGCGTCGCCGCCGACTTCTCCTACGGCGGCAAGGGCCTCAAGGGCGCGATGAAGAACGCCAACCGCAGCGGCGCCCGCTACACGATCGTCGCCGGTGAACGCGACCTCGCCGAGGGCGTCGTCCAGCTGAAGGACATGGAGTCCGGCGAGCAGACGGCGGTCGGCGTCAACGAGATCGTCGCCGAGCTGGAGTCACGGCTCGGCTGACACACGCATGCGGGGCGCCGTAACTTCCCAGGGAGATACGGCGCCCTTGCCGCGTCCGGGGTCGGACACGGTGTCCGTGTCCGGCAGTTGTCCGGAACCGAACGCACGCCCCACGTCTCACCTTCATCCTTATGTGGAGCGAACGGTGCGCACACGCGCGTGTGCGGCACAATGGCCCTGCCCGGAGAAGGTCCAAGTCTCAAGTGACGGAATCGGCGTGATGAGCAAGACGACAGTCAAAGACGTCTCCACCGAGCCCGAGCCGCGGCGCGCCGAACCGGACGCGTCCAGGACGGCGGGCGGCAGCCGGGCGTTCGCCCTGTTGCTGGTGATCACCGGCGCGGCCGGACTGCTCGCCGCGTGGGTCATCACGATCGACAAGTTCAAGCTCCTCGAGGCCAAGGTCGAGGGCAAGACCTTCACCCCCGGATGCAGCCTCAACCCCGTCGTCTCCTGCGGCAGCGTCATGGAGAGCGACCAGGCCTCGGTCTTCGGCTTCCCCAACCCGATGCTGGGTCTCGTCGCCTACGGCGTCGTCGTCTGCGTCGGCATCAGCCTGCTCGCCCGGGCCCGCTTCCCGCGCTGGTACTGGCTCACCTTCAACGCCGGCACCCTCTTCGGGGTGGTCTTCTGCGCCTGGCTGATGTTCCAGTCCCTGTACCGGATCAACGCCCTGTGCCTGTGGTGCTCCCTGGCCTGGGTCGCCACCATCCTCATGTTCTGGTACGTGACCTCGTTCAACGTCCGCAACGGCTTCCTGCCCGCCCCCGGCTGGCTCAGGAGCTTCTTCGGCGAGTTCACCTGGGTCCTGCCCGTGCTGCACGTCGGCGTCATCGGCATGCTGGTCCTGACCCGCTGGTGGGACTTCTGGACCAGCTGACCCGGCGGACCCGGGGTCTTGCGACGGCCGACGGGATTGTCCGTGCGGTGAACTAGGGTTTCAGCGTGGAGCCCGATCTGTTCACCGCCGCAGCCGAAGAACGCCAGGAGAAGGACCCCGCCGGAAGTCCCCTGGCGGTCCGGATGCGCCCGCGCACCCTCGACGAGGTCGTGGGCCAGAAGCACCTGCTGAAGCCGGGCTCCCCGCTGCGCCGCCTGGTCGGCGAGAGTGCCAAGGGCCCGGCAGGTCCCTCCTCGGTGATCCTGTGGGGCCCGCCCGGCACAGGCAAGACCACCCTGGCCTACGTCGTCTCCAAGGCCACCGACGCCCGCTTCGTCGAACTGTCCGCGATCACCGCCGGCGTCAAGGAGGTCCGCGCCGTCATCGACGGCGCCCGCCGCGCCACCGGGGGGTTCGGCAAGGAGACCGTCCTCTTCCTCGACGAGATCCACCGTTTCAGCAAGGCCCAGCAGGACTCCCTCCTGCCCGCCGTCGAGAACCGCTGGGTCACCCTGATCGCGGCCACCACGGAGAACCCGTTCTTCTCCGTCATCTCGCCCCTGCTCTCCCGCTCCCTCCTGCTCACCCTCGAACCCCTCACCGACGACGACCTGCGCGACCTGCTGCGGCGCGCGGTCACCGACGAACGCGGCCTCAAGGGCGCCGTCACCCTCCCCGAGGACACCGAGACACACCTCCTGCGCATCGCCGGCGGCGACGCCCGCCGCGCCCTCACCGCCCTCGAGGCCGCCGCCGGGGCCGCCCTGGACAAGGGCGGGACGGAGATCGCACTCGCCACCCTGGAGGAGACGGTCGACCGGGCCGCCGTGAAGTACGACCGCGACGGCGACCAGCACTACGACGTGGCCAGCGCCCTGATCAAGTCGATCCGCGGCTCCGACGTCGACGCGGCCCTGCACTACCTGGCCCGCATGATCGAGGCCGGCGAGGACCCGCGGTTCATCGCCCGCCGCCTGATGATCTCCGCCAGCGAGGACATCGGCCTGGCCGATCCCCACGCCCTGCCGATCGCGGTCGCCGCCGCCCAGGCCGTCGCCATGATCGGCTTTCCCGAGGCCGCCCTCACGCTCAGCCACGCCACCATCGCCCTGGCCCTCGCCCCCAAGTCGAACTCCGCGACGACCGCCAT
The DNA here is from genome assembly GCF_055577115.1 of Streptomyces sp. NPDC033216. NCBI lineage: Bacteria > Bacillati > Actinomycetota > Actinomycetes > Kitasatosporales > Streptomycetaceae > Streptomyces > Streptomyces sp. NPDC033216. The sequence goes on along the minus strand of NZ_JBVIQK010000022.1, from coordinate 80,620 downwards.
AGGCGCCGCCCTGGACGACGTACGCAAGGGGCTGGCCGGGCCGGTGCCGGCGCATCTGCGGGACGGGCACTACAAGGGAGCCGCCAAACTGGGGCACGCGCAGGGGTACGTGTATCCGCACGACCTGCCCGAGGGGATCGCCGCCCAGCAGTACGCCCCGGACGCCATCAAGGACCGCGAGTACTACGAGCCGACCCGGCACGGCGCGGAGGCGCGGTACTCGGACGCCGTGGAGTGGACCAGGAAGCACCTCGGTCGCAAGCGGGACTGAGCACCCTGTAAACTCGTCCGAAGTGCTGCGTCCCGCGCTGTCAGAACGGGACAGTCAGCCGGAGTCCCGGTCCTCGCGGACCGGCTCCAGGAGCGTCGCGCACCGTCGAAGGTGTCGCGGGCAGCCCACCACCAGCCGGAGTTCCGGTACAGGTCGGTGGGCCACTCGCGTGCTGCACGTATGTGCCCAGACCAGGGGAGCGGCTGCCCGGCCAGGTCCCAGGTGGACCCGACGGGTTTCCCCGGCTGCGGATGCGACCTCCCTTGACTCTGACAAGCCGAAGATTTTCGAAAGTGAGAGACCGTGGCCAACCAGCCCCGTCCCAAGGTCAAGAAGTCGCGTGCCCTCGGCATCGCGCTGACCCCGAAGGCCGTCAAGTACTTCGAGGCCCGCCCCTACCCGCCGGGTGAGCACGGCCGCGGCCGCAAGCAGAACTCGGACTACAAGGTCCGTCTGCTCGAGAAGCAGCGTCTGCGCGCGCAGTACGACGTGTCCGAGCGCCAGCTCGTCCGCGCCTACGAGCGTGCCTCCAAGGTCCAGGGCAAGACCGGTGAGGCCCTGATCATCGAGCTGGAGCGCCGCCTCGACGCGCTGGTCCTGCGTTCGGGCATCGCCCGCACGATCTACCAGGCCCGCCAGATGGTCGTCCACGGCCACATCGAGGTCAACGGCCAGAAGGTCGACAAGCCCTCGTTCCGCGTCCGTCCCGACGACGTGGTGATGGTCCGCGAGCGCAGCCGCGAGAAGACCCTCTTCGCTGTCGCCCGTGAGGGTGGCTTCGCCCCCGACGGCGAGACCCCGCGCTACCTCCAGGTGAACCTCCGCGCCCTGGCGTTCCGCCTGGACCGCGAGCCGAACCGCAAGGAGATCCCGGTCATCTGCGACGAGCAGCTGGTCGTCGAGTACTACGCCCGCTGATCCTCCGGCGGCCGAAGTACTTCTGTGTCCGAACCCGCCGTCCCCCCGCCCTCCTGGGCGGGAGGGGCGGCGGGTTCGCGCGTGTCCGGGAGCGACGCGGCGGCGGGCCGCGCCGCCCGTAAATCCGGTTCGGACCGGTAGCGGCGGCGCGATAGGCTCGGTGCACAGCTTTTCCGATGTAGAGGCACGTTTCAGGGAGCGGGTGCGCAGTGTCCGGTGGTGAGGTGGCCGGCATCCTGGTGGCCGTGTTCTGGGCGATCCTGGTCTCCTTCCTCGCCGTCGCGCTGGCGAGGCTGGCCCAGACGCTCAGGGCCACCACCAAGCTGGTCGCGGACGTGACCGATCAGGCCGTACCGCTGCTGGCCGACGCCTCCGCGGCGGTCCGCTCGGCGCAGACCCAGATCGACCGTGTCGACGCGATCGCCTCGGACGTCCAGGAGGTCACCTCGAACGCCTCGGCTCTCTCCACCACGGTCGCCTCCACCTTCGGCGGGCCCCTGGTGAAGGTCGCCGCCTTCGGCTACGGCGTACGCCGGGCCCTGGGCGGCCGCAAGGAAGACGGGCCCGCCAAGGCGCCCCGACGTACCGTGATCGTGGGCCGGACCGTCCCGGCCCCGCGGTGGGGCAAGCGGAAGAAGGACTGAGACCTAGCGATGTTCCGCCGTACGTTCTGGTTCTCCACCGGTGTAGCCGCCGGTGTGTGGGCCACCACCAAGGTAAACCGCAAGCTCAAGCAGCTGACCCCCGAGAGCCTCGCCGCGACCGCGGCCAACAAGGCCCTCGAGACGGGGGCGCGGCTCAAGGACCGCGCGGTCGGCTTCGCGCTCGACGTCCGCGACAACATGGCCCAGCGGGAGGCCGAACTCGGGGACGCGCTGGGGCTCCACGCGGACCCCGAACTTCCCGCGGCCCGGCGGTACACCGCCATCGAGAACAACCGCAGCAAGCCGAAGTACGTCGACGACACGACGAACTCGTACAACCGGAATGAGGACCACTGATGGAGTCGGCCGAGATCCGCCGCCGCTGGCTGAGCTTCTTCGAGGAGCGCGGGCACACCGTCGTCCCTTCGGCGTCGCTCATCGCGGACGACCCGACTCTGCTCCTCGTCCCCGCCGGCATGGTGCCCTTCAAGCCCTACTTCCTCGGCGAGGTGAAGCCGCCCTTCCAGCGCGCCACCAGCGTGCAGAAGTGCGTGCGCACGCCCGACATCGAAGAGGTCGGCAAGACCACCCGCCACGGCACGTTCTTCCAGATGTGCGGCAACTTCTCCTTCGGCGACTACTTCAAGGAAGGTGCCATCTCCTACGCCTGGGAGCTGCTCACCACGCCCCAGGACAAGGGTGGTTACGGCCTGGAGCCGGAAAAGCTCTGGATCACCGTCTACAAGGACGACGACGAGGCCGAGCGCATCTGGCACGAGGTCGTCGGGGTGCCGAAGGAGCGCATCCAGCGCCTCGGCATGAAGGACAACTACTGGTCGATGGGCGTGCCCGGCCCCTGCGGCCCCTGCTCCGAGATCAACTACGACCGCGGACCCGAGTTCGGTGTCGAGGGCGGCCCGGCCGTCAACGACGAGCGGTACGTGGAGATCTGGAACCTCGTCTTCATGCAGTACGAGCGCGGCGAGGGCATCGGCAAGGACAACTTCGAGATCCTGGGCGACCTGCCGAGCAGGAACATCGACACGGGCCTCGGCATGGAGCGCCTCGCCATGATTCTGCAGGGCGTGCAGAACATGTACGAGATCGACACCTCCATGGCCGTCATCAGGAAGGCCACCGAGCTGACCGGTGTCGAGTACGGCGAGGCCCACGACTCGGACGTCTCCCTGCGCGTGGTCACCGACCACATGCGCACCTCGGTGATGCTCATCGGCGACGGCGTGACCCCCGGCAACGAGGGCCGCGGCTACGTCCTGCGCCGCATCATGCGCCGCGCCATCCGCAACATGCGTCTGCTCGGCGCCACCGGCCCGGTCGTGAAGGACCTCATCGACACCGTCATCGCCATGATGGGCCAGCAGTACCCCGAGCTGGTCACCGACCGCGAGCGCATCGAGAAGGTCGCCCTCGCCGAGGAGAACGCCTTCCTCAAGACGCTCAAGGCCGGGACCAACATCCTCGACACCGCCGTCTCCGAGACCAAGGCCGCCGGCGGCCAGGTCCTCGCCGGCGACAAGGCCTTCCTGCTCCACGACACCTGGGGCTTCCCGATCGACCTCACCTTGGAGATGGCCGCCGAGCAGGGGCTGTCCGTGGACGAGGACGGCTTCCGCCGCCTGATGAAGGAGCAGCGGGAGCGCGCCAAGGCCGACGCCCAGGCCAAGAAGACCGGCCACGCCGGCGTCGGCGCCTACCGCGAGATCGCCGACAAGGCCGGCGAGACCGACTTCATCGGCTACACCGACACCGAGGGCGAGACCACGATCGTCGGCATCCTCGTCGACGGCGTCTCCTCCCCGGCCGCCACCGAGGGCGACGAGGTCGAGATCGTCCTGGACCGCACCCCCTTCTACGCCGAGGGCGGCGGCCAGATCGGCGACACCGGCCGCATCAGGGTCGACACCGGAGCCGTCGTCGAGGTCCGCGACACCCAGAAGCCTGTCCCGGGCGTGTACGTCCACAAGGGCGTCGTCCAGTTCGGCGAGGTGACTGTCGGGGCCAAGGCCCACGCCTCGATCGACGGCCGCCGCCGTACGGCCATCGCCCGCGCCCACTCGGCCACGCACCTCACCCACCAGGCCCTGCGGGACGCCCTCGGTCCGACGGCCGCCCAGGCCGGTTCCGAGAACCAGCCCGGCCGCTTCCGCTTCGACTTCGGTTCCCCGTCCGCCGTCCCGACGGCCGTGATGACCGACGTCGAGCAGAAGATCAACGAGGTGCTCGCCCGCGACCTGGACGTGCACGCCGAGATCCTGAGCCTCGACGAGGCCAAGAAGCAGGGCGCCATCGCCGAGTTCGGCGAGAAGTACGGCGAGCGGGTCCGGGTGGTGACCATCGGCGACTTCTCCAAGGAGCTGTGCGGCGGTACACACGTGCACAACACCGCCCAGCTCGGCCTGGTGAAGCTGCTCGGCGAGTCGTCGATCGGCTCGGGTGTGCGCCGTATCGAGGCCCTCGTGGGTGTCGACGCCTACAACTTCCTGGCCCGTGAGCACACGGTCGTCGCCCAGCTCCAGGAGCTGATCAAGGGCCGCCCGGAGGAGCTCCCGGAGAAGGTCTCCGCCATGCTCGGCAAGCTGAAGGACGCCGAGAAGGAGATCGAGAAGTTCCGGGCCGAGAAGGTCCTCCAGGCCGCCGCCGGTCTTGTGGAGTCCGCCAAGGACATCCGCGGGATCGCCGTCGTCACCGGTCGGGTCCCGGACGGCACCACGCCGGACGACCTGCGCAAGCTGGTCCTCGACGTGCGCGGCCGCATCCAGGGTGGACGGGCCGCGGTGGTCGCCCTCTTCACGGTCAACAACGGCAAGCCGCTCACGGTCATCGCCACCAACGACGCCGCCCGCGAGCGCGGTCTCAAGGCCGGCGACCTGGTCCGTACGGCCGCCAAGACCCTCGGTGGCGGCGGTGGCGGCAAGCCGGACGTCGCGCAGGGCGGCGGCCAGAACCCGGCCGCCGTCGGCGAGGCCGTCGACGCCGTCGAGCGGCTCGTGGCGGACACGGCCAAGTGAGCCGTGCCATGAGGAAGGGACGCCGTCTCGCCGTCGACGTCGGGGACGCCCGGATCGGGGTCGCCTCGTGCGACCCCGACGGGATCCTCGCCACCCCGGTGGAGACGGTCCCCGGCCGTGACGTCCCGGCGGCTCACCGTCGGCTCGGGCAACTCGTCGAGGAGTACGAGCCGATCGAGGTCGTCGTCGGTCTCCCTCGCTCCCTCAAGGGGGGCGAGGGCCCGGCCGCGGTCAAGGTGCGTGCCTTCGCCCAGGAGCTGGCCAAGGGCATCGCACCGGTCCCGGTCCGGCTGGTCGACGAGCGGATGACGACCGTGACGGCCAGTCAGGGACTGCGAGCCTCGGGCGTGAAGTCCAAGAAGGGACGTTCCGTCATCGACCAGGCCGCCGCTGTGATCATCCTTCAGCAGGCGCTGGAATCCGAACGGGTGTCAGGCTCGGCCCCGGGCGAGGGCGTCGAAGTGGTCATCTGATCGCGGTGCGGTAACGTTCCGCGCGATGCGGTGGTCTTCGAACAGCGACCGCACAGAAAGAGGCGGAACGGTAGCCGGACCCGCAGCCGCGCGACCGCCGCCTCGCGGCTCTAGGGGATAGATGACTGAGTATGGCCGGGGCCCAGGCTCCGAACCGTGGCATCCCGAGGACCCGTTGTACGGGGACGGCGGATGGGAAGGGCAGCAGGGCCACGCCGGCCATCAGCCTGCCTACGGCGGCCGGCCGCAGCACCAGCACCCCCAGCAGCCGCAGCAGGAGCAGTACGGCGAATGGAACAACGGCCAGCCCCAGCCGTACGAGCAGCAGCAGTACCAGCAGCAGTACCAGCAGCCCTACGACCAGCAGCAGTACGCCGGTGAGGGCCAGCAGCAGTACGTCCACCAGAACCAGCAGGCCTACCAGGAGGGCGGCTGGGACGGCACCGGCACCCACGCGCACGTCCCGTACGCCGCCGACCCCGGTGACCCGTACGGACAGCAGGCCGCGGCCTACGGTGCCGAGCAGCCCGACTTCTACGGCACTCCGGACGCCTATCCGCCGCCGGAGCCTCCCGCGCGCCGGCGCGCCGAACCGGAACCGGAGACGGAGCGGCCGGACCGGGATCCCGGTCCCGATCGGGGCGAGCACGGGTCCACCGCGGGCGGCGGGGCGCACGACGGGGACGACGACGAGCCGGAGAGCCGCGCGGACCGCCGCGGACGCGCCGGCAACGGGGCCAAGAGTCCCAAGGGCAGGAAGAGCCGCAACGGCTTCGCGTGCCTGGTCGTCCTGCTCGTGTTCGGCGGCGGCCTCGGCGGCGTCACCTATTTCGGCTACCAGTTCTACCAGGAGCGTTTCGGCCCGGCGCCCGACTACGCGGGCGACGGCAACGGTGAGCAGGTCACGGTCGTCATCCCCAAGGGCGCCGGCGGCTATGTGATCGGTCAGAAACTCAAGGAGGCGGGCGTCGTCGAGAGCGTCGACGCGTTCGTCTCCGCGCAGCAGTCGAACCCCGACGGCAAGACGATCCAGGACGGCGTCTACATCCTTCAGAAGCGGATGTCGGCCGCGAGCGCGGTCGAACTGATGCTCAGTCCGAAGAGCCGCAGCAACCTGATCATCGCCGAGGGATCGCGCAACACGGCGGTCTACGCACTGATCGACAAACGCCTCGGAGTGCCGGCGGGCACCACGGCGGACGTCGCGAAGAAGGACTACAAGAGTCTCGGTCTGCCGGACTGGGCGCTCGGCCGTCCGAACCTGAAGGACCCGCTGGAAGGCTTCCTCTACCCGTCCAGCTACCCCGCCTCCAAGGGCCAGAAGCCCGAGGCCGTACTGAAGGACATGGTCTCCCGGGCCAACGAGAAGTACGCGGCGCTCGGCCTGGAGAAGAAGGCCGAGAGCCTCGGTCTCGACGGACCCTGGGAGCTGCTGACCGTGGCGAGCCTGGTGCAGGCCGAGGGAACCAGCCACGACGACTTCCGCAAGATGGCCGAGGTCGTCTACAACCGGCTCAAGCCGGGCAACGCGCAGACCAACGGCATGATCGAGTTCGACTCCACGTACAACTACGTGAAGAACCAGAGCAAGATCGACCTGTCCGTCAGTGAGCTGCGTAAGTACGACAACCCCTACAACACGTACTACTACAAGGGCCTGCCGCCCGGCCCCATCGACAACCCCGGCGAAGAGGCGCTCAAGGGCGCGCTCGACCCGACGAGCGACGGTTGGTACTACTTCATCTCCCTGGACGGCAAGACCAGCAAGTTCACCAAGACGCTCTCGGAGCACGAGGAACTGGTCAAGGAGTTCAACGCGTCGAGGAACCAGGACTGATGACGGCTCATCGCAGGGCGGCCGTGCTGGGCTCGCCCGTCGCCCACTCGCTCTCCCCGGTGCTGCACCGGGCCGCGTACCAGGCCCTGGACCTCACGGAGTGGACGTACGACCGCTTCGACGTGACCGAGGCGGCGCTGCCCTCCTTCGTGGAGGGACTCGGGCCCGAGTGGGCGGGCCTGTCGCTCACCATGCCGCTCAAGCGCGCGGTCATCCCCCTGCTGGACGAGATCAGCGAGACGGCGGCCTCCGTCGAGGCGGTCAACACCCTGGTGCTCACCGAGGACGGCCGTCGCGTCGGCGACAACACCGACGTCCCCGGCATGATCGCCGCCCTGCGCGAGCACGGCGTCGAGCAGGTCGACTCGGCCGCGATCCTCGGCGCCGGCGCCACCGCCTCCTCCGCGCTGGCCGCGATGTCCCGGGTCTGCGCCGGCAAGGTCGTGGTCTACGTGCGCAGCGAGGCCCGCGCCGCCGAGATGCGGCAGTGGGGCGAGCGCCTCGACGTCGACGTCCGTACGGCCGACTGGTCCGACGCGGCCGAGGCGCTCCGCGCCCCGCTGGTGATCGCCACCACGCCCGCGGGCACCACCGACGCGTTCGCCGCCGCCGTACCGGAGCGGCCCACCACCCTCTTCGACGTGCTGTACGACCCCTGGCCGACCGAACTGGCCGCCCGCTGGTCGATGTTCGGCGGAGCCGTCGTGGGCGGTCTCGATCTGCTGGTGCACCAGGCGGTGCTCCAGGTGGAGCAGATGACCGGACGGGCCCCCGCCCCCGTGGACGCGATACGCAGAGCCGGCGAACACGCGATCGCCTCCCGCCGCCGGTGAGATCCCGCGGTCCGAGGCCACCGACCGTCCGCCAGATGGACCTGCGGCCGGTTCCGGGCCTCGGACGTGGGAGGATCGGGGGTGGCGGACCAGGGTCGCGCACCCGGTCGCGCCGTTGCCGTACGCGAGGACGCGCGTACGCAGGGCAGTACCAGGCGCGAGACTGAGGAGCACCGTTGAGCAGGTTGCGCTGGCTGACCGCGGGGGAGTCCCACGGTCCCGCACTCGTGGCGACGCTGGAGGGCCTTCCGGCCGGCGTGCCGATCACCACGGACATGGTGGCGGATCACCTGGCGAGGCGCCGGCTCGGCTACGGGCGTGGTGCGCGGATGAAGTTCGAGCGGGACGAGGTGACCTTCCTCGGCGGTGTCCGCCACGGACTCACCCTCGGTTCCCCGGTCGCGGTCATGGTGGGCAACACCGAGTGGCCGAAGTGGGACCAGGTGATGGCGGCCGACCCGATCGACCCCGAAGTGCTCGCCGGGCTCGCCCGCAACGCGCCTCTGACCCGTCCCCGCCCCGGCCACGCCGACCTGGCCGGAATGCAGAAGTACGGCTTCGACGAGGCCCGCCCCATCCTGGAACGCGCCTCCGCGCGCGAGACGGCCGCCCGCGTCGCCCTCGGCGCCGTCGCCCGGTCGTACCTGAAGGAGACGGCGGGCATCGAGATCGTGTCGCACGTCGTGGAGATCGCCGCCGCCAAGGCGCCGTACGGCGTGTACCCGACCCCCGCCGACGTCGAGAAGCTGGACGCCGACCCGGTGCGCTGCCTGGACGCGGACGCGTCGAAGGCGATGGTCGCGGAGATCGACCAGGCCCACAAGGACGGCGACACCCTCGGCGGAGTCGTCGAGGTGCTCGCCTACGACGTGCCGGTGGGTCTGGGCTCGCACGTGCACTGGGACCGCAAGCTGGACGCCCGGCTGGCCGGTGCCCTCATGGGCATCCAGGCGATCAAGGGCGTCGAGGTCGGTGACGGTTTCGACCTCGCGCGGGTGCCCGGTTCCCAGGCGCACGACGAGATCGTCAGCACACCCGAGGGGATCCGGCGGACCTCCGGGCGCGCCGGCGGCACCGAGGGCGGACTGTCCACCGGCGAACTGCTGCGCGTCCGCGCGGCCATGAAGCCGATCGCCACCGTGCCGCGCGCCCTGCGGACCGTGGACGTGGCCACCGGCGAGGCGACGCAGGCCCACCACCAGCGCTCCGACGTCTGCGCGGTCCCGGCCGCCGGCATCGTCGCCGAGGCGATGGTCGCGCTCGTCCTCGCGGACGCCGTCGCGGAGAAGTTCGGCGGCGACAGTGTCGCCGAGACCCGCCGCAACGTGCGCTCGTACCTCGACAACCTCCCCGTCCGATGAGCGGGCCGCTGGTCGTCCTCGTCGGACCGATGGGCGTCGGCAAGTCGACCGTCGGGCAGCAGCTGGCCGAGCGCCTCGGGGTCGCCTACCGGGACACCGACGACGACATCGTCGCCGGGCAGGGCCGCACCATCGCCGACATCTTCGTCGAGGAGGGCGAGCCCGCCTTCCGCGCAGCCGAGAAGGCGGCCGTGCTGCGCGCGCTCGCCGAGCACGACGGCGTCCTGGCGCTCGGCGGCGGCTCGATCCTCGACGAGGAGACGCGCGAGGCGCTGGCCGGGCGGCGCGTCGTCTACCTGTCGATGGACGTCGAAGAGGCCGTGAAACGCACCGGTCTCAACGCGGCCCGTCCGCTGCTCGCCGTCAACCCGCGCAAGCAGTGGCGCGAGCTGATGGAGGCCCGCCGCCACCTCTACGAGGCGGTCGCCACGGCGGTCGTACCGACGGACGGCCGTACGCCCGAAGAGGTCACACGAGCGGCCCTGGACGTGTTGGACGTGATGACCCCATCGCCCGGGGGCCGGCCCCCGGTACCCCGGCCGGAGGACATTGTGGCGAGCCAGGTGACGAGAATCCGGGTCGGAGGCAGCGCAGGCTCCGAGCCGTACGAGGTGCTGGTCGGCCGTCAGCTCCTCGGTGAGCTGGGCGGGCTGATCGGCGACCGGGTGAAGCGGGTCGCGGTGATCCACCCCGAGGCGCTCGCCGAGACCGGGGAGGCGCTCCGCGCCGACCTCGCCGAGCAGGGCTTCGAGGCGGTCGCCATCCAGGTGCCCAACGCCGAGGAGGCCAAGACCGCCGAGGTCGCGGCCTACTGCTGGAAGGCGCTCGGCCAGTCCGGGTTCACCCGCACCGACGTCGTGGTGGGCGTCGGCGGCGGCTCGACCACCGACCTCGCCGGGTTCGTGGCCGCGACCTGGCTGCGCGGGGTGCGCTGGATCGCCATCCCGACCACCGTCCTCGCCATGGTGGACGCGGCCGTCGGCGGCAAGACCGGCATCAACACCGCCGAGGGCAAGAACCTGGTCGGTGCCTTCCACCCCCCGGCCGGCGTGCTCTGCGACCTGGCCGCGCTGGACTCCCTCCCGGTCAACGACTACGTCTCCGGGCTCGCCGAGGTCATCAAGGCCGGCTTCATCGCCGACCCGGTGATCCTCGACCTCATCGAGGCCGACCCCGAGGCCGCCCGCACCCCGGCGGGCCCGCACACGGCCGAGCTGATCGAGCGCTCCATCAGGGTCAAGGCGGACGTCGTCTCCTCCGACCTCAAGGAGTCGGGCCTGCGGGAGATCCTCAACTACGGTCACACGCTCGCCCACGCCATCGAGAAGAACGAGCGCTACAAGTGGCGGCACGGCGCCGCCGTCTCGGTCGGCATGCACTTCGCCGCCGAGCTGGGCCGCCTGGCCGGCCGGCTGGACGACGCCACGGCCGACCGCCACCGCACCGTGCTGGAGTCGGTGGGGCTGCCGCTGCACTACCGGTACGACCAGTGGCCCAAGCTGCTGGAGAACATGAAGGTCGACAAGAAGTCCCGCGGGGACCTCCTGCGCTTCATCGTCCTCGACGGGCTGGCCAAGCCCACCGTCCTGGAAGGCCCCGACCCGGCGGTGCTGCTCGCCGCGTACGGCGAGGTGGGCGAGTAAGTCCGCAGGGTCCCCATCCGTCCGATTCGCTTTCCGCACCGGGCACTTCCCCCCGCCCCCCCGCCGTTCACCAAAGGACGGCAGGGGGCGGTACCGTTCGGTGGGAAGCGAGGGCCCGCACCCTCGCTGCCAGCGTCAATCGCCTGTACGAGACGGAGTGGCACCGGATGCAGCACGCAGTGGGTTCTCCGCTGCCGCAGCCCCATCAGCCGGGGCACGGACCGGCCGTCGGCTGGTCGCCGGCCGCACAACACCCGGGCCCGCACCAGCCCGGCGGCGCCCCCCGGCGGCCCCTGCCCCCGCCGCCCCCGGGCTTCAGCGCCCCGCCGCCCTCGGGCCCGCTCCAGCCCGCGCCGCCACCCGGCCCGCAGCCCCCTGTTCCGCCCGGCCCGCAGCCCCCGGCTCCGCAGCACGCTCCACCCCCGCGGCACGCCCCCGCGGGCGGTGAGGCCACCGGGCACGTGCCGTTGCCCCCCGGCGGCCCCGTCGGCATGCCGAGCGCTCCTCCCGCACCGGCGGCCCCCGACCCGACGGCCACGACGCTCGCGGTGCTGCTCATCGGACCGGCCGGCGCAGGGAAGACGAGCGTCGCCAAGTTCTGGGCCGACCACCGCCGGGTGCCCACCGCCCACATCAGTCTGGACGACGTCCGCGAATGGGTCCGCTCCGGTTTCGCCGACCCCCAGTCCGGCTGGAACGAGCACTCCGAGGCGCAGTACCGTCTGGCCCGCCGCACCTGCGGCTTCGCCGCGCGCAACTTCCTGGCCAACGGCATCTCGTGCATCCTCGACGACGCGATCTTCCCCGACCGCCCGGCCGTCGGGCTCGGTGGCTGGAAGCGGCACGTGGGGCCCGGCCTGCTCCCGGTCGTCCTGCTTCCCGGCCTGGAAGTCGTCCTGGAACGCAACGCGGAACGCTCCGGCAACCGCCGCCTCACCGACGAGGAGGTCGCGCGCATCCACGGCCGCATGGCCGGCTGGTACGGCTCAGGCCTGCCGATCATCGACAACTCCCAGCTGGACGTCCCGGCGACGGCGCGGATCCTGGACGACATACTGGCCCGGGCGATAGCCAGCCCTCCGAACTGGTGATCAGGGGGTGGCGGCGGCCAGGGGCGGCTCGGGCCGCCCAGCCACCCCGCTCGGCTCAGCCCAACCGGCACGAACCGGTCATTGCTCCTACGCTCGACACATGTCAGAGGTGTACGCGGCCCGCCGCAAGCGGCTGAGGGAACGGTTCAGTGCCGGCGGCAGCGCGAGCGCGCTGATCTGCCGTCCCGCCAATGTGAGATACCTCGCGGGCGCGGCGCCACAGGGCGCCGTCCTGCTGCTGGGCGCCGACGAGGACCTCCTCGTGTGCACGGACCCGCCCGACGACCGGCCCCATGAGGGCAGACCCGACGATGCGCTGAGGGTCCAGGTGCTCTCCCGCTCCGGAGGCGATCCCGCGGTGGCCGCCGCGGACATCCTCACGGACCGCGGCGCCGACTCCCTCGCCGTCGAGGAGCACCACCTCACGGTCGCCCGGCACCGCGCGCTGCGGTCGGTCGCGCCCCGGCTGCGCCTCGCCGACCTGGGCGGCGCCGTGGAGCAGCTGCGGGTCGTCAAGGACGAGGAGGAGATCTCCTGCCTGCGCATCGGCGCCGAGATCGCCGACCAGGCCCTGGGCGAGCTGCTGGAGTCCATCCTCGTCGGCCGGACCGAACGTCACCTCGCCCTGGAGCTGGAGCGCCGCCTCGTCGACCACGGAGCCGACGGCCCCGCCTTCGCCACCTCCGTGGGCACCGGCCCGCACTCGGGGCGACGCGGGCACCGGCCCACCGACCGACGGGTGGAGGAAGGCGATTTCCTCTCGGTCTGCCTCGGGGCGACCTACCGGGGCTACCGCTGCGAGATCGGCCGTACGTTCGTCATCGGCACCTCTCCCGCGGACTGGCAGATCGAGCTGTACGACCTCGTCTTCGCCGCTCAGCGAGCCGGACGCGAGAGTCTGATGCCCGGTGCCGCGTACCGCGACGTGGACCGTGCCGCACGCCAGGTGCTGGACTCCGCGGGGTACGCCGAGGGCCTTCCGGCACTCACCGGGCACGGTGTGGGACTGGAAATCGAGGAGGACCCGCAGCTGGGCCCCGCGGCCATGGGTAAACTGGACGCTTGCGTGCCGGTCACCGTCGAACCAGGGGTTCACCTCCCGGGCAGGGGCGGTGTCCGGATCGATGACACGCTCGTCGTACGCCCCGAGGCGGACGGCGGACCCGAGCTACTCACCATCACGACCAAGGAGCTGCTCGCACTATAGGCAGGTGCGTGCCCCCGGGGTCGTCCACGTCAGTCCAGGAGATTCCGCAACCGTGGCTTCCACGAACGACCTCAAGAACGGCCTGGTGCTCAAGCTCGAAGGCGGCCAGCTCTGGTCCGTCGTCGAGTTCCAGCACGTCAAGCCCGGCAAGGGCCCGGCCTTCGTGCGCACCAAGCTCAAGAACGTGCTGTCCGGCAAGGTGGTCGACAAGACCTTCAACGCCGGCGTCAAGGTCGAGACGGCCACTGTCGACAAGCGCGACATGCAGTTCTCCTACATGGACGGCGAGTACTTCGTCTTCATGGACATGGAGACCTACGACCAGCTCATGGTCGACCGCAAGGCCGTCGGCGACGCCGCCAACTTCCTGATCGAGGGCTTCACGGCCACCGTCGCGCAGCACGAGGGCGAGGTGCTCTTCGTCGAGCTGCCGGCCGCCGTCGAGCTGGTGGTCCAGGAGACCGAGCCGGGCCTCCAGGGTGACCGCTCCACCGGCGGCACCAAGCCCGCGACGCTGGAGACCGGCCACCAGATCCAGGTTCCGCTCTTCATCACCACCGGTGAGAAGATCAAGGTGGACACCCGTACGAGCGACTACCTCGGCCGGGTGAACAGCTAACCGTGGCTGCCCGCAACACGGCCCGTAAGCGCGCCTTCCAGATCCTCTTCGAGGGCGACCAGCGCGGCGTCGATGTCCTGACGGTCCTCGCGGACTGGATCCGGCTCTCCCGGGCCGACACCCGGCAGCCTCCGGTGAGCGAGTACACGATGCAGCTGGTCGAGGGCTACGCCGAGCACCAGCGGCGTATCGACGAGCTGATCTCGCAGTACTCGGTCGGCTGGACGCTCGACCGGATGCCGGTCGTCGACCGCAACATCCTGCGGCTCGGCGCGTACGAGCTGATCTGGATGGACGAGACCCCGGACGCCGTCGTCCTCGACGAGATGGTGCAGCTGGCGAAGGAGTTCTCCACGGACGAGTCGCCCTCGTTCGTGAACGGCCTGCTCGGTCGGCTCAAGGAGCTCAAGCCCTCGCTGCGCCGGGAGGCGTGAGCCGTACCGCCCGCACCGAGGGGCCCGTGGACAGCGCGTCCGCGGGCCCCTCGGCGTCTGCGGGCTCCCGGCGTTCTCCGGTGCCCCGGCGGATTCCACAGGCCCGCAGAAAGCCGCCGGGGCGGCCGGAACCTCTCGGTCCGGCCGCCCCGGCGGCACGTTTCTGCTGACTCGCCGCGGCGCTCAGCCCTCCTCGTGGGAGACCGCGCGACGCGCGTCCGCGTCCAGCACGCCCCAGCTGATCAGCTGCTCGGTCAGGACCGAGGGCGACTGGTCGTAGATGACGGCGAGCGTGCGCAGGTCGTCCTGCCGGATCGAGAGCACCTTGCCGTTGTAGTCGCCGCGCTGGGACTGGATCGTGGCCGCGTACCGCTGGAGGGGGCCGGCCTTCTCGACCGGCACATGGGCCAGCCGCTCCAGGTCCAGGACCAGCTTCGGCGGCGGCTCGGCGGCACCGCCGGGAGTGGTGCCCGGGAGCAGCTCCTGCACGGGAACACCGTAGAAATCGGCCAGCTCCGCAAGGCGCTGGACGGTCACGGCGCGGTCGCCGCGCTCGTACGAACCGACCACGACCGCCTTCCAGCGTCCCTGGGACTTCTCCTCGACACCGTGGAGGGAAAGGCCCTGCTGGGTGCGGATCGCCCGGAGCTTGGCCCCGAGCTGTTTGGCGTATTCGCTGGACATATAGCTCCCCGGCACTGGGTCGACGCGACTGGGTTGGGTTTCCATGCCGCGCGGCTGGTAACTCACTGTGAGGTTACGCAGCGTGATTCTTCTGCGTCAAGCCGAATGGTCCACACCGACTCTTCCGTGGTATCCGTAACCGATTGAGCCAAAGGGGTGAACGGGAGCGTCCCCCCGGCCTGCTACCGTGGATGGCGCAAATCCGACGTCCTTTAAGGTCCGTCCCGTGAGGCGGAGAAGGAGGTCCGTTTCATATGGACAAGCAGGACAAGCAGGACAAGCAGACCGGCCAGGACCCGCAGGACGCGCGGCAGGAACCGCCGTCCGACGCGCGGCCCGTCCTCGAGGCCCCCGACATCGCGCGGGTGCTGACCCGCATCGCCCACGAGATCGTCGAGCGCGCCAAGGGCGCCGACGACGTAGTGCTCCTCGGCATTCCGACCCGGGGCGTCTTCCTCGGCCGCCGGCTCGCCGCCAAGCTCGAGCAGATCACCGACCGCGGAATCCCGGTCGGCTCCCTCGACATCACCATGTACCGCGACGACCTGCGCATGCACCCGCCGCGCGCGCTCGCCCGCACCGAGATCCCCGGTGACGGGATCGACGGCAAGCTCGTCGTCCTCGTCGACGACGTGCTCTTCTCCGGCCGCACCATCCGCGCCGCCCTCGACGCCCTGAACGACATCGGGCGCCCCCGCGCGGTGCAGCTCGCGGTCCTCGTCGACCGCGGCCACCGCGAACTGCCCATCCGCGCCGACTACGTCGGCAAGAACCTCCCCACGTCGCTGCGGGAGACGGTCAAGGTCCAGCTGTCCGAGGAGGACGGTCGCGACACCGTGCTGCTCGGTGTCAAGCAGACCGACCCGGGCGCACAGCACTAGCACTCGGCCGTACGCCCCGAGTGCGTGCCTCCACGCACCCGCCTGCCCGAAAACTCCCCATGCCTTACGGAGCCTGACAGATGCAGCGTCATCTCATCTCGGCCGCCGACCTCACCCGCGACGACGCCGTCCATGTTCTCGACACCGCCGAGGAGATGGCCAGGGTGGCGGACCGGCCCATCAAGAAGCTGCCGACCCTGCGCGGCCGCACGATCGTCAACCTGTTCTTCGAGGACTCCACCCGGACCCGGATCTCCTTCGAGGCCGCCGAGAAGCGCCTGTCCGCGGACGTCATCAACTTCTCCGCCAAAGGCTCCAGCGTCTCCAAGGGCGAGTCGCTGAAGGACACGGCCCAGACCCTCGAGGCGATGGGCGTCGACGCCGTCGTCATCCGGCACGGTGCCTCCGGAGCCCCGTACCGCCTCGCCACCTCCGGCTGGATCGACGCGGCCGTCATCAACGCCGGCGACGGCACCCACCAGCACCCCACCCAGGCGCTGCTGGACGCCTTCACCATGCGCCGCAGGCTCGTCGGCCGGGACGCCGGACTCGGTCAGGACCTGTCCGGCAAGCGCATCACGATCGTGGGCGACGTACTGCACAGCCGGGTCGCCCGCTCCAACGTCGACCTGCTGCACACCCTCGGAGCCGAGGTCACCCTCGTCGCCCCGCCCACCCTGGTGCCGGTGGGCGTCGAGACCTGGCCCTGCGAGGTGTCGTACGACCTCGACAGCACGCTGCCCAAGTCCGACGCGGTGATGATGCTGCGCGTCCAGCGCGAGCGGATGAACGCCGCGTTCTTCCCGACCGAGCGCGAGTACTCGCGGCGCTACGGCCTCGACGGCGACCGGATGGCGCGGATGCCCGGGCACGCCATCGTGATGCACCCCGGCCCGATGGTCCGGGGGATGGAGATCACCGCCGAGGTCGCCGACTCCGACCGCTGCACCGTCGTCGAACAGGTCGCCAACGGGGTGTCGATCCGGATGGCCGTCCTGTACCTGCTCCTGGGCGGGAACGAACCCGCCGTCGCCCACGCCCGTACCACCGAGGAGAAGTAACCACCATGAGCAAGATCCTTATCCGTGGTGCGCGGGTGCTCGGCGGCGAGCCCCAGGACGTCCTGATCGACGGCGAGGCCGTCGAGGCCGTCGGCAGCGGGCTGTCCGCGGAGGGCGCCGAGGTCGTCGAGGCCGACGGCAAGGTGCTGCTGCCGGGGCTCGTCGACCTGCACACCCACCTGCGCGAGCCGGGCCGCGAGGACTCCGAGACCGTCCTGACCGGCACCCGGGCGGCGGCGAGCGGCGGCTTCACGGCCGTGTTCGCCATGGCCAACACCTTTCCCGTGGCGGACACCGCCGGTGTCGTCGAGCAGGTCTGGCGACTGGGCCGGGAGCACGGCTACTGCGACGTGCAGCCCATCGGCGCCGTCACCGTCGGCCTGGAGGGCAGGAAGCTCGCCGAGCTGGGCGCCATGCACGAGTCCGCCGCCGGCGTCACCGTCTTCTCCGACGACGGCAAGTGCGTCGACGACGCCGTGATGATGCGCCGCGCCCTGGAGTACGTGAAGGCCTTCGGCGGGGTCGTCGCCCAGCACGCGCAGGAGCCGCGGCTGACCGAGGGCGCCCAGATGAACGAGGGCGTCGTCTCCGCCGAGCTGGGGCTCGGCGGCTGGCCGGCCGTCGCCGAGGAGTCGATCATCGCGCGGGACGTGCTGCTCGCCGAGCACGTCGGTTCCCGCGTCCACATCTGCCACCTGTCCACCGCCGGCTCCGTCGAGATCGTGCGCTGGGCCAAGTCCCGCGGCATCGACGTCACCGCCGAGGTCACCCCGCACCACCTGCTCCTCACCGACGAACTGGTGCGCTCCTACAACCCGGTCTTCAAGGTGAACCCGCCGCTGCGCACCGAGCGTGACGTGCACGCCCTGCGCGAGGCGCTCGCCGACGGCACCATCGACATCGTCGCCACCGACCACGCCCCGCACCCGCACGAGGACAAGGACTGCGAGTGGGCCGCGGCCGCCATGGGGATGGTCGGCCTGGAGACCGCGCTGTCGGTGGTCCAGGAGACGATGGTGGAGACGGGCCTGCTGGACTGGGCCGGCGTCGCCGACCGCATGTCCTTCGCGCCCGCCCGCATCGGACGGGCGGCGGGCCACGGACGCCCCGTCTCGGCTGGTGAGCCCGCCAACCTCACGCTCGTCGACACGGCATACCGTGGGTCGGTGGACCCCGCGGGCTTCGCCTCGCGCAGCCGGAACACCCCGTACGAGGGGCGTGAGCTGCCGGGCCGTGTCACGCACACCTGGCTCCGGGGCAAGGCCACGCTCGTCGACGGGAAGCTCACGTGACACCTGTAATCCTGCTGGCGGCCGAGAGGCAGTCGGCCGAAGTGACCGACTGGGCCGCCCGCGTCGGCTGGGTCGTCGGCCTCGCCCTCTTCGTCGCGCTCGTCTACTGGCTGATGCGCGAGGGCTGGAAGTGGCGCGGAACGCTCCAGGGCGACCTGCCGGAGCTGCCCGCCGCGCCGTCCGACCCCGGGGCGGCGAGACTGACGATGAGCGGCCGCTACCACGGCTCCACCACCGCCGGGCAGTGGCTCGACCGCATCGTGGCGCACGGCCTGGGCACGCGCAGCCGGGTCCGGCTCACGCTGACGGACGCGGGCCTGGACGTCGTACGCCCCGGCGCGGGCGACTTCTTCGTCCCGGCCGGCGCGCTGCGCGAAGCGGTGCTCGGCAAGGGCATCGCCGGCAAGGTCCTCACCGAGGGCGGACTGCTCCTGGTGACCTGGGAGCACGGCGGCAGGCTGATCGACTCCGGGTTCCGCGCGGACCACGCGGCCGAGCACACCGAGTGGGTCGACGCCATCAACTCCATGATCAACAAGAGGGAAACGGAAGGCGCACGATGACGACCTCCACCAGGGGAACCACGAAGGTTCCCGCCGTACTCGTCCTGGAGGACGGCCGGATCTTCCGCGGCCGTGCCTACGGGGCCGTGGGGGAGACCTTCGGCGAAGCGGTGTTCTCCACCGGCATGACCGGCTACCAGGAGACCCTCACCGACCCCTCCTACGACCGCCAGATCGTCGTGGCGACCGCCCCGCAGATCGGCAACACCGGCTGGAACGACGAGGACGACGAGTCGGGCCGCATCTGGGTCTCCGGCTACGTCGTGCGCGACCCCGCGCGCGTGCCGTCCAACTGGCGCTCCCAGCGCTCCCTGGACGACGAGCTGGCCGCGCAGGGTGTCGTCGGCATCTCCGGGATCGACACCCGCGCCCTCACCCGGCACCTGCGCGAGCGCGGCTCCATGCGCGCCGGCGTCTTCTCCGGCGAGGCGATCGCCGCCGACCCCGAGCTGCTCGCGCGGGTGCAGGCCCAGCCGCACATGAAGGGCGCGAGCCTCTACGAGGAGGTCGCCACCCAGGAGGCGTACGTCGTCCCGGCGGTCGGCGAGAAGCGGTTCACCGTCGCCGCCATCGACCTCGGCATCAAGGGCATGACCCCGCACCGCATGGCCGAGCGCGGCATCGAGGTGCACGTGCTGCCCGCGACGGCCACGGCGGACGACGTGTACGCCGTCGGCCCCGACGGCGTCTTCTTCTCCAACGGCCCGGGCGACCCGGCCACCGCCGACGGCCCCGTGGCGCTGATGACGGAGGTGCTGGAGCGCAGGACGCCCCTGTTCGGCATCTGCTTCGGCAACCAGATCCTCGGCCGCGCCCTCGGCTTCGGCACCTACAAGCTCAAGTACGGCCACCGCGGCATCAACCAGCCGGTCCAGGACCGTACGACCGGCAAGGTCGAGGTCACCGCGCACAACCACGGTTTCGCCGTGGACGCGCCGCTCGACAAGGTCAGCGACACCAGGTTCGGCCGCGCCCAGGTGTCCCACGTCTGCCTCAACGACGACGTCGTGGAGGGGCTCCAGCTGCTCGACCAGCCGGCCTTCTCCGTCCAGTACCACCCCGAAGCGGCGGCCGGCCCGCACGACGCCGCCTACCTGTTCGACCGCTTCGTTTCCCTGATGGAGGGCCAGCGTGCCTAAGCGCACCGATATCCAGTCCGTCCTGGTCATCGGCTCCGGCCCGATCGTCATCGGACAGGCCGCAGAGTTCGACTACTCCGGCACCCAGGCGTGCCGCGTCCTGCGCGCCGAGGGTCTGCGCGTGATCCTCGTCAACTCCAACCCGGCGACGATCATGACCGACCCGGAGATCGCCGACGCCACCTACGTGGAGCCCATCACCCCCGAGTTCGTCGAGAAGATCATCGCCAAGGAGCGGCCGGACGCCCTGCTGCCCACCCTGGGCGGCCAGACGGCCCTCAACACCGCCATCTCGCTGTCCGAGAACGGCGTCCTGGACAAGTACGGCGTCGAGCTGATCGGCGCCAACGTGGCCGCCATCCACAAGGGCGAGGACCGCGACCAGTTCAAGGACGTCGTGGCGGAGGTCCGCCGCAAGATCGGGCACGGCGAGTCCGCCCGCTCGGTCATCTGCCACACCATGGACGAGGTCGTCGCCGGCGTCGAGACGCTCGGCGGCTACCCGGTCGTCGTCCGCCCCTCCTTCACCATGGGCGGCGCCGGCTCCGGCTTCGCCCACGACGAGGAGGAGCTGCGCCGCATCGCCGGCCAGGGACTGACCCTCTCGCCGACCACCGAGGTGCTCCTGGAGGAGTCCATCCTCGGCTGGAAGGAGTACGAGCTGGAGCTGATGCGCGACAAGCACGACAACGTGGTCGTCGTCTGCTCCATCGAGAACTTCGACCCCATGGGCGTGCACACCGGCGACTCGATCACCGTCGCGCCGGCGATGACGCTGACCGACCGCGAGTACCAGACCCTGCGCGACATCGGCATCGCCGTGATCCGCGAGGTCGGCGTGGACACCGGCGGCTGCAACATCCAGTTCGCGGTGAACCCCGAGGACGGCCGGGTCATCGTCATCGAGATGAACCCGCGCGTGTCGCGCTCGTCGGCGCTGGCCTCCAAGGCGACCGGCTTCCCGATCGCGAAGATCGCGGCCAAGCTCGCCGTCGGCTACACCCTCGACGAGATCCCGAACGACATCACCAAGGAGACCCCGGCCTCCTTCGAGCCCACGCTCGACTACGTGGTCGTCAAGGCCCCCCGCTTCGCCTTCGAGAAGTTCCCGAGCGCGGACTCGACGCTGACGACCACCATGAAGTCCGTCGGCGAGGCCATGGCCATCGGGCGCAACTTCACCCAGGCGTTCCAGAAGGCGCTGCGCTCGCTGGAGAAGAAGGGCAGCCAGTTCACGTTCGTCGGCGACCCCGGCGACAAGCAGCAGCTCCTGACGGAGGCGGTCCGCCCCACCGACGGCCGGATCAACACCGTCATGCAGGCCATCCGCGCGGGCGCCACCCCGGAGGAGGTCTTCGAGTTCACGAAGATCGACCCCTGGTTCGTCGACCAGCTGTTCCTGATCAAGGAGGTCGCGGACGACCTGGCCGCCGCCGACCGCCTGGACCTCGAACTGCTCGCCGAGGCCAAGCGGCACGGCTTCTCCGACCAGCAGATCGCCGAGATCCGTGGCCTGCGCGAGGACGTCGTCCGCGAGGTCCGGCACGCGCTGGGCATCCGCCCGGTGTACAAGACGGTCGACACCTGTGCCGCCGAGTTCGCCGCGAAGACGCCGTACTTCTACTCCTCCTACGACGAGGAGAGCGAGGTCGCGCCGCGCGAGAAGCCGGCCGTCATCATCCTGGGCTCCGGTCCGAACCGCATCGGTCAGGGCATCGAGTTCGACTACTCCTGCGTCCACGCCTCCTTCGCGCTGTCCGACGCCGGGTACGAGACCGTGATGGTCAACTGCAACCCCGAGACCGTCTCCACCGACTACGACACCTCCGACCGCCTGTACTTCGAGCCGCTGACGCTCGAGGACGTGCTGGAGATCGTGCACGCGGAGGCGCAGGCCGGCCCGATCGCCGGTGTCGTCGTCCAGCTCGGCGGCCAGACCCCGCTGGGCCTGGCGCAGGCGCTGAAGGACAACGGCGTACCGATCGTCGGCACGCCCCCGGAGGCGATCCACGCGGCCGAGGACCGGGGCGCCTTCGGACGCGTCCTCGCCGAGGCCGGCCTGCCGGCCCCGAAGCACGGCACCGCCACCACCTTCGCCGCGGCCAAGGCCATCGCCGACGAGATCGGCTACCCGGTCCTCGTCCGGCCGTCGTACGTGCTCGGCGGCCGCGGCATGGAGATCGTCTACGACGAGACCCGGCTGTCGTCCTACATCGCGGAGTCGACGGAGATCAGCCCCACCCGGCCGGTCCTCGTCGACCGCTTCCTCGACGACGCCATCGAGATCGACGTCGACGCGCTCTACGACGGCGAGGAGCTGTACCTCGGCGGCGTCATGGAGCACATCGAGGAGGCCGGTATCCACTCCGGCGACTCGGCCTGCGCCCTGCCCCCGATCACCCTCGGAGGCTTCGACATCAAGCGCCTGAGGGCCTCCACGGAGGCCATCGCGCGCGGGGTGGGCGTCCGCGGTCTGATCAACATCCAGTTCGCGATGGCCGGGGACATCCTCTACGTCCTGGAGGCCAACCCGCGCGCGTCCCGCACCGTCCCCTTCACCTCGAAGGCGACGGCGGTACCGCTGGCCAAGGCCGCCGCCCGGATCTCCCTGGGCGCGACCATCGCCGAGCTGCGCGCCGAGGGGCTGCTCCCGGCGACCGGCGACGGCGGCGAACTGCCGCTGGACGCGCCGATCTCCGTCAAGGAGGCCGTGATGCCGTGGAGCCGCTTCCGCGACACCTCCGGCCGCGGCGTCGACACCATCCTGGGCCCGGAGATGCGCTCCACCGGCGAGGTCATGGGCATCGACTCCGTCTTCGGCACGGCGTACGCCAAGTCGCAGGCGGGCGCCTACGGCCCGCTGCCCACCAAGGGCCGAGCGTTCATCTCGGTCGCCAACCGCGACAAGCGCTCGATGATCTTCCCGGCGCGCGAGCTGGTCGCCCATGGCTTCGAGCTGCTGGCGACCTCCGGCACCGCCGAGGTCCTCAGGCGCAACGGCATCAACGCCACGGTCGTGCGCAAGCAGTCCGAGGGTGTGGGCCCGAACGGCGAGAAGACCATCGTCCAGCTCATCCACGAGGGCCAGGTCGACCTCATCGTCAACACCCCGTACGGGACCGGCGGCCGCCTCGACGGCTACGACATCCGCACGGCGGCGGTGGCGCGCTCGGTGCCCTGCCTGACGACGGTCCAG
Organism: Streptomyces sp. NPDC033216; assembly: GCF_055577115.1. NCBI lineage: Bacteria > Bacillati > Actinomycetota > Actinomycetes > Kitasatosporales > Streptomycetaceae > Streptomyces > Streptomyces sp. NPDC033216. The sequence continues at coordinate 57,444 of NZ_JBVIQK010000022.1, read as the reverse complement.
GCGCTCGCCGCCGCCGTCCAGGGCATCGACGCCCTCAACCACGGGGATGTGGGGGTGCGTTCCCTCCAGGAACACGCCGAGCATCTGACCGCGGCCCGCGACTAGCAGCCCTGGGGGACACCGGAAACGGTGTCCCCCTCCGTATGAGGTCTCCGATGCTCTCCACGAGGACACAGTGATGTACAAGATCTTGTTCCGTCTGGTCTTCTCCCCGATGGATCCGGAGAAGGCCCACCACCTGGCCTTCCGCTGGATCCGGCTCGCCGCCCGGATCCCGGTGCTGCGCACGTTCGCCGCGGCCGTCCTCGCCCCCCGGTACAGGGAACTGCGGACCGAGGCCTTCGGTCTGCGCATGCACGGCCCCTTCGGGCTCGCCGCGGGGTTCGACAAGAACGCGGCCGCCGTCGACGGCATGGCGATGGTGGGCTTCGACCACGTCGAGATCGGCACGGTCACCGGGGAGGCACAGCCCGGCAACCCCAAGAAGCGGCTGTTCCGCCTGGTCGCCGACCGGGCGCTGATCAACCGCATGGGCTTCAACAACGACGGCTCGTTGACCGTCGCCGCCCGCCTGGCCTCCCGCGAGCCCGTCTTCAGGACCGTCGTGGGCGTCAACATCGGGAAGACCAAGGCCGTACCGGAGGCCGAGGCGGTCGCCGACTACGTCAAGTCGGCCGAGCGGCTCGCGCCGTACGCCGACTACCTGGTCGTCAACGTCTCCTCCCCGAACACTCCCGGACTGCGCAACCTCCAGGCCACGGAGGCGCTGCGGCCGCTGCTGAGCGCCGTGCGCGAGGCCGCCGACCGCGCGGTCGCCCACCGGCGTGTGCCGCTGCTGGTGAAGATCGCCCCCGACCTCGCCGACGAGGACGTGGACGCCGTCGCCGACCTGGCCGTCGAGCTGGGGCTGGACGGCGTCATCGCCACGAACACCACCATCGCGCGCGAGGGCCTCGGACTGACCTCAGCGCCCGCCTTGGTCAAGGAGACCGGCGGCCTGTCCGGAGCACCCCTCAAGGCGCGTTCCCTGGAGGTCCTGCGGCGCCTCTACGCGCGCGTGGGCGACCGCATCACCCTCGTGGGCGTCGGCGGCATCGAGACGGCGGAGGACGCCTGGGAGCGCATCCTCGCGGGTGCCACCCTCGTGCAGGGCTACAGCGCCTTCGTCTACGAGGGGCCCTTCTGGTGCCGCGCGATCCACAAGGGGCTCGCCGCCCGCCTGCGCACCAGCCCGTACGCCACCCTCGCCGACGCGGTCGGCGCCGACGTGAGGAGGACGGCATGACCCTGGAGCCCTTCGGAGCCCGCCTGCGCCGCGCCATGGACGAGCGCGGCCCGCTGTGCGTCGGCATCGACCCGCACGCCTCGCTGCTCGCCGAGTGGGGCCTGGACGACACCGTCGCCGGGCTGGAGCGGTTCAGCCGGACGGTCGTCGAGGCCGTGGCCGACCGGGTCGCCGTGCTGAAGCCGCAGAGCGCCTTCTTCGAGCGGTTCGGATCGCGCGGTGTCGCCGTCCTGGAGAGGTCGGTCGAGGAGGCGCGGGCGGCCGGTGCCCTGGTCGTCATGGACGCCAAGCGCGGGGACATCGGCTCGACCATGGCCGCGTACGCCGAGTCGTTCCTGCGCGCGGACTCGCCCCTCTTCTCGGACGCGCTGACCGTCTCGCCGTACCTCGGCTACGGGTCGCTCTCGCCGGCCGTGGCCCTCGCGCGCGAGAGCGGCGCCGGACTGTTCGTCCTGGCGCTCACCTCCAACCCGGAGGGCGGCGAGGTCCAGCACGCGGTGCGCGCGGACGGCCGGACGGTCGGCGCGACGATGCTGGCGCACCTGGCCGCCGAGAACGCCGGGGAGGCGCCGCTGGGCTCCTTCGGCGCGGTCGTCGGTGCCACGCTCGGTGACCTGTCGGCGTACGAGCTCGACATCAACGGTCCGATCCTCGCGCCCGGCGTCGGGGCCCAGGGGGCCACTCCGGCCGATCTGCCGCACGTCTTCGGGTCCGCGACGCGCAACGTCGTGCCGAACGTCAGCCGCGGAGTGCTGCGTCACGGCCCCGACATCGTCGCGCTGCGTGACGCCGCGGAGCGGTTCGGGCAACAGGTAAGGGCCGCCGTCGAGGCCGCCTGACCGACCTCGGCCGTCCGGCCGGGACCCCGCCGGCAGGCCCGTGGACCGACTTGAGGCTGAATACTTTCTCAAATCCGGGGCAATTTGTCCTACATGCCCGTCCTCGCTGAGGCTGACCAGGACTTTTCCGCTGTTCCCGCTGACTCTGGCGGAGTTGGCCGCTAGTCTCCGAGCGGAGGGTGAACGGGCAAGCGTGTTGCTCGTAGCTCCCCAGGTGTGGGGCGACTAGGTTCCTCACCGGTCCGTATCCGACAGTTCGACATCCGAGGTGACGTAGGCGTGGCTCTTCCGCCCCTTACCCCCGAACAGCGCGCAGCCGCGCTCGAAAAGGCCGCCGCGGCTCGCCGGGAGCGGGCCGAGGTCAAGAATCGACTCAAGCACTCCGGCGCCTCCCTTCACGAGGTCATCAAGCAGGGCCAGGAGAACGACGTCGTCGGCAAGATGAAGGTCTCCGCACTGCTGGAGTCCCTGCCTGGCGTGGGCAAGGTCCGCGCCAAGCAGATCATGGAGCGGCTCGGCATCTCCGAAAGCCGTCGTGTGCGCGGTCTCGGCTCCAACCAGATCGCCTCCCTGGAACGGGAGTTCGGCGACACGGCCAAGTGAGTCCGACGTGCTCCGGGCACAGCGTCCCGGGCACGGCGAGACAACTGGAATAATCGCTGCATGGCTGTAACACCCCGGGGGACGACCCCCGAACCCCCGGACGCACGTCCGCGGCTGACCGTGCTCTCCGGCCCCTCCGGGGTCGGCAAGAGCACGGTCGTCGCTCATATGCGCAAAGAACACCCCGAGGTCTGGCTCTCGGTGTCGGCGACGACCCGCAGGCCCCGCCCCGGCGAGAAGCACGGTGTCCACTACTTCTTCGTCACCGACGACGAGATGGACAAGCTGATCGCCAACGGCGAGTTGCTGGAGTGGGCCGAGTTCGCCGGCAACCGCTACGGCACGCCGCGTGCCGCCGTGCTGGAACGCCTGGAGGCGGGTGAGCCCGTCCTCCTGGAGATCGACCTCCAGGGCGCGCGACAGGTCAGCGGGTCCATGCCCGAGGCCCAGCTGGTGTTCCTGGCTCCCCCCTCCTGGGAGGAGCTGGTGCGCAGGCTCACCGGCCGCGGCACCGAGCCGCCCGAGGTCATCGAACGCCGTCTGGACGCGGCCAAGATCGAACTCGCGGCCGAGCCGGAGTTCCACGAGACCCTGGTCAACACCTCCGTCGAGGACGTGGCGCGCGAGCTGCTAGCCTTGATGGATGTCGTGTGATCAGGACCGTGTGATCACACCCCGTCTTTTTCCCCCTATCGGAAGGTAGAGCGTGTCCTCTTCCATCTCCGCTCCCGAGGGCATCATCAACCCGCCGATCGACGAGCTCCTCGAGGCCACCGACTCGAAGTACAGCCTCGTGATCTACGCGGCCAAGCGCGCCCGCCAGATCAACGCGTACTACTCGCAGCTCGGCGAGGGCCTCCTCGAGTACGTCGGTCCGCTCGTCGACACCCACGTCCACGAGAAGCCGCTCTCGATCGCGCTCCGCGAGATCAACGCGGGTCTGCTGACGTCCGAGGCCATTGAGGGCCCGGCTCAGTAGTATTTTCACCTCGCAGTGGGTTTTCCCACAGGCCCGGCAGTCCGACTGCCGGGCCTGTGGTGTGTGATGGACTCGTACGCCCGGAATCGCGGCGTGCGTTTTCCGAGGTCCGGGGAGAGACGGTGGACAAACCCAAGGTCGTGCTCGGGGTCAGCGGTGGCATCGCCGCGTACAAGGCCTGCGAGCTGCTGCGCAGGCTGACCGAGTCGGGGCACGACGTGCGCGTCGTCCCCACCGCCGCCGCCCTGCACTTCGTCGGCGCGGCCACCTGGTCCGCCCTCTCCGGCCACCCGGTCGCCACCGAGGTCTGGGACGACGTCCACGAAGTCCCGCACGTCCGCATCGGCCAGCACGCCGACCTGGTCGTCGTCGCCCCCGCCACCGCCGACATGCTCGCCAAGGCCGCCCACGGACTGGCCGACGACCTGTTGACCAACACCCTGCTCACCGCCCGCTGTCCGGTCGTCCTCGCCCCGGCGATGCACACCGAGATGTGGGAGCACCCGGCCACCCAGGAGAACGTGGCGACGCTGCGCCGCCGCGGTGCCGTCGTCATCGAACCGGCCGTCGGCCGGCTCACCGGCGTCGACACGGGCAAGGGCCGGCTGCCCGACCCGGCCGAGATCTTCGAGGTCTGCCGACGCGTCCTGGCCCGCGGCACACGGGAGCCCGACCTGGCCGGACGGCATGTCGTGGTCAGCGCGGGCGGCACCCGCGAGCCCCTCGACCCCGTGCGTTTCCTCGGCAACCGCTCCTCCGGCAAGCAGGGGTACGCCCTCGCCCGCACCGCCGCCGCCCGAGGCGCCCGGGTGACGCTCGTCGCGGCCAACACCGCGCTGCCCGATCCCGCGGGCGTCGACGTCGTCCCGGTCGGCACCGCCGTACAACTGCGCGAGGCGGTACTGAAGGCGGCGGCCGACGCCGACGCGGTGGTCATGGCCGCCGCGGTCGCCGACTTCCGGCCCGCGAACTATGCCGTCGGCAAGATCAAGAAGAAGGACGGGCAGGAGCCGGACCCCATCGTTCTGCTGCGGAATCCGGACATCCTCGCGGAGATCTCCGCCGAGCGCGCCCGCCCCGGCCAGGTGGTCGTCGGCTTCGCCGCCGAGACCGACGACGTGCTGGCGAACGGCCGGGCGAAACTGCGCCGCAAGGGCTGTGATCTGCTGGTGGTCAACGAGGTGGGGGAGCGCAGGACCTTCGGCGCCGAGGAGAACGAGGCGATCGTCCTGGGCGCCGACGGCAGCGAGACCACCGTCCCTCACGGCCCCAAGGAAGCCCTGGCCGAAATCGTGTGGGACCTGGTGACGCGGCGCCTGACGTGATTGTTTGATGCGCGTCACGGTGTCTCGAACCTTGCCCGTTGGGCGTGGCGCCCCTGGCCACGGCGGTCGGCATTCGGCAGAATGCCTGTGCCGCAGGTCACAGGGCTCCCGAGAGGCGAGACGGGTGGGCCGGTGGTGAAGCGCGACCGATAAACTGTTTGTCGGACGACGCCGGGCGCAGCTCCCGTCGCGTCCGCCCATGATCAGCCAGCAGCCGCTGCAACCCCAGGGAGCGTTGTGTCCCGTCGCCTGTTCACCTCGGAGTCTGTGACCGAGGGTCACCCCGACAAGATCGCTGACCAGATCAGCGACACCATTCTCGACGCGCTCCTGCGCGAGGACCCGACGTCCCGGGTCGCCGTAGAGACCCTGATCACCACCGGCCTGGTGCACGTGGCCGGCGAAGTCACCACCAAGGCGTACGCGCCGATCCCGCAGCTGGTCCGGGACAAGATCCTCGAGATCGGCTACGACTCCTCGAAGAAGGGCTTCGACGGCGCCTCCTGCGGTGTCTCGGTGTCGATCGGCGCGCAGTCCCCGGACATCGCCCAGGGTGTCGACACGGCGTACGAGACGCGGGTCGAGGGCGACGACGACGAGCTGGACCGTCAGGGCGCCGGTGACCAGGGCCTGATGTTCGGCTACGCGTCCGACGAGACCCCGACCCTGATGCCGCTGCCGATCTTCCTGGCCCACCGCCTGTCGAAGCGCCTCTCGGACGTCCGCAAGAACGGGACCATCCCCTACCTGCGCCCCGACGGCAAGACCCAGGTCACCATCGAGTACGACGGCGACAAGGCGGTCCGGCTGGACACGGTCGTGGTCTCCTCGCAGCACGCGTCCGACATCGACCTGGAGTCGCTGCTCGCGCCCGACATCCGCGAGTTCGTCGTGGAGCCCGAACTGAAGGCGCTGCTGGACGAGGGCATCAAGCTCGACACCGAGAACTACCGGCTGCTGGTCAACCCCACCGGCCGTTTCGAGATCGGCGGCCCGATGGGCGACGCCGGACTGACCGGCCGCAAGATCATCATCGACACGTACGGCGGTTTCGCCCGCCACGGCGGCGGTGCCTTCTCGGGCAAGGACCCGTCCAAGGTCGACCGTTCCGCCGCCTACGCGATGCGCTGGGTCGCGAAGAACGTCGTCGCCGCCGGCCTGGCCGCGCGCTGCGAGGTCCAGGTCGCCTACGCGATCGGCAAGGCGGAGCCGGTCGGTCTGTTCGTCGAGACCTTCGGCACGCACAAGATCGACCCGGAGAAGATCGAGAAGGCCATCGACGAGGTCTTCGACCTGCGCCCGGCCGCGATCATCCGCGACCTCGACCTGCTCCGCCCGATCTACGCCCAGACGGCCGCCTACGGCCACTTCGGCCGCGAGCTGCCCGACTTCACGTGGGAGCGCACCGACCGCGTGGACGCGCTGAAGGAGGCGGCGGGCATCTGAGGTCCCGTCCTCGACGTACGCACCCGGCCCGGCTTCCCCAGGGAGGCCGGGCCTCGGCGTTGCGCGGGCCCACGCCGTGGGCGAGCGGCTCAGGGGCGGGGGCGTCGGGCGGGCGCCGATGTCGGTGGCGTTTGGTATGAATGCAAGCGTGAGCAGCGAGAACGGGCAGCAGGGGGGCGGCGGGGACGGAGCGCCGCCGGAGCAGCTCGCGCTTCTCCGGGAGAGCGTGCGGCAGGCGAAGGCGCCGCGCGCGAAGCCGCGGACCTGGCGCGGGGCCGCGCTGGCCGATGAGCTGCCGGTCGCGCGGGTGCTCGTCGACAAGGGCGTCCTGCATCTCGACCGGTACTTCGACTACGCGGTGCCGGCCGAGCTGGACGCGGACGCCCAGCCGGGCGTGCGGGTCCGGGTCCGGTTCGGGGCCGGGCGCGGGCGGGTGCGCGAGGGGCGCCGCGAGGGCGGGGGACTGATCGACGGGTTTCTCGTCGAGCGGCTCGCCGAGTCGGACTACGCCGGGCCGCTGGCCGCCCTCGCCCAGGTCGTGTCGCCCGAGCCGGTACTGAGCCCGGAACTGCTGGGGCTGGCGCGGGCCGTCGCCGACCGGTACGCGGGCAGCCTGGCCGACGTGCTCCAGCTGGCGGTGCCGCCGCGCAGTGCTCGCGCCGAGCAGCGGCCCTCGCCGGCGCCGCTTCCTCCGCCACCGGCACCGCAGCAGGGTTCCTGGGGGCGGTACGAGCACGGGGGCGCGTTCCTCGACGCGCTGGCCCAGGGCGGGTCCCCGCGAGCGGTGTGGAACGCGCTGCCCGGCCCCGAGTGGAGCGAGGAACTGGCGCGGGCCGTCGCCGCGACGCTGGCCTCGGGGCGCGGGGCACTCGTCGTCGTACCGGACGGGCGGGCCGCCGCGCGCGTGGACGGCGCCCTGACGGCTCTGCTGGGGGAGGGGCGGCATGCCCTGCTCACCGCCGACGCCGGACCGGAGAAGCGGTACCGGGAGTGGCTCGCCGTGCGCCGCGGCAGCGTGCGGGCGGTCGTCGGGACGCGGGCGGCGATGTTCGCCCCGGTGCGCGACCTCGGTCTGGTGGCCGTGTGGGACGACGGTGACGACAGCCACAGCGAGCAGCACGCCCCGCAGCCGCACGCGCGCGACGTACTGCTGCTGCGGGCGGCGCAGGACAGGTGCGGCTTTCTGATGGGCGGCTGGAGCTGCACCGTCGAGGGGGCGCAACTGGTCGAGAGCGGGTGGGCACGGCCCCTGGTGGCGGGCCGGGAGCAGGTGCGCCGATCCGTGCCCCTGGTGCGGACCGTGGGGGACCAGGATCTCGCGCGGGACGAGGCGGCGCGGGCCGCCCGGCTGCCCAGCCTCGCCTGGCAGGCCGTCCGGGAAGGACTGCGGCACGGGCCCGTGCTCGTGCAGGTGCCGCGGCGCGGCTACGTGCCGCGCCTGGCGTGCGCCAACTGCCGGGCACCCGCCCGGTGCCGGCACTGTTCCGGACCCCTGGAGGCGCGGGACGGCGGGGCGCTGTGGTGCGGCTGGTGCGGGCGCGAGGAGAGCGCCTGGCACTGCCCGGAGTGCGGGGGGTTCCGGATGCGCGCGCAGGTCGTCGGGGCCCGGCGCACCGCCGAGGAACTGGGGCGGGCGTTCCCCGCCGTTCCGGTGCGCACCTCCGGGCGGGAGCAGGTGCTGGACACCGTGCCGGGCACGCCCGCGCTCGTCGTGAGCACGCCCGGCGCAGAGCCCGTCGCCGAGGGCGGGTACGCGGCCGCCCTGTTGCTGGACGGCTGGGCCATGGTCGGGCGGCCCGACCTGCGGGCCGGGGAGGACGCGCTGCGGCGCTGGATCGCGGCCGCCTCACTGGTACGGCCGCAGGGAGAGGGGGGAACAGTGGTCGTGGTCGCCGAGCCGACCCTGCGGCCCGTGCAGGCGCTGGTGCGGTGGGACCCTGTCGGGCACGCCCTGCGCGAACTCTCGGAGCGGGCCGAGCTGGGCTTTCCGCCGGTGTCGCGGATGGCGGCCGTGGCCGGGACGGGGGAGGCGGTGGCCGCCTTCCTCGGCTCCGTCACGCTGCCCGGGGAGGCCGAGCTGCTGGGGCCCGTCCCCCTGCCGGTCACCCCCGCGGGACGGAACCGGCGGCCGGGGGCACCGCCTCCCGGCGAGCGGTGGGAGCGGGCGTTGATCCGGGTGCCGCCGGGCAAGGGCGCCGCCCTGGCCGCCGCGCTCAAGGCGGCGCAGGCCGCGCGGATGGCGGCGCGCGGCGGTACGGCCTCGCGTGGCGAAGGGACGTCGGGGACGGTGTGGGTGCGGGTCGATCCGCCGGACATCGGGTGAGGGTCCGGACATCGAGGGTCCGGACATCGGGTGGGGGGCCGGTACCCGGGTGAGGGCGGGGATCTCGGGTGGCAGTCCCGGAGACCGGGTGACGGTCCCGGGCGGTGCGCACGGTGCCCGGCCGCCGACATGCGTCCGCCCTCTCGGGCGGGTGCCGAGAGGGCAGCGGGCGGAGCGACGTCAGCAGTTCCGCGGACCGGGGAATGCGGTCGGCCTTGCCTCCTCGCGCAGGGACGAGCTGCTCGCCGTCGGCTGGGTCGGCATCGAGCGGGCCGCGGGGACCGTCGGCACCACGGAGATGCCGGTCCCGACCTCGACCGTGCGGGGGACCGGTGTCTCCTCCGCCGCCCGGTCGGTGTCCGTTGCCGTCTGGGCGGCGGCACGGCGGGCGCCGTAGCGGCGGTGGACCGCCTGCTTGGTGACGCCGAGCGCGGAGCCCACCGCGTCCCACGAGAAGCCGAGCGAGCGGTCGAAGTCCACCGCCGCGGTGACCAGCGTCTCGACGCTGTCCCGCAGTTCCTGGGCGAGGCGGACCGTCGGGGCGGGGGCCCGCCCGTAGACGACGAAGCCCGCGGACGGGCCGGAGCGGCGCGGGCGGTAGACGTTGCCCAGCTGTGCGGTCAGGGTGCGCAGCGCGTCCACCTGCCGGCGGACCCGCTCGATGTCCCGCACCAGCAATTGCAGGCTGGCCCGGGCCTGGGCGTCGTGGGTTGCGTGGTCGGCCATGAACAAGCCTCTCGAACCGGCGTTGAAGACAAAGGGGTGGGCCGCGACGGGGGCGCGGTCCGGTGTGGTCAACTCTGTCTTGACCAACGCGGGTGTGCTCCGCTGGTCACGGTGTGGGGGCGTATGGGCATATGCGTACGCCCCCGGCGGAGGGTGGGGCTCGGCTTTCGGCCCGCGCCCGATCCGTCTCCCACCCGCCCACCGTCCGTGCCGCCCGGCCCAGGCCGTGGAACCTCGCCCGTCGCGGTGCAGCGCCGTCAGCGGCTCCGTCATCGGGGGCAATAAACTGGTGCGTCGACCGTCGCCCGTTTCCTCCGAGAGGCCCGTGCCCACTCATGAAGCTTGTCTTCGCCGGTACCCCCGAGGTCGCCGTTCCCGCTCTGGACGCTTTGCTCGCCTCCGGTCGACACGAGGTGGCCGCCGTCGTCACGCGGCCCGACGCGCAGGCGGGGCGGGGCCGCAGGCTGGTCGCCTCCCCGGTGGCCCAGCGGGCCGAGGAGGCCGGGATCGAGGTGCTGAAGCCCCCCCGGCCGCGGGACCCGGAGTTCCTGGCCCGGCTCGAGGAGATCGCACCGGACTGCTGTCCCGTCGTCGCCTACGGTGCCCTGCTGCCCAGGGCGGCCCTGGACATCCCGGCCCGCGGTTGGGTCAACCTGCACTTCTCGCTGTTGCCCGCCTGGCGGGGGGCCGCGCCCGTGCAGCACGCCGTCATGGCGGGTGACGAGATCACCGGTGCCTCGACCTTCCTCATCGAGGAGGGGCTCGACTCCGGCCCCGTCTACGGCACGGTCACGGAGGAGATCCGGCCCACCGACACCAGCGGTGACCTGCTGACCCGGCTGGCGTTCGCCGGCGCCGGGCTGCTCGCCGCCACCATGGACGGGATCGAGGACGGCACGCTGAAGGCCGTGCCCCAGCCCCAGGACGGCATCACCCTCGCGCCGAAGATCACCGTCGAGGACGCACAGATCGACTGGACCGCTCCGGCACTGCGCGTCGACCGGGTCGTGCGCGGGTGCACTCCGGCACCCGGTGCCTGGACGACGTTCCGCGGAGAGCGGCTCAAGCTCATCCAGGTGCGGACCGCGCCGGGGCGCGACGACCTCGCGCCGGGCGGACTGGCCGTCGGGAAGAACAGCGTGCACGTCGGCACCGGATCGCACGCCGTCGAGCTGCTGTGGGTGCAGGCGCAGGGCAAGAAGCCGATGCGGGCGGCCGACTGGGCCCGCGGGGTGCGCATCGCCGACGGCGAGCGGGTGGGGACGTCCGTCGGCGAGCAGGCCGGCGAGCGGCCGGGGGAGCAGTAGCGGTAGTAGCGGGGGGCCAGGGGACAAGGCTCCCGCACCGTGCCCCGGCCACCCGTCGTAGGCTGGGCGTACCTTCACCCAGCAATCCGGAGCACCTTTTTCGTGAGCGAGCAGCCCAGCCGTCCCCGTACCACCGGCAAGCCCCACCGTCGGCCCAAGAAGGACCCCGTCCGCTTCCTCGCCTTCGAGGTGCTGCGGGCCGTGGACGAGCGGGACGCCTACGCCAACCTCGTGCTGCCGCCGCTGCTGCGCAAGGCACGGGCTAGCGGCGACTTCGACGCGCGGGACGCCGCCCTCGCCACCGAGCTGGTGTACGGGACGCTGCGGCGGCAGGGGACGTACGACGCGATCGTCGCCGCGTGTGTCGACCGGCCGCTGCGGGAGGTCGATCCGCCCGTGCTCGACGTGCTCAGCCTGGGTGTGCACCAGCTGCTCGGGACCCGGATCCCGACGCACGCCGCCGTGTCCGCCTCCGTCGAGCTGGCGCGGGTGGTGCTCGGGGACGGGCGGGCCAAGTTCGTCAACGCCGTGCTGCGCAAGGTCGCCCAGCACGACTTCGACACCTGGATCGAGAAGATCGCGCCGCCCTACGACGACGACCCCGAGGACCATCTCGCCGTCGTCCACGCGCACCCGCGCTGGATCGTCTCCGCGCTGTGGGACTCCCTCGGCGGCGGCCGGGCCGGCATCGAGGAGCTGCTGGAGGCGGACAACGAGCGGCCCGAGGTGACCCTGGTCGCCCGGCCCGGGCGGGCCACGACGGACGAGCTGCTGGAGGAGGAGGCCGCCGTCGCCGGACGCTGGTCGCCGTACGCCGTGCGGCTCACCGAGGGCGGCGAACCCGGCGCGATCGACGCCGTACGCTCCGGGCGCGCGGGCGTGCAGGACGAGGGCAGCCAGCTGGTGGCGCTCGCGCTCGCCAACGCGCCCCTGGAGGGATCCGACACGCACTGGCTCGACGGATGCGCCGGACCCGGCGGAAAGGCCGCGCTGCTGGCGGCGCTCGCCGCCGAGCGGGGTGCCGTGCTGCTGGCCTCGGAGAAGCAGCCGCACCGGGCCCGGCTCGTGGCCAAGGCCCTCGCCGGGAACCCGGGGCCGTATCAGGTCGTCGCCGCCGACGGGACGCGGCCGCCGTGGCGGCCCGGCTCCTTCGACCGGGTGCTGATGGACGTGCCCTGCACCGGGCTCGGCGCCCTGCGCCGCCGGCCCGAGGCGCGCTGGCGGCGCAAGACGGAGGACCTGGACGGCTTCGCGCCCTTGCAGCGCGGCCTGCTGCGGACCGCCCTGGAGTCCGTACGGATCGGGGGAGTCGTCGGGTACGCCACCTGCTCGCCGCACCTCGCGGAGACCCGCGCCGTCGTCGCCGACCTGCTCAAGCAGTTCCCGGAGGCCGAACTCGTCGACGCCCGGCCCCTGCTGCCGGGCGTGCCCGACCTCGGCGAGGGCCCCGACATCCAGCTGTGGCCGCATGTGCACGGGACCGACGCGATGTACCTGGCGATCATCCGGCGCACCGGCTGACCGCGGGTCCGCGGTCAGCCGCTCCGGCCTCCGTGGAGCCGGGCCCGCGGCCCGCGCCGTGCAGACGCCCACATCCGTTCGGGACCGATGCCGCTAACCCCCGCACGGCATGGCAGGCTTGGGGCATGGCCGCGCAGATCAACCCCAGCATCCTGTCCGCCGACTTCGCCCGCCTCGCGGACGAGGCCCAGGCGGTCGCCGGAGCCGACTGGCTCCATGTCGACGTCATGGACAACCACTTCGTCCCGAACCTCACGCTCGGCGTGCCGATCGTGGAGTCGCTGGCCCGCGCGACGGACACCCCGCTGGACTGCCATCTGATGATCGAGGCGCCCGATCGCTGGGCCCCGCAGTACGTCGAGGCGGGTGCCTCGTCCGTCACCTTCCACGTCGAGGCGGCCGCCGCGCCCGTGCGGCTGGCCCGGGAGATCCGCGCCAAGGGTGCCCGCGCCTCCATGGCGTTGAAGCCGGCGACGCCGATCGAGCCGTACGAGGACCTGCTGCCCGAACTGGACATGCTGCTGATCATGACCGTCGAGCCGGGCTTCGGCGGCCAGGCCTTTCTCGACATCATGCTTCCGAAGATCCGCCGCACCCGGGAGCTGATCGGCAAGCACGGACTGGAGCTGTGGCTCCAGGTCGACGGCGGTGTCTCGACGTCGACGATCGAGCGCTGCGCGGAGGCGGGGGCGGACGTCTTCGTGGCCGGTTCGGCGGTGTACGGCGCCGAGGACCCGGCCGAGGCGGTCCGCGCGCTGCGAGCGCAGGCGGACGCGGCGACCGCCAAGGCCTCCTGGGCGTGCGACCACTGAGCCACAGCTACGTGAACGGCTTTCATCGGGACTGATCGAATGCGCCGCATCTGCAAGGATGAACGGCGAATCCAGAGTGTGAACAGCAGTGAGGAGATCGCCGTGTCGGGTATGTCGGCGGGCCGGTCAGCCATGCGGATGGGACCCGCTGAGCTGGTGCAGGCGGCGGCCATGGCCCGCCGCTTCTACCTCGAGGGCAAATCCAAGATCCAGATCGCCGAGGAGTTCGGCGTCAGCCGCTTCAAGGTGGCCCGGGTCCTGGAAACCGCTCTCGAACGGGATCTCGTACGGATCGAGATCCGGGTGCCGGCCGAACTGGACGCCGAGCGCTCCGACGCGCTCCGCGCCAGGTACGGCCTCAGGCACGCCGTGGTGGTCGAGTCCCCGGCCGACGCCGAGGAGTCGCCCGACCCCGAGAACCTGGGGGAGGTGGCCGCCGACCTGCTCGGCGAGCTGCTCAACGAGGGGGACGTCCTGGGCCTGGCCTGGGGCCGGTCCACCATCCACATGGCGGCGGAGCTGGACCGGCTGCCGCCCTGCACGGTGGTGCAGCTGACGGGCGTGTACGACGCCGGGACCGCCGAGCGCGGCTCGGTCGAGGCCGTCCGCCGTGCCGCCCAGGTGTCCGGAGGTGACGCGCATCCCATCTACGCGCCGATGCTGCTGCCGGACGCGGCCACCGCGATCGCGCTGCGCCACCAGACCGGGATCGCCCGGGCCTTCGAGTACTTCGACAAGGTCACGGTCGCCTGTGTCTCCATCGGCTCCTGGGAGCCGGGCATCTCCACGGTGCACGACATGCTCAGCGACGAGGAGCGGGCGCACTACGCCTCGCTCGGGGTCGCCGCCGAGATGTCCGCGCACCTCTTCGACTCCGAGGGGCGCCGGGTCGGCCGGGACCTCGGCGAGCGGTGCATCACCGTCAAGGCGGACCAGCTCCGCCGGATCCCCGAGGTCGTCGCGATCGCGGGCGGACAGCGCAAGGCGGCCGCGATCGACGCGGTGCTGCGCTCGGGACTCGTCACCAGCCTGGTGACGGACACCTCGGCCGCGGACTACCTGATGACAGCGGGCCCCACACCCAGGCCCGCACTGAACCGGGCGGACCCCGACGGGGTCTGACGGCCCTGACACAGCAGGTCACGGGGGACGCACCGCGACAGCATCGACGCATGCTGCCGCGGTGCGTCCCCCGTGTGTCGCCCGCCCCTCGCCCCGCCTCTGCCGCCGCCGGTTTCCCGCCCTGCTGACACTGTTCGCCGGGCTGCCCGCTCGCGCTGCTGCCGGGCGGCGCTCCTACGGAGCCCTGCGGACCGTCCCGCTGCTGTTCGTCGTGAGGGAGTGGGGGTGGCGGCCCGTGCGGGCGGGGGGACGCACGGGACCGGGCGGTCGCCGAGGTCGTGCTCGCGCAGGCCGCCGCCCGGCCGCCGGGCGCTCGCCCGAGGGGCGTGTCGGGGGCTCGGGGGCCAGACCCGTGGACATCCCTCGGACGTTCCTCCGAACACCCTCCTGACCAGCCTGGACGATCCTCCTGGGCCGGGCGCCACGGCTGTCATGGGAGAATGAAGTACGTGCTCTTCCCCCTGGCCGGCCGGTCAGGGGGTCACCTCTGATCGACTGGGATGTGCGGCACGTGCGTTTCCTCAACGACATCCAGCCCGCGTACGACCTCACGTACGACGACGTCTTCATGGTCCCGAGCCGCAGTGCGGTCGGATCGCGTCTGGGCGTGGACCTCAACTCCCCGGACGGCACGGGCACCACGATCCCGCTGGTCGTCGCCAACATGACCGCCGTCGCCGGGCGCCGGATGGCCGAGACCGTGGCGCGGCGCGGCGGCCTCGTGGTGATCCCCCAGGACATCCCGATCGACGTCGTCACCGAGGTCATCTCCTGGGTCAAGAGCCGCCACCTCGTGCTGGACACCCCGATCATGCTCGCCCCGCACCAGACCGTCGCCGACGCGCTGGCCCTGCTGTCGAAGCGCGCGCACAACGCCGGCGTCGTCGTGGACGGGGACATCCGCCCCGTCGGTGTCGTCACCGACGCGGACCTCAACGGTGTCGACCGCTTCACGCAGCTCACCGAGGTCATGTCCAAGGACCTGCTGCTGCTGGACGCGGACATCGACCCCCGTGAGGCCTTCAACACACTCGACGCGGCCAACCGCCGCTACGCCCCCGCGGTCGACGCGGACGGTCGGCTCGCCGGCATCCTGACCCGCAAGGGCGCTCTGCGCGCCACCCTGTACCGCCCCGCCACCGACGCCCGGGGCAGGCTGCGGATCGCCGCCGCCGTCGGCGTCAACGGTGACTTCGCGGAGAAGGCCAAGCTTCTGCTCGACGCGGGCGTCGACACCCTCGTCATCGACACCGCCCACGGCCACCAGGAGTCGATGCTCAAGGCGATCAGGCTCGTGCGCGACCTCGATCCGCAGGTCCCCATCGTCGCCGGCAACATCGTCTCCGCCGAGGGCGTCAAGGATCTGATCGAGGCGGGCGCAGACATCATCAAGGTCGGCGTCGGCCCCGGCGCCATGTGCACCACCCGGATGATGACCGGCGTGGGGCGGCCGCAGTTCTCCGCCGTCCTCGAGTGTGCGGCGGAGGCGAAGAAGTACGGCAAGCACGTGTGGGCCGACGGCGGCGTCCGCCACCCGCGCGACGTGGCGATGGCCCTCGCGGCCGGCGCCTCCAACGTGATGATCGGCTCCTGGTTCGCGGGCACCTACGAGTCCCCGGGCGACCTCCAGCAGGACGCCGGCGGACGGCTCTACAAGGAGTCGTTCGGCATGGCGTCCGCGCGCGCCGTGCGCAACCGCACCTCCGAGGAGTCGGCGTACGACCGCGCCCGCAAGGCGCTGTTCGAGGAGGGCATCTCCACCTCCCGGATGTTCCTCGACCCGGCCCGTCCGGGCGTCGAGGACCTCATCGACTCGGTCATCGCGGGCGTCCGCTCCTCCTGCACCTACGCCGGTGCCGCCTCCCTGGAGGAGTTCGCCGAGAAGGCCATCGTGGGCATCCAGAGCGCGGCCGGCTATGCGGAGGGCCAGCCCCTGCACGCCAGCTGGAGCTGAGCGCTTCCGGCAGTGCCGTACGGCGCCGCGGGCCCGGGTGTGGCCGGGCCCGCGGTCCCTTCCGGCACCGTCGACGGGCACCGCCGTCATGGCGCAACGAATGGGCACCCCGGTGCGATAGACGCAACGATCCTGCGGGCACACGCAAGGTTGCTGCATTACACCGGCAACGTTCCGCCTCGTAAGGTCGTGCGCTGTACAAGGTGTGGCGGGGACCCCGCTCGGTGGGTTCCTGTTCGCGCGGGGGTACCACCGGTCCCCGTCGCTCCGATCGGCAGCGACAAAGGAGTCAGCGCGTGCTCGACCAAGGCGCACCCCCGCAACAGCGCAGTCGGACCGTCCCCGCTTCCCCCGGGCTCGGCGCGCGGCTCATGCGGCGCAAGTCCGTGGAATGCCTGGTCGACGAGGGTGGCCAGGGTGAGGGAGGATCCCTGCGCCGCTCCCTCGGCCTGTGGCAGCTCACCATGATCAGCATCGGCGCGACGCTCGGCACGGGCATCTTCGTCGTCCTCGGCGAGGCGGTCCCCAAGGCCGGACCCGCCGTCACGCTGTCCTTCGTGATCGCCGGACTCACGGCGCTGTTCTCGGCCCTGTCCTACGCCGAACTGGCGGGCACCATCCCCGTCGCCGGCTCCTCCTACTCGTATGCGTACGCAACGATGGGCGAGCTGATCGCGTGGGTCTGCGGCTGGTGCCTCGTCCTGGAGTACGGCGTGTCGGTCGCCGCCGTGGCCGTCGGCTGGGGCGAGTACCTCAACGAACTGCTCGACGGCACGATCGGCGTCACCATTCCGGACGCGCTGTCCGCACCGCCCGGCGACGGCGGTGTCTTCAACCTGCCCGCCCTGATCGTCGTCCTGCTGGCGATGGCGTTCCTGCTGGGCGGCGCCCGCGAGTCCGCCCGCGCCAACACCGTCATGGTCGTCGTGAAGATCGCCGCGCTGGTGCTGTTCTGCGCCATCGGTGTCCAGGGCTTCCGCTCCGGCAACTACGACGACTTCATGCCGCTCGGCATGGCCGGCGTCAGCGCCGCCGGGGCCACCCTCTTCTTCTCGTACATCGGCTTCGACGCCGCCTCGACCGCGGGTGAGGAGGCGACGAACGCGCAGCGCGACCTGCCCCGCGCGATCATGCTGTCCCTCGTCATCGTGACCGCGCTGTACGTCCTCGTGGCCGCCGTCGCCGTGGGCGCCAAGCCCTGGCGGGGCTTCACCGACTCGGAGGCCGCCCTCGCCCAGATCATGCGCGACGTCACCGGCCAGGCCTTCTGGGGCACCCTGCTGGCCTTCTGCGCGGTCATCGCCATCGCGAGCGTCGTCCTGACCGTTCTGTACGGCCAGACCCGCATCCTCTTCGCCATGTCCCGGGACGGGCTCGTGCCCAAGGTGTTCTCCCGCGTCCACCCGAAGACCGGCGCCCCCCGCGCCAACACGCTGATCGTGTCCCTGTTCTGCGGTGTCCTGGCCGCGGCCGTCCCGCTCGGCCAGCTGGCCGACGCCACCAGCATCGGCACCCTCTTCGCCTTCGCGCTGGTCAACGTGGCCGTCGTGGTGCTGCGCCGGACCCGCCCGGAGATGCCCCGCACCTTCCGCGTCCCGCTGTCGCCGGTACTGCCCGCGCTGGGCTTCGCCTTCTGCGTCTGGATGATGGGCAGCCTCGCCACCGTCACCTGGGTGGTCTTCGGTGTCTGGATGGCGGTCGGGCTCGTGTTCTACTTCCTGTACGGCTACCGCCGCTCCCGCCTCGCGTCATCCGAAGTGAAGTGAACGACCCGCAGTGCTGAACGATCTCGACGAACGCATCGTGCACGCCCTCGCCGAGGACGCCCGCCGCTCCTACGCGGACATCGGGCAGCTCGTCGGCCTCTCCGCGCCCGCCGTGAAGCGGCGCGTGGACCGGCTGCGCGCCACCGGGGCCATCACCGGCTTCACCGTGCGCGTCGACCCGGCGGCCCTGGGCTGGGAGACCGAGGGGTACGTCGAGATCCACTGCCGGCGCAACACCTCGCCGGAGACCATCCAGCGGGGCCTGGAGCGCTACCAGGAAGTCGTGTCCGCCTCCACCGTCACCGGGGAGGCGGACGCGATCGCCCAGGTCTTCGCCGCCGACATGCGCCACTTCGAGCGCGTCCTGGAGCGGATCGCGGGCGAGCCGTTCGTGGAGCGCACGAAGTCCGTGCTGGTGCTGTCCCCGCTGCTGCGCCGCTTCTCGTCCGGTTCGCCGACCTGAGCGCCACCGGCTCCGCGAAGCGCTGGTGAGCGGGCCGGGACCGGGTCTACCCTCGGTGCCATGACCTGGCGACATTGATCCACCAGCCGTGCCTCCCGAGGGCCGCCTCGGACGCCGTACCCCCGGTGTCCGAAACGTCCCTGCGGGAAGGCCTCATGACTTGCTCACCTGCGCGTAGGCCCGTCGGCGTACGACGGCTCACGGCCACGCTGTACGGCTATTCGTTCCTGGACGAGTTCGTCCTGCTCTACCCGGTGTACGCGCTCCTGTTCGCGGACACCGGGCTGTCCGTCGGCCAGCTGTCCTCGCTGTTCGTCCTCTGGTCGGCGACCGGTGTCCTGCTGGAGGTCCCCTCCGGCGCCTGGGCGGACGCCGTCTCCCGCCGTCTGCTGCTGTGGCTGGGCCCGCTGCTGGGCGCGGTCGGCTTCGCCCTGTGGGTTCTGGTCCCGTCGTACTGGGCCTTCGCCACCGGTTTCGTGCTGTGGGGCGCGCGGGGAGCGCTGGGCTCGGGCGCCCTGGAGGCCCTGGTCTACGAGGAACTGGAGCGGCTCGGCGCGGCGGACCGGTACGCCCGGGTCATGGGCCGGGCCCAGGCGGCCGGGCAGGCCGCGACGATGACGGCGATGGCCCTGGCCGGTCCCGTGTTCGCGGCATACGGCTATCCGGCGGTCGGCGCGGCCAGCGTGCTGGCCTGTCTGCTCTGCGCCGCGACGGCGACCCGCTTCCCCGAACACCGCGACCCCGCCGCCGCTGCCGCGGGCGTCGACGGGGAGGGGGAGGGACAGGGGGGCAAGGAGGGGGACGGCTGGGCGGCGGCTCTGAGGGCGGGGCTCGCCGAGGCCCGCCGCGACCGCTCCGTGCGGGGCGCACTCCTGCTCGTGCCGGCCGTCGCCGCCGTCTGGGGCGCGCTCGACGAGTACACCCCGCTGCTGGCACGGGAGACCGGCGTCCCCGACGCGGCGATCCCGTACCTGCTGATGATGGTCTGGGCCGGCGTCACCGCGGGCAGCCTGCTGTCCGGCCAAGCCGGACGCCTGGGCCGCAGGGGGTTCGCCGCGCTGCTCACGGCCTCGGCCCTCGCCCTCGCCGTGGGCGCGGGCGGAGGCGCACCGGCCGGTTTCGCCCTGGTGGCCCTGGCCTTCGGCGGCTTCCAGCTGGCGACCGTGCTGGCGGACGCCCGCCTCCAGCAGCGCATCGAGGGCACCGCCCGTGCCACCCTCACCTCGGTCGCCGGGCTGGGTACCGAACTCGCGACGATCGCCGTCTACGGCGCCTACGCCCAGCTGGTGCCGACGACCACGCACGGCACCGCTTTCGCGTTGTTCGCGGTGCCCGGACTGGTGGTGGCGCTCCTGGTCGCCGTGCGGCGGTGAGCCGGGCTCCGGGCGGCGCAACGAATCGCCGCCCGGCGTTCCGGGCACGCAACGAACAGCTCACCAGCGCGCAACGGCTCCTCCTTGTCCGCCCTGCTCAGCGGGCCGTACCGTCTAGGTGTCCCCCACGCCCTTCCGCTCCCGGTGAGGAACCGCATGCGCATCGCCCTGCTCCAGAGCTCCGGCCGGCCCGGCTCGGTCGTCGAGAACCTCAAGGTCCTCGACGAGGCCGCGGGCCACGCCGCCGCCGCGGGCGCCGGGCTGCTCGTCGCACCGGAGATGTTCCTGACCGGGTACGCGATCGGCGACGACATCGCCCGCCTCGCCGAGCCCGCCGACGGCGACTCCGCGGACGCGGTCGCCGACCTCGCCGGGCGGCACGGCCTCGCGGTCGCCTACGGATACCCGGAGCGCCACGGCGAGACGGTGTACAACTCCGCCCAGCTGATCTCCGCCGACGGCGTCCGTCTGGCGAATCACCGCAAGACCCATCTCTTCGGCTGCTTCGAGCGCGACCACTTCACGCCCGGCGACCAGCTGGTCGTACAGGCGGAACTGGGCGGCCTGACCCTCGGCCTCCTGATCTGCTACGACGTCGAGTTCCCGGAGAACGTCCGCGCCCACGCCCTGGCCGGCACGGACCTTCTGGTGGTCCCGACCGCGCAGATGCACCCCTTCCAGTTCGTCGCCGAGTCGATGATCCCGGTGCGCGCCTTCGAGAACCAGATGTACGTCGCCTACGTCAACCGGGTCGGCCGGGAAGGGGAGTTCGAGTTCGTCGGTCTCTCCACCCTGGCCGGTCCCGACGGTGTCGCCCGCGCCCGCGCCGGACGCGACGAGGAACTCGTGTTCGCCGACGCCGACCCCGCCTTCGTGGCCGCCTCCCGCGAGGCGAACCCGTATCTGGAGGACCGCCGCCCCGGCCTCTACGGATCCCTGGTCTGAAACCCCCGCTCTTCCTTTCCTTTCCTTTCCGCAAGGAGTCCGCGCCCCATGACGTCCACCGTGCCCAACGCCGTCGAGCACGTAGACGAGCAGCAGCCGCCGATCACCATGTTCGGCCCGGACTTCCCCTACGCCTACGACGACTTCCTCGGCCACCCGGCCGGCCTCGGCCAGGTACCGGCGACCGAGCACGGCACGGAGGTCGCCGTGATCGGCGGCGGGCTGTCCGGGATCATCGCCGCGTACGAGCTGATGAAGATGGGCCTCAAGCCCGTCGTGTACGAGGCCGACCGGATCGGCGGGCGCCTGCGCACGGTGGGCTTCGACGGCTGCGACCCCTCGCTGACCGCCGAGATGGGCGCGATGCGCTTCCCACCGTCCTCCACGGCCCTCCAGCACTACATCGACCTGGTGGGCCTGGAGACCCGGCCGTTCCCCAACCCGCTCGCCGAGGTCACGCCCTCGACGGTCGTGGACCTCAAGGGTGAGTCGCACTACGCCGAGACGGTCGACGACCTGCCGCAGGTCTACCGGGACGTCGCCGCCGCCTGGAACAGGTGCCTCGAAGAGGGCGCCGACTTCTCCGACATGAACCAGGCCATGCGGGAGCGCGATGTGCCGCGCATCCGCGAGATCTGGGCGAAGCTCGTCGAGAAGCTCGACAACCAGACCTTCTACGGCTTCCTGTGCGACTCCGAGGCCTTCAGGTCCTTCCGGCACCGGGAGATCTTCGGCCAGGTCGGCTTCGGCACCGGCGGCTGGGACACCGACTTCCCCAACTCCATCCTGGAGATCCTCCGCGTCGTCTACACCGAGGCCGACGACCACCACCGCGGCATCGTCGGCGGCTCCCAGCAACTGCCGCTGCGGCTGTGGGAGCGCGAGCCGGAGAAGATCGTCCACTGGCCCCACGGCACCTCGCTCGCGAGCCTGCACGAGGGCGGCGAGCCCCGCCCGGCCGTGACCCGCCTCAACCGCACCGCGGGCAACCACATCACCGTCACCGACGCGAACGGCGACATCCGCACATACCGGGCCGCGATCTTCACCGCGCAGTCCTGGATGCTGCTGTCGAAGATCGCCTGCGACGACTCGCTCTTCCCGATCGACCACTGGACGGCGATCGAGCGCACCCACTACATGGAGAGCTCCAAGCTCTTCGTGCCGGTCGACCGCCCGTTCTGGCTGGACAAGGACGAGGAGACCGGGCGGGACGTCATGTCGATGACGCTCACCGACCGCATGACCCGCGGCACCTACCTCCTCGACGACGGCCCGGACAAGCCCGCCGTCATCTGCCTGTCCTACACCTGGTGCGACGACAGCCTGAAGTGGCTGCCGCTGTCCGCGAACGAGCGGATGGAGGTCATGCTGAAGTCGCTCGGCGAGATCTACCCGAAGGTCGACATCAGGAAGCACGTCATCGGCAACCCGGTGACCGTCTCCTGGGAGAACGAGCCCTACTTCATGGGCGCGTTCAAGGCCAACCTGCCCGGCCACTACCGCTACCAGCGGCGCCTGTTCACCCACTTCATGCAGGACAGGCTGCCCGAGGACAAGCGGGGCATCTTCCTCGCCGGCGACGACATCTCCTGGACCGCGGGCTGGGCCGAGGGGGCCGTCCAGACCGCCCTCAACGCGGTCTGGGGCGTCATGCACCACCTCGGCGGTACGACGGACGCGACCAACCCGGGTCCCGGTGACGTGTACGACGAGATCGCCCCGGTCGAACTGCCGGAGGACTAGGGTCTCTCGTCCGCACCGCCCCGGCATGATCCGGACGCCACCGGCCCGTCGCGCCCCCGGCTCCTCACGACCCTGGAGCCGGGGTACGCACGCACCGCCCCGGCCAGTCCGGCATCGGGGTCAGGAGCATGCGGCCCGCGAAGCCGACCGCCGCGTCGAGGCGGTCGGTGAACTCCCCGGCGACGTCCGGGAGACGGCGCAGTGCCCACAGGGCGCGGGCCGCGGACCAGGTGGCGTCGCGCGCCCGCTCCAGGCTCCAGGAGCCGAGCAGATGGGTGAGCGGATCGGCGATCTGAAGCAGGTCGGGGCCGGGCATCAGGTCCTCGCGGATGCGTTCCTCCAACGCCACGAGGAGATCGCCCACCCGGTCGAACTCGTCCTCCAGCTCGGCCGGTTCGCACCCGAGGCTGTCACAGGCGTCCACGACGGCGAGCACGAGGTCGTGCCCGATATGGGCGTTGATGCCCGCGAACGCGAACTGTAGCGGACATACGCCGGGATGGCGGCGGAGCTGGAACAGCGGGCGCCAGCAGGCCGGCGGGCGGCGGTCGCCCGTGGCCGCGTCGACGGCGGCGAGATAGCGCTCCGCGAACCGTACGTCCAACGTGACCGCGGCGCGGGTGTCGGTGAAGCGGCCCGTGTCGATGTGCCGGTCCACCTCCTGCGTCACGGCGAGATAGACACGGTTGAAGACGGCGACCCCGTCCCGCGGCGGGAGGGCCGCGTCGAGGGCCCGCATACGGGAGAGCACCCCGTCGACGGACGCGTCGAGGGGAGGGGCGAACTGTTCCAAGTGCGGCATGCAGGAAGGGTCGCAGCCCTGGGCGGGCCGGCGGGCCGGCGGGACCGGTGCTTCCCCGGAACGGGGGAACGGGTCCCCCGCGCGCGGGAGCGGGCGCATACCGCTCCCGACACCGGCGAGGACGCCCCGACGCCCGTCCGTGGGTGAAGCCGCCCGGCGGCTCGGACGGCCGCGGGAGGGCTGCGGGCGGCTTCGGCCCGTCGTACGCCTACGAACCGGCCTCGTCGTAGGAGCTGGTGCCCTCGTCGAGGAGCGGTGGCTGGGTCCTGAGGTGGGCCGGGGCGAAGGCGCGCAGGGCGTGGTAACCGGTGATGACGACCAGCGTGCCGAGGGCGATGCCGCTGAGGGAGAAGGTGTCGGTGAACTCCATGGTGACGTTGCCGACGCCGATGATGATGCCGGCGGCGGCCGGGACCAGGTTCAGCGGGTTGCGCAGATCGACCCCGGCGTTGAGCCAGATCTGGGCGCCGAGCAGGCCGATCATGCCGTACAGGATGACGGTGATGCCGCCGAGGACGCCGCCCGGGATCGCGGCCACCACCGCGCCGAACTTGGGGCACAGGCCGAAGAGGAGGGCGAAGCCTGCCGCCGCCCAGTAGGCGGCCGTGGAGTAGACGCGGGTCGCGGCCATCACGCCGATGTTCTCGGAGTACGTGGTGTTGGGCGGGCCGCCGACCGCGGTGGAGAGCACCGAGCCGATGCCGTCGGCCGAGATCGCCGTGCCCAGCTTGTCGTCCAGCGGGTCGCCGGTCATCTCGCCGACCGCCTTGACGTGCCCGGCGTTCTCCGCGACCAGGGCGATGACGACGGGGAGCGCGACCAGGATCGCCGACCACTCGAAGCTCGGGCCGTGGAAGGACGGCAGCCCGACCCAGTCGGCCCGGCCCACTGCGGAGAGGTCGAGCCGCCAGTGGTCGACGACCTTGCCGCTCGCGTCCGCCGAGTGGATCCGGCCGAAGATCCGGTCGAACGCCCAGGAGATGCCGTAGCCGAAGACCAGGCCGAGGAAGATCGCGATGCGGGACCAGAATCCGCGCAGGCAGACCACGGCCAGACCGGTGAACAGCATCACCAGCAGGGCCGTCCACTGGTCCTGCGGCCAGTAGGTGGAGGCGGTGACGGGGGCGAGGTTGAAGCCGATCAGCATCACGACCGCGCCGGTCACGACCGGCGGCATCGCGGCGTGGATGATCCGGGCGCCGAACCGTTGCACGGCCACGCCCACCAGGAACAGTGCGACACCGACCACGAGGACCGCGCCGGTGACGGTGGCGCTCGTGCCGCCCTGGGCGCGGATGACCGCCGCGACGCCCACGAAGGAGAGGGAGCAGCCGAGGTAGCTGGGCACCCGGCCACGGGTCGCGAGCAGGAAGATCACGGTCGCGACGCCCGACATCATGATGGCGAGGTTGGGGTCCAGGCCCATGAGGACGGGCGCCACGAAGGACGCCCCGAACATGGCCACCACGTGCTGCGCGCCGAGGCCGGCCGTGCGGGGCCAGGAGAGCCGTTCGTCGGGGCGGACCACCGCTCCGGGCTCCGGCGTGCGTCCGTCGCCGTGCAGTTTCCAGCGGACGCCGAGATCCATGGTGGGTTTCGCTTTCGTTCGTCGGTGCGGATGCGTTCGTGCGGTGTGGTGCGGTGCGGACGCGTTCGCGCGGTACGGACGCGTCGTGCGGTGTCGATGTCCGGCCCATTCTCACGCGAAAGCGGAGGGTGAGCGACCGCTTAGGATAGGGGTGATCGCCCATGCGTCTTCCTTCGTCCCCTCAGGAGCTCCACCCGTGACCGCCGAAGCCCCGGCCGCCCCCGCCCTGCCCTACGGCCGGCTGATCCCCGTCACCGTCCACTTCGACGACCTGGACGCACTCGGACTGCTGCACAACGCCCGCTGTCCCGTGATGGTCGAGCGCGCCTGGACCGAGCTGTGGCAGGAGCACGGGGTGCGCTTCGAGGGGGACTGGGCCGCGGCCGGCGACGCCTGCAACGCCGTGAAGGAACTGCGTGTCAGCTACGAGGCCCCGGTCACCAAGCCGGGTGCCTACGCCGTCCACCTGTGGCTGGAGCGGCTCGGCAACACCGGCCTGACGTACGGCTTCCGGTTCTGCTCGGCCGACGGGGCGGTCACCTACGCGCGGGGCACCCGGGTCCTGGTCCGCCTCGACGCCGCGACGATGCGCCCGACGCCCTGGAGCGACACGCTCAGGAGCGCGGGCCGGGCACTGCTGCGTCCGACGGACTGACCTTCACGGACGGGCGCTCGCCGCCGCGCAGCACGCCCGCGAACACGACGAGTCCGAACGCCAGCACCGTCACCACGCCGAACGACACCATCAGGCTGGTCGCCTGCGCCACCCCACCGATCAGGCTCGGCGCGATCAGCCCGGAGGTGTACGTGATCGTCGCGACGCCCGCGATGGCCTGGCTGGGATTGGGTCCGCTGTGTCCGGCCGCCGCGAAGCACAGCGGGACCACCACGGCGATGCCCAGGCCCATCATGCCGAACCCGCCGATCGCCACCGCCGGATGACCGGCCACCACGATCAGCAGTCCGCCCGCGGCGGCCAGCACCCCGCCCGCGCGGACCGTGCGGACCGCGCCGAACCGGTTCACCACGGCGTCCCCCACGATGCGGGCCACCGCCATGGTGAGCATGAAGCCGGTCGTGCAGGCCGCGGCGAGACCGGCCGAGGTGCCGAGGTGGTCGTCCAGGTAGACCGCCGACCAGTCCAGGCTCGCGCCCTCCGCGAACACCGCGCAGAACCCGACCGCGCCGATCAGCAGCGCCGAGCGGGGCGGCAGGGTGAAGCGGGGCGGCGGCTCCTCGTCCTCGGTGGGCCGCAGGTCGAGCACCCACCGGCAGGCCAGCAGGCCGAGCAGGGTGAGGGCGGCAGCCGCCAGCACATGGTGCAGGCGCGCGTCGGTGCCCAGGTGCGCGGCGAGGGTCCCGCCCGCCGAGCCGATCAGCGCGCCCGCGCTCCACATTCCGTGCAGGCCGGACATGATCGACTTGTCGAGCCGCTGCTCGACCTCGACGCCGAGGGCGTTCATCGCCACGTCGGCCATGCCCGCGGTGGCGCCGTAGACGAACATCGCCAGGCACAGGGTGGGCATGTTCGGCGCGAGCGAGGGCAGAACCAGCGACAGCGTCCACAGGGCGAGCAGTCCGCGCAGCGCCGCGCGGCTGCCGAAGTGGTGGGTGATCCGGCCCGCCAACGGCATGGCGCAGGCCGCGCCGAACGCCGTGAAGGCCAGGGCGAAGCCGAGCTGGCCGGCCCCCACGGAGGCGTGGTCCTGGATCCACGGCACTCGGGTGGCGAAGGAGCCGGTGACCGCGCCGTGCACGGCGAAGACGGCGGCCACGGCGTACCGGGCGCGCCGTACCTCCGACGGTGCGTCTGTCACTTCGCTCATCCCTGGGGCCCTCCCCGTCAGTGTGCCGCCCGGCGCGGTGCCGTGCGCGGGCCGCGGCGTCGCGGCGCCTGCGTAAACTATCAGGGACCCTGCCTGATAAATAGAGGCCGGTCCGGTGCGACGCTCCGGCCCCCGTGGGAGGATTCCGCGCATGCCCGCATCCCCGAGCACCGCCCGGGCCATCAACGACCGGCTCGCCCTGCGGCTCTTGCAGGACGAAGGCCCGTTGACGGCGGGGCAGTTGAAACAGCTCACCGGCCTGTCCCGGCCCACGGTCGCCGACCTGGCCGAACGTCTCACCGCCTCCGGCCTCATCGAGGTCGTCGGTGAGGCGGGCGAGCAGCGGCGCGGCCCGAACGCCCGGCTGTACGGCATCGTCGCGGACCGCGCCCATCTGGCGGCGCTGGACGTGCGCACCGAGGGCGTCGCCGTGCTGGTCTCCGACCTGGTCGGGCGGGTGCTCGCCGAGGCGTCCGTGCCGATCGGCGGTGACATCGGCACCCAACCCGCCGTGGAGCAGGCGGTGACACTGGTCGAACGGGCCGTGAAGGAGGCCGGTACGGACCGGCTGCACACCGTCGGCATCGGCGCGCCCGGCCTGATCGATCCCGCCAGCGGCGAGCTGCGCGACTCCTCGGGCCTGCCCGTCTGGCACCGCCGTCTGGTGGCCGTCCTCCAGGAACGGCTGCCCGAGGCCCGTGTCACCGTCGAGAACGAGACCAATCTCGCCGCCCTGGCGGAACAGCGCGAGGGGGTCGCCCGGGACCGCGACACCTTCGTGCTGCTGTGGCTGGGCCACGGCACGGGCGCGGCCGTCGTCCTGGACGGCACCCTGCGCCGGGGAGCCTCCGGCGGCACCGGCGAGATCGGCTTCCTGCCGGTCCCCGGCACCACCGGCCTGCCGTCGGCCACGGACTGCGAGGGCGGGTTCCACTCCCTGGCGGGCTCGGCGGCCGTCGCCGCGCTGGCGCGGGAGCACGGACTGGGGCCGGCCCCGGAGCCGGTGCCCGGCGAACCGGAGGCGGCCGGCCTGGTGCGGGCGGCGGTTGGGCGGGCGGACGCCGTCGGGGACGCCTCCGGCCGCTTCCTCGACGTCCTCGCCGACCGCCTCGCCATCGGCGCCGCCTCCGTCGTGGCCGTCCTCGACCCGGGATGTGTGGTGCTCGGCGGGGAGGTCGGTCGGGCCGGCGGCGAGGCCCTCGCGGCCCGGGTGGCGGAACGGCTGCGGCGGATGGCGCCGCTGCCCACCCAGGTGCGCCCGAGCCCCCTGGGCGGCGCGGCGGTACTGCGCGGCGCGCTGCTGACGGCACGGGAGTCCGCCCAGGAGGAGCTGTTCGGCGCCCCGGACCGCTGACTCGCCCCGGCGGTCGGGGCCGGGGGCGTGGAGAGGCCCGGCGGCGGGCAAGGGCCGTCGTCACCGCCGCCGGGCCGGTCTGTGCCGGGTCAGCAGGAGCCGAGGTCCTGCCACACCCCCCACTCGCCCGTGGTGCCGGGCTCCTCGCCCCTCGTCCACCACTGGGCACGCCAGACGTGCCCCTTGTGGGACACCCTGCTCCCGCCGGTGTACTCCGTCGTCGCGGTCCAGGCCGGAGCGGTGCACTGCCCGGTCCCGCCGGAGGGGGACGGGGAGACGCTTCCCGACGGGCTCGGACTCGTGCTCGGGCCGGCGCTCGGGCTAGTGCTCGGACCGGGACTCACCGAGGTCGACGGCCCCGGCTCCACCACGGTCGTTCCCCGTGCCAGGTCCCCGGCCAGGGCGTACGTCCTTCCGCCGAAGGTCACCGTCCAGTTCGAGGGCGTCGACACCGGCAGGTAGTACACGAAGTCCAGCTCCGCCGACGCCCCCGGCGCGAGTGTCTGCCAGGCCGGGAGCTTCAGCGAGACCCGGTGGTGTGCGCCCTCGAGACCGCCTACGTTGTCCCCGGTGTGATCGCTGCTGATCACCGAAGTTCCCCAGCCCGACTGGTCCTTGGCGTTGCCGGGCGCCGACGTGCCGTAGTCGAAGCGGAACTCCGTCCCGCCGGGCAGGGTCGTGGACGTGTTGTTGGTGATCTTCAGCTTGGGGCTGATGGGGTAGTTGGAGTCGCCGAGCGGGAAGTGCCCGAACTCCACGTCGATCTTCAGTGCCGCCGCGGGCACCTCCACCGTCGACCGTTCAGCGCCGTACGGGCCGGCCGACCTGAACTTCTCGTACATCGTGGAGGTCAGCGTCGAACCCGGCCCGTACTGTCCCTTGACCGCGTCCCAGCCGTAGTCGCCGGCCAGCTCCCAGACCATCGTGCCGCCGATGCCCTGGTCGACGACGTAGTCGGCCTTGGCGGCGACGGACTGCTCGTCCTCGGTGGACAGGAACACCTTCTTCTCGGCGTTCCACAGCCAGGGCGCGACCAGCGTGGCGTCGTACCTGCGGGCGTACGTGCCGGTCAGCCGGGTGTCGGCCGGGAAGCCGTACCGCGTGACGTAGTCGCCGACGACGCCCTTCTCCAGGTTCTTGGCGTGCCATATCGGGTTGGAGCCCGCGGGCGCCTCCTTCCCGGCGGAGTCCAGGTCGTGCCAGAGGTTGTCGATGCCGACGGCACCGTCCCCGCACTTCGTGAGCCCCGACCCGGCCGGACAGGTGGTCGTGGCCGCCCTGCCCCACAGCCCGTCTGTCCCGCCGGTCACGTTCTTGAACCCCCGTGTGTAGTAGGGGAGTCCGATGTTGATCCGGCCGGCCGGCATCGACCCGCGGAAGTAGTGGTAGGCCCAGTCGGTGTTCAGATAGCCGATCCCGCCGTACTGGGACGTCGAGTACACGCCCGCCGCGGCGAGTTCGGCGTCCTTGCCGTCGTCGAAGAGGGAGGCGTTCGGGCCGACGTACTCGTTCCAGGCGCCGTGCAGGTCGTACGACATGATGTTGACGTAGTCCAGGTACTTCTGGATCTGGAAGGTCTCCATGCCGCGCAGCAGATATCCGGACGACGGCGCCGCCACCGACAGCAGGTAGTGCTTCCCGTCCGCCGAACCGGCCCGGTCCAGCTTCTCGCGCAGCGTCCTCATCAGCGCCGCGTAGCCCTGGACGAGGCCGGCGCGGCGGGCGTTGGAGAGCGACCAGTCGAGCGGATTCCCGGCGTCCTTCATGGTCGTCGGGTACTCGTAGTCGATGTCGACGCCGTTGAAGCCGTACTTCCTGATGAAGTCGACCGCGGAATTCGCGAAGGTGTCGATGCCGGTCCGGTTGACCGAGCCGTCCGCGTTCGTGGCCATGGAGTAGAAGCCACCTGAGTTCACCCGGGTGCCGTCGGCGGCGAAATAACCGCCGGTCTCCGCCCAGCCGCCCACCGAGATCAGGGTCTTGACGTCCGGGTGCTGCTTCTTGAACTTGTTGAGCAGGTTGAAGTGGCCCCGGTAGGGGAGTGACGGGTCCATCTCGGCACCGGCCACGCCCGGCCAGGTCATCCCGGTCGCCGCGTTGGCGGCGCCGTCCGCTCCGACGGAGAGCCTGTTGGCGCCGTCCACGTGCGCGAAGGCGTAGTTGAGGTGGGTGACCTTGTTCCAGGGGATGTCCGAGGCCAGGTAGGCGGGTGTGCCGTCCTTGCCGGTCCGCCAGCCGGTGAAGTAGCCGATCACCCGGCGCTGGTGGTCGGCGCCCATCCTCTCGCGGCCGGCCGTGTCGTAGACCGAGCAGTAGGGAACGTCCACGCCCGGCGTCCCGTACAGCCCGTCGGGGCGGCAGGACTCCTGGTCGGCGGCGTTCGAGACGGTGGCCGGCAGTCCGGCCACCAGCAGGCCCGCGACGGCCGCCGCGGCGGCGAGCAGCGCGGTTCTCGCCCGGTGTCGTGAGGGGGACAGCACAGTCGGTTCCTCTCCACGGAAGTTGCGCAGACCCTAGAGAGGACTAGACCAGTGCGTCAATAGGTATGGACCAATAGGAAGGGGCGCGCGGCAGGAGGGAGTTGGGGCGGGGTCCGGACGTCCGTGCGCACGCCCTGTGAGCCACCCCACAGCCTTCACCCGCATGGATGCGTACCGGGCGTGGCACACTGGCCCTGTACCACCAACAGCAGCGCACTCCGGGGTCGGTGAAAGTCCGAACCGGCGGTTACAGTCCGCGACCCGGTCGCTTCCAGCGACCGGTTGACCAGGTGAAATTCCTGGACCGACGGTTAAAGTCCGGATGGGAGGCAGTGCGCGGCGGGCGGGCATTCGTGCGCGTCGCCGTATATGTACTCGTCCGTGGACGAGTCTGTCCGGCGTCGCCCCCGGTGTCCTCGCTCGCTTCTTTCTGTCGTCATCGACAGGCCCCGGAGTCCGTGCCCGAATGAGGCAGGAGGACCCGGGAAGTGTTCACCGGAATCGTCGAAGAACTGGGTGAGGTCACCGCCGTCGAGCATCTCGGCGACGCCTCCCGCTTCCGACTGCGCGGCCCCGTCGTCACCGAGGGCGCCAAGCACGGCGACTCCATCGCCGTGAACGGGGTCTGCCTCACCGTCGTCGAACACGAGGGCGACGAGTTCACCGCCGACGTCATGGCGGAGACCCTGAAGCGCTCCAGCCTCGGCGCTCTCACCGCCGGCTCGCGCGTCAACCTCGAACGGCCCACCGCCGTCGGCGCCCGTCTCGGCGGCCACATCGTGCAGGGCCACGTCGACGGCACCGGGCACGTGCTGGAGCGCACCCCCTCCGAGCACTGGGAGATCGTCAAGGTCGCGCTCCCCGCCGACCTGGCCCGGTACGTCGTCGAGAAGGGCTCCATCACCGTCGACGGCATCAGTCTCACCGTCGTCGAAGCCGGCCCCGACTACTTCACCGTCAGCCTCATCCCCACCACTCTCGCCCTGACCACCCTCGGCCTGAAGCAGCCCGGAGACCCGGTCAACCTCGAGGTGGACATCGTCGCCAAGTACGTGGAGCGGCTGATGGCCGCCACTGCGGGGGCGGCGAAGTGAACTCGCTGAACTCCGAGGCCTTCGTCCTCTTCGACCAGCACATCCTCTGGTCGGACATGATCGGCAACATTCTCGGCCTGGCCGCCCTCGCGCTCGGCTGGCGCCGGTCCATCTGGAGCTGGCCCGTCCAGTTCCTCTCCGGCCTCATCCTCTTCGGCGCCTTCTTCGGCCACCTGACCGGCAGCGCCGGCAAGCAGGCCGTCGTCATGACCGTCGCCCTCTACGGCTGGTGGCAGTGGAACCGCGACCGGAGCAGGTCCGCCGACGGCCACATCACCCCGCGCTTCGCCACCTGGCGCGAGCGGGCCGCCATGCTCGCCGCCGCCGCCGTCGGCACGGTCGCCGTGGCCCTGCTCTTCGAGGCCTACCCGACCCTCTCCTGGGACCCCTGGCCCGACGCCTACATCTTCGTCGGCACCATCGTCGCCATGTACGCCCAGGCCAGGGGCATGGTCGAGTTCTGGTTCGCCTGGCTCCTCGTCGACCTCGTCGGCGTCCCCCTGAACTTCACCAACGGCTACGCCTTCTCCGGCTTCGTCTACGTCATCTACGGCGCGCTCGTCCTGTGGGGCATGCGCGACTGGTGGCTGCGCTCCCGCAGGGGTCCGCGGCCCGCTCTGGAAGGAGCGCCCGCATGAGCACGGCACCCATCCTCTACACCACCGACGGCGTCGAGGACTTCGCACTCGACCCGGTCGAGCAGGCCATCGCCGACATCGCCGCCGGCCGCCCCGTCGTGGTCGTCGACGACGAGGACCGCGAGAACGAGGGCGACCTCGTCATCGCCGCCGAGAAGGCCACCCCCGAGATCATCGCCTTCATGATGAGCGAGTGCCGCGGCCTGATCTGCGCCCCCATGGAGGGCGACGAACTGGACCGGCTCGAACTCCCGCAGATGGTCGCGGACAACACCGAGTCGATGAAGACCGCGTTCACCGTCTCCGTCGACGCCTCCGCCGCGCACGGCGTGACCACCGGAATCTCCGCCGCCGACCGCGCCGCCACCCTGCGGCTGCTGGCGGACGGCACCGCCGAACCCGCCGACCTCGTCCGCCCCGGCCACATCTTCCCGCTGCGCGCCAGGCCCGGCGGCGTGCTCGTGCGCAACGGGCACACCGAGGCGGCCGTCGACCTCGCCCGCCTCGCGGGGCTCCGCCCGGCCGGTGCGATCGTCGAGATCGCCGGCGAGGACGGCCGCATGCTCCGTCTGCCCGAGCTGATCCCGTTCGCCCGCAAGCACGGTCTGACGATCATCTCCATCGAGGACCTGATCTCCTACCGCCGCACGGCCGAGCCCACCGTCCGCCGCGAGGCGGAGACCCGCCTGCCCACCGTGCACGGCACCTTCACCGCGTACGGCTACCGCTCCACCGTCGACGGCGTCGAGCACGTCGCCCTGGTGCACGGCGAGATCGGCGACGGCAAGGACGTGCTCGTCCGCGTCCACTCCGAGTGCCTCACCGGGGACGTCTTCGGCTCCGCGCGCTGCGACTGCGGCCCCCAGCTCGACACGGCCCTGGAACGCATCCAGTCCGAGGGCCGGGGCGTCGTGGTCTACCTGCGCGGACACGAGGGCCGCGGCATCGGCCTGCTGTCCAAGCTGCGGGCGTACGAACTACAGGAGCACGGCCGGGACACCCTCGACGCCAACCTGGAGCTGGGCCTGCCGGCCGACGCCCGGGACTACGGGGCCGGCGCCCAGATACTCGACGACCTCGGTGTGCGCAGCGTACGTCTGATGACGAACAACCCCGAGAAGAGCGACGCGCTCGTCCGGCACGGGATCGAGGTCGCCGCGCGCGAACCGATGCCCGTCCAGGCGGGCGAGCACAACATCCGCTACCTGCGCACCAAGCGGGACCGGATGGGACACGACCTGCCCTGGCTGGACACGGCCCCCGTGTCCCCCTGCGGCAACCAGTAAGCACAGCACGAAGGAGAGACGTGAGCGGCAAGGGTGCACCGGAACTGACCGTACGCAATGTGGGTGACCTCAGGGTCGCCGTCGTCGCGGCACAGTGGCACGAGAAAGTGATGGACGGTCTGGTCGACGGCGCCCTGCGCGCCCTGCACGACCTGGGCATCGACGAGCCCACCCTGCTGCGGGTCCCCGGCAGCTGGGAGCTGCCGGTCGTGGCGAAGGTCCTGGCGGGCCGCGGCTACGACGCGATCGTCGCCCTGGGCGTCGTCATCCGCGGCGGCACCCCGCACTTCGAGTACGTGTGCCAGGGCGTCACCCAGGGCCTGACCCAGGTCTCCGTCGACACCGGCGTGCCCATCGGCATGGGTGTCCTCACCTGCGACACCGAGGAGCAGGCACTGGACCGGGCCGGCCTCGAGGGCTCCCACGAGGACAAGGGGCACGAGGCGGTGACGGCGGCGGTGGCGACCGCGGCCACCCTCCGCTCAGTATCCGAACCCTGGCGGTAGGCAGGCCGGCACAACGGCTAGGGTGGGATCACCATGTCCAAGAAGACGTTCGAGGAGCTGTTCACCGAGCTCCAGCAGAAGGCCGCCAACGGCGACCCCACCACTTCCCGCACCGCAGAACTGGTCGGGAAGGGGGTCCATGCCATCGGCAAGAAGGTCGTCGAAGAGGCCGCCGAGGTCTGGATGGCCGCCGAGTACGAGGGCAAGGACGCGGCAGCCGAGGAGATCTCGCAGCTGCTGTATCACGTCCAGGTGATGATGGTCGCCCGCGGCATCTCGCTGGACGACGTCTACGCCCACCTGTAAACCCCGCCCGTCCCTGCCTGAACGACATCACGAAGGAAGCCGACCTCATGCTGCGCATCGCCATCCCCAACAAGGGTTCCCTGTCCGGACCTGCGGGGGAGATGCTGCATGAGGCCGGCTACCAGCAGCGCCGCGAGTCCAAGGAACTGCGGATCGTCGACCCGGAGAACGAGGTCGAGTTCTTCTACCTCCGCCCGCGCGACATCGCCATCTACGTCTCCTCCGGCCGCCTCGACATCGGCATCACCGGCCGCGACCTGCTCATCGACTCCGGAGCCGACGCCGAGGAGATCCTCCCCCTCGGGTTCGCCCGCTCCACCTTCCGCTTCGCCACCAAGCCGGGCACGGCGAGCGGCGTCGAGGACCTCAAGGGCATGACGGTCGCCACCTCCTACGAGGGCATCGTCGCCAAGCACCTCGCCGACCACGGCATCGACGCCTCCGTCGTCCACCTGGACGGCGCGGTCGAGACCGCGATCGAGCTGGGCGTCGCCGAGGTCATCGCCGACGTCGTCGAGACCGGGACCTCTTTGCGCAACGCGGGCCTCGAGGTCATCGGCGAGCCGATCATGAAGTCCGAGGCCGTCGTGATCCGCCGGACCGGCGCCGACGGCGAGGACCCCAAGGTGCGGCAGTTCCTGCGCCGCCTCCAGGGCGTCCTGGTCGCCCGGACGTACGTGATGATGGACTACGACTGCCGGGTCGAGCAGCTGGAGAAGGCCGTCGCCCTGACCCCCGGCCTGGAGTCGCCGACCGTCTCCCCGCTGCACAACGAGGGCTGGGTCGCCGTCCGGGCGATGGTCCCCGCCAAGGAGGCCCAGCGGATCATGGACGACCTGTACGACATCGGCGCCCGCGCCATCCTCACCACGGCCATCCACGCCTGCCGCCTCTGAGAACCCAGGGAAGATGTCCGACCAGCCCACGCTCCCCGTCACCTTCCGGCCCAGCCGCACCCGCGCGGTGCTGCTCTCGGCCGGAGGGGCGCTCTTCCTCGTCATCTCCGCCGTCGCCCTGCTGCTGGAGCAGCTCGGACCGGGGGAGCGGTTCAGCTTCATCCTCACCGGCGCTCTCTGCCTCTGGGTGTCGGCCCAGCTGGCCCGGGTCAGGGTCGTGGCCGACGACTCGGGTGTCACCGTGGTGAACATCGCGAGCAGGCGGCGCCTGGAGTGGGCCGAGATCCTCAGGGTGAACCTCCGGCCGGGCGACCCCTGGGTGTTCCTCGACCTCAGCGACGGCACCAGCCTGCCCGCGCTCGGCATCCAGCCGGGCATCGACAAGCAGCAGGCCATCGCCCACGCGCGCGCCCTGCGAAGCCTCGTGGAGGACCGGTCCGTGCCCCGCTCCGAGCAGGATCAGGGCTGACCCGGAGCAGGACGGGGCCGACTCGGGGTCGGCCACCCTGCCGCTGCGGCCGCCGTCTTGATTAATCTGGTGACGGAGGCGTTCCCCTTACACCTCCACCCCCGTTCCGCCCGGCCGGGCGCACGGGGGGTCCTGCTACCCGAGGAGTGACCTTCTCCGGCGATGGACGGTTCGTCCTGTAGTACCTGCGCCGCCCCCTCCGACGTGGAGGCGGCGGCATCATGATCATCCCGCTGTTGCTCCTGGCAGCCGCGTTCCTGCTCATCCTGGCCAACGGCTTCTTCGTGGCCGCGGAGTTCGGGCTCGTCACCGTCGAGCGCCAGGAAGCCGAGAAGGCCGCCGCCGAAGGCGACCGACGAGCCCGTACGGTCGTCGAGTCGCTGAAGGAGCTGTCCTTCCAGCTGTCCGGCACCCAGCTCGGCATCACCATCACCTCTCTCGTCGTCGGCATGCTCGCCGAACCGGCCCTCGCCGAACTGCTCGGCGGCCCCCTCACCGCGATGCGCGTACCCGAGGGCGCCGTCCCCGGTGCGGCCGTCGTCGTCGGCATGCTGCTGGCCTCCGCCGTGCAGATGGTGATCGGTGAACTCGTGCCGAAGAACTGGGCGGTCTCCAAGCCCCTCCAGGTCGCGCGGTTCGTCGCCGGCCCGCAGCACAGGTTCGCCCGCCTGTTCCGGCCGGTCATCGCCGGCCTCAACGCGGTCGCCAACCGGCTCGTGCGCGCCCTCGGCGTCGAACCCACCGAGGAGCTGGCCTCCGCCCGCACCCCCGGTGAACTCGTCTCCCTGGCCCGGCACTCCGCCCGGGCCGGCACGCTCGAACAGGACACGGCCGACCTCTTCGTGCGGACCCTGTCCCTGGCCGAGCTGACCGCACAGCACGTGATGACGCCGCGCGTGAAGGTCAGCGCCCTCCAGGCGTCGGCCACCGCCGAGGACGTGGTCAACCTGACCCGCGCCACCGGCTTGTCCCGTTTCCCCGTCTACCGCGAGAAGATCGACGAGATCGTCGGCATGGTCCACCTCAAGGACGCGTTGGCCGTCCCCGTCCACGACCGGCTGCGCACCCCGCTCGGCCGGATCGCCCGCCCGGCCCTGCTGGTCCCCGAGACCCTGCCCGTGCGGCCCCTGCTGGCGCGGTTGCGCAGCGAGCAGCCCATCGCCGTCGTCGTCGACGAGTACGGCGGCACGGCCGGCGTGGTCACCCTGGAGGACATCGTCGAGGAGATCGTCGGCGAGGTCCGCGACGAGCACGACGGCCTGGACACCCCCGAACTGACCGCCGCCCCGCCCGAGGACGGCAGGCCCGCCTGGGACGTCGACGGCAGCTGCCGGGTCGACACGCTCCGGAGCATAGGCCTCGAGGCGCCCGAGGGACCGTACGAGACGGTCGCCGGGCTCGTCGCCGACCTGCTCGGCCGCATCCCGGCCGTCGGCGACCGGGCCGAGCTGCCCGGCTGGCGGCTGTCGGTCCGCCGTGTCGGCCACTACCGGGCCGAACGGGTCCGGATCGTCCGCACCGCGGTGGTCGTGGAGGTCGCCCGATGAGCGTGCTCCAACTCGCCTTCGCGGGTCTTCTCGTGCTCGCGAACGGGTTCTTCGTCGGTGCCGAGTTCGCCCTCGTCTCCGTCCGCCGCAGCCAGATCGAACCGCTCGGCACCACGCGCGCCCGCCAGGTGCTGCACGGGCTGGAACACCTGCCCCAGATGATGGCCGCAGCCCAGTTCGGCATCACCGTGTGCTCACTGACCCTGGGCGCCGTCGCCGAACCGACGGTGGCGCAGCTGCTGGAGCCGCTCTTCGAAGGCATCCACCTGCCGCACGGCATGATCCATCCGCTCGGTTACGCCATCGCCCTGGCGGCCGTGGTCTTCTTCCACCTCGTCATCGGCGAGATGGTCCCGAAGAACCTCGCCATGG
Source organism: Streptomyces sp. NPDC033216 (assembly GCF_055577115.1). Lineage (NCBI taxonomy): Bacteria > Bacillati > Actinomycetota > Actinomycetes > Kitasatosporales > Streptomycetaceae > Streptomyces > Streptomyces sp. NPDC033216. The sequence goes on along the minus strand of NZ_JBVIQK010000022.1, from coordinate 19,745 downwards.
CGGCCCCGGAGAAGGCCGCGCTCTGGTTGAGCCCCGGTCTGGTCGCCTTCGCCCGCCTCTGCCGGCCGATCACCGTCGCCCTCGGCGCCTGCGCGCAGGGCATTCTGCGCCTCTTCGACGTCGAGCTCAGGGACGAGGTCGAGGCCGTCTTCACCAGCGAGCAGCTCAACCGGCTGGTGGAGGACTCCGGCCAGGCCGGTCTGCTCGATCCCGAGGAGCAGGAGCGGCTGGAGGACGCGCTGGAACTGGGCTCCCGCCCGGTCACGGACGTCCTGCTCAAGCGCGAGTCGCTGGTGACGGTCCCGCCGTCGGTCACGCCGGGACAGATCGTCGCCCTCACCGCCCGCACCGGCTACTCCCGCTTCCCCGTCGCCGCGGAGAACGGCGCCTTCATGGGCTACCTCCATGTGAAGGACGTCCTCGACCTGGAGGAGTCGGAACGGGCGGTGCCGCAGCAGGTGTGGCGCCCGATGACGACGCTCCGCTCCGAACTCCCGCTGGACGACGCGCTGACGGTGATGCGGCGGGCGGCGACGCACCTGGCGCAGGTCGCCGACGCCTCGGGCCGGGTGCTCGGCCTGGTCGCCCTGGAGGATGTCCTGGAGCTGCTGGTGGGCGAGGTGACGGACCCCGCGCACCGGGACTATCCCGAGGTGGTGATGGCGACCTAGGGGCTGCCGTTCGGATCAGCCTGGCCGTGAGCTGCGGCGCCATGTGGTCGACCCGAGCGGGGTTCGGTGCGTGCGGCTGCAAGGCGGAGGAGGGCGGCGATGCGGAGCATCGGCAACCGACGACAACGCCGCAGCCGCACGCCCCTGCCTCCCGACCAGCCCCTAGACCGGATCCTGCGGCCCGCGTCCCGACAGCACCTCGCCGTACGCCTGCATCAGATCGGGCAACCGCAGTGTCGACAGGTCGACCCGGCCCAGGCTTCCCGGATACGCCGACAGCCGCAGGTCCCGGTAGGCGCAGCTCTTCTCGTACAGGGTCCGCAGGAACCGGCCGTTCCCCAGTTCGTCGATCCAGCCCTGGTCCACCACGTGCCCGGCGATCGACCGCAGCTCGTCCAGCGCCTCCTCGTCCCACACGTCCCCGTTGTCGGCCGCGAGCGCCTCACCGATCGAGGTGAGTTCGAGTGGACGGTACGAGGGGAAGTCGACGCGGGTGGTGAAGCGGGACGACAGTCCGGGGTTCGCCGCGAGCAGCCGGTCCATGCCCTCCGGGTAGCCGGCCAGGATCACCACCAGGTGGTCCCGGTTGTCCTCGGCCCGCTTCAGCAGCACCTGCAAGGCCTCGTCGCCGTACGCGTCGCCCTTGCCGTAGCCGGAGTTCGACAGGGAGTAGGCCTCGTCGACGAACAGGACGCCGCCCAGCGCGGAGTCGATCAGTTCGTTGGCCTTCACGGCCGTCTGGCCCAGGTACTCGCCGACCAGGTCGGCCCGCTGGGCCTCCACCAGGTGGTCGCCGCCGAGCAGGCCGAGGGCGTAGAAGACGCGGCCGAGGATGCGGGCCACCGTGGTCTTGCCGGTGCCGGACGGGCCGGAGAAGACGAAGTGCCGTTTCGGCGGCTGGACGGGGAGGCCCTGGCCGGCCCGCAGCCGGGCCATGTTGAGCTGTGCCGACAGGGCCTTGACCTGCCGTTTCACCGGCTCCAGGCCCACCATGCGCTCCAGCTCGGCGAGCGCCTCCTCCAGTAACACCGGGTCGGTGGGACCGGCCGGCAGGACCGAGGGCACGACGGTCTTCTCGCGCACGGTCCGGTCGGGCGCGGTCGGGACGGGACCGACGGGCGGCAGGTCGGACGGCTCGCTGAGCTTCATGTCCCGGCCCTCGGCGCCGAACAGCGGGTCCAGCACGTCCGGCCCGTCCCCGACGTCCTGCCCGACACCGGTCAGTGCGATGGACGCGAGGTCGGCCGCGTCGTCGTAGCCGTCGCCCTCGGCGATCGCGGCGAGCCGGGCCGAGGTGTCCATGAAGGCGGGGTCGACTCGGTGCACGGCCCGGTACAGGGGCAGCGCGGCGGCGGAACGGCCGGTGCCCTCGTGCGCGCGGGCCAGCCAGTAACGCAGCTCCTTGCGCTGCGGCTGTTCGCTGCGGCAGCGCATGAGGGCGGTGGAGAGCAGCGGCTCGGCCTGCCCGTACATCTCCAGCCGGACCCGGGCCATGCCGCCGAAGAGACCGGCCTCGATACCGAGGAGGGGATCGTCGAGGAGCGGGTCGGTGTGCCGGACCAGCTGCTCCCAGTCCTTGACCAGATAGGCGCGGCAGGCGTGCAGGAAGCGGACCTGGTGGTCGGTGTCGACGGGTGGGAGACCGGCGAGGGCCCGGTCCAGCTCGGGCACGTGCCGGCCGTCCAGCCAGTGCGAGGCGTGTGCGAGGAGCAGATCGCGGGGGCTCTCCAGCACGGGCTGCACCCACCAGCCCAACCAGTACCAGGAGTTGATGGTACGGCGGTGCCGGGTGCGCTGCTCGCCGAAGCGGTCGCGGTGCCGGAACATCCTGAGCAGCGCGGTCGTCGTGTCGATGCGCAGCGCGTGCAGCCCGAGCCAGCCGTCGGCCATGCCGGGGTCGATCCGCACCGCGGTGCGGAACTCCTCCTCCGCCTGCGGATACGCGCCCATGGTGTAGGCGTCCACGCCTCGTAGCCAGGCGAGGTCGGCCGGGGCCTCGGGGCCCTGCGTGCCGAAGTCCATCACGTCCCCCACAAACCGTGCCCCCGTCGGTGTGCCGCCGGACCGGAGCCCATCGGCTGCCTTGGTCGAACCGCTGTGCTGCGGACCGGAGTTGCCAGGTGCGCGCAGCAGTCGTCCGTAGGTCGCACCGAGGGCATCGTACCTGCGGGGGAGTGCCCTGCCGAAGGGTGCCGCACAGCCCGATCGACGAGGTGGGAGCAGAGGGGGCGCACCGTCGCGCGGTGACCCTGGGTGAGCGGGCGGCGCCGCGGTGCGTGCGCGGACCGGAGCGAAAGGGGGTGTGAGGGCAGAACGAAGCCCCCGGTCACGGGGGAACAACCGGGGGCTTCGCGACTGCGGGGCGGCCTCAATGCCGCACATTGAGAACGTAAGTCCTGTACGGGCCCTCGGTCAAGCCGAGTTGAGGCACTTGGCGAAGTCTGAACGCAAGGCCCTTCACAGTTTCACCACATCGCAGGCAGTCCCTCACGGTGCGTGACTCCGCAGTGGTGCTCAGCCCGTTCCAGCGGGCCCCGGGCGCACCTCGTATCCCTCGTGCCCCTCCTGCGACTGCCGTACCAGGCCGTGCGCGTACGGCCTCGACGGGTCCTCGGCGAAGTGCCGTGCCTCTGCCTGGGTCCATCCGTCCCAGAACTCCCGCTGGCCCTCCCCGTCCCGGGACCGTCCGCGCGCCCACGCCCGCTCGCGGGGGAGGTCCATCCACAGCAGATGCGCCAGATACGGCCGCAGGGCGCGGCGGCCGGCGCCGACGCCCTCGAGCAGCAGCACGGGTGCCGGGGGGAGCCGGCGGGGCGGGTCGAAGTGGCGGGCGTGCCAGTCGTAGGGAGCGTAGTGCGCCGTCTCGCCGCGGCCGAGGGGTTCGATGACCTCGGCCAGCAGCCGCCCGGTCCACCCGAACAGCTCGTCGTGGGTCGCGATGTCGTCCAGGTGCAGGACGGGCGCGTCGCCCAGTGCCTCGGCCAGCCGGCCCGCGAACGTGGACTTGCCCGACCCGGCGTGTCCGTCGACGGCGATCAGGCGGACCGGGCCGCAGGACGGCGGCAGACGGCGGAGCCGGCAGGCGAGCTGGCGGATGGCGGTTCCCTGGCGGTGGTGGCGGTGGGGTGGTCCCGGTGGCGGGGCGGCGCGGGTCTAGCGGCGCGGGATCGCCCTGCCGCAGGTCACGCCAGTGGACCAGACCAATATTACCGCGCGTGGCACGGGCGGAAGTGCTGGCAGGTCCGCCCGCCTCCCGCCATAGTTGGCCCACGCCGCACTCCCCACTCAGCACAGCACGCGCCACACACCGCGGCACTCCGCACTCCGCCCGCCGGACCCGCTCCGACTCGGACACCTTGGGGGTCTTCCGCTCATGAGCAACACCGAACAGCCGTCCAGCAGAACCGACCAGCTCCCCGACCGGACCGATCAGCCGTCCCGCAGGACCCTCCTGGCCGCCGCGGTCGTCGCCGCCGTGGCGGGTGGCGCGGCTCCCGCGGCGGCCGAGGCCGCCGCTCCGGCGGGGCACGCGGGCCCGGACGTGCCGCCGGGCGCGGCTCCGGCCCGCACGGTGGACCACCACTCCTGGACCACGTACACCGACTGGCGCTCCGGCACCGCCGCGGGCACCCGTGCCGTCGCCGGCGCCCGGCCCGGCCTGGTCCTCGCGACCCCGGCCGGGACCACCGACTACACCGACCCGCACACCGGCACCACCGCCGCCTGGGAGTACGCGACCTGGACGTCGCCCGTCCACCGCCTCGCCGTGCCCGCCACCGAGGCGATCGCCTCCTGGAACGCGAGCACGCCGGCCGGCACCTGGCTCCAGGTCGAACTGAAGGCCGCCTACACCGACGGCACGGACACCCCCTGGTACGTGATGGGCCGGTGGGCTGCCGGTGACCAGGACATCAAGCGGACCTCGGTCGACGACCAGAGCGACGGCAGGAGCACCGTGTGGACGGACACCCTCGCGGTTGACGACGCCGCCACGGGCCTGCGCCTCTCCTCGTACCGGCTGCGTCTGACCCTCTACCGCAGGCCGGGCACGAAGCTCACGCCGACCGTGTGGCGGGTGGGCGCGATGGGCTCCGACGTCCCGGACCGCTTCACCGTCCCGGCCTCGGTGCCCGGCCTCGCCCAGGAGCTGGTCGTCCCGCGCTACTCGCAGGAGATCCACGCCGGCCAGTATCCCGAGTACGACAACGGCGGCGAGGCCTGGTGCAGCCCCACCTCGTCGCAGATGATCATCGAGTACTGGGGCGGCCGCCTCACGCCCGCGCAACTGGCCTGGGTCGACCCCGCGTACGCCGACCCGCAGGTGTGCCACGCGGCCCGGTACACGTTCGACCACCAGTACAACGGCTGCGGCAACTGGCCGTTCAACGCCGCCTACGCCGCCACCTTCGAGGACCTCCAGGGCGTGGTGACCCGGCTCACCTCCCTCACCGACCTGGAGACGCTCATCGCGGCCGGTATCCCGGCGATCACCTCCCAGTCCTTCCTGAAGGAGGAGCTGACGGGCGCGGGGTACGGCACGTCCGGGCATCTGATGACCGTGATCGGCTTCACCCCCGACGGCGACGTGATCGCCAACGACCCGGCCTCGCCGAGCGACACGGCGGTGCGGCGGGTCTACCGGCGGCGGGAGTTCGAGAACATCTGGCTGCGTACCAAGCGCCACAACGCGAGCGGCAAGGTCGCGTCCGGCACCGGAGGCGTCTGCTACCTCTACTTCCCGGCACGGCCGAGCCCGCTCCAGCGCAGGGCGCTCGCGGCGGTCGGCGTGCGCTGAGGTCCCCTCATGACGGCCCCCGGCGCGACCGGGGGCCGTCGGCGTGTGAGCAAGCTCTCGGCCGCAAAAGCCCCACACGGTGGCAAGGTGGACGCATCGGGGAAGCCCGCCGCCCATCGCACGTACGACCGTCAGTGAGACGCCATGACCGCACATGCCGCCAGCGCCACCGCCGCCCGCACCCGCACCGGCGGGCCCGAGGACAAGGGTCCGAAGGTCCTGGAACACGTCATGGGATGGACGCTGGTCGTGGTCGTGGCGATGCTCGTGACCCAGCTCGGCCTGGTCTGAGACCGGGGCGGGAGTGCTGCCGTCGGCCCGGGATCACTGCGACCCGAGCCCGGGTTCGACCTGACATGCTGACGTCGTCCCGCCGACCGTTGCAGCCAGGGCCGACATTGAGCATCAGCCACCAGTGTGACGCGGCCCGTCCCCGGGCGCGCGGCACCGAGCGCTCACTGCGCGTCGCGCCGAACTCATCGCCATCGGGCGCGGATTGTTCGCCGACACGTCCTACGACGCTCTTTCTGTCCTGGGTGTGCAGCATGGAGGGTGCCACCCTCGCCTGGAACGACCGCCCCGGCCTCTCCCGCGCGACCATGCGCGATCTCCTGGCGAAGACCCTGGGTGGTGCGCTGCGCGCCGTGGAGGAACTCGCTCCCGCTTTCCCGCCCCGAAGCCGGTCCGGCGCGAGGACTGAACCGCCCTCGGGGCGGAGGCTCGTGGTCCTCCGCCCCAAGTGCCCTCGCGGGTCAGGTCAGTTGATGGCCCTGATCAGCTCACCGCCGGCCGTGTCCCCGCTCAGCTCCCAGAAGAAGGTCCCGCCGAGACCCTGCTGGTTCTTGTACGCCATCTTCGTCGCGACGGTCGCCGGGGTGTCGTAACTCCACCAGTCGTTGCCGCACTTGGCGTACGCCGTCCCGCCGACCGTGCCCGTCGCCGGGCACTTGGTCCTGAGCACCTTGTAGTCCTCGATGCCCTGCTCGTACGTCCCCGCGGCCGGGCCGGTCGCGGTGCCGCCGGGTGCCGCCTGGGTGACTCCGGTCCAGCCGCGCCCGTAGAAGCCGATGCCCAGCAGCAGCTTGGCGGCGGGGATGCCGAGGCCCTTCAGCTTGGTGATGGTCGCCGAGGTGTGGGTGTTCGCCTTCGGGATGCCGGAGTAGGAGTTCAGCGGGGAGTGCGGAGCCGTCGGCCCGCTCGCGTCCCAGGCGCCGAAGTAGTCGTACGTCATCGGGTTGTACCAGTCGACGTACTGCGCCGCGCCCGCGTAGTCCGCCGCGTCGATCTTGCCCCCCGCGGTGGCGTCGGCGGTGATGGCCGCCGTGACGAGGTTCCCGGTGCCGAACCTGGCGCGCAGTGCCTGCATGAGGTTCCTGAAGGCCGCCCGGCCGCTGGTGTCACAGGTGGCGCCGCAGGTGTTCGGGTACTCCCAGTCGATGTCGATGCCGTCGAAGACGTCGGCCCACTGGGAGTTCTCGACCAGGTCGTAGCAGGACTGGGCGAACGCGGCCGGGTTCCGGGCGGCCTCGCCGAAGCCGCCCGACCAGGTCCAACCACCGAAGGACCACAGGACCTTGAGACCCGGGTGCTTCTTCTTCAGCTCGCGCAACTGGTTGAAGTTGCCACGCAGCGGCTGGTCCCAGGTGTCGGCGACCCCGTCGACGGACTCGGCGGCGGTGTAGGTGCGGTCGGTGGCGGCGTAGGCGTCGCCCATCGCGCACCTGCCGCCGGTCACATTGCCGAAGGCGTAGTTGATGTGGGTGAGCTTCGCCGCCGAGCCCGACGTCTCGATGTTCTTGACGAGGTACTTGCGGTCGTAGGTGCCCCATTCCGTGAAGTAGCCGAGGATCTTGGACCCGGCGGCCACCCGTGCGGACGGTGCGGCGGTGTCGGTGGCGGTCGCGGTGCCCGCGCCGGCGAGCAGACCGGCGCCGAGCACGGCCGTGCAGGCGGCGGCGACGAGCGCCCGGAAGCGGGAGCGGCGATGGGGAGGGTGCTGCATCGGGTGTCACCTCGTGGGGGAGAGGGGAACGCGCGCCGATTGGCATGAACGCGGTAAAGCGGTGCCGAGAGCGTAGGAGGACTAGACCAGTCAGGTCAATGGTGCGGACCAATACCGTCCGATCGCGCGGTGCGGTGCCCTTCCACCGCGGGCATACTCACAACGCCGGGTCGCCGACCAGCACCGGAAGGGGAGTGGTGTGATGTCCGACCGTGTCCCGCCGTCCGTGGACCGCCTCCTGCCCACCGACGAGGCCCGCGACCTGCTCGCCCTCGTCCAGGACGTCGCCCGCCGCGAGATCACCCCGAGCGCCGCCGAGGAGGAGGACGCCGGACGCTTCCCGCGCGAGCTGTTCACGCTCCTGTCCCGATCGGGCCTCCTCGCGCTGCCGTACCCGTCCGCGTACGGCGGCGGCGACCAGCCCTACGAGGTCTACCTCCAGGTCCTCGAGGAACTCGCCGCCGCCCGCCTCACCGTCGGGCTGGGGGTCAGCGTGCACACCCTGGCCACCTACCCCCTCGCCGCGCACGGCACCGAGGAGCAGCGGGCCGCCCGCCTTCCCGCCATGCTCGGCGGCGGGCAGCTCGGCGCGTACTGCCTCTCCGAACCCTCCTCCGGTTCGGACGCCGCCGCGCTGCGCACCCGGGCCGTCCGGGACGGCGACGGCTGGGTCATCGACGGGACCAAGGCCTGGATCACCCACGGCGGCATCGCCGACTTCTACACCGTCATGGCGCGCACCGGCGCCGAGGGCCCCCGCGGGATCACCGCCTTCCTGGTGCCCGGCGACGCCGAGGGGCTGAGGGCGGCGCCGCCGGAGAAGAAGATGGGGCTCAAGGGTTCGCCGACCGCCCAGGTCCACTTCGACGGCGTGCGGATCCCCGACGAGCTGCGTGTCGGCGACGAGGGGCAGGGCTTCGCGATCGCCCTCGCCGCACTGGACTCCGGACGGCTCGGCATCGCCGCCTGCGCCGTCGGTGTCGCCCGCGCGGCCCTGGACGAGGCGGTCGCCTACGCCACCGTGCGGCGGCAGTTCGGGCGGCCGGTCGCCGACTTCCAGGGGCTGCGCTTCCTGCTCGCCGACATGGCGACGCGGGTCGAGTCGGGCCGGGCCCTGTATCTCGCGGCGGCACGGCTGCGGGACGCGGGCCGGCCGTTCGCGCGGGAGGCGGCCATGGCCAAGCTGCACTGCACCGACGCGGCGATGCAGGTCACCACGGATGCCGTCCAGGTGCTCGGCGGCTACGGCTACACCGCCGACTTCCCCGTCGAGCGCTACCTTCGCGAGGCCAAGGTCCTACAGATCGTCGAGGGCACGAACCAGATCCAGCGCATGGTCATCGCCCGTCACCTGCTGGGTCCGGAGACCCGCTGAACTGACCCGGCCGTACCAGCGGTGCCACCAGCCGCACCCACTCCGGGTCCCGCCGACCGGGCAGCGTGCGGCCCCGGTCGGCCCAGACGCGCATCATGTCGCGGTAGATCGGCGGGTCCTGCGGGGGCGGCGGCGGAGCCAGCGGAACCGATCCTGCGGACACGGGCACGAAGAGTTGGCGGTGACGCCCGAGCGTTTGATAGGTGGGGGTCATACCAGGGCAACGCGAGCGCGTGACGCCAGGTCACGGCTCGTACCCTCGTGTGTGAGTTCGGGATGTGCCCCGCGGCCGCCCGGACTGGTGGTACGTCCGGACGTACTGTCATGTCGTCCGCTCCCGACGGAACGTGACCCTGCCGGGCATGCCGGTCCTGCGCCATGGCCGGTCGTGGGCCATGGCGCTGGGTCACCACGGGAGTCGAGGGCAGCGCTCAGGCGGCGTGGCGGCGCATCGCCGGTACCCGCATCGGGCGGGAGGCCGGCCCGCCGACGTGCGAGAAGGGCTGCGTCCGCCAGTCCAGGCCCTGAGGGAGCGTCAACAGCAGTGCGGTCTCCTGCTCCTGGAGCTCCACCGACTCGTCCGCGGGACGGGCCTCGGACGCGGCACGGCCCGTGCCGGCGCAGACCGTGAGCCCGAACGGGTTCCACGGCGAGGCGCACAGCGCGTGTTCCGGCAGGACCTCCTCGTCCGCCAGCAGCGCGATGGGCTGCGCGCAGTCCGGGCAGATCACCCGGTACATCTCGAACGTGTCGTACGCGTCGAACTCGTCGCCGTTGTCGTCGTCGAAGCCGTCGTGGCCGTCGGGTTCGACGCCCTCCGGCTCGGACTCGACGATGGTGGGCCGGAACCGCTTGGGCGCGGTACGGCCAGGGCGCTTAAGACTCTGCATGGGATTCTCCCCCTCGGGCTGGGCCGTTCAGGCACTGCGGCCTCGACCACAGCAAGCACTTCCCAGCCTCTCTGGGTGGTAATCACCGGACCGTCACGAAGACTTGGCGCAGCCTGTGGTGTTCGTCACATGCCGTGCGCAGATGTCCATCGGCTCGTACGGTCCGCCACATCACGAACCGGTATGACCTGGGCTGTATACGTATACGAAGAGATCGCGCGCCCTGTAAGTTCTTGCGCCATGGAGGAGCTGGACCGACAGATCGTGCAGCTGCTCGTCAAGGACGGGCGGATGAGTTACACCGACCTGGGCAAGGCGACAGGCCTGTCCACCTCGGCCGTGCACCAGCGGGTGCGCCGGCTGGAACAGCGCGGCGTGATCCGCGGTTACGCGGCCGTCGTCGACGCCGAGGCCGTCGGGTTGCCCCTGACCGCCTTCATCTCGGTGAAACCGTTCGACCCCAGCGCGCCCGACGACATCGCCGACCGGCTCGCCGGGGTGCCCGAGATCGAGGCCTGCCACAGCGTGGCCGGCGACGAGAACTACATCCTCAAGGTGCGGGTGGCCACCCCCCACGAACTGGAGGAGCTGCTGAGCCGGCTGCGGGCCCTCGCCGGCGTCTCCACGCGCACCACGGTCGTGCTGTCCACTCCGTACGAGGCCCGGCCGCCCCGGATCTGAGGGTCGCCGCACCGGACGGGCCCAGGACCCTTCCCCGATACGAGGGATCCCCCGTGCCGGTCTGCCGGGGCGAGGCGCGAAACTGTTGCCATGAGTGAGCGCACGCCCGACCCGAAGACCGTCCTGCTCCGCCGAGGAGAGGTCCACAGTCCCGCCGACCCGTTCGCGACCGCGATGGTCGTGGAGCGCGGCCAGGTCGCCTGGGTCGGTTCCGAGGGCGCGGCCGACGCCTTCGCCGACGGCGTCGACGAGGTGGTCGACCTGGACGGCGCCCTGGTCACCCCCGCGTTCACCGACGCCCACGTCCACACCACCTCCACCGGCCTGGCCCTGACCGGCCTCGACCTGTCGACCGCCCCCTCCCTGGAGGCGGCCCTCGCCCGGGTACGGGACTTCGCCGCGGCCCGACCCGGGGACAAGGTCCTCCTCGGTCACGGCTGGGACGCATCACGCTGGCCCGGCGGCCGCCCACCGACCCGCGCGGAACTCGACGAGGCCGTCGGCGGGCGACCCCTCTACCTGTCCCGTGTCGACGTCCACTCGGCGGTCGTCACCACGGCCCTGCTGGACCTCGCGCCCCGCCTCGACACGGCGGACGCGTCCAGCGACGCCCCGCTCACCGCGGACGCCCACCACGCCGTCCGCGCCGCCGCGTTCGCAGCGGTGACGCCGGCCCAGCGGGCCGATGCCCAGCGGGCCGCCCTCGCGCACGCCGCCTCGCTCGGCATCGGCTCGGTCCACGAGTGCGCCGGCCCCGAGATCTCCTCCGAGGACGACTTCACCGCCCTGCTGCGGCTGGCCGCCGAGGCGCCGGGCCCACGGGTGGTCGGCTACTGGGCGGAGCAGGACGTCGACAAGGCACGCGCTCTGGGGGCCCTCGGCGCGGCCGGTGACCTCTTCGTCGACGGCGCCCTCGGCTCGCACACCGCCTGCCTGCACGACCGGTACACCGACGCCGCCCACACCGGTACCGCCTACCTGGACGCCGCCGCGGTCGCCACGCACGTCACGGCCTGCACCGAGGCCGGTCTCCAGGCGGGCTTCCACGCCATCGGTGACGCCGCCGTCACCGCCGTCGTCGAGGGTGTGCGCGCGGCGGCCGAGAAGGTCGGCCTGGCCCGCGTGCGCGCCGCCCGCCACCGCGTCGAGCACGCCGAGATGCTCACCCCCGAGACGATCGCCGCCTTCGCCGAACTGGGCCTCACCGCCTCCGTCCAGCCCGCCTTCGACGCCCTGTGGGGCGGTGAGGACGGCATGTACGCACAGCGCCTGGGCGCCGAGCGGGCCCGCACCCTCAACCCGTTCGCGGCCCTGCTGCGCTCCGGCGTCCCGCTAGCCTTCGGCTCCGACAGCCCGGTCACCCCCCTCGATCCCTGGGGCACGGTCCGAGCCGCCGCCTTCCACCGCACTCCCGAACACCGGATCTCCGTGCGCGCCGCCTTCACCGCCCACACCCGCGGCGGCTGGCGGGCGGTCGGACGCGACGACGCGGGCGTCCTGGTGCCGGGCGCACCCGCCGACTACGCCGTCTGGCGCACCGGCGCCCTCGTCGTCCAGGCGCCGGACGACCGCGTCGCCCGCTGGTCCACCGACCCCCGCTCCGGCACCCCCGGCCTGCCCGACCTGACGCCCGGCACCGATCTGCCCGAGTGCCTGCGCACGGTGGTCGGCGGACGGACCGTGTTCGCGCGGCCGGGCGAGTGATCTCGCCGGGGCGCGGCGCGGAAGATCACCCGTCCGCGCGGCGTCCAGCGAGAGCCTTGGCCCGCCCGCTGACCAGCACGTTACTCAGAAAGTCGCAGGTCGAACGGCTGTTGACAGCCGACCGCGGGGGGCCGGTAGGTTCGGCCGAGTCCACCACCGGACGCCCCACCGGGGAACGTCCGCGCACTCGCCGGTGAGCCGCTGGGTCAGGACGGTGTGCCGCACCGGCGCACCGCCACTGGGAGCCAGGCTCAGCGCCCCACCAGAGCGAGGGAACGTTCCGGCCGGTCGGGGAGGTGTGACCCGGGTGGGGCCCGGACGCTCAGTAGACAACGGCTTCAGGTCGATCCGCAGCCGGCGGGTCCCAGGTCGGCCCGAAGGGCGCCGGGCCCCCATCCGCCGGACCGTGGGGGCGTTTCCTGGGTGGTAGGCCCAGGCCATACAAGCCAAAAAGCGCATTCTTACCCCGGTCCTGTGGAAACGACACCACCATACGAACGTCCTGTCACGTCACCGCAGGCGGCGGCCACTATGGTGGACCCCTGCGTACGGACACGAAGGGGCAGCAGTGAACGACGGCGACGCGAACCGCGCGGCACAGGACCGGGGGAGGAAGTTCGGTCCGCTCGGCACGGCGTTGGTGATCATTCCGACTTTCAACGAGGCGGAGAACATCAAGAGCATCGTCGGCCGGGTGCGCGAGGCCGTTCCGGACGCGCACGTCCTGGTGGCCGACGACAACAGCCCCGACGGCACCGGCAAACTCGCCGACGAACTGGCCGCCACGGACGACCACGTCCAGGTGCTGCACCGCAAGGGCAAGGAGGGCCTCGGCGCCGCCTACCTCGCGGGCTTCCGCTGGGGACTGGAGCACGGCTACGGCGTCCTGGTCGAGATGGACGCCGACGGCTCCCACCAGCCGGAGGAACTGCCCCGCCTGCTCACCGCGCTGAAGGGCGCCGACCTCGTGCTCGGCTCCCGCTGGGTCCCGGGCGGCCGGGTCGTGAACTGGCCCCGATCCCGCGAGATCATCTCCCGCGGCGGCAGTCTCTACTCGCGCCTGGCGCTGGACCTCCCGCTGCGCGACATCACCGGCGGCTACCGCGCCTTCCGGCGGGAGACCCTCGAAGGCCTCGGCCTCGAGGAGGTCGCCTCCCAGGGGTACTGCTTCCAGGTCGACCTCGCCCGCCGGGCGGTCAAGGCCGGCTACCACGTCGTCGAGGTCCCCATCACCTTCGTCGAGCGCGAGCTGGGCGACTCCAAGATGAGCCGCGACATCCTCGTGGAGGCGCTGTGGCGGGTCACCGCCTGGGGCGTGGGAGAACGCGTCGGCAAGATCGCGGGCCGGACGGGTGGGCCGGAGCGGCAGCCGTCCCCTTCACAGCCCTCCCCCTCGCAGTCCTCCCCGTCGCCGCAGCAGCCGTCGTAGTCCGTGGGGCGCGTTTCGAAAGCGGCGTCGTCCCCCCCGCAGGGCGGGCGGGCCCGGCGGGTGGACCCCCGGCGGGCTCGGCGGCGGGTCCGGTGCGTCTGATCGCCAGGCGGAGGGCCGCCCGACACCGGGTGTATCGGGACGATCGCGGCAAGCCGACTGAGGGTGCCCCTCGGGAGTGCGTGACAGGCGTCGCGCGGCGGACGGGGCTTCCGAGACACGCCCTGCGTTCCCGACGGGAACCGCGCCGGAACGGCTGATCAGCCCTTATGCCGCTCTGAGCCGGGGCCGGGCACACTGGGGGCATGACGACTGGCGCTCAGACTCCCACGCACTTCGACACCCGGCCGCGGCGCTCCCGTCTGCGGACGTTCCTGGCGCTGGGATTCGTCGGGTGGCTGGTGCTGGAGATCTGGCTGCTGACCGTGGTCGCGGGCGCCGCCGGCGGCTTCACGGTCTTCCTGCTGCTGCTCGCCGGTTTCCTGCTCGGCTCGGTGGTGATCAAGCGGGCGGGCCGACGCGCCTTCCGTAACCTCAACGAGGCACTCCAGCGCGGTACGCCCCCGTCCTCGGGCGGCAACGGCCTGATGATGCTCGGCGGCCTCCTCCTGATGATCCCCGGCCTGGCCTCCGACGCGCTGGGCCTGCTCCTGCTCCTTCCGCCCGTCCAGAAAGCCGTCGGCCGTTTGACGGAACGCACGGTCGACCGAAAGCTGCGCGCCGCCACCCCCGGCACCCTCGGCAACGCCTTCCAGCAGGCCCGCATGCACCGCCCGGACGGAAAGGTGGTCCAGGGCGAGGTGATCATCCGTGAGGACGAGAGCGGTGAGGCCCCACAGGATCCGCGTCCCCCGCTGACTCGGTGAGCGTCAGCCGTCGTCCGAGGGTATGACCCCGGACACAGCAAGACCGCGGGCGCCGTACGCGACTTCACGTACGGCGCCCGCGGTCATGTGTCGTGCGCTGTAAACCAGCCCCAGCTCCGCAGAACTACGCGGACTTGCGGCTGTCCCGAGGATGTACCGCGAGGTTCATCGCTCCGGAACGCAGAACGGCCAGCCGTTCCTCGAGGACCTCTTCCAGTTCCTCGCGGGTCCGCCGCTCCATCAGCATGTCCCAGTGCGTACGCGCGGGCTTGGCCTTCTTCTCCTCAGGGCCGTCGCCGTCCACGAGGAGCGCAGGCGCTCCGCAGACCTTGCACTCCCACTCCGGCGGGATCTCCGCCTCCACCGAGAAGGGCATCTCGAAGCGATGCCCCTTCTCGCATGCGTACTCCACGGCTTGGCGCGGGGCCAAGTCGATGCCGCGGTCCGTCTCGTAGCTGGTCACCACGAGGCGCGTGCCGCGAAGAGCTCGCTCACTCATGAATCGTGCCTCCCGGGCTTGTCGCCCACAGGACAGGTGTCGCTGTCGTCGTCATCCGGTCAACGTCCGGTCGGCGGTAAAGATTCCCGGTCGGAGTTCCGTTCCGGGTCGTGCGTCGCCGTCGTAGCCGCAGCCTTGTCAACCAATGCAGTACCCACCGGCGCCCGGTTTGTCACATCTGAAAGGAGATGTCACCCAGCGTCTCGGCATCCTTGACACGCAGTAACGGTACGCCTGGCAGGCCAAACGCGTACACTACCGCCCTTTGGCCTTGAGTGCTAAATCCTTTCGGGTACCGGATTGCCCGCGTCGCTGACAGCCCGCCGCACCGGCACCCGTGCCAGCAGCAGGAAACCGAGGACGAAGAAGAGCACCAGCGAGATGATCGCGTCCCGGTAGCTTCCGGTCACCTGATAGGTGATCCCGAACAACAGCGGGCCGAGCCAGCTCATCCCGCGGTCGCTCACCTCGTACGCGGAGAAGTACTCCGCCTCCCTGCCGGGCGGGACCAGGTGAGAGAAGAGGGACCGGGACAGGGCCTGGCTGCCGCCGAGGACCAGGCCGATCGCGGCCGCCAGCAGGAAGAAGCCCAGCGGCGCCCCGGCCGGCAGGAAGTAGCCGACGACCAGGGTGAACGTCCAGGCCACCAGTGAGCCGAGGATCGTGCGCTTCGCGCCGTACCTCCGGGCCAGCCGGCCCATCGTCAGGGCGCCCGCGACCGCCAGGACCTGGACCAGGAGGACGGCGGCGATGAGGGTGGACTGGCCGAGGCCGAGTTCCTCGGAGCCGTAGACCGAGGCCTGGGAGATCACCGTCTGGATGCCGTCGTTGTAGATGAGGTAGGCCAACAGGAAGGCGAGAGTCAAGGGGTGGCGGCGCATGTCCCGGTAGGTCGCCACGAGTTGGCGCAGGCCCGGTGCGGTCGCCTCGCGCGCGGAGGAGAGCGTCGTCGGGCGGTCGCGCAGCCGGAGCAGCGGTATCAGAGTGAAGCCGCCCCACCACAGGCCCGCCGAGGCCAGGCAGATCCGTACGGCCGTGGATTCCGAGACGCCGAAGGAGTCGTGGGCCAGGTACAGGACCAGGTCGACGACCAGGACCAGGGAGCCCGCCGCGTACCCGAAGGCCCAGCCGCGTGAGGACACCGCGTCGCGCTCTCCGGGCGGGGCGATCTGCGGCAGGTACGAGTTGTAGAGCATCATCGCGACGGACTGGGCCGCGTTGGCGACCACCAGCAGCACGCCACCCAGCAGATAGCGGTCGCCCGACAGGAAGAACATGCCCGTCGTGGCCGCCGCCCCGGTGTAGGCGGCGGCCCCGAGGAACGGTTTCCTGCGGCCCGTGCGGTCGGCGGCCGCGCCCACCAGGGGCATGACCAGGACGGCCGCGATCACCGACAGGGACACCGAGTACGCGAAGAACGAGCCCGCGCGGACCGGGATGCCCAGGGGATGCACATAGCCGTCCGGATCGGCGGCCTCCTTGGCGACCGACGTCAGATACGGGCCGAGGAACACGGTGAGCACGCTCGTCGAGTAGACGGAGCACGCCCAGTCGTAGAAGTACCAGCCGCGCTGTTCGCGCCGCCGCCCGGCGGCGTCGTCGAACGCCTCCCTCCGCACGGTGTCGGTGCCCACCCGCGCCCTCGCTTCCCCGCCCAAGGTGCCGCGCGCGGGCCGTGGAGGGGGGAGGGGGGTGGGGTCAGACCCAGACGCCCCGGTCCTCCATGACCGTGCGCAACGTGTCGATGTGATCGGTCATGATGCCATCCACCCCCAGGTCCAGGAGCCGGTGCATCCGATCCGCGTCGTTGATCGTCCACACATGCACCTGGAGCCCGCGCGCGTGGGCCGAACGCACGAAACGGCGGTCGACGACCTGGATGCCCGACTGTGCCTCCGGCACCTGGGCGGCGACGGCCGAGCGGCGCAGCGCCGCGGGCACGCCCCAGGACCGCAGCCGCAGGTTGAGCACCCCACGGGTCCCGTACGACGTGGCCAGGCGGGGGCCGGCCAGCCGCTGGGCACGCACGACGCGGGCCTCGGAGAACGAGCCGACGCAGACGCGGTCCCAGGCGTCGGTGCGCCCGATGAGGTTGAGGAGCGGGTGGAGCGCCGGTTCGGCCTTGAGGTCGACGTTCCAGCGGACCTCGGGGAAGGTCTCCAGCAGCTCCTCGAACAGCGGGACCGGCTCCCTGCCTCCCACGCGCGCGTGCCGTACGTCCTTCCACGGCAGGTTGGCGATGCGGCCCGCGCCGTCGGTCAGCCGGTCCAGCGTCGCGTCGTGGAAGGCGACGAGCTTGCCGTCCCTCGTGGTGTGCACGTCGGTCTCGATGTAGCGGTAGCCCGCCTCGACCGCGCGCCGGAACTGCGCCACGGTGTTCTCCAGACCGCCGGCGGCACCGCCCCGGTGCGCGAACGCCAGGGGGCCCGGATGGTCGAGGTACGGGTGGCGTATGGGGGTGCTCACGGACGCAGTATGGCCCCCTGCGGTGACCCGGTGGCAACGGCCGTGCTGCCGCCGGATGCCGGGGGCACGGCGAACACCCGCAGGAAGATCTGGGCGAGCGGCCCGATCGACAGCGCGTACAGCAGGGTGCCGACGCCGATCGTGCCCCCGAGGGCGAAGCCGGTCGCCACCACCGCGATCTCGACGGCCGTCCGCATCGCCCGGATCGACCGGCCGGTGCGCCGGTGCAGTCCCGTCATCAGGCCGTCGCGCGGTCCCGGCCCGAAGGACGCCGCGATGTAGAGGCCGGTGGCCACGCCGTTGAGGACGATGCCCGCCACCAGCAGCGGCACCCGCACGGCCAGGCCGTGCGCCTCGGGAACCAGTGCGAGCGTGCCGTCCATGGCGAGACCGACCACGAAGACGTTGGAGACGGTGCCGAGACCCGGGCGCTGGCGCAGCGGGATCCACAGCAGCAGTACGGCGGCGCCCACGACGATCGACACGACGCCGATGGACAGGCCGCTCCGTTCTGCGAGTCCCTGGTGGAGCACGTTCCAGGGTTCCAGACCGAGGCCCGCGCGCACGAGCAGGGCGGAGCTGGCGCCGTAGAGCGCGAGGCCGACGTAGAGCTGGGTGAGGCGGCGGGGGAGGCCGCCCTTCGGCGGGACGGTCGGCGGAGGAGACTCGGACAAGTGGACCCCTGCTGGTGGTAGTGGACTGGCGCGTGTCACTCTGTGGCGTGGAAGGACGGGTCATCCATGGCCAATTCCGGGAAGGTGGACTGATATCCATGGCGCAGTGGACCTCCGCGGTGGGGGCCGCGCAGCTAGCGCGGCTGCTCACGTCCCAGCAGGACCGGCCGGCCGGCGCCGGGACGCGCCGCCCGCCCGCCTACCGCGCGCTCGCGGACGGTGTCCGGCTGCTCGTCCTGGAAGGGCGGGTCCCGGTCGCCGCGCGCCTGCCCGCCGAACGTGAACTGGCCCTCGCCCTGTCCGTGAGCCGTACGACCGTCGCCGCCGCCTACGAGGCGCTGCGCGCGGAGGGCTTCCTGGAGTCCCGGCGCGGCGCGGGCAGCTGGACGTCCGTCCCCGCGGGCAACCCGGTGCCCGCGCGTGGCCTCGAACCCCTGCCGCCCGAGGCCCTCGGCTCCATGATCGACCTGGGCTGTGCCGCCCTCCCGGCCCCCGAACCGTGGCTGACACGAGCGGTGCAGGGCGCGCTGGAGGAACTGCCCCCGTACGCCCACACGCACGGTGACTACCCGGCGGGGCTGCCGGCCCTGCGCGCGATGATCGCCGAGCGGTACACCCGGCGCGGGATCCCGACGATGCCCGAGCAGATCATGGTGACCACGGGCGCGATGGGCGCCATCGACGCGATCTGCCACCTCTTCGCGGGCCGCGGCGAGCGCATCGCCGTCGAATCGCCCTCGTACGCCAACATCCTCCAGCTCATGCGGGAGGCGGGCGCCCGGCTGGTGCCCGTGGCGATGGCCGAAGGGCTCGCCGGGTGGGACATGGACCGCTGGCGGCAGGTCCTGCGCGAGGCCGCGCCGCGCATCGCCTATGTGGTCGCCGACTTCCACAACCCGACGGGCGCGCTCGCGGACGAGGACCAGCGGCGCCGGCTCGTCGAGGCTGCCCGGTCGGCCGGGACCGTGCTGGTCGCCGACGAGACGATGACCGAGCTGTGGCTCGACGACGATGTCGAGATGCCCCGTCCGGTGTGCAGCTTCGACCCGGCCGGGGCGACGGTGATCACCGTGGGCTCGGCGAGCAAGGCCTTCTGGGCGGGCATGCGCATCGGATGGGTCCGGGCCGCCCCCGATGTCGTCCGCAGCCTGGTCGCGGCCCGCGCCTACGCCGACCTCGGGACTCCGGTCCTGGAGCAACTGGCCGTGAACTGGCTGTTCAGCACCGGCGGCTGGGAGCAGGCCGTGGAACTGCGGCGCGAACAGGCCAGGGGCAACCGGGACGCGCTGGTCGCGGCGGTGCGGCGGGAGCTGCCGGAGTGGGAGTTCGCGGTGCCCAGGGGCGGCCTGACCCTGTGGGTGCGGGCCGGCGGGCTCTCCGGGTCGCGGCTGGCCGAGGCCGGGGAGCGGGTCGGGGTGCGGGTGCCGTCCGGGCCGCGGTTCGGGGTGGACGGCGCCTTCGAGGGATATGTGCGGCTGCCGTTCACCGTGGGGGGCGCGGTGGCGGACGAGGCGGCGGCGCGGCTGGCCGCGGCCGCCCGGGTCGTGGAGAGCGGGGGGACCGTGGGCGGTGAGGGTCCGCGCACGTTCGTCGCCTGACGGGTCGGGGGGGGGGGGGGGGGGGGAAGGGCAACCCCCCCCCCCCCCCCCCCCCCCCCCCCCCCCCCCCCCCCCCCCCCCCCCCAACCCAGCCA
>NZ_JBVIQK010000021.1:0-107826 GCF_055577115.1 Streptomyces sp. NPDC033216 | reverse complement strand
AGCTCGCCCGCCGCCTGCTTGGCGTACAGGCCCTTCACATCGCGCTCGGAGCACACCTCCACCGGAGTGGCCACATGCACCTCCAGGTACGCCGTGCCGCCCGCGGCATGCCGCTCCCGGACCGCGGCACGGGAGGCGGCGTACGGCGCGATGACCGGGGCCAGCACCAGCACGCCGTGGGAGGCGAGCGTCTGCGCCAGGAAACCGATCCGGGTCACGTTGGTGTGGCGGTCCGCACGGGTGAACCCCAGCTCCTGGGACAGGAATCGGCGGATCTCGTCACCGTCGAGCACCTCGGCTCGGCGGCCGGTGGCGGCCAGCCGCTCGGCGACGGCGCGGGCCAGGGTGGTCTTGCCCGCGCTCGGCAGCCCGGTCAGCCACACGGTGGCGCCGCGTTCACGGGTGGCGGCGGTGGTGGCTGCCTGCGCTGCGGCCCCGGCGGCCAGGGTGTGAGCTGTGGTCACGGTGATGTTCTCCTGAACGTGAGGTGACGTGCCGGAGCGGGAGGTGTCAGGCGGTGGCGAACTCGGCCAGGGTCCGGCCGAGTACGTCCATGTCGATCCGGTGCCAGGAACCGGGCAGTTCCAGCGACCGGCCGTTGGGCAGGGCCGCCGCGGTCGCCTGGGCCGCCGCCCGCAGCCAGTCGCTGGTGCCGGTGCTGTTGAGGACCAGCGTCTGTGTCCGGTAGTCGGCGAGCCGGCCGGCCGGGACGCTGTAGTCGCCGCAGATCGCCACGTCGTAGGCGAGGGTGTGGGCGTTCGCCTCGTTCACCGCCCAGATCGGCCCCTTGCGCCACTGCGCGACCGTGTCGGGGGTCAGCCCGAGGAAGCTCCCGAGGAAGTATTCGACCGCTTCCTGACGCCGGTCCTCCTCCATGAGGACCCGCAGCGTCTTGGCGACGTTCCACGGGGGCTTGGGGAACCCGTCGACCCGGTAGAACGGTTCGTGCAGCGCGAGCCTGGTGATCGGGGCGCCGGCGAGTGCCGCCTCGATCGCGAGGTTGGCCCCCGACGATCCGGCGAACACCACCGCCGACCCGCCGGCCTCCTCGATCACCGCCTCGAGGTCCTCGATCTCGCGGGCGACGGCGTACTGCGGGGAGTCTCCGCTCTCGCCGCGTCCCCGGCGGTCGTAGACGTAGGTGGTGCAGTGCGGCGCCAGCTCGGGCACGAGCGCGTCGAAGATGGTGTGGTCGCGGAACGATCCGTTGAGGAGCACGATCGGCGGGCCGTCACCCGCCTTCTCATAGGCGATCGTGGTGCCGTCACGGGAAACGACCTTGCGCATACGCACTCCTCACGCCGAACGGAGGTGCCCTCACCTCCCCACCTGGCGGCATCTTCGAGCGCCTCGCTGGACCACGGGTCGAGGAACGGTCGCAAGGCCCCTGTGCCCGGTCGTCGCGCACGGTCGGACCGAGGGCCCCGCCCCGCCGTGCGCCGCCCCCTCCTCCCGCGCACCAGCGGCCCACGAGCGGGGCCACAGCCGGATTCGACTCCTGGGCCCTGTGATGACCGTGGCGAGACCGGACCCGACGGCGGCCGTCAGCGGTGCGTCAGGCTTCTGGCAGCGCACGCGGCGACAGTGGACCGGGCCCGTCCCGTCCTGCCGCCGAACACAGGGAGACCACATGAGCGACCGGGTCGAACTCGGCGAGGTGCGTGCCGCCCTCGTGTCGCTGCCCGGTGTGCGGGACGCAGCCGTCCACGCGGCCCGGCAGGCTCCGGGCAGCCTGCGGATCGTCGCCCACGTGGTGACGCGCACGCCGCCCGCCGAACTGCGCGCCGCCCTCCGGTCACGGCTGCCGTCCCATCTGGTCCCGGCCCGTCTCCACCGGGTGCCGCACATCCCCCTGCTGCCCGACGGCAGGACCGACCGGCGCGCGCTGGCGGCGCTCACCGCGCGGGAACCGGACGCCACCTCGGCCGCCCCCTCACTGGAGGACGCCCAGCGGGGCCCGCGGTGCGACACCGACGGTCACCCGGTGGACGGCCCCGCGGCGGCCGTGCCGGTCACCCCCCAGCAGCGCGCCCTGCTCCCGGACGCGCTCGCCCACCGCCGCACCGGCCGCTACGTGGAGCAACTGCACTGGCGCTGGCGCGGCCCGCTGGACACCGGCCGGTTCACCGCTGCCTGGCAGTCGGTGTTCGACCACGAGACCGTCCTGCGCGCCGCCTTCGACCGGGACACCGAGCCACGCCTGGTACTGCACGAGCACGCCCGCGCCGAGGTGGTCCGCCACCCGGCCGGCTCCGTGGACTTCGAGGAGCTGAGGGAACGCGACCGGCTGCGCGGCTTCGACCTGCGCTCCCCGGGCCTGCTGCGGCTCAACCTCGTCGACGAACCGGCCTCCGTCGACGGCGGCCCGCCGTCCGTGAGGATCCTGCTCACCTTCCACACCGTCGTGCTGGACAACTGGAGCGTGTCCGTCCTGCTCGAGGAGTTCTACCGCGCCTACCTCGCCGGGGGCCGCCTGCCGGGCGGCGAACGGCGCCCCGACTGCCGGGACTACGCCCGCTGGCTCGCCGGTCAGGACACCGCGCCCGCCCGTGACTTCTGGTCCACGGCGGCCCCCGGCCCCACCACCCTGGTGCTGCCCGCGGTCGCGGGCCCGGCGACCGGCCTGACCGGGTCCGGACGGGCCGAGGTCCGGCTCGGCGCCGGACCGGCGGGCCGGCTGCGCGCCTGGGCGGCGTCCTGTGCGGCCACCGAGGCCGGCGCGCTTCAGGCGGTGTGGGCGCTGCTGCTGTACCGGGCGGGCGCCACGCCGGGCCCCGCCCTGGTGGGCTTCGGCGTCAGCGTCTGCGGTCGCGGCGTCGCCCTGGACTCCGTCGAGCGGCTGCCCGGTCTGCTGACGAACTCCCTGCCCATGACCGTCCGGGTCGACCCCGCGGCGCCCATGGCCCGGCTGCTGGCCCAACTGCGTGACCAGGCGCTGGAGCTGGCCGCCTACGAATGGGTGTCACTGGGCCAGATCCACGAGTGGAGCGGGCGCCACGCGGACGACGGACTCGTGGAGAGCCTCGTCGTCTTCGAGCACCAGCGGCGCGGCTCCGGCAGCCTGCGCTCCGCGCTCGCCGCCCAGGGCATCAGCGTCCAACCGCCCCGCGCGGCCGGTACACACACCCTGTTCCCCGTCACCCTGTCGGCCCACCGGGACGCCGACGGCGGTCTCGTGCTGGCCGCCGTCCACGACCGCGCCCGGCTCGCCGACGACGACGCTGCGCGACTCGTCCGCCAGTGCGCCCGGCTGCTGCGCGAACTGCCCGGCCTGGCGGGCGGTTCGGCGACCGTGTCCGACGCGCTGGCCGCGATCGCCGACGAGCCGCCGGTAGGGATGGCCCACGCGGCCGCGGCGACCGCCACCGGCGGACCGACGTGAGGAGAGCACCGGCCATGACCACTCGCCACCGGCGCGACACCCCGCCCGGCACCTGCGACGGGCCCGGCGGCCACCTCGCCGCCCGGCGCCGTCCGGCCGACCGGACGTACCCGGGCCGCCCGCCCGCCCCCGACGGCGCCGGGGGAACGTCGTGAGCGCCGGACACCTCAGCGTCTGCGTCGTGGGGGCCGGACCCCGCGGCCTGTCGGTGCTGGAGCGGATCTGTGCCAACGAACGGGCCGCCCGGTCGCCGCGCCGGGTGACGATCCATCTCGTGGACCCCTGCCGGCCCGGCGCCGGACGCGTCTGGCGCACGGACCAGTCGCGGCTGCTCCTGATGAACACCGTCGCCTCCCAGGTGACGGTGTTCACCGACGACACGGTGGCGATGCAGGGACCGGTGGAACCGGGGCCCGACCTGCACGAGTGGGCCCGCTCCGTCGTCCTGGCCTCGCCCGCGGACCAGTTCGGCGACGCCACGTACACCGAGGCGGCGGCGCTGCACCCGGACGCCTACCCGACCCGCGCCTTCTACGGCAGCTATCTGGAGGACTGCTACCGGCGCATCGTGCGCCGGGCGCCCGCCAACTGCCGTGTCGTCGAACACCGCACCCACGCCGTGGCGTTGCGGGACCAGGCGGACACGCCGGGCGGCCCGCAGGTCCTCACCCTCGCCGACGGCACCCGCCTGCGCGGCCTGGACGCCGTGATCCTCGCCCAGGGCCACCTGCCGCGGCGCCCCTCGGCCGAGGAGTCCGCCTGGTCCCGGACGGCCGCGCGGCACGGACTGACGTACATCGGGCCGGCCAACCCGGCCGACCTGGACCTCTCCACCGTCCCGTCGGGGCAGGCCGTCCTGATGCGCGGGCTGGGGCTGAACTTCTTCGACGGCATGGCGCTGCTCACCCTCGGCCGGGGCGGCAGGTTCGTCCGTCGCTCGGGACGGCTGGTCTACCTCCCGTCCGGCCGGGAACCGCGGATCTACGCCGGCTCCCGCCGCGGTGTCCCCCATCACGCGCGCGGCGAGAACGAGAAGGGCCCCGACGGGCGGCACCGGCCGCGGGTGCTCACCCCCGACGCCATCGACGCGCTGCGGCGCCGCCGCGCGGACGGCGAACCGGTCCGTTTCCGCACCGACCTGTGGCCGCTGATCTCCCTGGAGGTGGAGAGCGTCTACTACGAGACGCTGCTGCGCGCCGAGGGCCGCGTCCGGGAGGCGTCGGCGTTCGTGCCCGCCTTCCTCGGCGCCGGCGCGGCACCGGCCCGTGAACGCCTCATCGACTCCTACGGCATCGACCACGCCAGGCGGTGGGACTGGGACCTGATCCAGCGCCCCACCGCCGGACGGCGCTTCCCCAGCCGCGCGGGTTTCCGGCGCTGGCTGCTCGGTCACCTGGACGAGGACATCCGGCAGGCCCGGGCCGGAAACGTCAACGGACCGCTCAAGGCGGCCCTCGACGTCCTGCGCGACCTGCGCAACGAGATACGCCTCGCGGTCGACCACGGCGGCCTGGACGGCGACTCCTACCGGGACGAGCTGACGGCCTGGTACACCCCGCTCAACGCGTTCCTGTCGATCGGTCCGCCCGTCTCCCGCATCGAGGAGCTGCGCGCGCTGATCGAGGCCGACGTCGTCCGTCCGCTGGGGCCCGGCACCCGGATCACGCTCAGCACGGACGGCGACCGGGCGGCGTTCGTGGCCACGGCCGACGGGGTGGACGCGGCGCCCGTCCACGCGCCGGTGCTGCTCGAGGCACGGCTGCCGGAACCCGACCTGCACCGCACCGCGGACCCTCTGCTGCGGTACCTGCTCACCACCGGCCAGGCGGCGCCCTACCGGATGGAGACCACCCGCGGAACCGCCTACGAGTCGGGTGGCCTCGCCGTCTCCGAGCGGCCGTACCACACCGTCGACGCCCACGGCCGGGCGCATCCGCGCCGCTTCGCCTACGGCGTCCCGACCGAGTCCGTGCACTGGGTGACGGCGGCCGGCATCCGGCCGGGGGTCGACTCCGTGATCCTCGGCGACTCCGACGCCATCGCCCGCGCGGTGCTCGGCCTCGGTCCCGCGCGCCTCACCGTCCCCCTTCCGGGCCTCCCCGCCGACCTGCTGGAGATGACGCCATGATCCACCCGACGACGGCCTTCGACGGCGGCCCGGACGCCGGACTGTTCTCCCCCGTACGGGCCGGGACGCCGGTGGAGGAAGCGGTCAGCGAGACGGCCTGGCTACAGTCGCTGCTGGACGCCGAGGCGGCACTCGCGCGGGCCCAGGCCGCACTGGGCACCGTCCCGGTCGGTGCCGCCCGCGCCATCACCCGCGCCGCCCGCGCCGAGCGGTTCGACCCGCGCGCGCTGGCGCTGCGGGCCCGCGAGACCGCCAACCCGGTCGTGGGGCTGGTGCGCGCCCTGACCGAGGCGGTGGCCCACGACGACCCGCGGGCCGCCGAGTACGTGCACCGCGGCTCCACCAGCCAGGACGTGCTGGACACCGGCATGATGATGATGTGCCGGCGGGCGCTGGACCTGATCCTCGGCGACCTGGACCGGACGGCCGCCGCGCTGGCCGCGCTGGCCGGAGGGCACCGCGAGACCGTCATGGCCGGCCGCACCCTCGCCCTGCACGCAGTCCCCACCACGTTCGGGCTCAAGGCGGCGGGCTGGCACCGGCTGGTCCTGGACGCCGCCGACCGGATCGAGGCCGCCCGCGGCGCTCTGCCGGTCTCCCTCGGCGGGGCCGCGGGCACGCTCGCCGGATACCTGGAGTTCGCCGGCCTCCAGGCCGACGCGACGACCCCCGAGGAGTACCAGGAACGGCTCGTGGACGCGTTCGCCGCCGAGACCGGACTGGCCCGCCCCGTCCTGCCCTGGCACGCGCTGCGCACACCGGTCGCGGACACCGCCTCGGCGCTCGCCTTCACCACCGGCGCCCTCGGCAAACTCGCCGCCGACGTACAGGTGCTGGTCCGTACGGAGATCGCGGAGGTCGCCGAACCCGCCGTCACGGGGCGGGGCGGTTCCTCCGCCATGCCGCACAAGCGCAACCCCGTGCTGTCCACACTGATCCGCAGCGCCGCCCTCCAGGTGCCGCTGCTGACCGCGGGCCTGACGCAGTGCCTGGTGACCGAGGACGAACGCTCGGCCGGGGTGTGGCACGCCGAGTGGCTGCTGCTGCGCGAGGCGCTCCGCCTGGCGGGCGGAGCCGCCGTCACGGCCGCCGAGCTGGCCGAGGGCCTCACGCCCGACCCGGCCCGCATGCGCCACAACCTCGGCCTGACCGGCAGCCAGGTGGTCAGCGAACGCCTGGCCGCCCTGCTCGCCCCGAAGATCGGCGGAGCGCGCGCGAAGGACCTGCTGGCCCGGGCCTCGCACACCGCCGACCTCCGTCGGGTCCCCCTGCTGGAGGTGCTGAGCACCCTGCCCGAAGTGACCGCGCACCACAGCGTCGAAGAGCTGGAGCACCTGCTCGACCCCACCGCCTACGTGGGCGCCGCACCGGCATTGGCGGCCCGCGCGCTCGCCGCGACCTCGGCGGCAGGGACACCCGCGGGCACGGCGTCGGCGGGTACGACGTCGGCGGCAGGGACACCCGCGGGCACGGCGTCGGCGGGCGCGACGTCGGCGGCAGGGACACCTGCGGCCACGACATCGGCGGGCAGAACGCCTGCGGTCGCGACGCCTGCGGCCGGGACATCGGCGGGCACGAGACCGGCTGCCGCGACACCGGCTTCACCGGTGACCGCGGCACCGGTGGCCGCAACGTCCGGGGGCACGACACCGGCGGCCGCGACACCGGCGGGCACGACGGCGCCGGTGAGGACACCCGTCCACACCACGACGTGCGCGGTGTGAGACCGACGCCCACCCGGCCGCCGGCGCACGACCGTGCCCGCCGGCAACCACCCGCCACCACCGCGGCGTTCGCGCACATGGCTGATTCGAGTCTTCCTCCAGGCACGTCGGCGAGGCTCGGGAGCAGCCGATGCGCTCTTACCCACGGCGGCCGAGGAGGTGCGACACACCATGCGGGATGGCTCGCCGGTCACGCTCTACTGCTTCGCGCACGCCGGCGCGGGCGTGTCCGGCTTCGCGCACTGGCGCACCGACACCGGCCCCGGGGTGAGCACCGTGCCCATGGTGCTGCCCGGACGCGGCGCCCGGCGCCGCGAACCCCGCACGACCTCGCGCGAGGGGCTCCTGGACGCGCTCCTGGAGCCGCTGGCCGACCAGGTCGCCGACGGCCGCCCTTACGTGCTGTACGGGCACAGCCTGGGCGGCGTCGTCGCGTACACCCTCGCCCACGCTCTGATCAGCCGGGGGCTGCCCGCCCCCGCCTGCCTCGCCGTCGGTGCGAGCCCCCCACCGCAGACCGCGCCGCCCGGCCACGACGACGACCTGACCGACGAACGGCTGCTGCGGTTCGCGACCGACCTCGGCGCGGCGCCCGGCGGTGCGCTCGCCGCCCCCGGCAGCCTCTGGTACCGCCGCGTGCTGCCGGTGCTGCGGGACGACCTCAGGCTCGCCGACGCGCTGCGCGCCGACGCGCTCGCCGACCCGGACGGCCCGCTCCCGGTTCCCGTCCTGGCCGTCGGCGGCCAGGACGACCCCGCCGTCGGCGCGAGGGTGCTGGACGGCTGGGCCCGCTGGACCACCGCTCGGTTCGTCCGGCGCACCGTCCCCGGTGACCACTTCTTCGTCCGCGGCCCGCACGCACCCCGACTGATCGGGCGCGCCTGCCGCATGGTGCGGCGTACCCGGCTCGTACCTGGGCTCATATCTGGAGGACAACTGTGAGGGACAAACGATGAGGCGGGTCGTCATCACCGGTATCGGGGTCGTGGCCCCGGGCGGCGTGGGCACCCGCGCGTTCTGGGACACGCTGACCGCGGGCCGCACCGCCACGCGCGGCATCACCCTGTTCGACGCGAGCACGTTCCGCTCGCGCATCGCCGCCGAGGCGGACTTCGACCCGGTCGCCCACGGAATCGGGGCCACCGACGCCGCCCGCCTCGACCGCGCCGCCCAGTTCGCCCTCGTCAGCGCCCGGGAGGCGGTCGAGGACAGCGGACTTGCCGGCGCCCTCGATCCGGTGCGCACCGGTGTCACCCTCGGCAGCGCCGTCGGCTGCACCACCGGCCTCGACAACGAGTACGGCGTGGTCAGCGAGAACGGCAGCACCTGGGAGGTCGACCACACCCGGGCGGTCGCCCACCTCTTCGACTACTTCGTGCCCAGCTCCATGGCCGCCGAGGTGGCCGTCGCGGTCGGCGCCCAGGGCCCGGTCTCCCTGGTCTCCACCGGCTGTACCTCCGGCATCGACTCCGTCTGCCACGCCGTCGACCTGATCCGCGAGGGCAGCGCCGACGTGATGGTGACCGGTGCGACCGAGGCGCCGATCTCCCCGATCACGGTGGCCTGCTTCGACGCCATCAAGGCGACCAGCCCGCGCAACGACGAGCCGGAGACCGCCTCGCGCCCCTTCGACCGCTCCCGCAACGGCTTCGTGCTCGGCGAGGGTTCGGCCGTGCTGATCCTGGAGGAGTTCGAGCACGCCCGGCGGCGCGGCGCCCACGTCTACGCGGAGATCGCCGGGTTCGCCGGGCGCAGCAACGCGTACCACATGACCGGACTGAAGTCCGACGGCGTGGAGATGGCCGAGGCGATCCGCGCGGCGCTCGACGAGGCCCGCCTGGACGCCACCGCCGTCGACTACGTCAACGCCCACGGCTCCGGCACCAAGCAGAACGACCGGCACGAGACCGCCGCGTTCAAGCGCAGCCTCGGCGAGCACGCCTACCGGGTGCCCGTCAGCTCCATCAAGTCCATGATCGGCCACTCGCTCGGCGCGATCGGCTCGCTGGAGGTGGCCGCCAGCGCCCTGGCCATCGAACACAACACCGTGCCGCCGACGGCCAACCTGCACGAGGCCGACCCGGCCTGCGACCTCGACTACACCCCGCTCACCGCGCGCGAGCAGCGCACCGACACCGTGCTCAGCGTCGGCAGCGGCTTCGGCGGCTTCCAGAGCGCCATCGTCCTGACCCGGCCGCGACTTCAGGAGGCGGCATGACCACAGCCACACTGGACCGTCCCGCCGCCCGGGCGGGCGTCCGGCCCGCCATCGGCTCCGTCGTCACCGGCATCGGCGTCGCCGCCCCCAACGGGCTCGGCACCGAGGCCTGGTGGGCGGCGACCCTGCGCGGCGAGAGCGGCATCCGCCCGGTGACCCGCTTCGACGCCTCCCGCTACCCGGTGCGCCTCGCCGGGGAGGTCCCCGGCTTCGTCGACGACGAGCACCTGCCCAGCCGGCTGCTGCCGCAGACCGACCGCGTCACCCGGCTGTCGCTGGCCGCCGCCCAGGAGGCCCTCGACGACTGCGGCACCGGCCCCGCAGCGCTGCCCGAGTACGGTGCCGGGGTGGTCACCGCCTCCTCCGCGGGCGGTTTCGAGTTCGGCCAGCGCGAGTTGCAGGCCCTGTGGTCCAAGGGCGGACAGCACGTCAGCGCCTACCAGTCCTTCGCCTGGTTCTACGCCGTGAACACCGGTCAGATCTCCATCCGGCACGGGCTGCGCGGCTCCAGCGGGGTCGTCGTCGCCGAGCAGGCCGGCGGACTGGACGCCGTCGCCCACGCCCGGCGCCAGATCCGCAAGGGCGCCCGGCTGATGGTCACCGGCGGCGTCGACTCGGCGCTGTGTCCGTGGGGCTGGGCCGCCCACCTCGCCGCCGGCGAGCTGAGCCGCGTGGCCGACCCCGCCCGCGCCTACCTGCCGTTCGACGCCGCGGCCTGCGGTCATGTGGTCGGCGAGGGCGGCGCCCTGTTCGTCCTGGAGAGCGAGGCCGCTGCCCGCGAGCGCGACGCCCGCGTGTACGGGGCGTTCACCGGGTACGCGGCCACCTTCGACGGCCCCGGCGCCCCGCGCCTGGGCGATGCCGCCCGGCTGGCCCTCGACGACGCCGGGGTGCGGCCCGAGGAGATCGACGTGGTGTTCGCCGACGCGGCCGGCGCGCGCGCCGCGGACCGCGCCGAGGCGCAGGCGCTGGCCGGCCTGTTCGGCCCTCGGGGCGTGCCGGTCACCGCGCCGAAGTCGATGACCGGACGGCTGCTGGCCGGCGGCGCCTCCCTTGACGTCGCCGCGGCCCTGCTGTCCCTGCGCGACCAGGTGATTCCGCCGACCATCGGGACCACCGAGCCGGCCGCGGACTGCCCCGTCGATCTCGTCACCGCGCCCCGCGAGACGCCGGTCCGCCACGCTTTGGTCCTGGCCCGCGGCCGGGGCGGTTTCAACTCGGCGGTCGTTCTCAGCGCCGTCTGACCGGGCGGACCCGCCCACGGACGGGCCCCGCCCACCTGGGCCGCCGGGACGACATCCCCCACGTCCCGGCGGCCCACCATCCTTCGGCGCCGCGCAAGCGTGACACCGGTCGGCGATGAGCCGTCCCCGTGTGCGAAGGAGCCCCCGCCGCGCCGGCGCTACGGCGCGCTGCCGCGTGGCCCGCTGGTGGTACTCGGCGTCTCGGCGGCCTGGCCCGCCGCGCGGTGCGGCATCAGGACCGTCTGCCGCGACCACGCGCCCTTCTTCGCCGCGGGCGCGGCCCGCGCTGCCCCGCAGCGCGTCCGGGTGGCCGACCGGCGGCACTCACAGCACCACCGGGGAGAAGCCGCCGGGATGTTCGTCCACCGGCGTGCCCGCGGCTGCCTTCGTCCCGTCCCGGCACCGCCGGGTCGTCCTGGCAGCGCCGGGTCGTCCCGTCCCGGCACCGCAGGTCGTCCCGTCCAGGCGGCGGACGAACCGCAGGTAGACACCACCGGCGCATCGTCATCGCCCGGCCGGCAGGCCGCCGGTTCGCCGAGCGCACCCGCGCCGAGCAGGCCTCGCCCGGATCCCCGGCCCGCGCGGACGTGCGGACGGGCTTTCATGCGCCCGAGGCCTGCCGCGCCGGCGCTCCACCGACGGGGCGGCGGAGCGCCGGCGGGTGCCGAGCGGCCGGTTACCTCTTGTGTCCGAAGCGTCCCGCCAGGGCGGTGCCGCTGGGTGTGCCGTCGAGCATGCGGCGCAGCCCGCGGGTCATGACCGCCTGTTCCTCCGGGCTGAGGCAGTCGGTGACCATGGCGTCGGTCTCGGCGTCGATGACGCGCAGCGAGGGGAGCAGTTCCTCTCCGCGCGGTGACAGCCGGAGGTAGACGACCCGGCGGTCCACCTGTCCCGGCTCCCGGTCGACCAGACCGCGCTTGGCGAGGGTGTCGACGATGCGGCTCGGGCTGCCGCTCTCGCAGACGATGAGGCGGCCCACCTCGGCGAGCGTGAGAGGGGCGCGTTCGGCGAGCACGAGGAGGATCTCCGCCTGGGCCGGCGTCAGGTTGAGGGGCCGGAGGTGACCCGTCATCTGCCGGGCTCCCTCACGTTGGGCCGCCAGCAGCAGGTAGCGCAGTTCGGAGTCGGCCTGCGGGGGGTCGGCTGCGGCGGGCGCCCGGCTCGGGGGTGTGTCCGTGGTGACGGCGGGGTGGGACATGGCGGCTCCGGAGGTGGCTGGTCGGGGGTGAGGGTCCGACGGTCGGATGGGTTCGTTTCTCGATGATGCAGCATCCATGCCGTGTCATTCAATGCTACGTCATCGATATGAGCCTTTTCCGGCCGTTCCGGAACCGTGATTGTCACTTTGATCAGCTCACCCGAATGCTGTTGCAACAACGATGCCGCGACATGCATGATGAGGCATCGGTGTTACAGCATCGATGTCGGAACATCGATGTCGGTGTCCGTTCCATCGCTTCTTGACCGGTGCACGACCCCAGCGCAAGCCCACGTCAAGCAAAGGAAGCAAGATGACCGCGCAGATCCTGGAAGGCGCTCCCGTCGCCCTCGACTCCCCGATCGTTCTCGACGACGCCGCGGCGGCCGTGGCGGCCATCGCCCGGGGTGAGCTCGTCGTCGTGGTGGACGACGAGGACAGGGAGAACGAAGGAGACCTCATCGTGGCGGCGGAGCACGCCGACGCCGCGGCCATCAACTACATGATCACCCACGGCAGGGGCCTGGTCTGCGTCTCGGTGACCGAGGAGCGCGCCGCCGAGCTTCAGCTGCCCCCGATGGTCGAGCGCAACCAGGACCACCACGGCACCGCGTTCACCGTCAGCGTCGACGGCGGTCCGGAGCACGGGGTGACCACCGGGATATCCGCCCCGGACCGCGCCAAGACGATCGAGCTGATCCTGAAGGGCTCCAGCGGGGACCTGCGCCGGCCGGGTCACATCTTCCCCCTCATCGCCCGCCCTGGCGGTGTCCTGGAGCGGCCCGGCCACACCGAGGCGGCGGTCGACCTCGCCCGCTTCGCGGGGCTGGCACCCGCCGGCGTCATCGTGGAGATCATCCGTGAGGACGGGACGATGGCGCGCCTGCCCCAGCTGGCCGAGTTCGCCCGGCGCGAGGGCCTGGTGCTCACCAGCATCGAGAAGCTGCGCGAGTACGCCGCCGCCCGCAGCGAGCGGGTTCAGTGAGCCGGATCCCCCGGTGGATGGCCGGTGCGTCGACCGCGCTGACACGTCCCGCGGTCACGCACCGGTTCCTCGCCGGAGTAGAAGGAGTGCGGCACCTGCCGGCCGACTCGCCGTTCGTCCTGGTGGCCAACCACAGCAGCTTCGCGGACCACCTCGTCCTCGACGCAGTCCTCGACGGCCTGAGGGACACCCCCACGTCCTACCTCACCAAGGCGGAGGCCTTCGTCCATCCGGTGCGCCGCCGGTGGACCGAGGGCATGGGAGGCATCCCGGTGGACCGCGACCGGCCCGGCAAGGAACTGCTGGCCGCGGTGGACGCCGTCTTCGCCGACCGCGGCGCCCTGGTGGTCTACCCCGAGGGCACCCGCGGGCCCGGCCGGCCGCTGCTGCCCTTCAAGGACGGTGCCTTCCGCTTCGCCGTCCGGGCCGGCGTGCCGGTCATCCCCGTGGCGATGTGGGGAGCCCAGCACGTCCTGCCCAAGGGGGAGTGGCTGCCCCGTCCGGCCCGGGTGCGGGTCGTCTTCGGCCCCGCGCTGCCCGACGACACCGCACTGCCCAGGCCCCGGCGGGTCGCGGCACTGGTGGAAGCGGCGCGCGACGCGCTGGAGTCGCTGGTGGACACCGCGTGCACCGCCCCCGGCCCGCAGCGGGCCCGGCAGGCGGCGGCCGAACTCGTCCAGCGGGCCGAGACGGTCGTGGAGACGATGCTCAGCCACACCGACCATCTGCCCGCCCAGCGGCGCATGCGACAGGCGCGCCTGCTGCTCGCCCTGGCCCGCGTCACCGATCCCGACGGGTTCACCGACCCCCGTACCTCTGTCGGCGCCGACGCACGCGTCCTGGCCGCCAGGCTCACCGGCCTGCGCGCCCTGGAAGCCCCCGCACCGCTGCGCCCCGCCGTGCTGCGCGGCGTGCGGCCCGCCGCCGAGGAGGTACTGCGTACCCACCCCGACCATCTGATGGCCCGTTACCTGCTGGGCCGCTGGCACCTGCTGATGCCCCGTGCCCTGGGCGGCCGCCGTCCCCAAGCGCTGGAGCACCTGCGGCACGCGGCCCGCCTCGGCGCCCACGACACCCGCTACCCCATGGCGTACGCCGAGGCGCTGATCGCCGAGGGCCGCGACGACGAGGCGGCGCTGTACCTGCGAGGCATCCTCGCCGCGCCGGCCCCGGACGCCAGAACGGCGGACCGACGGCGCCGGGCCGAAGCCCACTACCAGCAGCTCGCCGGCGTCGGCGGCCCTGTGACCCCGAGGGCGTGAGAGATTCATGAGCACATCAGCGTTCCTGCGGTGCGGCGACACGATGGTGGTCTTCGACGGACCCCGCCGCCTGTCCTGGCGGACCTCCGCACCCGGCGACTACGTCCCCACGGCCCTGTGGCCGAGCCCCGCGCAGGCGGCCGAGGTCATGGACCACCTGTACAGCGGCGGTTGTCTGCTCGTCCTGATCGAGCAGGAGCGCATCTCGGTACCGATGTACGCCGAGGAGGCCGAGCGTCTTCCGCCGGATGTGGCCGCCCGGGCCACGCTGACCAGCGACGGTGTGGTGAGCGAACTGCACCTGCCGGTTCTGGACTGGATGCCGGCCGCGCTGCGCGAACGGGGCCTGCGCTTCCTGCGCAACAGCACGCGACTGCTGCGCGAGAAGCCCGATCTGCTGCTGCCGCATCTGATCGTCGAGGACACTCCCCAGCACCCGGAGAACCTCAGGTTCGCCCGTCTGCGCAGGCCCCGCCCCTTCGCCGAAGACCGTCTCGCACCGGTCACCGACCACCTGTTCACCGGCTCCGCCCTCCCCGCCACCCCTGCCGGTTCCGCCGGCTCCGCCCTCCCCGCCACCCCTGCCGGTTCCGCCGGCCCCGTCATCACTGCCGACCCTGCCGCCGTGCTGTGCCCGCCCGACCCGGCGATGGCCGCGGCCCGTACCTGGGAGACCACGCCATGACCCTTCCGGCTTCGACAGCCCCGCCCCCGGCAAGCCCGCTGACGGGCAGGGTCGTGCTTCTCACCGGCGCGGGACGGGGGCTCGGCCTGCTGACCGCGCAGACGCTCCTGGAGCAGGGAGCCGCGGTCGTCGCCAACCACCGCTCGCCCTCGCAGGAACTGGAACACCTGACGGACAAGTACCGCGACCGGCTCCGGCTCGTCCCCGGGGACGCGGCCACCGACGAGACGGCCGCCCTGCTGGCCACGGAGGCCCGCAGGTTCGGCCGGCTCGACGTCCTCGTCCACAATGCCGCGATCACCCGTGACCAGCCCCTGGTGCGGATGTCGATCGAGGACTGGGACGAGGTGCAGCGGGTCAACCTGCGCGGCGCCTTCCTGACCACCAAGTACGCGGTGAAGGCCATGATGCGGGCGCGCTACGGCCGCATCATCTACATCTCGTCGATCACCGCGCTGACCGGCAACGCGGGCCAGGCCGCCTACGCCTCCTCCAAGGCCGGCCTGCACGGCCTGGCCATGACCGTCTCGCAGGAGTACGCCTCCTACAACATCCGCACCGCCACCCTGGCTCCCGGCATCCTCGACACCGGCCTGGGCGCGGCCGTGGCCGGCCCGCAGCGGCGGCGCATGACCGACCGCTCCCTGCTCGGACTGGGCGAAGCCGCCCGGACGGCCGAGACGATCGCCTTCCTGGCCTCTCCGGCCGCCGACTACATCAATGCCACGGTCATCCGCTCCGACGGAGGAATGAGGTACTGATGAACACCGCCGACGCACACATCCTGATCCCCGCCCCCCTGCGGACGGTGCGGCAGATCCTCCTGGAACCCACCGCGCTGGCGGAGTGGAACCCCGCCTTCCTGTCGGTGGGGGGGCCTGAGGCCGCGACCGTCGGCCGGCGCTACCCCCTCACCGCCCGCGGCGGTCTCACCGGGCACTGGGAGTACCGCAGCATCGGGGACGACCACATCGAGGGCTGGTGGGAGGTCCCCGGCCTGGCCGAGACCAACAGCTGGCGCCTGCTGCCGCACGGCGACGGCACCCACGTCACGCACTCCTTCACCAACCGGGGGAGCCTCGCCGCCCTGCTGCGCCCGGCGTTCGCCGGCGTCGCCGACCTGCGCCTGGGGCGCCTGTCCCAGCGGGCCCGGCAGCGCGCGCTGGCAGGGGTGTCCTGACCATGCCGCCCGTCGCCGTACCGTCCGCCGCGGCGCCGTCCCCCGTCACCCCGCCCGGTGACCGGGCGCCGTCGGCGGCCGTGCCCCTGACCGTCGCCCGCCCCGACCGCTGGGCGCTGCCGATGCCGCTGCACCTGGCGCGCCTGGACGGCGAGGCGGCCGAGGAGCACATCCTGCGCGGCCTGGACTGATCAGGCCGCCCCTCCGCCGTGACGGGCCCGGAGACATCCCCCCTGCGGGCCCGTCACCATCCGCCCTCCCCTTTGGCCGTCCTCGACCGTCCGTCCCAGGGAGACCCATCGTGTCCGGACCCATCGTGTCCGCACCCTCCGTGCTCCGGCCCGCCACGGGTGCGGCGTACGCCCGCATCACCGGCGTGGGCGGCTACCGGCCCTCTCGCGTGGTGCCGAACCAGGAAGTCGCCGCCCGCATCGACTCCAGCGACGAGTGGATCCGCGAACGCTCCGGCATCGCCGAACGGCGCTGGGCGACCGACCAGGAGAGTGTGGCCCTCATGGGCGCCGCGGCCGCGGAGAAGGCGCTCGCGCACGCCGGAGTCACCGCGGACAGGATCGGCTGCGTGCTGGTGGCCACCTCCACCCACTTCCGCCAACTGCCCGCCCTCGCCGCCGACATCGCCCACCGGATCGGCACCGCGCAGGCCGCCGCCTTCGACCTGTCCGCGGCCTGCGCCGGCTTCACCCACGCCCTGGCCATCGCCCACGACCTGGTCCGCGGTGGCAGCGCCGAACATGTCCTGGTGGTGGCGACCGAGCGGATGTCCGACCTGATCGACCACGACGACCGCGCCACCGCCTTCCTCTTCGGCGACGGCGCCGGAGCCGTCGTCGTCGGCCCCAGCGACACCCCGGCCATGGGCCCGGTGGTCTGGGGCTCCGACGGGGCACAGGGCGACGCCATCGACCAGAGCGCCTCCTGGCTCCGCCTGCGCCACGGCCGGCCGCCGCGCTTCCCCGCCCTGACCATGCAGGGCCAGAGGGTGTTCCGCTGGGCCGTCTACGAGATGGCCCGTGCCGCACGGCAGGCCCTGGACGAGGCCGGCGTGGACGCCGCCGACCTCGAGGCGTTCGTCCCGCACCAGGCCAACCTGCGCATCGTGGAGGCCCTCGCCACGACACTGCGCCTGCCCGCACACGTGGCCGTCGCCCGCGACATCGTGCACACCGGCAACACCTCGGCGGCCTCCATCCCCCTGGCGATCGAGCACATGCTGGCCTGCGGAGCCGCCCGCAGCGGCGCGCTCGCCCTCACCATCGGCTTCGGCGCGGGCCTCTCCTACGCCGCCCAGGTGGTCACGCTGCCCTGACGCCCGCCCCGCACCTCTCCGCAAACCCGTCCGTCCGACCCCGCCCAGGAGTTGCCGTGAACGTGACGACCGTAGAGCCGCAGACCGACCCGCTCGCGCTCGGCGAGCACGACCGCGCCACCGGCACCGGTGCCGACCGGCCGGGCGGGGCGCCCGAGGAACTGACCACCGTTCTGGACATCATGGCCCGCATCTTCCGGGCCGTCTGACAGGTCTTCGGCCGTCCGACCAGGACGTGTCCGGGCGGGGTGCCCGCCGGACCACGCGATTCCCACCTCCAGGAGAGACCACGATGACGCACGCCGGCCGCAAGGTGCTTGTCACCGGGCTCGGAGCCACCACACCGCTGGGCGGCGACGCCGCCTCCACCTGGCAGTCCCTCCTGGCCGGCCGCTCCGGCGCCCGGCCGCTGACCGAGGCGTGGGCGCGCGACCTCCCGGTGCGCATCGCGTGCCCGGCGGCGAGCGACCCCGCGCCCCTCATCGGCCCGGCCCTGGCCCGGCGCACCGACCGCTCGTCGCAGTTCGCGCTCGTCGCGGCCCGGGAGGCCTGGCGGGATGCCGGCCGGCCGGTCGTGGACCCCACCCGGCTCGGCGTCGTCATCGCCTCGGGACTGGGGGGCCTGACCTCGCTGCTGACCTCCCACGACGTGCTCAGGGAGAAGGGGCCGCGCCGCGTATCCCCGCACACGGTGCCGATGTTCATGCCGAACGGCCCGGCCGCGCACGTCGGCCTCGAACTGGGCGCGCGGGCCGGAGTCCACACCACGGCCTCCGCCTGCGCCTCGGGGGCCGAAGCGGTGGGACACGCCCTGACGATGATCCGCTCCGGCCGGGCCGACGTGGTCGTCGCCGGGGGGACCGAGGCTCCCCTCCACCCCCTGATCATCACGGCGTTCGCCAACATGATGGCCATGTCGGGGCGCAACGACGATCCCGAGGCCGCATCCCGCCCTTACGACCGCGACCGGGACGGGTTCGTGATGGGCGAGGGTGCCGGCATCCTGGTCCTGGAAGCCGAGGAGCACGCCCGCGCCCGTGACGCGCGCGTCTACGCCGAGGCGGCCGGCGCCGGCCTGACCTCCGACGCCCACCACATCGCCCAGCCCGAACCCGAGGGCCGGGACGTGACGCGCGCCGTACGCGCGGCCCTCGCCGACGCCGGCAGCGCCCCGCAGCAGGTCACCCACGTCAACGCCCACGCCACCTCCACGCCGTTGGGCGATCTCGCGGAACTCGCCGCGCTGCGCCGGGTGATGGGTCCCCACGCCGACCGGGTGCCGATCTCCGCGACCAAGTCGATGACGGGACACCTCCTGGGCGGGTCCGGGGCGGTGGAGTCGGTGGCCGCGGTCCTGGCCCTGCACCACCGCCTCGCGCCGCCCACCATCAACGTCGGCGTTCTCGACGAGCGGGTCGACCTGGACGTCGTCCGCGACAAACCGCGCGAACTGGCCCCGGGCCCCGCCGTCGTGCTCAACAACTCCTTCGGTTTCGGCGGCCACAACGTCTGTCTGGCCTTCCGCGGTACCGGTGACGCCTGACGGGAGCGGACCGCCCCGCGGCGCCGAACCGGGCCGGACGGGCGGCCCCCGTCCGGCCCGACCGTGCCGTTCAGGCCAGCAAAGGGCAAGATTTTGTAAAGTCCGGCCGCGTGCCCGGCGGCGAAAGCCCAGCTCAGCCCGCGATGACGGATGGCGGCTCCCCGACGGCCGACGCCAGGTTCAAGCCGCGTCACGCAACCACCCACCGGCGTCCCGGAGCACGCTCTAGCGTGACGGACACGCTGTGGCGTAACGACAGGCATGACCTCCGCGGTACCGGCAACCGACGCAGCCATAGGGACGATGAAGGACGCCACCTTGAATCCCGCCGTTTCCCGCCTCGTCGACCCCGATCCTTCGCCGCACACCGGCATCTGTACGCCCGGTTGCGGACGGGTGAGCACTCCGGGCCTGTCACGACGGTCATGACGTCGGCCGCCGCCGTCCCGTCGGAGCGCTACTACGCCCGGATAGTCGCGCGCATCACCGCACTCGCCGGACAGGGCTGCACCGCCCCCACCATCGCCCAGGTCCTCCAGCGCGAGGGCTACACGATGGCTCCGGGCCGCAGCGATCCCCTCAGCCTGACCACGGTGCGCCGCCTGCTGCGCGAGAACGTCCCCCCGGTCCGTCGCCGGCCGGCCCCGGCTCCCGAGGAGATCCTGGCGGCCGACGAGTGGTGGCTGCGGGACCTGGCCGCGGAACTGTCGATGCCGTACATCACCCTGTACGCCTGGGCCCGTCGGGGCTGGGTCACCGTGGCGCGCCAGGAGAGCCGCCCCCCGTACCGCCTCATCCTGCGCGCGGACCACGGCGAGCTGGCCAGGCTCCGCGCCCGGCGTCCCGGTGCCGGCGGGGGACCGGCAGGAGCCGGAACCGTCGCCGGGGGGTCGGCGGAACCCGGCGCCGCCGCCCCCTGAACGCCCTGCCCGCGCGCCGGCCGCCTCCCCGTCGGCGCCGGCGCCGGCGCGCTCTGCGTGCTCTCCGGCGACCGCGCGCCAAGAATCCTCCCGCAAAGATGTTGCGTCATCGATGTCGCATCACTCATGATGGGACATCGATAACGCATCATCGTTGCTTCGACATCGAAATGCGCCGTTCCTGTCTGGCTTCCGTCGGACGGCCCGCCCCCGCGAGCGGCGGACCTCGACCCCAGGAGTAGAAGTGAAGAAAATCGCCCACCTCGCCGTTACACGGCCCAAAGCTGTGATCGCCGGCTGGCTGCTGCTGCTCGCCCTGGCCGTCCCGTTCGCCCTCCAGCTCGAAGGCGCCCTGAAGACCGGCGGCTTCTCCGACCCCCGCGGAGAGTCCGTCAAGGCCCAGCGCACTCTGGAGCGCGCCTTCGACGAGGCCCCCAACTCCCTGCTCGTCGTCCTGCACAGCAAGGACGGCACCGTCGAGAACGCCATCGCACCGGCCCGCGAGGCCGTGCAGCGCGACGGGGTCTCCGCCGTCACCGACCGGTCCACTCACCCCGAATGGCTCTCCGAGGACGGCCGCACCACCTTCCTCCAGGTGGGCTTCACCAGCGACAACACCACCGTCCAGAACCTCGTCCCCGACCTGGAGGACGACGTGCGCGAGGCCGTCGGCGACAAGGTCGAGGCCGACGTCACCGGCGCTCCCGCCCTGGACTACGCGCTGAACGTGCACTCCAAGGAAGACGTCACCCGCGCCGAGACGATCGCCTTCCCGGTCCTCTTCATCGTGCTGCTGCTGGTCTTCCGCTCCGTGGCCGCGATGGTCGTCCCCCTGCTCATGGCGGGCGTCACCCTGATGCTCACCCAGGCCATCGGCTACGGGATGACACAGTTCACCGACGTCAACAGCCTCTTCACCAACATCGTCAGCATGGTCGGCCTGGCCGTCGCCGTCGACTACTCGCTCTTCGTCATCAAGCGCTTCCGCGAGGAACTGGCCGACGGGCACCCCGTGCCCGACGCCCTGGACCGCACCATGCGCACCGTCGGCCACTCCGTGGTCTTCAGCGGCCTGGCCGTCGTGGTCGCCCTCTCGGCACTCTTCATCCCCCGCGCCATGTCCTTCACCAGCATCGCCCTGGGCGGCGTGGCCGTCTCCCTGGTCGCCGTGGCCATCGCCGTGACCCTGCTGCCCGCCGTACTGAGCCTGCTGGGCCACCGCATCAACTGGGGCACCCTGCGCCGCCGCAAGAACACCACCGAGACCACCACTCCCCGCCCGGCCGGCACCCACGACCGCCCCGGCAACCGCTTCACCCGCCGCCCCGGACTCGTCCTGGCCGCCCTCGCGGTCGCCTTCGCCGCACTCGCCGCCCCCGCCGCCCAGCTGACCCTGCGCGTCCCCGTCGCCAGCGCCGACATCCTGCCCGCCGACGACAGCGCCCGCATCGGCATGGAGCGCATCAAGCAGGACATCGGCGTACGCGAGATGTTCCCCGTCCAGGTCGTCCTCAGCGCCGACCGCGACCAGTCCGACGCCCTCCTCAAGAGCGCCACCGACATCGCCTCCTACGCCCGGTCCGCACCCGGCGCCGACAAGGTCCAGTCCGTCGCACCCTTCTCCCGGGGTCTGGCCGACCCCGCCTCCCTGGACGCCGCCGACCGCACCGCGCTCGACCAGCTGTGGACCCGTGACGGCGACACCCTGATCACGCGCGTCATCGTCACCCCCGACGCCGACCCCGACAGCTCCTCGGCCCACCACCTCGTCGACGACCTGCGCGACCACCTCGACGACCGCACCCAGCCCGAGGTCACCGCCCGGCTCGCCGGCGCCACCGCCACCGGCTCCGACTTCGACGACCTCGTCCTGCGCTCGGCCCCCCTGGTGGTCCTCTCCGTCGCCCTGCTCAGCTTCCTGATCCTGCTCTACGCCTTCCGCTCGGTCCTGCTGCCGCTGCTCGCCCTGGCCTTCAACATCGCCGTCGTCGGCGCCAGCCTCGGCTTCCTCGCCCTGCTCACCGGCAACGACGACCACTCCATCAACAGCGTCACCCCGCTGATGCTCTTCGCCGTGATGTTCGGCCTGAGCATGGACTACATGGTGATCATGATCTCCCGGATGCGGGAGACCTACCTGGGCGGCCTCTCCCACCGCCAGGCCGTCCTCGGCGGCCTCGCCCGCACCGCCGGCCTCGTCAACGGCGCCGCAGCGATCATGGTCGCTGTCTTCGCCTCCTTCACCAGCGCCCAGATCAGCATCGTGCGCGAACTCGGCATCAGCCTCGCCGCCGCCGTCATCCTCGACGCCGTCGTCATCCGCCGCCTGGTCATGCCCGCCGCACTCCTGTTGATCGGCGACCGCACCTGGGGCCGCCACCGCCGCGCCGCGCAGCAGCCCGCGGCGCCTGAGCCGGTACCCGCCACGGCCGCGGCGGCCGACGCCAGGAGCGAGCACCCGCGGCTGGCCGGCCACACCAGCCGGTGACCTGACCGCCCACCGACTCCCCATCCAGAACACGCTGCGCCGACCGCCTCACCTCCCCGGGCCGACGGCGCAGCGGCCATGTCAGCCACCGAGAACGACACCCCGCCACGCCAGGGAGCCCGACCTGATGAGCACGGCCCTGTACCACCCCGACATCACGGACCTCACCCCACCGCCACCGGTGCACGCGGGCGACGAGATCTTCCGCCGAAGCGCCCTGCTGATCGCTCGACGAGGCTGGTGCCAAGGACAGGGCCTGCTGTACGTCGGATCCCCCCACGACCCGCAGGCGGCCAGCCTGGTAGGCGCCCTCGCCTGGGCGGCCACCGGGGACGCCCGGTCCCGCAGCCCGGAGGAGGGAGCCGCCCTGGCCGCCGTACGCGCCCGCCTGGACCCCGAGAACAGCGCCCTCTTCAGCGACCGGGAGCTGCTGTGCGCCTGGAACGACACCCCGGCCCGTACCCGCGACCAGACCATCGCCCTGCTCCTGTCGTGCCGTTACCCCACCCTGCCCTATCCGGCCCCGTTCGGGGGCGGGTGAGGGGGATCATGCGGTCGGTGTACGGGTCGGAGGCGGCGGTGACCGAGGTGGTGTCGCCGCATCCCTCCCCCGGACACCCGGTCGCCGGCACAGGCCTCGCGGCGCCAACCCGCCGCGCTGGAGAGCCACGGCCGGCGCCGCCCCGTGGGCCGGCTGGTGGGACGGTCTTCCGGCCGACCGGGCCGGGAGGGGCCGACCGGCCCCGGAGCACGGGCCCGCTT
Source organism: Streptomyces sp. NPDC033216 (assembly GCF_055577115.1). Classification (NCBI taxonomy): domain Bacteria; kingdom Bacillati; phylum Actinomycetota; class Actinomycetes; order Kitasatosporales; family Streptomycetaceae; genus Streptomyces; species Streptomyces sp. NPDC033216. The sequence continues at coordinate 84,780 of NZ_JBVIQK010000021.1, read as the reverse complement.
GCCACGACGCACCACCAGACCGTCGCACCCCCCACAACATGACAAGCCGTCAGGCGGTCAGGCGGTCAGGCGGTCAGGCGGTCAGGCCCAGCGTGGTCAGACGGTCGGGATCACTGAGGATGTCGAGGCCGGTGATACGGCCGTCCCGGATGGTGAACGACATGACGGACAGTGGCCGGCCCTCGGCGAACGAGACGACGCCCGGTGTGCCGTTGACCAGGACGAGGTGTGCGTCCGCCGCGAAGCGGGCGAAGGCGATCGCCTGTGAGGCCACGTCGGCTGCGCCGCGCCGCAGGATGCTCGGGACGAGCGTGCCGCCGTCGGAGCGCGCGACCACGTCCGGGTCGAGGACGGCCAGGAGTGCCTCGAAGTCGCCGCCGCGGGAGGCGGTCAGGAAGGCGTCCACGACGTCGCGTTTACAGGCGGAGTCCGTGTCGGCCGCCGGGGCTGCGCCCTGCACCCGACGGCGGGCGCGGCTGGCGAGCTGCCGGGTGGAGACCGTGGTCCGGCCGAGGATGGGGGCGATGTCGTCGAAGGGCACGTCGAACATGTCGTGCAGGACGAAGGCGAGTCGCTCGGCCGGGGAGAGGGTCTCCAGAACGATCATGAGTGCAATGCCCACGGAGTCCGCGATCAGGATCTCCTGCTCGGGGTCCACGCCGGTCGGCGCGGTGACGACCGGGTCCGGAAGCCGGACGGAACCGTCCCGCTCGGGCAGCGGATCCTCACGGCGCGCGGTACGCGAGCGCAGCATGTCCAGGCAGATCCGGCCCACGACCGTGGTGAGCCAGGCCCCCAGGTTCCTCACGTCGCTCACATCGGTGCGGCTGAGCTTGAACCACGCCTCCTGGACGGCGTCCTCCGCCTCGGCGAGCGACCCCAGCATCCGGTAGGCCACCGCCCGCAGGCCGGGCCGTTCCGCCTCGAAGCGGTCGGCCAGAAAAAAGTTCTCGCTCACCTGTCACACCCCCGCGTCCCGATCCGTCGGTCCAGTGACAGACGCTAACGGATCACCAGGAGAGCATCAGATGAACGCCCCGATCACCACCACTGCCCGGATGAAGAACCCCGCTCTGGTCCTGCCGGACGCCATGAAGGGCATCCAGAACATCTACCAGGCCATGTACCAGGGCGGCGTGTCCCCGCAGATCCTTGAGCTGGTCCACCTGCGGGCCAGCCAGATCAACGGTTGCAGCGCCTGCGTGTTCGCCGGAGTGGCTGGCGCGAAGAAGCACGGCGAGAGCGACGAACGCCTTCACGCCGTGGTCGCCTGGCGCGAGGCGCCGTTCTTCACCGACGAGGAGCGCGCGGCGCTGGCCCTGACCGAGGCCGCCACCCGGATCGCCGACCGCTCCGGCAAGGCCGTCCCCGACGAGGTGTGGAACGAGGCCGCGGACCACTTCAACGAGGAGCAGCTCTCCGCGATCATCCTGATGATCAGCCTCACCAACTTCTTCAACCGCATCAACACCACCATCGAGGAGCCCGCCGGAACCACCTGGTGACGGGCGCTGCCGACCTGTCGACAGGGCCATGGCGCATGCCCGCCCCGAACGGCAGCGCCGGAGGCGGAGTTCCGCCTCCGGCGCTGCCGCGGGCCCGAACGAAGTCGTACGCGGGAGCGGCGCTGCCCGAACTGGTACTCGTGGGCAGAGCCGACCCGGCGCAACAGTGCACGCAGTCGTGATCCTCGCGTCGGCCCCGATGAGACATGACGTCCACGACAGGTGCCGGCTGGAAAGCGGAAGTCCAGCCGATCAGCCGATAAATGGCCTCCGCCACCTCGGAGTCGAGCGGTTTTCCGCCGTTCTCGGGGCGAGTCGACTGTTCCCGGCTCGTCTTCAGTGCCGTCGGGGCGCCGGGGAGACGAGCCTTCGCCCACGCACGGGGTGAAGCCGTCCCCCCCGCGGACACCGTGTGTGCCGCATGGCGGAAGGTCCGGAAAGGGCGTCGCAGGCCCTCCTCGTGCCGTCCGACAATGTTTCGGTCGCCACGAAGGCGGCGGCCGGGGCCGGCACCGCACCCGAGGTGTCCCCGTTTCGTGATGGGGGTGTCTGGTGCTGCGCATTCATTTCACCGCTGAGGATCTCGCCCGTACTCGGGTAGCCAGCAGCATCGGGGCCGCCGCGGAGACGTATTACGGCCTGGAGATGCTGTGCCGGCGTTCCCTCCCGCTGCCCTTCCAGCGGTGGCGCGCCACCGTGGCCGGCCGACTCGGCGAGGACGCCGGTCCCCTCACCACCTTGCTGCCGACCCGAGGTCCGGGCCTCGACCTGCTGGCGCTGGCCGGCGACTCACCCGACATCGACCACGCCGTGGAGGCTCTGCTGCGGGCACCCCGCACCCAGGTACGCCGTGAGCTGGAAACCGTCGCCGTCGCGCCCGCCCACATGTCATGGGCGCGGGCCGTCGCCGACGGGGACGCCGACGCCAGGCGGTTGCTGGCGGCCGGACTCGTGGCCTGTCACCGGGTGACGCTCGCACCGTACTGGGAGGCCTCACGGTCGCGGCTGGACGTCGTACGCGCGCAGTACGCCCGCACGTTCCTGGAAGGAGGAGTCGACGCCCTGTTAGCCGCTCTGAGCCCTCCGCTGGTGCGCTGGCGCCCGCCCGTACTGGAGGTGCGCTACCCCCGCCCGATCGAGGTCCACCTGGGCGGCAGAGGACTGACTCTGGTGCCCGCCCTGTTCTCCTGGCGCAATTTCAGCTTGCTGTACGACCCGTACGACGACACGTCCGTACCGCGGCTGACCGTCCCGGCAGTGACCGACCCGGTTACCGGCGAGGCGCTGTGGCGCCCCAGGGGCCCCGTGGCCGACGACGCCCTGGGCGCCCTGCTCGGACGCACCCGGGCCGCCGTGCTGCGCAGGACCGCTGACGGTTGCAGCACGACTGAACTGGCAGCGCGGCTGGGCGTCTCCCTGCCGGCCGTAAGCCAGCACACCAAGGCGTTGCGCGACGCACGCCTCATCACCACCAGCCGTCGCGGTGGTTCCGTAGTGCACCTGGCCTCTTCCCTCGGTCGGGAACTGCTGGACGAGGACTGACAGCGCAGGTCGGTACCCGACGCCCCGTCCTGCGGCGGGCGCCCGACCGGGCAACCCGGAGCGTTCATGTCGTTCCGGCGTGTCCGGGGTTGCTCGGTACCGCAGTCCTGGAAGCACGTCGTCTTCGCCAAGGGGAGGACACACATGACCGCTTCACCCGCGCCACCCGGGGACCGGGGACCAATTTCCGTCCCCACCGCGCGCTGGAGCGCGCAGCGATTCCGCTGAGGGCCGCGGGGGTGGCTTTCGCCACGGCGCGGCCACCCGCGTAGGCGATCCCGCACAGTGCGCCGACAACCGGCTGTGCGCGTGGTGCGACGACAGCTACTCCGGCATCTTCACCCCCTACACGGCACCCACGCCGACGCTCGGCGGCGACAACGACAGGTTCGACTCGCTGTGGAACCGCAAACAGTGAGGAAAAGTCAGTTTCGGCCGCCGGGCTCTCGAGAACCTGCGTCGCCGCCACCGCGAGTGCCTGCGCACGCTGCGGCGGCAGAAACACACGCCCCAACCCGACAGCCCTGTACGCGGCGTTCGTCTGCCACTGGAAGAGGCGGCCTGGCTCTGTCAGGCGGAGCAGGTGCGTTCGGAGGGCCTGCCGATGACCGCCGGGTCACGTCGCTCCGCACGCCGCCCGCGCACCGACTCCAGTCGCCGCCGGTCGAGCGGCGACGGGCGGCGGTCCAGCCGCGCGGCGAGCAGCCGTGCCGCCCGGTCGTACTCGCCCCCCGCGATCAGGGCGTGCAGCAAAGTCTCCTCCACCACCTCCTGCTGGGCCTTGCTCGCACCCACGCGCGCGACCAGGGGCAGCAGCGGCCGAAGCCGCCGTACCGCCTGCCGCCAGTCCTCCCGGACCACGGCCGACAGCGCGTCGCACAGCGGAGCGACCACCAGCGCGAACACCCCCTGGTGATGATTCAACGCATGGGCCCGCAGCCGCCCGAGGGCGTGCAGGTCCCCGGCCGCGGCGAGGGCCAGCGCGCCGTGCAGGGCGGCGAAGCCCGTCGCCGGTGCGTCCAGCCAGTGCCGCGGAGCCGCGTCCAGCAGTTCGGCGACGGGCAGGCCGCCCCTCCAACTGTCCGTCATGCGCGCCCGCCACAGCAGCGAGGCGGAGTCGACGAGCAGTCGGCCTCCGCTCACCCGGGAGACGACGAGTTCCCGGCGGTAGCGGCGCAGCAGCGCGGGGCGGTCGTCGAGCGACAGCTCGTGCAGGGCGGCGTGCCAGGCGATGTGGGAACGGTGGCCCGCCCCGTCCCCGTGACGGCGAAGCCACTCGTCCAGCCAGGCCAGGCCGGCACGGTGCTCGCCGGTCTCGTAGTACACGTGTGCCCGGGCGTGGACGGCGTGCCCGGCGCGGGGCTGTGCGGTGAGCGCCCGGCAGGCCAGGGCCTCGGCCTCTTCCCAACGCTCCTGTTCCTGCCGGACGAAGGCGAGCTGCCCCAGGTACCACCAGTCGTCCCCGTAGGTTCCCGTCAACCCCTCGACCAGCGCCCAGGCCTCCTCGGCGCCGGTCACCCCGTTGAAGGAGACGGTCGGTACGGCCGCGCTCACCGCCAGGGCGTCCCGGGGATGGTCGGCGATGTGGCCCAGCAGGGCCGCCTTTCCCCTCTCCTCGCCACCGGTCAGGCAGGCGTCCACCGCGGCGACCAGGCCGCGTTCGCGGTCGTCCGCCCGCACGGCCGCGGCCCGACGGGCGGCCGCCAGCGCCGAGGGCGTTTCGCCGGCGCTCCCGCACTCGTGGCCGAGCAGCGCCAGCGCCGCGTGGCCGACGGCGAAGTCCGGGTCGACGCCGACGGCTTTCGTCAGCAGCGCCTCGGCGCCGAGGCTGCCCGCCAGGATGCGCTCCAGGGCCTGGTCGTACAGCTCCGCCGCCTCGGGTGACGTGCTCAGACGCTGCCCGTAGCGGTCGGTCGGTCGGGGGGCCCGGCGGTCGGTGAGCGTAGCCAGCACGTCGCCGGCGACTTCGGCGGCCTGCGCGCGGATCTCCGGAACGGCGGTCGTCTCCAGCAGGTTCCCGCGTCGCGCGGCCCCGATCGTCCACAGCCGCAGGACCGGGGCGCCGGCCGCGGGCACCAGCCGTCCGTCGCGGGAGGTGTCGAGCCCCAGACCGGCGGGGCCGGTCCGGCCGTAGCCCCGCTCCAGCACGCAGCGGACCAGGGGATCCGCCGTGCCGGGCGGGCCCGTCCGAGCCCCGGTGCAGTTGATCACCGCACCGACCCGCAGCCGTCTGCCGTCGCTGAGGGCGACCGCCACCGCGTCGTCGACCGGCGCGGCACGGACCACCTCCCCGGCGCCGATCCGCAGCCGGCCCGACGCCAGCAGCTCGCGGAGTGTGGCGGCGGTCGCGGGTGCCATGCGGTGGCGGTGCACCTCCCAGGCCCGCAGGTCCTCGCCGAGGAAGCGGGCACGGTCGGCCGCGGGCAGTTGCTGCCACAGCGCCGCCGTCAACGGGCGCAGCCCGTCCAGGGCGGGGCGCCAGTCCCCGCAGGCGCGGCGGGTGGCGGAGAGGTGTCGTCGGACGCCGCGGCGCAGCGCGTCGAGACCGCGTGAACCGTCCAGGTCCGGCGGCTCGGCCGGCGGGGCCGCGACGGGCAGGTGCTCCTGGGGAAGGAGCCCGTGGCGGGACACCGCGTGCAGCACCCGGTCCGGGCGGGCGAGCGTGGCGGCCAGGTCGACCATGGTCAGGCCGGTGCCGACGAGCAGGACGTCCCCCTTCTCGGCGGGGCCGTCGAGCGCGCCCGGCGCCCAGGGGTCGGCGACGAAGCGCCCGGAGGCCCTCAGTTCGGCGCCGGCCCAGTCCTGTGCCGGGGCGAGGTTGCCCAGCGCCAGTACGGCCGCGTCCACCCGCAGCTCACCGCCGCCGGCGAGCCGCAGCACCAGTCCGGATCCCCGCCCGCGGGCGGCGACGACTCCGTCCCGCACCCGGTGCAGGCGCGTGTGCCCGCAGGCGTCGGCGGTGCGCTCGACGATGTCGGTCAGGTACTGCCCGTACACCTGACGGGGAACGAAGTCGCCGGGTGTCGTGTGCGGGTGCCGGTCCGTCAGCCAGCGCAGGAAGTGCCCGGGGTCGTCAGGGAAGGCACTCATGCGGCCGGCGGGCACATTGAGGAGGTGGCGCGGGTCGGACGTGCCGTAGGCGACACCCGGCCCGGTTCGTGCGGCCGGGTCGATCAGCCATATCGCGACCGCCCGGCCGAGCCTGTCTGCCTGACGCATCAGCTGGACCGCCGTCAGCGACCCCGCCGCGCCGGCCCCGACGATCGCGACGCGGCGCATCAGAGCCGACCTCGCCCGCCGGCGGCGTCGGCCGAGGCCGCACCCGCCGGCACTGCGATCACCGCGAGCGCCGACCCGTCGGCCTCCTCGATCACCGCGAGCGCCGACCCGCCGGCCTCCTCGATCACCGCCTCGAGGTCCTGGGTCTCGCGGATGAGGGCGTACCGCGGGGAGCCTGCCCCCTGGCCGCGTCCCGGACGGCCGTGGACGCAGGTGGCGCGGTGCGGCGCCGGTTCGGGCACGAGCGCCTCGAGGACGGCGTGGTCGCGCAACGATCCGTCGAGGAGCACGATCGGCGGGCCGTCACCCGCCTTCTGGTAGGCGCCCGTGGTGCCGTCACGGGATACGACCTTGCACATACGCACTCCTCACGCCGAACGCCAGAACGCCGAACGGAGGCATCCCACCTCCCCGCCTGGCGGCATCGTCGAGCGTCTTGCTGGAAGACGGGTCGAGGAACGGTCGCGAGGCGCCTGTGCCACGCTCACCCACCGTGGGTGACGGCTGCCTCCCGCCGCGCCCCTTTCCCGCCCGGCCGTACCGTTCCTGCGTCGTCCGAGGTGGTTGCCGGAGACCCGCTCGCCGCGTTCGGGAGGTTGTCGCCTTCGCGATGTCGGCCGGGAGGAGACCCACGTCCGCCGAGTGGCCGGGCCCGTCGTCAGCGGCTGCGATCAGTCGGGCGAACTCCTCATCGGAATGCGCCGAGCGCAATTGCCCGATCCGGTGATCGGCGCGGAGAAGACGGTCGAAGAGTTCGTCGCGCGAGAAGACGCGCGGCCGTGGCGAGTCCACGTCTTGATTCCAGTGCGCGACAACGCCGCGGTGCCGGCTGACCCGAACAGCGGCCGCAGCCATTCCCCAAGCTCTTGTTCACGTACTGACCGAGCTGTCGGAGCCGCGTATCAGCCATGGGCCCGGCGCGTTGCCCGGATGCAGCGCGGGCGGGGAACCACACCATGCGCGAGCGCCCGCAGTATCGCCCGCAGTGCCTGCTCCCCTGTCACCGCCACCCCTGCGGCCGGCCCCGGGCGTAGGGCCGGAGAGCCACCGGTAGTGGTGCCACTCAGTGCCGGTCGGGTTCGTCCCGCTCGGCCCAGGTCAGGGAAGCGGCAAGGGAGCGGAAGGCGTTGCGGTAGATGCCGGGGGTGGTGCCGGTGCAGCGGTGGAAGTGGTGGCGCAAGTTCGCGGGTGTGCCGAGACCGGTGCGGGCGGCGATGCGCTCGATGGGGTCGTCGGTGCGTTCCAGGAGCCGCTGAGCAAGCTGGAGGCGGGCGCGGAGCAGGTACTGGAGCGGGCTCAGTCCGGTCTCGGTGCGGAAGCGCCGGGTCAGGGTGCGTATGCCGAGCCCCGTGCGGTCGGCGATCTCGGCGAGCGTCAGCGGATGCTGGAGGTTGGCCTCCATCCACCGGATCGCCTCATCGAGGCTGCCGTCCGAGGGGGCGAGGGCCGTGGCCGGGACGTCACCGACGGGGTCGTCGGCCGGCGCGTGGAGCTGGAGGAAGGCCTGTCTCTCGGTTTCGACGACCACGGGTTCCCCATGGTCGAGAGCGATCAGGTGGAGACAGAGATCGAGCCCACCCAGCACCCCCGCCGCGCTGTGGAAGGGGCCGTGCGACACGACCGCGCCGTCGGGATCGACCTCGACGCGGGGGTACAGGCGCGCCAGTTCCTCGGTGTGCCGACGGCTCGTGGCGGCGCGCCGCCCGTCGAGCAGACCGGTGGCGGCGAGAACGAACGTGCCGGTACCGACCGCGCCCATGCGGCAGCCACGCGCGGCAGCGGCACGCAGGGCGTCGGCCACGGCGGCCGCGGGTTCGTCACGAAAGCCCGCGCAGCCGGGCAGCAGCACGGTGTCGGCGTCTTCCAGTCCCTCCAGACCCCACGGTGTCCCGATACGGAAGGGGGCGGGGCCGCCCGTGCTCTCGAAGCCCGGCGCGGCACAGATCCGCAGGTCGTAGTCGACCCATGGGTGGTGTCTGGCAGCGGCGCCGAACGCCAGTCCGGGAGTGGTGAGTTGGTGCCCCGGAACTCCGTCGAGCACCAGAACAGCGATCAGTGGCATGTCCCGAATTTAGCCGAGAGTGACATGCGGGCGGCTGTTTCGGGCGGGGCCCTGCCCCAAGGATGGGGATCAGCACGGAGCCCGGACGCGAGGCCTCCCGCCCGGCCCGTGCCCCATCCTGTGCCCCTTCCGAGAGGACTGACATGCGTCTCCCCCCTGCTCACCGCACCACCCCCGATCCCCGTTCCGCACGCCGACGCGGCCTGACGGTCCGCGCCGCGGCCGCGGCCGGCGCGGCCGCCGCGCTCGGCGCAACGCTCATGACGGGCAGCGCAGGCGCCATCGTCAACGGCGAGGCGTCTACGGAGAGTTACTCCTTCATGGCGTCGATCCCCCTGTCGGTCCCCCTGGAGGACGGGGTGGTGTTGAAGGCCCAGTGCGGTGCGACGCTGATCGACCGGCAATGGGTGCTCACGGCCGGTCACTGCATGGACCCGGATCTCGGGGTCTCCCAGGAGGGACTGGTCCGTGTCGGCAGCGAGCGCCGTACGTCCGGCGGCACCGTGCGCAAGGTCGACAAGGTCGTCATGCACCCGGGGTACGCCCAGGGCGAGTCCGGCGCTCCCAACCAGGACGACCTCGCGCTGGTACGCCTGGACCGCCCGGTCGCCCAGAAGCCCGTCCGGATCGCGAAGCAGGCGGGGCCGGTGGGCACGCCCACCCGGATTCTCGGCTTCGGTACGGTCGTAGGCGCCGATCTCCCGAAGGACTGGGTGTTTCCGGAGCGGCTCCAGCAGTTGGACACCCGCAGAGGATCCGAGGCCGAGTGCTTCGGCCGTGCCGGGGAAACCCGGCTGTGCACGGTGAGCCGCAAGCCGGATGCCATGGCGTGCAACGGGGACTCCGGCGGTCCGCAGCTGCGGCGCGCCAGGAACGGTCGCTGGGAACTCGTCGGGACGACATCGGGCGACGGTGACAACGACCCGACCTGTTCTACGGGGCCGGGTCTGTACACCAACGTGCCGGTATACGCGGACTGGATCCGGAAGACGATCCACGCGTCCGGCTGACACGGCGGCAGGTGCCGGGGAGCGGACATGAACCGCACGGCGGCACCCGCGCAGGCCTGGCTATATTCCGGACGTGTCAGTCATCGCCGTCCTCGCGCTCGACGGGGTCCCCGGCCCTCACCTCACCACCCCCGCGATGGTGTTCGGAGCTGCCTCCCGTGACCATCCGGAGGTGGGATACGAGGTGCGGCTCTGCGCCGCCCCCGGCCTCCGGGTGATCCGTTCGCCCGATCCGATGCCGGTCCGCCTGCCCTGGGGTCTGGAAGGTCTCGTGGGCGCGGATGTCGTACTGATCACCGGGCACCCCGGGCACCCCGGCCACCGTGGCGAGCCGCCGACGTCCGTTCACGCCGCGCTGCTCGCGGCGGCAGGCCGGGGAGTCCGTGTCGCGGCTGTCGGCACCGGTGTGTTCACCCTCGCGGCGACCGGACTGTTGGACGGGCGCCGTGCGACCACCAGCTGGCGCCACACCGGGGAACTCGGGGCGCGTCATCCGCAGCTCCGGGTCGACCCGCTCGGCACCGTGGTCGAGGACGGCTCCTTCCTCACTGCTGCGGGGATCTTCGGCGGACTGGACATCTGTCTGCACATTCTCCGTAGTGACCACGGTGCACGAGTGGCGGGGGAGACCGCCCGGGAGCTGATCACACCGCTTCAGTTCGATGCGGACCGGGTCCAGGACACCATCGAACGGGAGATCATGGACAGCGCCGGACTCGAACCGACTCTTCGGTGGCTGGAGAACCGGCTCGACCGGACCGTGACGCTCTCGGACATGGCCGCGCACGCACGGACCAGCCCGAGCAGCCTCACCCGTCGCTTCCGTACCCATACCGGTCAGACCCCCCTCCAGTACCTGCTTCACGTGCGCATCTCCGAGGCCCAGCGGCTGCTGAGGGAAACCGACATTCCCGTCGAACACATCGCCGCCCGCACCGGCTTCACCTCACCGGCTGTCCTGCGCCGTCACTTCCGCACCCTGACCGGAACCACGCCCTCCGCCTACCGCCGGACCCATCGCGCCGAGCGCACCTCGGGCGAACAGGGATGACCGGGGCCGGAGCGGGTTCGCGACGGCCGTGACGGCACGCCAGTAGGCGGTGCTCGGGTCGGACTTGCTCCCCTACGCCTCGGTGAACGCCGCAGGGAGATGATCCGCCACCGTGTCTGCCGGCGAGCCGCCCACGGACGGGTCGTACGGGGCGTAAGGCATCTCGTCCGTCCGGCGTTCGAGCCCGCTGCGTCTCCGGAGACTGGTTGACGGCCGAGTCGCCCGCGCAGGATGCCCTCCGGCCGGCGGGCGTACGAGGTGGCCGTTTGCGTGTGCTGCCAGCCGGCCCCAGGGAGCGCTTGCCGGAATTGAGCGGAGCCGCGGCGCCGCACCGCCGCCCCGGCAACCCGCTGGACCGGGCCGGCACCTACGGCGTCACCTCCGACGAGCTGCCCGCCGCCACGAACCTGCCCTCGACGACCACCGTCGTGCCCGGCACCGCTTACCGTCCGCTGTCGGCCTGTCGGCCTGTCGGCCTGTCGGCCTGTCGGCCTGTCGGCCTGTCGGCCTGTCGGCCTCGCTTCAGGGGCGCCCGGAGAACCGGTCCATGTCGGGGACAGCGCTGCCTTGCGGGCGGGGGGCGCCGTTCTAGGCGGTGGCGTAGTCGGACAGGGCGGGTTCCAGTAGGTCGAAGGCACGGGCGGCTTCGGCGGTGATGGTCTGGGCGATGTGGTCGTTGGGGTGTCCGGCGAGAGTGAGCTCCTGGATGCGGTGGAACAGGACACGGTGGACGGTGCCCAGCAGGCCCGCGACGGTCCGGACGGTGATGTCGTCGGGCTGAGCGCCGGTGGCCTGGGCGAGCGCCTGAGCGAGGTGGTGTTCGCGCTGGTCGTGCAGGCCGCGCACACAGGCGCTCAAGGTGGGACTGTCGGCGATCATGCGGGCGAACTGCCGGCCGGAGAACCCGGCGACCGGGTCCTGGGCGGCGACGGAGTCGGCGAAGACGCGGCGCAGCGCGGCCAGCGCTGATTCTCCTGGGTGTCGGGCGGCCACGGCTCCGGCCAGCGAGGCGGCGAACTGCTCCTGGTGGTCCAGTGCCAGGTCTTCCTTGCGGGCGAAGTAGTTGGTGACGGTCTTCTTGGCGACGCGGGCGGCGGCGGCGATCTCGGCGATGGTCGTCCGCTCGAACCCCTGGTCGATGAACAGCCGTGTCGCGTGGTCGGAGATGAGCTGCCGGGTCTCCTGCTTCTTGGTCTCGCGAAGTCCGGCCCCGGGGGCCGGCGTCTGGGTAGCCATGTCGCAATCTTACATCGGTAGCATCTTTATGTTGACACTAGCGTTGGCTCGGAGTAAGTTTATAACCGTCGTAACTTTACGGCGGGCAAATGCGGCACACGGGGGAGGGCGTACAGCCATGCGCGAGCGCACTCGCGACCTTGTCGCCTCAGCCGCCCCTGGGCGGCCACCGTCCGCAACGTCCCGCCGTGGCAACCGAGTCCGTCCCCAACCGCATCCAGGGAGTCCCGTGCAGTTCACCGCCTCCACCGTGTCGCTGACCGTTGACGACGTCACCGCTTCGCAGGAGTTCTTCACCACCCACCTGGGCTATGTCGTCCGGCAGGCCGCCGAGGGCTTCGTGTCCCTGTCGCACGACGACGCGGTCGACATCGTCCTGCTCGCCCGCGGTATCGAGGTGCTGCCGCCCGAGCAGCGCGAGCAGCGCGTCAGCGGTCTGATCCTGGCCTTCACCGTCGCCGCCGGCCTTCAGGAGCAGGAAGAGCGGCTGCGGGAGGCCGGGGTCCGCATCACCATGCCAGCGCGTCAGGAACCGTGGGGTGAGCGCCTGTTCCAGGTCACCGATCCCAACGGAGTGATCATCCAGTTCGTCGAGTGGGCTGCTCCCGAGCACGGCTGACCCCTACTGGCGCAGCGGATCTCGAGCCCGTCGCTCGACCCGCCCCGTTCACCCACCACCCGTCCCACCCCCGGTGTTGCTCGAAGCGCTGCCGGCCTCGCCGACCACCACCGTGGGCACGTTCGCCCACTTGCCCGCATCGCGGGCGCAGCCGGCTTCCAGCAACGGACCGTTCCCCACCCCCGCCGTACCGCCGACGCGGCGGGACCAAAGACGAGGAGAGACATGCAGCCCACATTCGTACTGGTTCACGGAGCCTTCGCGAACTCCTTCTCCTTCGCGCCGCTCCAGGCCGAGCTCGGCCTCCTCGGGCACCGTTGCGTGGCGGTCGACCTGCCCGGCCACGGTTTCGGCGCGACCTTCGTGCGCGCCTATCAGGCACCTCAGGATCTCCAGGGTCTCGCCGCCGCGACCGGTTCCCTCAAGGGGGTGACGCTCGCCGACAACGCCGCGCACCTGATCGGGGTCCTGGAACGGGCCAAGGAGAACGGGCCGGTGATCCTCGTCAGCCACAGCAGGGGCGGTATCACGGCCACCGCCGCCGCCAACGCACGGCCGGACCTGATCGACCGCATCGTCTATGTCGCGGCCTGGTGCCCGGTCGACCTGGACGTCAACGACTACTACGCCGAGCCGGAGATGGCCACCGTCGACGCCGCATCCCTGGGTCTGGCGGTGGCCGGGAACCCGGCCGAACTGGGTCTCCTGCGCGTCAACTTCCGCACCTCGGACCCCGACGCCCTCGCGGCCCTCAAGGCCGCCTTCCTCGCCGACGGGACCGACGACGAGTTCCTGACCTTCCTGAACACCTTCCAGCCCGACGAGAACCTGGACGTCGGCACGTCCGCCGACCGGGCGCAGGCCGCGACCTGGGGCCGCATCCCGAAGACCTTCGTCCGTCTGGCCGACGACGCGAGCCTTCCGCTCGCCATGCAGGACCGGCTGATCCGCGAGGGAAACGCGCTGACGCCGGACAACCCCTACGACGTCCGCACCCTCCGAGGCAGCCACCTGAAGTGGCTGATCGACCCGGCACCGGCGGCCCGAGCCCTGGGAGAACTCGCCGCGCTCACCTCCCGGTCCGCCTGATCACGAGCTTCCCTGTCCTCATGCGCGCGAAGGAGTGCCCGATCCGGGCGCGGGCCGTGCGAGGGGCGATGTCGTGTTCCTCCTGCCGGGCCGGGAGTTCGGCCTGGCGGGTTCGCGGTGGAGCGGCATGAGCGAGCCGGTGCCACGGCAGCCCTTGTCGGCTATGACCCTGGTGTGGTGAACGGCGGCCCGCGCGCCGGTGTTCGAGGCCGCCGACCTCCATGGCCAGGTCATCGTCGGGCCGCCCCGGTGACACCCGTGCGGACCGGCCGCGGGGCGAACTCGGCGTCGTCGGCGCGGCGCTCGCTCGCGGGACCCCGACCCCGGCCGCATGGTGGGGATCCGATCGGACCGGGGGCGTCGCGGCGTGGCGCGAGCCGGCGGGGAACGCCGTAGAAGTCATGCTTCGGCCATGAGGTGCCATTCGTTGATCTCTGCTACGGCCCGGCCGATGAGTTCGGGGTCGTCGTAGAACTGGATGCGCGCGTCGATCGCGCCCAGGTGGCGGAGTTCGTGGGGGCCGGGCATGCCGTCCAGGAGGGTCTGGACGTGCGGGGCGGGGTGGCCGACTTGTCGCCCAACCACCAGGGCTGGGGTGTGGAGCTGTCCGGCGGTCCGGTCCGCGCGGTGGGCCCAGCGGAGGAGAACTGGCAGGTGGGCCGGGCGGACACGAGCCGGTCCGGCTCGTCGGCGGTGCCGAGGACGGGGGCTCGTTCGACCTTTCCGGTGGCTTCGTACCTTTCACGGCCCCTGGCCCGCTTTCGAAACGTTCGGCGGCGGTGGGTCGGCCTTGGGACAGGCGTCACCTCCGGCGAACTGTGCGTGGCCGAGACGACCACCTTCCCGCTGACCGCCGTGGACCAGGCGTACACCGCCTCCACCAGTGGACACGTCCGAGGGAAGCTCGTCATCACCACCTGACCGAACACCCGCTCCGCACAGCGTGAAGGTCCTGGCCGCTCGGGACAGGCCAGGTCAGGCGGCGTTCTGTGCCGCGAGGGCGCCGTTCAGGGTGGGGTAGAGCGGGATGAGGTCGTCCAGGCCGACGATGTGGAGGAGGTCCAGCACGCGCGGCGGAGTGTGGGCCAGGCGCAGCCAGCCGCCGCCGGCCTGGGCGGCGTTGTTCGCGGCGACGAGGACGTTGATGCCGCTGGAGTCCATGAAGGTGACGTCGCGGAAGTCCATGACCGTGTACCGGGGGAAGCTGTCGTCCGCGGTGAGGGCCTGGCGGAAGGTGTCGGCGGTGGTGTGGTCGATCTCGCCGGCCAGGGTGAGGACGTGCACGCTGTCGGTGGTGGTGTGCTGGGTGACGGTCAAGGGGGCCTGACTCATACCGTTTCCTGTCCGTCGTAGGCGGGACTCGCCGCTACGAGGCCGCTGCCCACGCAAACGCATGACCCGGCACGATGTCAACCGCCGCCGGTCAGATCGGGCTGAAGCTCGCTCTTCGGGGAAGCCGACGGGTGGCTGTGGTGCCATGTGCCTCCGTACAGTGTGAACTTCGTGTGCTGATCACATGAGATGAGGTAGGGCGCGTGGAGCAGACCGCGGGGGACGAGGGACAAGCGGCCAAGGACCGCGACCTGCCGTCGGCGTCGGCCGCCTTTGACGGTGACTCCTCCTGTATCGGCGCAGCGCGGGATCTGGCCACCGGCTTCCTCGCCGAGGTGCAGGCCGTGCACGGGCTGCCGGTGTCGGAGCGGGCGATGGGCATGACGCAACTGGTGGTCAGTGAGTTGGTCACCAACGCGGTGAAGTACGCGCCGGGCCCGGTCATGCTCGACCTACAGATCGTCGGTGGCGCGGTGCGGGTGTCCGTGTGGGACGGCGATCCGGCCCTGCCCGACGTCGCGGCCACCGACCCGCAGCGGGTCGGGCGGCACGGCCTGGAGATCACCCTCGCCGTCAGCCAGAGCTACGAGGTCCACCGGGAGCCGGTCGGCAAACGCGTCACGGTGCTGATCGCGCTGGCCGACGACCCCGGTGGGAGCATCGCCGGTCGCACCGCGTCATAGGAGCCCGATCGGTCGTGTCCGGTGGGCCGGCCACGGGGTGTTCGCGATCCGTCCGGACGGCCGGTACGAGAACACCCCGATCGTCGGTGTGGTGTCGGTGGGCACGGTGCGTCGGCACGGTGCCGGGAGATCACCCACCATCGGGTCAGCCACAAACCGGCGGTGAGGACCGCGGCGGCCGGGGCCCGCCCATGAAGGGCATGCGTCGCGAACTCCTCCCACCGGTCCGGGCCGGCTGCGCGGGCCGCTGCCAGCGGCGCCCCGGCACCCCCGAGGGCGGGCGGGGCGCCGCTGGCAGCGGCTGTTTCAGCCGGGTCGGCTCCCGGTCAGGCGGCGGGCGCCGGCGGCTCGCGGTCGGCCTGGCGGGCGACCGGCTCGTAGGCGACTTCCGATGCCTTCACCCTTACTTCCTGCCCCGGCGGCGCAGCAGCAGCCAGGCGGCCACTGCCACGCTGCCGGCCACGATCAGCGCGGTGCGGTTGTCGCGGGCCGCCTGGACGCCCTGCTGGGCTTTGGAGCGGACCGGTTCGGGTGCCTTGTCCTGCCACACCTGACCGGCCTGTCCGGCCTTGGCCTTCACCTGCTCGGCGGCCGCGGCGGCCTTGTCCTTGACCGGGTCGGGCAGCTTGTCCTGCACCAGGTGCGCAGCCTCGGCAGCCTTCGCCTTGGCCTGCCCGGTCAACTCCGCGGCCTTGGCGCCCGCCTGCTCCTTCAGCGCGGTCGCCTTCTCCTGCGCGCGCGCCTTGACGTCGGTCTTGGCGGCCAGGTTCTCGACCGTCTCCCCGAGCTCCTGACGGGTCTGCTCGACCTGCTTGCGCAGCTGCTCCGGGCTGGAGGCGGTGGGCTCGTCGTGGGGCGGCTGGGTCATCGCTGTGCACTCTCCTTGATTTCGGCCACGTCGGCCTTGACGCTGTCGATGGTCCGCTGCGGTGCCGGTGGCGCGGCCTCGCTGATTTCCTTCTTGCCAGTGAGCGCGAGCACGGCGGTGATCACGCCGAGGACGGCGGTCACGATCAGGGCCGCGGCCCACACGGGGAGGGGAACGGCCAGCGCCGCGATGGCGGTGACGACCAGGGCCTGAAGCGTCAGGAAACCGACCAGGCCCGCTCCGCCGAACAGGCCGCCGCCCTTGCCGTACCGCTTGCCCTTCTCCTTCATCTCCGCCTGCGCCAGCCGCATCTCGCCGCGCACCAGCTCCGTCAGCTGCTGGGAGGCCCGCTGGACCAGATCACCCACGGGCTCCTGCGAGCCGCTCGAGCCGCGGTGGGAATCCTGAGTACTCATGTCGGATTGCCGCCTTTCTCAGCTGCCGGCAGTGGTCGGGTCTGGAGGGAGGTGTCCGCGCCGTTGCACGAGGCACTCCCCTCGTGCCCGGTACCCGGAGGGGGACATACCATCCAACGGAACTGCGATTCGGTGAATTTGCGGCTGGCACGGCGACAAGCGCCGGGCCAGGAGGTCCTGCCCGACCGTCACATCGGGCAGGGGCTCTCGTGTGCGACGGAAGCCGGCCGACGGCCCCTGAGTTGTCGACGGAGCGGCGGCCTGCCCGACCTCGCCTTTTACAGCGTCGGACCGGACCGCCTCCGTCGCCGTCGGTGTGATGGCGAAGTCCGCTGTCCGCTTCGCCCGCCCCTCGGCGTCCAGCACCGCTTCGTAGTCCAACTGGACCAGCGGGACGGCCCGCACGCCCCCGGCGACGCCGGAGGTGAAGCTCCACCCGGTGTGGGTGGTGGTGGAGTACGGGGAGACCTTGCCGTCGTTCCTGGTGTCGACGACCAGCCGGTAGGCACGTTTCTCGGGTGCCAGGTCACCCACACTGAGCGTGGGCCAGCCTTCGACCTTGGTCAGTTGCTTGTCACCTCGGGGGAACGAGATCGCCTGGTTCATGCCGGACCCGCCGCTGTGCGCGGAACGCGCGTCGCCGAACCCCTGGATGTAGGCGCTGAGAGCGTTCTCTCCCCGGAAGGGGACCTCATTGCCGATCAGGCGCGGCCGTGTGATGGGCCCGAACCAGCGGTCCTTGTGCCCGCTGCCCGGCCGGTAGGTCAGCTGGTGGTCTGTGAGTGGCCCCAGCCGTCCAGGGCGGCGGACTGCTGCCAGGTGATGCCGTTGCCTGCGGACACCCAGTCGGTGCGCCGCCCGGGGGCGACCGCCTCGGCGGGCAACGCGTTCGGCGACATGCCCTTGTACGGCGGGTAGTCGTAGGCCGGGAAGTCCAGCCGCGACTCGGTGACCCTTCTGCCGGGAGCAGGCGCGAAGGCCAGGTCGATTCTGGCGAGCCTGCGGGGATCCGTGGTCGCGGAGGGGTCCTCGGGGACTCGTCCGATGTGGTGGTCGACCAGGTCGTAGAGGTACTTCGGCGCGGGATGTGCCTCGACGGCCAGCCGGATCGTGCTCCTGGCCGCGGCGGTGATCGCCTTGATCAGCTCGCTGCCCTGGTCCCGTGTCGTCGAGGCGACTGCAATCAGCCCTGTCGAAGAGAGGCCGCCACCCTCTGGACACAGGTGGCCGTGCTTGTCGCGGCCGCGGGTGAATCCGGCGACGCGAAGAACCTCGTAGAGGCCGGCTCCATCCCCCAGGAGCTCTCGCGCATCGAACGCGATGCGAGGCGGACGCTCAGCATGCTCCAAGGGCTGGCGGGTCATGCACGGAGCCACAGTCCCGAGGCAGGTCCGACATGGCTGGGGACCGACCATGCCCGCCCACGGCGTGACGGCCCGTTCCCTGATCGGACCGGCCTCCGCCCCGCATCTCCGGCTCACGGACTGCCTCCGGGCTCGCGTGTCACTCCGGAATCTTCCGGATGCCGCCTGCCGCGTTCCCACGGATACCTTCCAGGCACCGGTCCAGTCACGACCGCGATGAGCCGGTGACAGCGATCTCACAGCGCGCTAACGCGGCCGGAGCCATGGGGGGAACACTCGTGCGTCCACGTCCACTCGGCCACGTCCTGCGCGGTGCCTGCCTCTCGCGTCCACGGTGCTCCTGCCGCTCGCGGCGCGGCGGTTCCCAGCCACGCCGCCACTCCGACGGCGTCCGCACAGGCGCCCTCGGAGACGGCCTACGTCGCGGCCTGCCCGGCCGTGAGCGGCGGAGGGGAGGAGGCGGCTCCGCCGCCACCGCCTGGAACGGCGTCACTTGCGCTCGCCGCCAATCCCGTTGCGTGCCGTACGGACGTCCGGCCACCGCTCTCCCCCGGAAAGCATCCATACACGACGAAGGAAGAATCATGATCGGGAAACACGTCAAGGCAGTTGCGGCATCCATCACGCTGACCACCGCAGTGGCCGGAGTCCTGGTCGCTCCCTCGGCACGGGCGGCCACGTCCGCACCTGCGGCGACGTCGGCCGCGGCGGCGGCCGAGTGCGGCGTGCGCGCTCACGACGGCCGGCTGTGGTGCGGGAACCGCGGATCGGCGCCGACCCGGGTGGAGCCGTTCCACGAAAGTCCCATCACCGGTCTGCTGCAATCGACGTTCAGCTACTTCACCTGCTGGTCGCCGGGCGGACTGCACGGCGGCGGCAACACGACCTGGTACCGCACGGTGCCCGACTGGAGCAGCGACGGGCGGGAAGGCTACGTGCCGGCCGACTGGGTGTTCACCCCCGGCGCGTTCGACGCCGATCCGAGCAGGTACGGCCTGCCGCGTTGCTGACGGGGGCGATCCACGGCCCCGCCCGGCAGCGCTGACGCCCGGGGTCGTCCGGGCCTGGCCTGGCCCGGCGGACCGGGCCAGGCCGGAACACCGTACGAAGCGACCGCCCGGCATCGAGTCGGGTGGGCAAGGAAGGATTCCATGCGCACATTACGCAGCAGAGGTGCCTTCGGGGCAGCGCTGCCACAGCCGTTCGTCCTCGCCGTCGCGGCCGTCCTCGCGGTGTTCGGGTCGTGGGTGGCTGCCGGGGCGGCCCCGGCGGCCGCCGCGCCGACGCGGGCGACCGCGGCTGCCCGGCCCGACTTCCGGCTGCCCTTCGCCTGCGGCGAGACCTGGCAGTTGCAGACGTACGAGGGACACGCACCCGACGACAAGAAGCTCGACATGTACCGCGTCGGCGGGCAGACGCTCGGCGCCTCGGTCGTCGCCTCGGCCGCCGGCACGGTCACCGAGCTCTTCGAGCCCGGCGGCCTGGAGATCAACCACGGGGGTGGCTGGTTGTCGGTGTACCTGCACATGGACCGCATCGACGTGCGTCTGGGTCAGCAGGTCTCCTCGGGTGCGCCGCTCGGCAGGCTCGGACTGGTCGGTACCACCTCGGCGCACCTGCACTACGAGCAGCTGTACGACACCAACGGCGACAACGACGGCGAGACGGACGAGATGGTGCACCCGGTGATCCAGGGCATCGAGTACCGGCTTTCCCCCTCCGGGGAGTTTCCGCGCGTGACCAGCACCAACGCCTGCGGCGGCGGCACCACTCCGGAGCGGTTCTGGGTGGACACCTTCGCCGACGCCCCCGGTTACGCGGCGGTCGACTGCGTCGGCGACACCAGCCCGCGCTGCGCGGTCCAGGGCAAGCTGCTCAAGGGCACCAACTACGTCCTGTGCAAGAAGCTGGGCGACGAGGTGCGCGTGGGGAACTCCTTCAACCGCTGGTGGCTGCTCACCGACCTCGACGAGGTGGCACCGGGCGGCTCGGGCCGCGCGTACATCTCCGCCTACTACCTCCAGCGCTGGGGGAACGACGAGGCCAAGGACAACGACGGGCGCGACATCCGGCTGTGCTGAGCGAGGTCAGTTCGGAGAGGGCCGGGCCGGGCACTCCGCGAGTGCGGGGCGATCCTTCGTCCGCACGGCCGGCAGCCAGGCCGCGGTCCGGCCCTTCTCCGCCGTGAGACGCACCCTGTACCACCGAAACGAGAGCGTGCCCGCCTCGTCGGCGACCGGCACCCCCCGGGGGAGCTGGCAGTCGGCGGTCAGCACGTCACCCTCCCACACCCTGGTCAGCACGACGTTGTCGATGTCGTACGGCAGCAAGGGGTCGATCGCGAGTCCGAGGCTGCACAGGTTGTCCCGCTCGCCGAGCCGGTGACAGGACCGCTCCGCGTTGTACACCTTGATGCGGGCGCTCGCCACGATGCTCGTTCCCGCCCCGCCGTGCCCGGACGCGGCGCCGCTGCCCGGTGACCGGTCGTCGCCGCCGAACTGGAGCCACCCCACGCCGCCCAGACCGCTCGCCGCCACCGCCAGCGCGGCGGCTGCCAGAACCGTGCGTCCGCGCCGGTCTCCCGAGGGCGTCGCGGACCGCTCCCCCTCCGCCCGGATGCGGGCCAGCAGGCTCTCGACGGTGTGCGCGGCGCGGTCGGTGTGGGCCGGACGGAGGCAGTCGGCCGCCAGATCGCGCCAGAAGGGCGGCACGCGCAGATCCATCCGCAGCGGTGCGCGTCCGTCGGCGTACTCCTGTGCGGCGGCTCCCCGGGCCGCGGGCGTGGCCCCCGGAAACGGCGAGACGCCCCCGGTGAAGACCTGGTGGATCATCACGCCCAGCGCCCAGATGTCGGTGCTCTGCCGCACCTGCACGCCCCGTTCGCCCAGCGGCGCCTGCCAGCGTTCCGGCGGCAGGTAGTCGGGGGTGCCCAGGGGAGGGATGTAGGCATGGGTGCCGGTCAGCTCCACCGAGAGGCCGAAATCCGCCAGCCGTACCGATCCGTCCGCCATGATCAGGACGTTGTCGGGTTTGAGGTCCCCGTGCACCCAGCCCAGCGCGTGCAGGTGCGCCAGCCCTTCACAGGTTTCGGTGAGCAGCCGCGCTCCCTCGCGCACCGACAGCGGCTCTTCTCCGGACGGGGTCGATGACTGCGCGTCGGACGGCGAGCGGACGGTCCGACCGGTGTGGGAGGCAGCCTCCAGGCGTTCGCGCAGGCTTCGTTCCGCCCGCTCCATCACGAGCACCACGGCCCCGTCGAAGGCCGAACCGGCGGACTCGCCGAGCGTGAGGGAGTCGAACAGCCGGATCAGCCGGGGATGCCGGGTGAGCCGGCTGAGTTCGGTCTCGCGCCGGGCGGTCTCCACCAGTCCACGCGCCTGACGCGGCGCGAGACCGGCAGTGGGCAGGAACTTGAGGGCGACCTCCGTCGGAGCCGCCTCACCGCCGGTGGCAGACCCGCCCTCGTCCCCCTCCCCGGCCCCGTTCACGTGGCCGTGACCCTCGCCCTCGCCGCCCGGACCGTCCGCGCGTCTGGCCGCGTACACCGTCCCCCATCCACCGGCCCCGATCAGGTCGGTGACCTCCCACTCACCGACCCGGTAGCCGGCCGGGACCACCTCCACGGATCCGCTGCTCACCCTCCCGCCACCCCTGTCCGGTGGAGGGCGGCTCTTCTCGGCGGCAGGAGACCCAGGTGCTCCTCGCGCACCAGCCCGAAACGCAGGGCGAGTCCCGCCACCGCCTCCCGCTTGCCGTTGCGTCGCACGCCCTGACCCGGCCCGGTCACCGGGGCGGTGATCCGCAACTTCTCGTCCGCCAGATAGTCGATGTGGGAACTGACCGCCCGGGCGGTCAGCGGATCGCAGCCCGGCCGGCTCCGCAGCCGCTCGACGATCTGGGGGGTGGTCGCCACCGCCACCGCGGACTCGTCGCGCAGCCTCGGCTCGCACAGCGCGACCAGGACGAGGAAGTAGGTGGAGGTCTCGTCCAGGGAGAATCCGGCGAGCGTCCCGGTGCCCGCCAAGTCGGCGATGCCGCTCGTCCCGAGGTACGCGTGGTCGGGGGCGAACACCTGAAAGCTGACGGCGAAACCCCGGGCCGGCAGGATGACGCGCGCGAACTCGAAGGGCACGGGCGCTCCGGCCCTGCGGGGCGGGACCCTGAAGTACTCCCCCGCTCCTTCCGGGTTCTCCACCAGGTAGGTCTGGGACGTACTGAGGTTGCTCAACTGCCAGTGATCCTCCGTCACCCGGATCTCTCCCGCGAGCCGGGAGACCGCTGGACATCTCAGCCGTAGATCGACGGGGACGGAGGCGGAGCCGCGCCCGAAGCGGGCGACGTCCCCCGGACCGAGCCGGAGGCTCACAGGTTCCGAGGCGGGCGTGAACTCCGTCCTTTCCATCGACGGCAGGTGGACCAGTACGCCGCTCATGGTCTCCTTCTTCTCCTCGAGATTCCGGCGCCCATGGTCCCGGTCCGGACGGAGCGTTCCCGGGCTGCGTGGTCCGGCCCGGCGGATGGGACTGTGTGGGGATCAGTGGTCGGTGGATCTGGTCGGTTGATCGACGTTCCGTGACGGCCAGAAGCGTTCAGCCCGCTCCGCCCATTAAGAGGCGACGGCGGTAGTACCGGTTCCCGGCCGTGGGCGCTCTCGGCAGCGCCGGGCCCGAAGCGGTGGATTGTTTCTCCCGAGGGGCCCCAAGGAACGCGCGGAGCCTCTCAACCCGGTACTCGCTGTGGAGACCACTGCATGCGAACTCAGATCGCCCACCGATGAGTTTCCCGCGCCGCGCCGGTCCGTACGCGTGAGACCGACTCACGGAAGGCTGGCGCCATGCGCAAACTGATCTACGGCATGAACCTGACCCTGGACGGCTACATCGCCGCGCCCGGCGACGACATCGGCTGGAGCGTGCCGAGCGACGAGCTGTTCCAGTTTTGGTCCGACCAGTTGCGGGCGACCGACCTGTCGCTGTACGGGCGCAAGCTGTGGCAGACGATGAGCTCCTACTGGCCGACCGGCGACCAGCAGCCCAACGCCACCCCGGCGGAGATCGAGTTCGCGCGCCGCTGGCGGGACATGTCGAAGGTGGTGTTCTCCTCGACGATCGACAAGGTCGACTGGAACACCCGCCTGGTCGCCGGCGACGCGGTAGCCGAGATCACCCGGCTCAAGGCCGAGGACGGCGGCCCGATGGACATCGGCGGCGCGACGCTCGCCGGGGCGGCCATGCGGGCCGGGCTGATCGACGAGTACCTGCTGGCCACCGCGCCGGTCCTGGTGGGCGGCGGCACGCCGTTCTTCACCGCGCTGGACAGCTGGGTGAACCTGAACCTGGTGGAGACGCGGACGCTTCCCTGCGGCGTGATCCTGACCAGGTACGAGACGAGGCGCTGAACGCCCGTCACGCGACTCGACCGCCTGCCGGGTCCCCGCGAACGCGAACGCCACCTCGGGGGCGGGCAGCCGGCGGTGCGGCTTCGCATCCACCACTACCGCGATGTCCTCCAGGACGGCGGCGAACCGGTCGGCAGTCCCGCGGGTCCTGGCTGCGTACGCACGCAACCCGTCCGCGGCTGTGGGCTCCAGCTGCTGCCGTCGTCGGTGACGATCAGGAACGCCGTGTCCGCGACCTTGTACACGTCGAGTCCGGGGGAGAGGAAGAGGCGGCCGTGGCTGACGTCGGGCAGGGCGAGGACCGCCTCGCGGGCGGTGTCCTGGAGGCGGTCACCGGCCGTGCTCACCGGGCCGCCCGCCTGCTGTGCCGTAGGTGTGCGGGTCGACGGGCTGCTCGGCCTTGGGCAGGTGGGAGACGACGAGCAGGTAGGAGTCGGTGACGAGTTCCCTGACGAGCTTCTCGTCGACGCCTGTCCCGCCCTCCACCGTGATCCAGTGTCTCTTGTTCATGTGGTAGCCGGGGGTGATGTGGCTGTTGTGTTCCCGGAGAGCGTGGGCCTCGTCGGGGTCCGCCTTGAGGATCACGACGGGGCGCCCGGGGACCTCGGTCATCAGCATGAACACCTTGTTTCGTACCTTGAAGACCTCCCAGTCCGGGCCGAAGGGGTGCTCCAGTTGGGCTCCGGGGAGTTGCTCCGCGTACTCGGCGGCGAACGCCAGCAGGGTCGATCCGTTCATGAGTGTTTCCTTTTTCCGTTCCCGGAGGGGTGGGCCCGAAGCGTCCTGGTCAGGCCGCCGGGCGGCGGGAGATGGGGCGCGGACCTGTCACCGGTGCCGTGCGGTGCGCAGCTCGTCGGTGTAGCAGGCGAGCGTTTCCTCGGCCGTGGGGACGGGGCCGAACAGCTGCTCCTGGCGGCGGGGGTCGGCGACGTAGCGTCCGGTCTCGAACCAGCGGAACATCGCGGCCATGTCCTGGATTTGGGGCATGAAGCGGCCGGCGACGGCTCCTGCGGCGCGGGCGACGGCGGACGGGACGGCCCTCACCTTGATCTTCCTTCCGGCCCGGCCGCCCATCACGTCGGCCACCTCTCGCATGCTGACCGGCCGGTCCCAGCCGATGTCGATCCGCTCACCGGCCTCGGCCTCGGCGTCGACCGCGGCCGCCAGGTACGCCGCGAGATCGGAGGTGTGGACGAAGGTCAGCGGGACGGTGGCCTTGCCGATCCACCACATGCGGCCCTTGTCGACCGGGTCGCCCGCCACGCTCGCCACCTGGTCGAGGAACGCCCCCGGACGCAGGGCGACGAACGGGACGCCGAGCTGTTCGAGCTTGTCCTCGGCGAGCTTCTTGGCGGGACGGTGTGCACCCCGGTCCGCGTGGGGTGCACACCGGGGAGTCACGCGGACTCCTCTTCCGGCAGCGCGCGGCTGCTGATCGCCTCGGTGATGGCGTACGCGGTCTCGACGAAGGACTGCGCCTGCTGCTCCGACAGATTCCGGGCGGAGGTCTCCTCCAGGGCCTGCCACAGGGCTGCCAGGGGCTCGCGCATCGCCCGGCCCTTGTCGGTGAGGTGGACCACCATGACGCGCCGGTCATGTGCGGCCGGCTCACGGATGAGCAGGCCGGCGTCCTGCATGCGGCGAAGGGACTTGGAGACGGTGGAGTGGTCCAGGCCGACGCTGTCGAGCAGCTCGGACTGGGTCTGGCCGTCCCGGTCAAGAAGGTGCATCAGCAGCAGCTCCTGTCCGGGATGCAGGTCCATCTCACGGAGCATGGCGGCGGCGTAGGCGCGGTGGGCGCGGGCGAGTTGGAAGATCGCGTAGCTCATCGGTCCTGCGCCGGCCGTCGTGGGGATGCGGGGTTCGGGGGTGGGCATGGTGCGGTTCCTCAGACGGTGTGGGTGGGGTAGTCGGTGTAGCCGGCCGCTCCGCCGCCGTAGAAGGTCGCCGGGTCGGGGGTGTTCAGCGGCGCGCCGGCGCGGAGCCGCTCGACCAGGTCCGGGTTGGCGAGCGCGAGGGCGCCGACGGAGACGAGGTCGGCCGTGCCGTTGTCGATGTCCTTGGCGCGGGCGGGCAGGTCGGTGCCGCCCCGGTTGAGGATCAGCGTGGTCGGCCACAGCGCGCGCAGGGTGCCCAGCAGTTCCTCGTCGCCCGCGTGCATCACGTGGAGGTAGGCCAGGCCCAGGGGGCGCAGGGCGTCCAGGAGCGCCGGATACAGCTCGGCGGTGTCGGACTCGGCGATGTCGTTGTAGGGGTTGCCGGGGGAGATACGGATGCCGGTGCGCTCGGCACCGATCTCGTCGGCCACCGCGGCGGCGACCTCGACGGCGAAGCGGATGCGGCCCTCGATCGAGCCGCCGTAGCCATCGGTGCGCTGATTGGTGTTGTCGGACAGGAACTGGTGCACCAGGTAGCCGTTGGCGCCGTGGATCTCCACGCCGTCGGCGCCGGCCGCGACGGCGGCGGCTGCGGCGCGGCGGAAGTCGTCGACGGTCGCCGCGACCTCCTGCGTCGACAGAGCACGGGGGGTCGGCATCTCCTGGGGCCCGGAGGCGGTGAACATCATGCCCTGGGGCCGGACTGCCGAAGGGGCGACCGGCATGCGCCCGTGGGGGGTGTTGTCGGGGTGGGCGATGCGTCCGGTGTGCATCAGCTGGATGACGATCCGGCCGTCGGCCTCGTGCACGGCGTCGGTGACCTTGCGCCACCCGGCGATCTGCTCGTCGTTGTGGATGCCGGGGGTCAGGAGGTAGCCCTGGCCGTCGGCGGAGGGCTGGGTTCCCTCGGTGATGACGAGCGCGTGCGAGGCCCGCTGGGCGTAGTACTCGGCGTTCAGCTCGGTCGGTACGCCTTCAGGCGTGGAGCGGTCACGGGTCATGGGGGCCATGACCAGGCGGTGCGGCAGAGACATGCCGCCAAGAGTGGTCGGCGTCCACAGGGGATTCAGCATGAGGGGATCCTTCGACAGGGCGGTGACCGGCGGGTCACCGTAGAGGCAGCGTGGTCGTGGGGAGGCGGTGGGCGGGGGTGCTCAGTCGACGGTCAGGACGAGCTTGCCCCGCACGTGCCCGGCGTCGCTGACCTGCTGGGCCGTGGCGGCCTGGTCGAGCGGGTAGGCGGTGACGGTGGTGACGAGCGTGCCGGCCGCGGCGTCCTGGGCCAGGGCGGCCAGGCGGGCGGTCGAGCGTTCCTGGGACCCCTGGGAGAAGGTGATGCCCAGCTGCCGTGCGCCGAAGTCGGCGATGGTGACGATGCGGTCGGTGCCGCCCCGCAGCGTGATGGAGTCCTCCAGGGCGCCCTTCCCGGCCAGGTCGAACACCGCGTCCACGCCGTCGGGGGCGAGGGCCTGCACGCGCTCGACCAGGCCCTCGCCGTACACGGTCGCGGTGGCACCGAGCGAGGTGAGGTAGTCCTGGTTGGAGGGGCCTGCGGTGGCAATCACGCGTGCTCCGCGGGCCGTGGCGAGCTGGACCGCCACCGTGCCGACCGCTCCGGACGCGCCGTGCATCAGCACGGTCTCCCCGGCGGCGACCCCCAGCAGGTTCAGGACCCGCTCGGCCGTCTCGCCGGCCACCGGCAGCGCGGCCGCGTGCCGCCAGTCGAGGCCGGCCGGCTTGAGGGCCACGGTGGTGGCCAGCGCGTACTGGGCGTACGAGCCGGTGTCCGACCAGCCGAGCACCTCATCGCCGACCCGCACGTCGCTCACGCCCTCACCCAGGGCGTCGACCACGCCGGCGAGCTCGCCGCCGGGGACGGCGGGGAGGGTGGTCGGGCGGACGGCCTCCAGCATCCCTGAGCGGATCTTGCCGTCCAGCGCGTTCAGCCCGGCGGCCTTCACGCGGACCCGGACCTGGCCGGGGCCGGGCTGCGGCACGTCGATGTCCGCCTCGTGCAGTACGTCCGGGCCGCCGAACTGGTCGAAAACGATTGCTTTCATGATGACTCCATTCCCTTCGGGCCACCAGAAGCGTGGCTGGCCACATAATTAAGGTAACAGCAGTCATGTGGCTAGCCAAGTATTCGTGAGGACAGTCCACCTCGGCGCGCTTTCGGGGTGCGCCGACCACTTGCCGGCGTGCCGACCCCCGCCGTACGCAAGCCGGGGTCGGCGTGGACGGAGCTGCCCCGGCCCTTCAGCGTGCCGGCCGGCGAGCTGCCCCGGCCCGCCAGCATGTCGGCCGGCCAGCTGCCCCGACCCCGTCGGCGTGCCGGCCGGCAAGGTCGCGGAGGCAGGCGTTTGCCGCTTGGGCGATTACCGTCGGCGGCGCGTGAGCAGGTACGGGGCGTGCCGGGTGAGCCAGGCACTGAGCAGGCCGATGGCGGCGCCGGCGGCGACGTCGCTGGCGTAGTGGGCGCCGGACTGCACCCGTTCGACCGACACCAAGGCTGCCGGTATCGCGCACGTGAGGCCTGCGGCGGGCCACGCGGGTGCGACGGCGGCGGTGAAGGCGACTGCTGCCGCGGTGTGCCCGGAGGGGAAGGAGGAGGAGTCGGGGCGGTCGTCGACCTCGTCGTGCGGGAACCATTCTTTCGGCGGCCGGGACCGGTCGCAGAGCTGTTTCACCAGGCCGTTGGAGACCAGCTGTGCCAGCGTGAGCGCCGCTATGCCCGCGACGGCTGCCTTCCGGCCGCGCCGCCCGCCGAGAGCGGCCATCACCACGGCCGCGCCGCACCACAGTTTCGAGCTTTCCGCTGCCTCCTCCACCACCGACAGCATCCGGCCGACGGAGGCGGGAATGCGTGTGCCCGCCTGCTGGGACACGGCCGTGTCGGCCTCCTGTATTTCTGCTCGCACGCTCATGATCTGCACATGTCCCCCGGTGGCGGACCCACACCCGTGACATCGCTTCGTCGAGAGCCTTTTCGGGCCGGCCCGTTCGGCCGGGTGGTGCCTCTTGCGTGCGGCGTCGGGCCTCGTCGTCCCCTTCGCGGGTGTCACGCGGCTCGACGTACGGCTCGTACTGATGATCAGAGGAAGCTGCCCGGGTGACCCACGCGAAGCCGCGGACCTCGGCGACGGTGCCGGCCCGAGCGGGGCAGCGCCGACGCGCCGGTCGGTCCTGCGGCGCCCCCGCCGATCACCACGGCGTCGACGGTCCCACCGGGCAGTGAGCGTACGGAGAAGTCGTCACAGTCGCAGCCATGCCCTCTGCTTTCGTCGTGCCTGGTCCCAGGCAGCGCGGACCATCCGGGACACAACCCTAGGCCCGCATTGCATACGAGGCATAGAATGTTGCGCATGACGCAAGAAGGTGGAGAGCTGGACAGCCTCGTACGCAAACGCATCCGCGCGCTGCGGGTGGCACAGGGCCTGTCGCTGGAGGAACTGGCCACCCGCGCCCACCTCAGCCAGTCCTCACTGAGCCGCATCGAGACCGGCCGGCGCCGCCTCGCACTGGATCAGCTGGTCACCCTCGCCCGCGCCCTGGACACCACCCTGGACCAGCTCGTGGAGACCGCCACCGACGACGTCGTCACCAGCCCGACGATCGACGGCACCCACGGCCGGATGCGCTGGAACCTGAAGGCCGACCCCGGCATGAGCGTGGTGCGGCAGCGCCTGACCGACCCCCCGCCCGACAACCCCGCCCGCATGCGCGCCCATCCGGGGCGCGAGTGGCTCGTCGTGCTGTCCGGCACCGCGATCCTCATGCTCGGCCATCGCCGCTTCCGCATCGAGACCAACCAGGCTGCCGAGTTCCCCACGATGATGCCGCACGCGATCGGCGCCGAGGGCGGCCCCTGCGAGATCCTGGGCCTCTTCGACCGCGACGCCCGCCGCGGCCACCAGCGCGACGACGCCGACACTCAAGGTCCCCCCGGATGACGGCGCGAGCTGTGCACCACCCTCCTCGGCGGCGACCTCTTGCGCGTCGGGCAGCACCTACGCCCATCGTCTTGCGTAAATAGGAAGACAGCATGCCCCAGGCGCATAGTGGACCTAGGGTGAAAAGCATGAACCAGGCGCATACGCACACCCCCCACCACGGCGCGTCGCACGGCCGTCACCCCGGGCAGGACACCAGCGGCCAGGCGGAGATCCTCGACCTGGACGCCGAGGTCCTCGCCGAGCACACCGCCTCCATCACCGCGTCGCTGCCACTGAAGACCGCCCCCGGCCACATCGTGGACCTCGGCTGCGGCACGGGCGCGGGCACCTTCGCCCTCCTCGAACGCTTCCCCGACGCGTATGTCACCGCCGTCGACGCGTCCGCCGAACACCTTCAGCGCCTGCGCGCCAAGGCGGGCGCCCGCGGCGTCGAGGAACGCGTACGCACCGTGCGGGCCGACCTCGACGCCGCCACCTGGCCCGACCTCGGCACACCGGACCTGATATGGGCATCGGCCTCGATGCACCACATGGCCCACCCCGACCGCGCACTGCGCACCGTCCACGGCATGCTCGCACCCGGCGGCCTGTTCGCCGTGGTCGAACTGGCCGGCCACCCCCGCTTCCTGCCCGAGAACGCCCCCGAGGAGCGGCCCGGCCTGGAAGAGCGCGTCCACACCGCCGCCGATCTCCGGCAAGCCGAACACATGCCCCACCGCGGCGCCGACTGGGGCCCGATGCTGACTGCCGCCGGCTTCACCGTCGAAGACGAACGCACCCTCACCGTGAACATCGAGGGCGACCGCAGCGAGGCGACCGGTCGCTACGCCCTCGCAGTCCTGCTGCGCATCCGCGGCGTCATCGCCGACAGACTCACCCCCGAGGACCTCACCGCACTCGACCAGCTCCTCGACCCCGCAAACCCGCGCGGCATCCTGCGCCGCGACGACCTGACGGTACGCACCGAACGCACCGTCTGGGCCGCCCGCCGCGCACGTCTGGCCCGATCCTGTGCCTAGCCGGCCCGAACACCAGTGCCGCTGATCACGCGCGCTTGGAACACTGCAACGTGTCTTGCCTCCGGGATACGTGCGAGTGACGGGTATTCAGGCGGCCAGAGGTTCCGGCGCAATGGCAGCACGATGTTTCGAGTGCAAAGGTGGCAAGCGGATGCTCAGTGAGGTGGCAGGGGTTCGCGCCCCCGGCGGGCGGGCGGCATCGGCGGCGCGGCTGGTCTGTGAGGAATATGCTGACAAGGCGCTCTACCACCACTCCATGCGGTCCTATTTCTTCGGTGCGGCCTGGGCTGAGGCACAAGGCCTGGAATTCGACCGTGAGTTGTTCTTCGTCGCGGCGTTGCTGCACGACTTGGCTCTCGTTCCGCCCTTCGACAGCCATACGCTTCCGTTCGAAGAGGCTGGTGGCCATCTCGCCCGTGTGTTCACGGCCGGTCTCGGCTGGCCGACGCGGCGACGCAACCGCGCAGCTGAGCTGATCGTGCTCCATATGCGGGAAGACGTCGCACCGGAAGTGGACACGGAGGCCCGACTCTTGCAGGTCGGCACCACGGCGGACGTCTCGGGGGCTGGTCTGGAAGTCTTTGACCCACCATTCCGGGACGCACTCATTGCGGCATACCCTCGGCTGGGCTTCGCCAGATCTTTCGTGCGTCTTTTTCAGGACCAGGCCGAACGCAAGCCGGATTGCGCGGCAGCCGGCTTGCTGGCCGGAAGGTGGGCGGAACGGACCGAGTCCAATCCGCTCGGCTGACATACCCGCCGTGAGATCTCCGCGTGCTCCGCCGCGCCCCGAGCCGGGCAGGAGCGCCGGTTCGACTCCCATGAGTCTTTGTGTTCTCAGACTTTCTCATCCGCGCGCAGCCATCTCCTCGATACATCCGCCCCGCCTGGAGACGTCTCGACGAAGCTGCCCGACCTCCTGCTCTCCGCGCTCATCACCCGGTACAAGACGTCCGCATGCCTCCGTCACCCGAGCCACACCATGCCTGACCAGAAGAAAAACGTAGAACCACCCGTACGCCGACGAACGGCTGGGCGAGGGTGCGGACGGCATCGCGGTCGGCGACGACGTCATCGGCTTCCTGCCGATGGACGGCACCGGAGCCGCCGCGGAGTAAGTTCTCGCGCCGGACGACGTCCTGACGCCGGCTCCCAGGAACGCCCCCTGGCCGACGCCGCCGCGCTGCCGCTGGTGGGCCTGACCGCGTACCAAACCCTGTTCGACCACGCCGAGCTGACCGTCGGGCGACGCGTACTGCGGCGGGAATGGTCGAACCAGAGCGCACGACTGCGGTGCGCGGCGGGCGCGCAGCCGCTCGCGGCGGCGTGATGATCTGGCGGTAGGCGTGGTCGACGACGTCGACCGTGGCGAAGACCTGGCCAGGCCCGGGTGGCACTGCTCGCGTCCGGGGGCATGCGTGGACGCTCAAGTATGCTTGCTTCGTAAAGCAAGTTGGTGTTTCCTCGCCCGTTGAAGGCTGTCGTCAACGATCCCGCACGGGCTGTCTCGGTGCGGAACCGACCTGGTCGCCCGTATGCGGACGACCGACAAGCAGGAGGAACGATGTTCGCCGGACACGCATGGCAGGTCACGTCTTTCGGGGAGCCGGCGGAAGCCCTGGCGCTGCGCCAGACGACGTGGGGCGAGCCCGAGGAGGGCAAGATACTGGTCAAGGTCAGCGCTGCCGGTGTTTCTGGCGCTGACCTCCTGATGGTGAAGGGCCTGCATCCCGCAATCCAGCAACTCCCCATCGTCCTGGGCCTCGAAGCGTCCGGCGAGGTGGTCGCGGTGCCCGAGGGGTCGAAGTTCTCCGTGGGTGACCGGGTCATGGGAATGACCTCGTTCTTCGAGGGCCGAGGAGGATTTGCCGAATACACCTACATGTCGGAGCAAGCCCAGCTGATACCGGCGCGGCTCGACGACCAGCAGGCGGCGGGGTTCGTGCTCGCCTTCCGTACGAGCTACGCAGCCCTCGTCGCGCGCTGCGGACTCAAGAGCGGGGAGTACCTTGTGGTGCTCGGGGCGGCCGGCGACACCGGGGCGGCCGCGATCCAGCTCGGCAAGGCGATCGGTGCCACCGTGATCGCCGTGGTGAGCAGTGACGAGCGTGGGGTCTTCTGCCAACGGCTGGGAGCCGAGCACGTCATCAACTACAAGCAGGCCAAGGTGGACGAGGAGATATTCCACCTGACCCAAGGCCATGGAGCGGATGTCGTCTTCGATGTCGTCGGTGGTGAAGTAGCCGGTCAAGCGCTCAAGACCATGGCGCGATTCGGCCGATTCGCCGTCCTGGGTTTCGCCAGCGGTTCCTTCGTCGAGCTGAACCCCATCGCCATGCTGGAGGGCAATTACAGCGCGGTGGGCGTGGCCGCTGACAACAACTGGTCGGATGAGGAGGAAAGCGTCGCATCGGAGTTTCTGCTCGCCCGTGTGACGCAGGGGGCACTGACCGTGCCCGCGCTGCCCGCCATCTCGTTCAGTGATCTGCCGGAAGCCTTCGCGCAGGTGGAAGCGGGCACTCTGGGCAAGACGATCCTACGCGTGGCCTGAAAGCCGGCCCCGAGCGCCCCGTCCAGGGTTCGGTCAACCATGCGTTCCTCACAGGTTCTGGTTGCCACGAACGACACGCAGCGCTCCACCGGGGACTGCTCGAACTGGCCCGCAGCCTCACATGCCTGCGCCGCCTACTGATGACGGAGGACGCCCCGGAGTCAGCGCGGCCTGGCACATATGCGATCAAGCCGCGCCCCCACCTCGCCATCGGCCTGGAGAGCGAGGCGAAGGCCCGCCGGCAGCCGGCCGAGGCACGACAGCAGGCGGCGACGACCGGGGCATGAGCGGCGGCGAGCTGTCCGGGGTCGACCTGGCACATGCCGACAGGTGATCTACTCGGTGTGCAGCACCGAGGCGATGGTCATCCGGGCCGCCGACCGGGCCGGAACCAGTGCGCCGAGGACTGCGATCACCACACCCGCCAGGAGCATCGCGGCCAGCTGCGGCGCGTGCCACACGTCCTTCATGTAGGCGGGGAAGTCGACCACCCCGACATGGTCCAGGACGAGGCGGTGCGCCACGATCCCGAGCGGGATACCGAGCAGCCCGCCGACCACGCCCAGCCCGGCGACCGAGGTCACCGTCATCACCACCACCTGCCGGGGTGTCATCCCGATCGACTTGAGCATGCCCAGGTCGCGGTGCCGCTCACGGGTGTTCAGCAGAACGGTGTTGAGGACACCGAGCGACGCGACGAGCGTCAGCAGGACGGTGAACACCGTCGAGAAGGTGATGACGGTGGTGGTGCCGGCGTTGCCGGAGTCCATCACCGATGCTTGCAGGCCCGGGTCGAGCGCCGCGACCGCCTCGGCGTAGGCGCGCGCGTCGGCGCCGGGGACGAGCCGTACCGTGTACTCGGTGGCGTGGGCGGCTGGTGCGAGTCGGGCGAAACTCGCCCAAGCGGCCTCCAGGGCCCGGGCGTCACCTTCGATGAGCTGACCCACGACCGTCGCGGTGATTCTTCTGCCGTTCAGCTCCAGCATGACCCGGTCACCGAGCTTCAGCCCGCGCTGGCTCAGGAAGGCCGGCCCTGCCACGATCTCGCCCGCCGCGGCCGGCGCCCGGCCCTTGACGATGGTGTGCTCGTACAAGGAATCGTCGCCGCGGTAGAAGTCGGCGAAGACGGGCTGGGTCTGTCCGGTCATGTTCGCCTGGGCCAGCGCGCGGGCCCGTACCCCCTCCGCGCCCGGTAGGGACCTCAGTTGTTTCTCGATCTGCGGGTCACTGAGCCGGGGCGGGGTCTGGTCGTTGTCCGATCCCCCGGTCGTCACGTGGATCCTGGCGCCTCCGTCCTCCCGCCCGACGTTGCCGTACGCCGCCATGGTGCTGGTCAGTCCGGTCGACAGGGTCACCGTGGTGACCCCGAGGACGATGGCCGCCATGGTCAGCAGGGTGCGGCTGGGACGGGCGAACGGCTGGCCGAGGCCCAGACTGACGGGGAGCGGCAGCCGGGCGGCGCCGAGCAGCCGCTGGACACGCAGCCCGCGCCCGGTCCGCGGCGCGCCGCCCGCACTGATCGCCTCCGCGGCGGGCAGCCGGCGGGCGCGCAGGGCGGGGACCAGCGCGGCCAGCAGGACGAGGGCGGGCATGCCCACGAGGCAGGCCACGGACACCCACGGACTGATGTCGCCGACCGAGGCCCGGCCCACGTCGACGCCGGTGAACGCGACCTTCAGGATCGGCCCGGCCAGCGCGTCGCCGGCCAGCGTGCCCAGCACACAGCCCACCACTGCCGGTACGGAGAGCATCGTCAGGTAGACGGCGACAACCTGGTTCGGGGTGAAGCCCAGAGCCTTGAGCACCCCGATGTGCCGGTACCCGGAGACGACCGCCCCGCTGACCACGTTGCCGACGATCAGCGTGGAAACCAGCAGACCGAGGATGCCGAAGAGTGTGATGAACGGAAGGTAGGAGTCGGCCAGCGCGGAGAAAGCCCGCTTGAGGGTGAGGTAGGTCTGAGCGCCGGTCAGCGATTCCTTGGGCAGTCCCGTGGTGGCCCGCGCCAGCGAGGCGCTCAGCTGGGCCTCCGTCGAGGAGTCCGTGAAGCGGTAGAGCATCTGGGCGGAGGTCGGATGCAGTGCGGCCATCTGCTCCGGCGAGACCCAGGCGCTCGCCGACTTGCTCATGCTGGCGGCGAACCCGACGACGGTCAGCGTCGCTCCGCCGGGTGTCTCCAGCGTGGTGCCGAGCAGCTCGGAACCGGGGGAGCCCTGGACGGACCAGTTGACGACGATCTCGCCGGGGGCGGTGGCCCAGTGCCCCTCGAGGAGTTCGATCCGGTCCACGGGGCCCGCCGGATCGGCCCGGCCCACCACCGTGAGGGTGCCGCCCGCCATCCAGAGCCAGTCCCTGGGGATGTCGACGACGGCCTGTCCGAACGGCCCGGCCGCGGCCTCCACCCCACGCTGCCGGGCAGTCCGCGCCACCTGCTCCTGCGAGACCTTCGTGGTGTCGAAGGCCGCCACCGTATGAGCACCACGCTGCGCGGCGTAGGCCTTGTCGAAGGGGCCCGAGGCGGCGCTCAGCAGCGCCAGCGCGAGCAAGACGGTCGTGGTGGAGCAGAGCACGACAAGCCCGATGACGAAGGTCAGGAGCCGGCGGCGCTTCACGGCCGCGCGCGAGGCTCTCCACACGGCGCTCACGCGGTCGCCGCCAGCGTGCTCTCGCGGGCGACCCGGCCGTCGGCGACTTCGATCAGCCGGCTGGCGCAGCGGGTGGCCAGCTGCGGGTCATGGGTGACGATCAACAGGGTCTGGCCGATCTGGTTGAGGTCGATCAGCAGATCCATCACCTGCTCGCCCGACCGGCTGTCGAGGGCGCCGGTGGGCTCGTCGGCAAGCAGCAGGGCCGGGCGGTTCATCAACGCCCGTGCGACGGCGACCCGTTGCCGTTCACCGCCGCTCAGCGTCGCCGGATAGTAGTTCCGGCGATCGGCGACACCGAGTTCCTCCAAAAGCTCCAGGGCACGGCGGCGCGCCTGCCGGGCCGGGGTGCCGGTCAACTGCGCGGCCAGAGCCACGTTGTCCAGGACGGGCAGGTCGTCGATGAGGTTGAAGAACTGGAAGATCATGCCGACGTTCCGCCGCCGGAACAGCGCAAGGCCCGTCTCGTTCAGCTTCCCGAGGTCGTGGCCCTGCACCTCGACCGTGCCCGAGGTCGGCCTGTCCAGGCCCGCCACCATGTTGAGCAAGGTGGACTTGCCGCAGCCGGAGGGGCCCATCACGGCGACCGCGTCCCCTGCCCTGATCTCCAGCGACAGGCCGTCCAGGGCCTTCGCGTCGCCGTACTCCTTGTGTACTCCGTCCAGCCGTACCACCACGTGCGGGGCGCTGCTGTGGTCAGTTGTCATGGCTCGAACGTAGGACGGAGTCCGCAGACGGGGCGTCGGCCCCCGGAAGTATCCGTCCGGGAACGTCAGCCCGGGGATGTACGCAGCTGCATCCGCAAGTTGATGCGCGGTGGGACGGGCGGCTGCGAAGATGAACCGGTGCGGGAATCCTGGACGGTCTGGCTGGTCGTCACTGCGGTGGCGGCAGTCGGCGCCGCCGGGTGTCTGTGCGTGGCGCTGGTCCGGGCGCGGCGGCTGCACCGGGCGGCCATCGAGGAGCGCGGCTGGCTGCTGGAGCGGGAGCGCGAGAGAGCGACGCGGACCGCGGTCGACGCCGAGCGGGCCAGGATCGCCACCGAGCTCCACGACATCGTCAGCCACAACGTGAGCCTCATGGTGGTCCAGGCCGGAGCCGCCCGCGAGGTGCTGGCCACGATGCCTGACGAGGCTGCGGCGGCGATGAGCGCCGTCGAGACCGCCGGGCGGAACACGATGACCGAGCTGCGGCACCTGCTCGGCCTGCTCGCACCCGCGCAGAACGGCGACGACGAGCCCTACGGTACGGACCTGTCACCGCAGCCGAGCTTGAGCCGGCTCAGCTCGCTGGTCGACCGGATCGCCTTTGCCGGCCTGCCCGTGGAGATGCGCATCTCGGGTGAGCCGCGCCCGCTGCCGACCGGGATCGATGTCACCGCCTACCGGATCGTCCAGGAGGCCCTGACCAATGCCCTCAAACACGGGGACGGAGCCAAAGCCGAGGTGACGGTGCGATACGCGGACCACTACCTGCGAGTCGAGGTGCTGAACAGCGGACCGAGCATCCTCTCGGACAGCCGGCCCGCGCGGGAAGAGCCGGTCCCGGGCCAGGCAGACGGAACGGGACACGGGCTGCTCGGCCTGCGAGAGCGGGTCGCCGTCTACGGCGGCGACCTTGACGCCCGCCGCCGCCTCGGCGGCGGCTACCGAGTCCGCGCCCGGATCCCGCTGGGCCGCCCATGACGACGCGCACCGAACCCGCCCCTCGCGTCGTGATCGCCGACGACCAGGAGCTGGTCCGCACCGGCTTCCGCCTGATCCTGACCGCCCGCGGCATCGACGTGGTGGGCGAAGCCGGCGACGGAGCCGAGGCCGTGGCCACCGTGCTGAGGCTGCGGCCCGACGTCGTACTCATGGACGTTCGCATGCCCATCATGGACGGCGTGGAAGCCGCCCGCCGCATACTCGCGCAGGCCTCGGACTGCCGGGTGGTCATGCTGACCACCTTCGACCTCGACCACTACGTCTACACCGCGCTCGCCGCCGGAGCCAGCGGATTCCTGCTCAAGGACGTCACTCCCGCACATCTTGCCGCCGCGGTACGCCTGGTCGACACCGGTGACGCCCTACTCGCACCCTCGATCACCCGCCGCCTGGTGGAGCGCCTCGCCCCCGGAGCCGGTTCGGGTCTCGCAACCCCAGCAGTCCACCGAGACCTGGCCGCGCTGACGCCGCGCGAACGCGAGGTACTGACGCTGATGGGCCGAGGTCTTTCCAATGCCGATCTGGCGCGCGAACTGACGCTCAGTGAGGCGACAGTGAAGACCCACGTGGCCCGGATCTTCGCCAAACTGACTCTGCGTGACCGTGCCCAGGCCGTCGTCCTCGCCTACGAGACAGGACTCGTCTCACCGGGCGAGTCCGCTGACACCGACAACCCCTGCCGGTAGCCGGCAAATGCCCGTCGGCCTGGACGGCTGCCCACCTGAAGCGTCCGCTGGTCGACCCGAAACTGCCCCGCTCACGGCTGGTCGACCTGAGCCACGTCGCCTGTCCCGCGTGCAAATCCACGGGCGCACCGTCGACGCCGACCGGCTCCCCAGCCCGTTCGCGCCGAAGGGTGGCCGGCCGACCGGCCCGGCCTGGTAGGCAACCCCGACGGTGGCGTACGGGGTCCGCCAGGAGCCGTCGGCTTGACGGAATCGGCCCACAGAGCTCGAAGTTGATGCCGCTCCGCCTGTGTGGCCGGAACCGATCTGTGTGCTCAGGCGGGCTGACGGAGCGCGCTGACCAGCGCGCGCGGGTCGTCGGCGTGGAAGCGGATGGTGTGCGCCTCTTCCGTTGCGCCGAGCAGGCGGGTGAAGGGGAGTGTGATACCGCCGCCTGACCAAGTCCGTCAGGACCTGAATCGATTCTGCTGAGGATCAAAGCAGACCAGCCCCATCGAGTCCGCGAGAGCCGCTGCCCAAGCCGAGACCTCCTCAGCCCTGCTCCAACTCATCGGGAAGTAGACGAGCGGGCCACCGGCCCCGCCGATCAACGGCCCTGCGGCCCACGGCGATGCGTCCTCCACCTCACCGGTCACGTCACCCCACCGCTCGACAAGCGCGGCAACGTAAGCCGCGATGCGCTCGGTCGGAGGAGAGTCCACATCCGGCTCCTGGTAGCGGTCGAAGAGATCGGTGAAGACTCGTCCGGCGGTCCTGTCATCCGCCGGCCGCTCTCCTTCCCAGACGGCCAAGTCGTCACTCAAGCCCGGAGGCTCTCACACCGCAATGACAAGACGACGTTGACGGCGGACGGGCGCCAGAGGAAACGATGTCTCAGAAGCCGTTGCCCATACCGATCATGGAGTCTGTCGATCGAACGGGAGTCTCGATCGGGTGATCGCGGGCGCTGCCCGGCATGAGAGCAGATCTTGGCGGTCCACGGGGGAAATTGAGGGAAGCGGACGGCCCCACGCTGCTACGGTCGGGCGCTATGAGCTGGCTCCCCGATGGCTTCGTCCATCCCGTCCTGGTACCGCTGCCGGGCAGTGGTCATCATCTGCGGCCGATCCGGGAGGCGGACACCCCGCTCGACTATCCGGCTGTGATGGGTTCGCGCGAGCGGCTGTGGACCATCTTCGGCCCAGCCTGGGGCTGGCCTGCGGCCACCATGACCTACGAGGCCGACCAAGCCGACCTGTTGCGGCACGAGAAGGAGATCGCCGCACACCAGTCTTTCAACTACGCGCTGTTCGACGCGGCGGAGACAGCTCTGCTCGGCTGCGTCTACATCGACCCACCGGAGAGGGCCGGCGCGGACGGCGAGATTTCCTGGTGGGTGGTGGACGAGCTGGTGGGCAGCAAGGTCGAGCAGGCCCTCGACGAGCTGGTGCCGCAGTGGATCGCCGCCGACTGGCCGTTCGAGCAGCCGCGCTTCCTCGGCCGCGAGATCTCCTGGTCGGACTGGCTCGCCCTGCCGGAGCACCCCGACGCGTAAGTAGCTTTTGTCTTCATGACTGCCGCTCACCAGCGCCTGGCCCTGCTCTGGGCCGACGGCGGCTACACCGGCAGTCTGATCGAGCACTGCCTGGCCGCGTTCGCCCGGTGCACGTGACCGACCCGACCGGCGGCACCACCCGCTGGAACGCGACGCTCTGGGCCGGACGATCCGCATCACCGACCCGCTGGACGGCATCACCTGCCTCGCGGCGGGCGGTCTGAGCCTCGCGGAGCTGGGCGTGGACGCCCCGGGATCCTCCCCCAAGCCGGCCGCGGCGGGCGAGGAGTCGGTCGAGGGCGGCGTCTCCCCGGAGGCGAGCGCGTCGGCGTCGAGGGAGACCGACGCCGGCGGAACCGTTCCCTCGGGCTCGCCTTCCTCGTCGACCTCCGCGTCCCCCTCGCCCTCCGCGTCCGAGAGCGAGGACGCCGACGCGAGCGGCAGCCCCGACGTCCGGTCGGCGACCGGCAAGCCCCCGGCGCGTCGACCCCCACCGCCACGGCCGCTCCACGAGCGCCGCTCGGCCCCCACGGCCACCCCCACCACCGCGGCCCCGAGCCCGGACCCCTCCCCGACGGAGCGCGACCGCTGCCTGTGGTGGTGCGCGTAAGGACTTCGCCTGTACGACGGCGGGACGGTCGTCGCCGGCCGCGCCCGGGGGAGAACTCCGTTACGGCCCGCTGTGGATCAGCGACGCCCACAGGTGCGGTCGACCGGGATGCTCGGCGCGCAGGTGCCGGATGACGCGTTGGAGCGCGGTCGCCGCGTCATCGGCGGACGGTGTGTCCGGCATCAGCCGGTAGAAGTGATCGGCCGCGCCGGCCGCGACGCGGTCGTCCAGCGGCCAGAGACTCGCCACGACATGCCGGAACCCGGCCAGCTGGAACGCGGAGGCAAGGTGGATGGACTCGTCCGCGTGCCGCCGGCCGACGTGTCCGGTGGAGCACGCGGACAGGTATGCCAGTTCGGCTTCGTGGAGGTCGCGGCGGCCGATCTCCGCGATGGACAGCACACCGTCGTGGAGATGGAGCCCGCCTTCGGAGGGCGCGTAGGGGTCGGTGCCGGCGTGGCAGGCGAAGTGCGCCCAGCTCGCCTCGGGGAGCGCGCCGGTCACCCGGGCGGCGGTGGCCTGCTCGTTGGTGATCAACGGCATGTCCGGGTGGGCCGCGTGCAGGCTCGCCGCCTCGGCGGCGGTGGCCGGCAGGTCCGGCAGGCCCGGGGTCCGGTCGAGGGCGACGGTGAGCCGGCGCAGGACCGTCGCGGCCGGACGTCCCTGGGCGCGGGTCAGGGCCCGCAGGGTGGGTGTGTACGACGAGACCACCCGGTCGAGCGCCCCGGGCCGGTCGGGGTGCCCGGCCGCGTGCAGCGGCAGCAGCGCGAGCGGCCCCGTCGGCATCCACCACACGCGGGGGAGTACTCCGTCGTCCGGACGGAGCCGGTGTTCGACTGCGTCGAGGACCGGCTCGACCGCGGTGTCCCACAGTCGGCCGAGCAGTTCCGTCAGCACCCGCTGCCGGCGCAACTCGCCGGCGAACGAACCGGCGTCGTGCGTCGCTTCCGTCAACTCGGCGGCCCACGCCTCGGCATCGGCCAGCCGCAGGTCGGGCAGCGGTACCAGCAGCGGGGGCCCGTCGGCGGTGACGACGATGCCGTCGCACCTCTGCAGTCCGGCGTTGAGCAGTACGACCGCCCCGTCGGCGGCGGTCGGTCGCAGCTCGCTCCACGTCGGCGGGAGCAGGAACCGGTCCAGGCCCGGCAGGCGCCGGATCTCCGTCAGGACGGCGTCGTGCTCGGCCCACAGCCTTCTGCGCCGGTCCACGTGATCGATGTCCTGGCCGTCGGGCGTGGCCAGGGCCGGGGGATCCGGCGCGTTGAGGGCGTCGCGGACGCGGCTCAGGCGACGGGCCAGTGCGGGGTGCTCGGCCGCCAGGTCCGCGAGGGGCGTCCGCAGCGCCAGCCGGGACGCCAGCAGGATCGACCGGCCCAGCTCACCGGCCTGGACCGCGCCGCCCGGGTCGTCGAGGGCACAGTGCACGGCGATCGTCTCGCCGACCAGTCCGTGGTTCGCGCCGAGGCGGTGCTCGTGGTCCGCCGACGAGGTCTCCCGAGCCGCGACCGACGGCAGCAGCTCCACCGCCGTGTCGAACAGCAGCCGGGCGGTGTGCGGTTCGTCCAGCAGGTAGGCGAGCCGGCCCACCGCCCAGCAGGCGCGGACCCGGTCGAGCGGGGGCGACGTCGTGGCCGCGAGTGCGTCCTGCGCGAGTCGGACGATCCGCGACCGGTCGAGGGGGCCGCCGCTGCTCCACCGTCTCCGGTAACAGGTCCCGAGGAGGTAGATGCGTGCCGCCCGGTTGGGATGGTCGCCGGGGGTGGCCGTGACCGCCTGTTCCGCGGCGTCGACGGCACGGTCGAGGTCGGACACGTCGCCGGTCCGCTGGAACCGCAGCCGGTAGGCATAGCCGAGGCCGAACAGATACCGCGCGCGCTCCGGGTGGTCGGTGGGGACCGCGGCGGCCGTCTCCCGCGCCAGGTCGACGGAGCGGTCCAGGTCGGCCGGGTCGCCCGAGTGCTCGTACCGAGTCTGGAGGACCCGCGCGAGGTCGAACAGGCGCAGCACGCGGTCGGGGTGGTCCGCGGGTGTGGCCGCGACCGCCAGGAGTACGAGGTCGACGGCGCGGTCGAAGTCGGTCGCGGCACGGCTGCGCTGGGACCGATTCTGGTAGGCGACCCCGAGGCCGTTCAGGTACATGGCCCGGGCCGGGTGGTCGTCCGGTGTGGCGGCCAGGGCCTGTTCCTGATGTGTGAGGGCCCGGTCCAGGTCGTGCAGGCTGCCGCTGTGCCAGAACCGCTGCTTGAGGGCGTTGCCGAGGTTGTTCAGGCGCATCGCACGGTCCGGATGGTTGTCCGGTG
Source organism: Streptomyces sp. NPDC033216 (assembly GCF_055577115.1). Taxonomy (NCBI): domain Bacteria; kingdom Bacillati; phylum Actinomycetota; class Actinomycetes; order Kitasatosporales; family Streptomycetaceae; genus Streptomyces; species Streptomyces sp. NPDC033216. The sequence goes on along the minus strand of NZ_JBVIQK010000021.1, from coordinate 42,445 downwards.
TCGCGGCCACCGCGCGTCTGGCGGCGTCGATGGCCGCGTCCATGTCGGACGACTCCCCGGTGCGGGCGAACCTGGACCAGTGGGCGAGGCCGAGGTTCGACAGGTGCCACGCGACATCCGGGTGGTCGGTGGGCGTGGCGGCCACGGCCTGTTCCTGATGCGCGACGGCCAGGTCCAGATCGCCCACGTCCCCCAGCCGTTCGAACCGTCTCCGCAGGGCGGCCGCGAGGTTGTTCAGGGCGGTCGCCCGGAGCGGGTGATCGGCGGGAATCTCGGCGACGGCTCTTTGCAGGCCCTCGACGGCCCGGTGCATGTCGGCGGGGTGTGCGTTCCGGTCGAAGCGCGCGTTGTAGGCGGTACCGAGGTTGGACAGGCGGAGCCCGCGATCCGGGTGGTCGGTGGGCGTGGCGGCGACGGCCTGTTCGTAGTACGCGACGGTACGGTCCAGATCGCCCACGTCCCCCAGCCGTTCGAAGCGCGCGTGGTACGCGACACCGAGGTTGGACAGGAACGTCGCGAACTGGTGGTGCCCCTGGGGTGCCGTGGCCACGGCACGGCCGAGGTGGCCGATGGCCCGGTCCAGGTCGGCCACCTCGCCGAGCCGTTCGAACCGCGCGTGGTACGCCATGCCGAGGTTGGACAGGTAGGTCGCACCGTCGGGCGCGTCGTCCGGGGCGGCGGCCACCGCCTGTTCGTGGCGGCCGATGGCCCGGTCCAGGTCCACCAGGTTCCCGGTCCGCCCGAAGCGGGCGTGATGGGCGACGGCGAGGTTGCACAAGACGGTCACGCGAAACGGGCTGTCGGTGTCGGCGGCGGCCTGTTCCCCGAACTCGATGGCGCGATCCAGGTCCGACGGTCGGCCCGCCCGTTCGAACCGTGACCAGTAGGCGGTGCCGAGGTTGGTCAGGATGATCGGCCGGTGTGGGGAGTCGGCGGGGGCGGCGGCGATTGCGTGCTCGCCGGTGTCGATGGCGCGGTCCAGGTCCGCGAGGTTTCCGGTCTTCTCGAAGCGCCGCAGGTGGCTTGCGGCGAGGTTGGTCAGGGTGGTCGCCCGGTTGGGGGAGTCGGCGGGGATGACGGCGGTCGCGTGCTCGCCGGTGTCGATGGCGCGGTTCAGGTCCGCGAGGTTTCCGGTCTTCTCGAAGCGCCGCAGGTGGCTTGCGGCGAGGTTGGTCAGGGTGGTCGCCCGGTTGGGGGAGTCGGCGGGGGCGGCGGCGATTGCGTGCTCGCCGGTGTCGATGGCGCGGTCCAGGTCCGTGCGGTTCCCGGTCTTCTCGAAGCGCAGCAGGTGGCCCGCGGCGAGGTCGGTCAGAATGGTCTGCCGGTGCGGGGAGTCGGCGGGGGCGACGCCCATCGCGCGCTCGTCCGCGTTCACGGCCCGGTCCAGGTCCGCGAGGTGCCCGCTCCTCTGGTACCGCAGCAAGAGGCCCGTGGCGAGAGTGGCCAGGTGGAACGCCAGGTTCAGGTCGGCGCCCGTCGCGACGACGGCCCGTTCCCCGCACTCGATGGCCCCGTCCAGGTCGTTCGGGTGCCCGACCCGCTGGAACCGCAGGAGATGGGTGGCGCTGAGATTGCCCAGGATCAGCGCGGAGTTCGGGTCGCCGACGTGGAGGGCGGCCACGGCCTGTCGCCCGATGCCGATCGACTGGTCGGCGTCGTCCTCCCGACCTGTCAGGGCGTACAGCGCCCGGTGAGTCTCGGCGAGGTTGTACAGGCGGGTGGCACGGCGCGGATGGTGCGGCGGTGTCAGGGCGAGGATGCTGCGGAACAACGGCACACAGCGGGTGAGCAGGGTCGTGTCACCGGCTCGGGTGGCCCGGTTGAGAAGATCGACCGCCTGGTGATTCAGCTGCTCCGGATCAAGCCGGTGGTCGGAGGACATCGCCCATGAGACTATCGGCCGACCGACGGAAGGGGGAGCCGTGGTGGACGCCGAACGATCGGCCCTGACCACGCTGTGCGAGGAGTTCGACGCACTGATCGGCGAGACCAGGCTCCACTCCGCGGCACGTCAGGAACTGCTGGAACGGATCGTGGCCGAGGCGCGGGCCCGGCGCCCGGTGCTCACCCTGCTGGGCCAGTTGCTGAACACCGACCGCGAGACCACCCTGCGCACGCTCGCCACGGGACTGCCGGGAGCGGGGCCGGGCACCGCCCGTCAGGAGAACTTCCGCTGCCCGGACGGCGCCTGCGACCGGACGGCGGTACCGCCACCGGCGGGCGCCATCCCGCGCTGCGCGGTCATGGGCCGGCCCATGGAGCGGGGGTAGCGCAGGTGGGCGGTTTCTTCCAGCAGTTGGCCAAGACACTGGCCGACCGGTGGATCAGCCTGCTCGTGCTGCCCGGCGCGTTCTTCCTCGGCGCGGTGTGGCTGTCCGTCAACCTCGGCCATGTCGACGCGTGGAACGTCGCGCTGCTGACCCGGCGGGCCGAGGACGCCATGGCCGAGATCGCCGACCTGCCGAGCGGCGCGCAGGCACTCCTCGTCGTAGCCGTACTGGCGGCCGCCTCCGGTGTGGGCTTCGTCGTGCAGGCCCTGGCCGCGGTCACCCGGCGGGTCTGGCTGGGGCCGTGGCCCCGCCCCTTCGCCTCGGTCGCGGCGGCGCGTACGGCGCGCCGGCGTGCGCGGTGGCACCGGCTCGTCGAGGAACGCCGGGCGCTGGAAGCCGTGAGCCCGGCCACCCGCACCCGCGAGCGGCAGGACCGGATCGACACCGCGGCCCAGCGCATCACCCGGCTGGCCATGGCCGAGCCGGGGAGACCCACCTGGATGGGCGACCGGATCCACGCCGTGGAGTCCATCGCGTACCACCGCTACGGACTCGACCTGACCTACGGCTGGTCCCGCCTCTGGCTGGTGCTCCCCGACACCGCACGGACCGATCTCACCGCCGCGCACTCGGCGTTCGCCGCCGCCGTCGCCACCGGAACCTGGACCGTGCCCTACCTGCTGCTCGCCGCGGTGTGGTGGCCTGCCGTGCTGATCGCCGCGGGAATCGGCCTGACCGGATGGGCCCGCGCCCGCGCCGCCGTGGCCGATCTCACCACCCTGACCGAGGCCACCCTCGACCTGCACGGCCGTACGCTGGCGGCCGCGCTGGGGATCGGCGACGCCACGGAGGGGGCCGGTCCGCTCACGATCAGCGAGGGCGAGCGCATCACCGACCTCGTGCGGAAGGGCCGCTAGCCGCCCCGCCCCCGTTCCGCAGCCGACTGGCTTCGGTTCCGGCAGCCGCCCGGCTCCTGTTCCCGCGGCCTCCGGTCCCTGTTCCCGCAGCCGCCCGGCTCCCTTCCCCGCAGCCGACCGGCACGACCCCGCACCGCCGCGGTGGGCTCCCGGTCACGCGTCCCGCATCCGCCGCAACAGATCCCGCAGTGACTCCCGCCCCCCCCAGGCCGGTTGCGTACGCCTCGGTGGTTCAGTCGCGGATGCGGAACAGGTCGGGGCGTGGCACCGAAGCGGGTAGGGCGCGGGTGGTGGATGGGGTAGGCGAGTGCGGTCCGCAGCGCGGCGCGGGGGTGTCGGTCATTTTGAGGTCGCTTTCTTGTTGTAGCTGAGTGCTTCCTGGATCCAGGAGCGGAAGGCTTTCTCGGATGCGAGGGCGGAGGCATCGATAACGATCCATCCTCGACTCATCGGTTTGCCCCGCATCTCGGGCCAGTGGGCGCCTTGCCGCTTCAGCAGTTCTGTAGCTCGGTCCGGGTCGCAGCGGACCATCAACTGGCCGTGGACATTGGCCGTGGCTGCCATCTTCCCGTTGATCACGAAGGAGAGGCCGCCGAACATCTTCACCTCGCGGGAGTCGGCACGGCCGGACAGCGCCTGCCGGACACGGTCGGCCAGATCCGGGTCGTATGCCATGGTCGGACTGCTCCTGCCGGTGTCTGGGGAGGGGGCATCGGGGTCACGGAGGGTCGGGGCGCCCTCATCCACGTCCGCCGAATCGTCGGACGGCGACGGACCACGTAGTCACGGACCGTGGTGTGGCCGGCGCACTCGAAGTCATGCTCCGCGGCCAGCCTCTCCCGGATCCGACTGACTGTGTGCTTCTGCTTCCTGGGCGCGTTCAGGTCCTCGCGCAGCATCGCGTCCATGAAGCCCTTCACCGGCTCCAGCAGGCTCTTGTGCGGCGGCGGCTGCTTCCGCTTCGGCGGCACCGGACTGGCCAACGCCTTCGACACCGTCTTCCGCGACACCCTGTACCGCTGGAACGCACCCGCTGCGACACCGTCGAATTCCCCCAACGGTCCCTGTGAATCCGCTCGAAGATCCACTCACGCCACCTGTACACACGAGTCTCCTGACACGACCGTGATCAACAAACAAAGCGTGAGCGGCCAAATAGCTCAAAGGCCCGATTACTCCATCAGCGGCATGTCACCCACCCCGACCCGAAGTCGCCCCCAAACTCACGGAGAGTGTCAAAGGACACGGAGCAGTGTCATACATCCCTGTCACGTGGTGAGTTCTATGAGGCTCACAGGCCGTCTGCCCAGGTAGACGCAGTGACTTGTGAGGCAGAGCTGGCGCGCGGTCCTTCCGAACGCCGTGGCCCGGCCCGGAGGGCGTGGAGCACCCGGCGGTCGCGGTCGATGACCACGGCACTGCAGCAGGTGACGTAACCGGGCAGCGTGGTGCGGCGGGACGGCTCGTCGGCGCCGTTGAGGACAGCCAACAGGCCCTCCAGGCCTTCCCGTTCCTCGGCATGCCGACCGAGATAGGCCTCGACAGTCGCGCGGATGCGGGAGCGGGAGGGCGGCACGTGATCACCTCGGGAGTTGTGGGGTGAGGAGCCGCGGTGGGCGAGCCGGGCACCTGGCATCCCTCCGGCCACGCCCAGTACAACGCGGCTGGCCTGCGTCCACCGCGGAGTGGCCATCAGTCCCATGAGTTGCGAGTGGCGCGCCAAGAGTCTCAGGCCGCTGTCCCGTGCGCCATTGGGCCCGCGAGAGGTGTGACCGGGATACACGCCAAAGGGGCAACGGGATGATCTTGAAGCGCTGAGCGCCGGGCCCGTCCCGTGTTCCAGAGGGACACCTACGCTGTTCTGCCAGCGGCAGAGCACCGGCCGGACCGGGCTCGACGATCACTACAGTCCAGTCCCATGACGACGATTACGACGCGTACGGTCGAGTACCCGGCCGACGGTTCGACGATGATCGGGCACCTCGCGCTCCCGGCCGGTGCCGACCGCCGGCCCGCAGTGCTGCTCGGACCAGAGGGCATGGGGCTCAGCGACGTCGAGCGCCGCCGGGCCGATGCTCTCGCCGAGCTGGGATACGTAGCGCTGGCCTTCGACCTTCACGGCGGGCGCTATTTGGGTGACCCCGAGGAGATGCTGGCCCGTTGCATGCCGCTGCTCGCTGATCCCGACCGGATGCGGCGCATCGGCCACGCGGCACTCGACGCGTTGCGCGCCGAGCCCCGGACCGACCCCGACCGGATCGCCGCCATCGGCTACGGCACCGGGGGCGCCATTGCGCTGGAACTCGGGCGGGGCGGCGTCAACCTGCGCGCGATCGGGACAGTCAACGCAACTACCACGGGCCGACCGGGCGAGGCAGCGCGCATCCGCTGCCCGGTGTGGGCCGGGGTCGGATCGGAAGACCCGATCATGCCGCCCGCGCAACGGAACGCGTTCACCGCTGAGATGCAGGCCGCGGGCGTCGACTGGCGCCTCGCGATCTATGGCGGCGCCTTGCACGCCTTCCACCACCCGCCGGTCGACCACCCAGTGGTCCACGGTGTCGGCTACCACCCACAGCACGCGCAGCGAGCCTGGCGCGACGTCGTCGACCTGCTCGCCGAGTGCCTGCCCGTTACGGAGGACTTGGGGGCATGACCCAGGCAGGCATGGATCGGTAACGAGACAACGACGCCGAAGAGGTCCTCGCCGGAGCCGGATGGGCGCCGCCCATCTGCTGCATCGGCTTTTGAATTGCCGGCCGCGGTTCGGGTCATGTCTCGTTTGGTGGTCCATGATCGTGAGCTTCAGCGCGAGGCTGTCGTGGGTGTCGGCGGCGGTGGTGCCGACGAGGAGGGGCAGGTCGTTCGCGTCCGACAGGACGTGCGTCTTGAAACCCGGCTTGCCCTGGTTGGCGGGCTCACGGGCTCGGACCGGTGAGTTCGCCCCCTTCTTCGCCCTCACGTGGGCGGAATCGAGGACGGCTCGGCAGAGGTCGAGCAGGTCGGCGTCGTCCAGGCGGTGCAGGATCTCCTTGTGCAGCCGGCCCCAGACACCTGCCCGCGACCGGACCGAAAAACGTCGATGCGCGGTCGACTTCGATATGCCGAAGCACGTCGCGATGCCCCCCACGCACAGCCGCTGCTGACCAGTGCATAGATGATGGCCGCGAACGACGTCTCATCAGGCCGGGCCTGCGTCCCACCACCCTGCGGCCGCACCCTCGACGGCGGAATCAGCGGCTCCGCGATCTGCCCCAGCCCATCCGGAACAATCCAACTCCACGTACCCCGCGCCCCATGACCAAGCCCAGCAACCCCGCTCCACATCGGCGTTTCAGTTGACCCCTGAGCGTTGTACTCCGGCCCGGGTGAGCGTGGCGCTTGGCCCGGGCCCTTCAGGGGTGGGGCTGAGCTCGGGCTTCGGCAGGACTCGAACCGCCGTTCCCCATCGCGTGGGAAATCATTCCCCGACCGCGCGCATAGGGCAATCTGTAGGCCTCCGGCACTCCGAAGGAGTGCCGGACCGCGCTTCTGATCGGCTGCTGCGTCATGGGTTTTCTCGTTGCTCCACAGCGCGGCCGATGAGTTTGTGGCTCGCGGCAGGTCCAAGCTCGTGACTCCCCAGGAAGGGACACCGCCATGTCGGAGCTTCTCATCGACTTCATCACCTCCCTCGACGGCCACGCATCGGGAGAGGGATGGCCCGGGTTCTGGGGCCTCGAGGGACCGGAGTACCTCGCGTGGCTCGGTGAGCAGCCCGAGGCCACCTACCTGATGGGAGCGAACACCTACCGCCTGATGTCGGGCTTCGCCGCAGGCGAGGTCCCGAAGGGCCAAGACGAGTTCAGGCCCGAAGAAGAGGCGTCCGTCGACGAGCTCACGCAAGCGTCCAAGGTGGTGTTCTCCTCCTCACTCGAGGAGCCGCTGAAGTGGGCCAACTCCACGCTCGTCCGCGACGATGCCGTCGAGGCGGTTCGCGCCATGAAGTCGAGTGGCTCGGGGCTCCTCAGCACGATCGGCAGCCTCAGCCTGTGCCGGTCCCTGCTGCGAGCCGGACTCGTCGACCGCTTCCGGGTCGTGATGTTCCCGGTGATCACCGGGGCCACGGGCGAAGAACGCATCTACGACGGCTATCCGGACGTTGCCTTGGAGATGATCGAGCACCGCACCTTCGACGGCCGCATCCAGCTGGTCGAGTACAAGCCCCGCGTGCTCGAGCACCCGCCGCTCGGCGTCCCTGCGTGACGCCGCCCCGTCCGCCGGTCTGGACAGCCGTCAGGCCGGCGCCGGCGTGCGCGGAGCAAGACCTGAACAGGGGGCGGGCGGCCGACGTCAGGACGCCCGGTCAACCTGGCCCCGAACCGTTGTACGTTCCTCGCCCGCGCCCGCTGTGATGCGCTGGCCCCTGTGCTCTGACAACGAGGTTGGACGGCTTGCCAGCGAAGTTGGATCGGTCGGGCGGCCGTCCTGAGCCATGTCACGCTAGTCCGCACCTGGTCACGAGAGGTGGAATCAGTCCGACCGGCGCGGACTAGGCTCGCCTCCATGCCCGAGCCAGCCCCTGACCCCCGCCTGCAGTCCTTGATCAACCAGCTGCGGCCGGGGGCCGTGAGAACCGTGAAGGTCACGGGGTTCGACGGGGCGGATGTCCTGGTGCAGCTCATCGACGCCGGAGGGGAGGAGGGCGAGATCGGCCGGGTTCCTGGGCACGAGGCGTCGATGCGTCGGGTGGGGCATCCCTCCGAGCTGTTCGAGGTCGGCCAGGAGATCAACGCCGAAGAGATCGGCCGCTGGCGCGAAGGTGAGCTCCACCTCTCCGCCAGGGCGTGCGAAATTCCGGCCCTGCGGTCCTTTCTCCTCTCGCTCGAAGGAGGCCAGGTCGTGACTGGGACGGTCGCCGAGGTTCACAACTTCGGCGTCTTCGTTCACATCGACGGCGAACCGAACGGACTCCGCACCGGCTTCATCCGGGTGCCGGACCTGACGTGGGGCTGGATCGACCACCCCTCCGAGGCAGTCGAAGCCGGCCAGCGGATCACCGCTGAGGTGATCACCGCAGAGACGCGCTCCGGACAGGTCACGCTCTCGTTGAAGGCTCTGCGGGAGGACCCACACGGCTTCGTCCTCCCAGGCAGCTCAGGCTGAGCCCGCCACCGCTTCGGCAGACGGAACATGGATACGGTCGCGGATCTCCGTCGAGTCCGTGACCTGCTGCCTTTTCGCCTCTCCGCGGGCCAGGCGGTGGCGACGGCGAACATGTGTCCGGGCGACGTGCAACGGACCACCGCGCCGACCTCCCGCACCGCGGTCGCCGGGCTGCACGAGCGCCCAGTGCCGTCAAGGACTGGCGAGTGTTGTTGTACATCGTGATGAGCGCGCCCTCGGTGTACTCAAGCCGATCCGCCTCCAGGTGCGCGAGGTCCTCGACACTTGCGGCCCGGTCGCGGGCCGGGCAGGCGCGCACCAGGTCGAGCACCCGCCATGCGGCTTCGTTCATCCGAGGCTCGGTGAGGTCCTGAACACCCTTCAGCGCATCTGCGTGCGCGATCGGCCGGCGGCGTCCGCCGGGGCCCGGGGGCGGGGCTCGGCGGACGCAGTCCCCAGGTCGAGGCGCTTGTTCATACCCAGGCGGAAGGTGCCGTACGGGTCGACATTCGACCAGAACAGCGCGGTCAGGCCGCGCCGGTCCTCGTCGCTCGACTTCTTCGTCCACGCCGGTCCGGCCAGGACCTGCTGCGACAGCAGGGTGTTGACGTGCCCGAGCGCGTACTGGAGCAGGTGCAGAGCGGGCATCGACGTCTCGGCGTGCTCCTTCGCACCGGCGAGCGCCCGCACGGTCTTGCGCCTCCCCCGCAACGCCCTCGTGAGAGAGCCGACCAGGGCATCGGCCGCCGTTCCGACCGTGCCCCGAAGGGAGAGCGCTTGGGCGACGTCCGCGAGAGCGGACTACATCTGCTGCGGCATGGCCCTGCCGAACCGGCGGGGTGGCCGCCGTGCCGCAAGGCAACGCTTCTCTGATCAGGGGTTCAGACCTCTGCGACGACCTCGTCTGCCTGCATGCCCTTCTGGCCCTGTACCGCGATGAAGGTCACCTTCTGGCCTTCCTTGAGACTCTTGAAACCGTTGCCCTGGATCGCCCTGAAGTGCACGAAGAGGTCGGGGCCGCTTTCGGGGGTGATGAAGCCGAACCCCTTCTCGTCGTTGAACCACTTCACGGTGCCGGACTGTCGCTCCGCCATATTCACTCCCTCGAATCACGTCTCGGGTCGCACAGCAGGACGCCCAGATGGTCGACGACGTACCCACGCAGATCGTCACGGACTGCGTCCGCGTCCCACTTCGCCCGCTCCAGCAGATGCTGCATCCCATCCGGTGTGGCCTCACCGGCCCACTCCGCTATCGCCCAGCAGTTCTTCCGCCAGCAGCCCTCGGACGTACTTCCCCACCCGACGGCGGCGTTCGGCACGCACAAACCGTCCGGCTGTGCGCCGCATCAGCCCTGCGAAGTCATCGTCCCAACGGCCCGGGTCTACGCTGTGACCAGCGGCCACCGCCTGATCTTGAGTCTTCACACTCCGATGATCACCGGTGGCCGCAGGGTTGCCTCCATCTGGTGCTCCTAGCGGGGTACTTGGTACTGACGGTCACCCCCTAGCGGCACCGGCTCCCGCCGCGGGGGTCTGCCGCCCAGCCCTGGGATCAGCACCGCCGCCACCGCCAGGTGCATCAGAGCGAGCGAGACCCGGGTGCCGCCGTCCATGCCGTCGCCGATGAGCGGCATGAAGGACACGGCCAGTACGGCGCCGGCCACCCCGGTCCAGATGGCGCGGGCACGCTGTACCCCGAACCGCTCCAGGGCGGCCAGGAGTCCCCAGCCGGAGAGCGAGGCGAGCAGTGCGACAACCGCCACGGGCGCGGCGCCGATGTCGAGCGTCTGCTCGCCGTCGGCGATCCGCAGCCGGTGCCTCAGCAGTGGGTCCGCGACCAGCCACACCAGGACGGGGGCCAGGACGGCCAGGGCCGTAACCCTCAGACGCCTTCTCCGCACGCTCACTTGGCGCCCCCCGAAAGCGCCCCGTGGAGGAAGACCTCCACCAGTTCCTGCGAGGTCAGGTCGGGCTCGTCCTCGGTACGCGGCTGGGTGAAGAGCAGCCCGATGAAGAGGGCCGCGATCTGCTCCGGCGGCCGGCGCAGGGCGGCCTTGTCGGGCTCCAGCAGCTCCGTGAGGGCCGCGCGGATACGGGTCGTCGACTCGTCGCGGCCCGCGCCGCGCACCGTGCCGGGGTGCTTGCCGCCGCCGTGCCCCAGCGAGCCGATGATCGCGCCAAGCCGGTCCATCTGCGCCCGCAGCGCCTCTGCCGCCTCCGCGAGCCGCTCGGGCAGCGGCTGGGATACGTCGATCGCGCCCAGCTCACGGATCGCGTGCTCAGGGGAGAGCGCCTCCGCAATGCAGGCTTGCAACAGCTCGTCCTTGTCGGCGAACACGCGGAAGATCGTGCCCTCGCCGATGCCCGCGGCGCGGGCGATCTTGGCGGTCGTCACGGCGGAGCCGTACTCGGTGATCAGCGGGATCGCGGTCCGGATGATCATTTCGCGGCGCTGCTCCGGCGACATGCCGGGGGCGCGGCGGCGAGTGGTCTGGTTCTCCTTAGGTGCTGTCATGATCACGAGAGTACGGAGTGAGTACTCACTCCGTCAATGAGTGAGTACTCACTCCGTCGGCTTTCCCTGGACTCGGCTGTTTGCCGACGGTAGCCCACCAAGATCCGACTACGGCTGGAGTACTAGGCGGATCCGGGCGCGGCTCTCCGCGTCTGTGGGTCGGCACGCCACTACTCGACCGCAGCCGACGAGTAGTGCCGGGTGTCAGCTGCCGGCGGGCGTCACGCCGAACATCAGGGTGTGGCGTGGGACGTCGTATTGGATTGTGTGATTGTGCTCCAGAAGATCCTTCAGCACGTCGGCGTCGTCGGCGTCGACCGTGAGGACTTCTTCCCCGGCTCCTTCGTCCAGGACCAGTTGCAGGGTGAAGGTGCCGCGCTGGCCGGGGTCTCCGGCCACCCAGCTGAACTGGTAGTGGTTGACTTGGCGCACTTTGATGGCGGCGTCTGTCAGGGGCTGCTCGACCTGTGTCATGACGGCCGACTTCCTTTCTGTTCCGGTGTTGATCGCCCAAGCTTCCCGGCCCCCTGAAGTCCGCTGTCTGAGGGCAGCGTCTCGAAGTCCCGGGGCTGGGGGTCCGGCAGCTGTCGACCTGCCGGACGCCACTCGAGCCCGCCGAGTGGCAGCGCGCGGGCGACGCAGGCTCGGCTACCTGTCGCGCCGGTCTTCGTCGACGCCTTCGGTGTCGATCTCTTCCTTCCGGACCTGGCCGCGCACCGTCTCCTCGCCCGTCTGTTCGCGGGTCGTCATCCCCGCCCGCTCCGCCGGCACCGTCTCGGTCTCCGTCAGGGGGCGTTCCTCGTGCAGGGTGACCTCGTGCTCGGCTTCGCTGATGTCGGGTCCGGACCGGGCGCCATCGCGGTTTTCGTCCGTGATCGGCTCGCGTTCGACGCGGACTTCCTCCCGGCGCACCGGAACGGTCTGCCGTACTTCTTCGGTGACGACGTACTTGCGCAGCCGTGCCCGGCCCGCCTCCCGGCGCTCGGTGCCGACGTGCATCCGTTCCTCCGAGCGCGTCATGGCGTCGTCGCCGCCGACACCGGTATCTGCGGAGCGAGGCATGTCGGTCGTCTCGCTGGTGTCGGTGCCGGCCCAGCCGCCCGCGCCGGGCTGGTTGGCCTGCTGCCAGGCCCCGTCCCAGTCGATGCCGTAGTGCTCGTACAGGTGGTGCTCCTCGTCTTCGGCGAGGTGACCGCCTGCGTCGACGTCGACGTTGGGTGCGTCCTTGACCGTGTCCTTCGGGTAGGGGACCTCCAGGTGGTCCTCCACGACGGAGACGTCGCGGATCGGTACGAAGGGCGCGGGCCCGCGCAAGCCGGCCGGGCTTACCGAGCTCACGGGGCAAGCGACTGAATCCGGCACGCGCGGCAAGACCAAGGGATCCCAGTCCGGCGCCGCCGAGACCATCTCAGACGCCTTCCGGCAGGCACGTGACGACGGCCGGGAACGTCAGGCCGAGCGGCCCGCCGCGCGCGGTAGAGGGGAATGAGCGACGAGCACCTACGTCTACGGCGGGGGCGGCGCTCATGGTCTGGTGGTGCTCTGGCTGTTGCGGAGGTTTGCCATGCCCCGAACCCTCTGGTCCGGAGCCGTCAGCTTTGGCCTGGTCACGGTGCCGATCAGTGTGGTCAGCGCGACGAAGGACCACAGCATCCGTTTCCACCAGTACCACCTCGAGGACATGGGCCGGATCCGTACGCGCAAGGTGTGCGAGCTGGAGGACCGTGAGGTGGGTCAGGCGGAGATCCACCCGGAAGCGCAGGTGAAACGCCTTCTCGGCGGGACGGCCGGCTTTTGGCCGGAGTGATTCAGCCGGGCGGCCGCAGACGGCTGCGGCCCGTCAAGGCGGCGATCAGTTCTGCCACTTCTGATCGGTGGTCGTCGGCGCGCCAGGCGATGGCCAGTTCGGCCTCGGGCAGCCCTCGTACCGGCCGGTACACGAGGTCAGGGCGCTGGTACAGGCCAACATTGCCTTCCGCGATCAGCACCGCGCCTTGCCCGGAGACCACTGCCTCGAAGACCTCGTCCGGTGAGGCGGCCTCCGCACCGATCCGTGGTTCCCGGCCGCCGCGGGCCGTGGTCGCCAGCCAGAAGTCCCGCAGCGGGCCCGCACTGCGGGGCAGGGCGATGAAGGGCTCGTCGGCGAGCTCGGCGAAGTCGACCTCCGGCCGGGCGGCCAGCCGGTGCCCCGAAGGCAGCGCGACCCACATCCGTTCCCGGGCCAGGGCGCGGGTCGCGAGAGTCTCGCCAGGCAGCGGCAGCCAGACGAAGGCCAGGTCGGAGCTGCCGTCGGCCAGACCTGCGCTTGGGTCCTCCCAGGCCACCAGCCGTAGCGTGATCTGCCAGCCGCGCTCGCGAAAGCCGCTGAGTACATCGCGCTGCAGATCCCGGCCGATGGCGGTCTGCATGCCCACGGTGAGTGCGACGGCAGGCCCGGCCGCCCGTGCCGCCCTGAGCGCGTCCTGCCAGGCTGCCAGCAACGTCCGTGCCCGAGGCAGCAACGCCTCCCCCTGGGCGGTGAGCGTCAGCTGGCCGTGGCGCCGGTCGAGCAGCTGGAAGCCCAGCTGTCGCTCCAGCACCCGAATCTGCTTCGACAGCGCAGGCTGGGAGACATAGAGCCGCTCGGCAGCCCGGGTGAAGTGCAGCTCCTCGGCCACGGCCACGAAATACCTGAGGTCGCGCAGGTGGACGTCCATATCCAACGGTTATAGCGAAAGGTCTTGGACTCGGTGACCCGCAGCGCCGCAAGGTGAAGACACGGCCGGAACCCCGGCTGGTGCCCCTGCCCCATTGGAGAAAGGCCCCATGGCTACTCTGCCCACCCGCCGCCTGGCGAACTCGGAGACCTCCGCGATCGGGTTCGGCGCGATGGTCCTGTCGCCCGGCATGTACGGGGAGATCGACGACCGTCGCGCGGTCGCCGCGCTGCGCACCGCTCTCGACGAGGGCGCCACCCTGATCGACACCGCGGACGGCTACGGCGCCGACGGCCATAATGAGCGGATCGTCGGCCAGGCCGTGCGCGGCCGACGCGAGGAGGTGGTGCTCGCCACCAAGTTCGGCTTCCGCATCCCCAACGGCGCGCAAGCGCACCGCTTCCCGGTCTCCTACGCCTTCGGTGAGCTGGCCGTCAACGCCGAGCCGAAGTATGTGCGCGGCTACGCCGAGCAGTCGCTGCGGAACCTCGGCACCGACGTCATCGACCTGTACTACCCGCACTTCCCCGACCCGCAGGTACCGCTGGAGGAGACCGTCGGCGCCGTCGCCGAACTGATCTCCGACGGGCTGGTGCGGCATCTCGGCCTGTCCAACGTCACCGCCGAGCAGCTGCGTCGGGCCCACGCGGTCCACCCGGTTGCGGCGGTCCAGGTCCAGTGGTCGATGTGGCAGCCCATCGACCCCGAGCTGCACGCGGCCGCCCGCGAACTCGGCGTCGGCCTGGTCGCCTGGAGCCCGCTCGGCGGAGGCTTCCTCACCGGCACTGTCCAAGACGTTGCCGAGGGCGACTTCCGCCGCAACCTCCCCCGCTTTGAGGCGGCCAACCTGAGGACGAACTACGACCGCTACGCCCCGCTGCGCGGCATCGCCGCCGACCTCGGACTCACCCCGGCCCAGCTGGCCCTGGCCTGGTTGCTCCACCAGGACGAACATGTCGTCCCCATCCCGGGCAGCCGCACCCCCGCCCATATCGCCGAGAATCTTGCTGCCTCGCGGGTGCGGCTGCACCTCGACACCCTGGCCCGGATCGAGGAGGCGCTCAGCCGGTTCACCCCCGAGGGCACCGGCGCACTGCTCGGCAACTGAGAGCGCTCCACACCCAGCTGCCAGTAGCTGTGACTTGGATTGCCCGATGACGTCAGTCTCGTGGTGCTTTCTGACGTCTTGCCGGCCTTCACGTCGCCGCGGCGATCCGGTCGGCATATGCGCGGTACGCCTTGCGTCCGGCCGGGGGCAGAGCCGTCGCCGGCGAGGTCGGCGCACTGCTTGAGCGCCGCCTGATGGAGGGCGAGCGGGGCGGTGATGCGCACCGAGTGAGACCTCCCACGCGCTTGGGGCTTCGCGATGGCAGCTTCGTCCTCGGGTGTGATCTTCCAGCCGACGGTGTAACGGACCGTGCGCCGCGCGGGTTCAGGGCTTCGAGGTGCTGAAGCAGGCCGTGCGTGGCCTCTGCGCCGTCGACGTGGATCAACAGCGTGCAAGGTGGGCGGGGCCTCCTACCCGCACACTCTGGTACGGCAGGCAGCCGCTACCCCGCTGCGATGCTGTCCAGTTTCACCACTGACTGACCGCACCGGCACACGCGCATGCGATGCCGGGCCCGCCGGCCAGAGGCGGCACACCGGTCGGTGCCGATGGCAGGGGGTATCGGGCGGGGGCCCAAGCGTTTTACCAACCTCAATTCTTCAGCGGGCGTGAGTGCATGACCTGGGCTGTTGGTCTGGAGGGCGGTCGGCGCCGCGCGCCGCCGGTCCTTCGCGTTCTGGCAGACCGAGCTGTTCAGCGCAGTACGGCTGCCAGCAGATCGGAGCCCAGCGCCGTCAGATCGGGCAGATTGAGGGTGTAGCGGACGTAACGGCCGTGCCGCCGGGCCGTGAGCAGCCCCGCGCGGCGCAGGACAGCGAGGTGGCGGGAAACCTCCGGAGTTGAAAGTTCCCAGACGTGGGCCAGCTCACCGGTGGTGTGCGGGCTGCGGGCCAGGGTGCGCAGCAGCCGCAGCCGCACCGGATGTGCGAGTGCCTCCAGCCGTAGTGTGACCGTTTCCAGCGATACCGGCTCTGAGGGACTCGGCTCGGTCACGGGGTATTGCACCACCGGCTGCCACCCGGGCGCGTGGACCGCCACCAGGTGCGGGCGGCCGAAGACACTGGGGATGAAGGTGACCCCGGTGCCGCGGGCGGCGGTCGCCTTGTCCTGAAGCTTGTCCACGATGATGCAGTCGCCGTTCGGTGACAGGGTCACTGCGCCGGAGACCGATGCGAGTGCCGCCCCGATGCCCTGGCGCTTCAGCAGGTCGTTCTTCACACGCAGGTCGGTGGCGAGCTGCACGGCCACGCCCGCCCAGGCGGAGTCGAAGAAGGCTTCCGCGCACTGTTCGAGGGTGTGGCGCACCCGCGCCCGCACAGCGCCCGGGTCCGCGAGCAGCCGTTCCGCGAAGGCCTCTTGCCGCGGCCCGCGGGCCTGGGCCAGGTCCAGGGCCCTCTCGCGCGCAGTCGCGTCGGTGAGCGGCGACGACGTGTTGAAGGGGGTGCGGTTGCTGCCGCACGTAGTGACGAGCGCGGCGGTCACATACGCATCGTCGTCGATCCGGTCCACGTCCTCCAACTCCTCGGCGAGGGTCGGGCGGGGGCGGGCGGGGATCAGGAAGTCGGCTTGTGAGGAACGCCAGAGGAACTCCGCCTCCCGCAACCGCTCGGCCAGCTCCGGCCGCAGCCCGCCCCACACATCCCCGGCCCAGCCGGCCAGCTGCGGATGATGTCCGGGTTCGGCCAGCACGTGCAGCATCGCCGTCAGCTCGGCCAGCGGGGAGGCGGCGAACCGCAGTCGCTCGGACAGCAGACCGCTGATGTCGATCCTCAATGTCACCCCTCATCATCACTGACCGGATGGCCGGCGACGGCGTCGGTTGACGGGATACGTCAACCGACGTACCCAACCCGGCTGGCGAAACGCACCGTTGCCGCCATGGCAATCACCACCAAGATCCAGTCCCGTGCCCTCGTCCGTGCCTCCGGAGGCCCCCGCTATGCCATCGCCCTGGCCGTGGACGCGCTCGGCACCGGCCTCCTGCGGCCCTTTCTGCTGCTCTACGGGGTGACGGTGCTGAGGCTGTCCGCGCCGGTCACCGGAGGCGCCATGACGGTCGGCGTCGTCGTAGGCCTGGTGTGCATGCCCGCGGTGGGCCGATGGCTGGACCGGGGCGCACGCAGCACGGTCGTGGCAGCGTCGATGCTGGTGCGGGTGCTGGGCGTGGCGCTGCTGCTGACCACCCCCTCGGGACACGTCTGGCTGTTCGCGACGGCGGCGCTCTTCCTCGGCATCGGCAACCAGGCATGGCCGGCTGCTCACGCGGCTCTCGTGGCCACGGTCGCCCACGGCCGAGAACGCGACACCGCTCTCGCGGGAGGCCGCGCCCTGCGCAACGCCGGCATGGGCGCCGGCGCGCTACTCGCCACCGCATGCCTGGCGGGCGGCACCACCGCGTTGCAGGCGTTGGCAGCCGTCACCGGGCTCGCCTATCTCACTGCGGCGGCCTTGGCGTGGTCGGTCCACCTGCACGCGCATCCGGCCGCTGTCCCGGCCAAGGACAGGGACGACGGGCCGGCGCCCCGGATGCCCGCACTGCTGGCCGCCAACGTGGTCTACGTCTTCTGCCTCAACGTTCCCGAAATCGCGCTCCCTCTGGTCCTGGTGACACAGTTGCACGCATCCCCGGTGTGGTCAGCGGCCATCTTCGTGGCCAACACGGTGCTGGTGGTCACCCTGCAGGTTCCGGTCACGGTCCTGATGGCCCGCTTCTCCAGGCGGACCGTGTTGGCTCTCGCCGGTGTGGTACTCACCGCGTCCTACCTAGGCTTCCTCGCGGCCACCTCACTGGGACACGGGTGGGGTGCCCCGGCCGTCGCCACGGTGTCCGTGGTCTGCACCATCGGCGAGATCATCTATGCCGGCAGCGCCACCGCGCTCGTCACCGCCCTCGCCCCGGCCCATGTCCTGGGACGCACCCTCGCCCGCTTCGAGCTCTCCACGGGCTTCGGCCTCGCCGTCTCCCCGGCGGTCATCACCGCTCTCGCACCCCACGGCTCGACCGCCCTGTGGGGCAGCCTCGCCGCTGCGACGCTCCTCTCCGCCGGCGCCGTCGCCACCGAGAAGGATCAGGGAACTACCCTCAGCGGTTGCGGCCGCCGGGGGCGAGCAGGCTCGTGAGCAGAGCGGGTGTGCTCATCCAGCAGAGCGCGCGGCGTTGTCACGTTGTTGGGTGTGATTGCACTGCACCGGGCGGGTCTGGTCACCCGCACCCGAGCCGGCCGTTCGGTGCTCTATCGCCGCACCCTTGCAGGATCCAAACTGACTAGGAGCCATTGGACAAGCCCGGCCGCGCTTCCCTCATGAGTCCTGGTTCTGGCACGACTTCTGTGACGGGCACTCCGGGCACGACAGAGGTGCTTCTGGGCGGCATAGGAAGCTGCTGGAGGATGAGCAGGATGGGGCCGACCGGATTCGAACCGGCGTCCTCCCACATGCGGTGAAGGCGCGACAACCACTGCGCTACGAGCCCCATCCCGTCCGGGATCGTACAAGGCTCGGCACCGCGCCGCCTCGAATATTCGAGGGCTGGCGAACCACTCAGCGTGGCAGGCCGGCGTCGCCCACGGCACCACTGCGCGTACCGATCGGCCCGGACGCCTACGACTTCCTGGAGGCGGTCGAGGCCGCCGGCCGCTCCGAATTGGCGTCCGCGCACGCCTTCGTCCACGAGCGAGCCGTGCGCCCGGGGAAAGACGCGGCATCCATGACGCCCACTGTGTGAGAACGGTGCCCGTGGTGGGCCGCGCCCGCCTCTGCCGACCGCCTCCTCGGCTTGCAGCGCGAGTTCGGGCGCACCGTCGGTGAGGTAGAAGACCAAGCGCGCTTCGTCGTGCCAGTGGGCCGCTTCACCCCGTGCCGGTCGGGGTCGATGGCGTGGACGTCGATGTCAATCGGCTCGTCGGAGAACTCGGGCGTCAGGACGAGAACCGAGGCTGGGATCCCGGCCTCGTCCTTGACCTCGCGCAGGGCCGCGGCCAGCAGGGTGTCGTCGTCCGCTTCGACGTGCCCGCCGGGGGCGCGCTGTCGGCCGCAGGTCGTGCACGGTCCCGGCGGGGACAGAGCAGTGCCCCGTGACGGTGCCCGTCCGGGCCCGCGCCGCCCGGGTAGGCGCCGGCCGTCCTGCCGCCGCGCCTCGACCCGAGCCGGTCACCGCCGTTCCGGTCCCCTCACGACTGGGTGGGCAGGACTCGGCGCAGCCACTTCAGGCGGGTCTCCCGCGCGTCGCGGGACAGGCCGGCCCCGGGGACGAGGAAGTCGAAACCGTGGAAGCCCCCGGCGAACACATGCAGCTCCGCGTCACCACCGGCCGCCCAGATACCCGAGGCGTAGCCGACCACCTCGTCCCGGAAGGTCTCGGCGGAACCGGCTTCGAGGTACGTCGGCGGCAGTCCTGACAGGTCCTCGGCGCGGGCGGGCGCGGCATAGGCGGGTACGTCGGCGGTGCCCCGGCGCGCGCCGAGCACGTGGGACCAGGCGGCCTCGTTGGCGGCCCGGTTCCAGCCGCCGGTCGCCGCGAACTGGACGGCGGAACACGTGTCGTTGCGGTCGTCGAGCATGGGGCAGACCAGCATCTGCCCCACCGGGCGCAGGTCCCTCCCGTCCCGCAGGCGCAGGGTCAGTCCTGCGGCCACGGCGCCGCCCCCGCTGAAGCCGGTGACGAGGACGCGTTCCGGGTCGATGCCCGCCTCCCGGCCGTGCGTGGCAATCCAGGTGATCCCGGCCAGAGCGTCGTCCAGCGCCGCCGGGTAGAGG
Organism: Streptomyces sp. NPDC033216; assembly: GCF_055577115.1. Taxonomy (NCBI): domain Bacteria; kingdom Bacillati; phylum Actinomycetota; class Actinomycetes; order Kitasatosporales; family Streptomycetaceae; genus Streptomyces; species Streptomyces sp. NPDC033216. The sequence goes on along the minus strand of NZ_JBVIQK010000021.1, from coordinate 23,037 downwards.
TGTTCGGGGGCCAGGCGGTACTCGACCGACACGACGGCCGCCCCCAGCCCCTCCGCCCACTCGAGGACGTAGTCCAGGTGCTGCCGGGCATGGCCCATGACCATGCCGCCCCCGTGCAAGTAGTACAGGACGGGCAGCCTCCCCGTGACGCTGGTGGGCCGGCACACCAGCAGGGGCACGCCGAGGGTGCCGCAGCCGGCGGGAGGGGCGAGGAGCTCCTCGACGGTGAAGGCGCCGTCGCGGCGCAGCGCGTCCAGGGTCGGCGCTGGTGCGGCCGCGGCCCGTAGTTTCTCGATCACCTCATGGGTGAGGGTGACGCGCAGGGCGTCGAGATCGATCGCCGCGGCGAGTTCCGGGTTGACGGGAGGCGGTGTGACGGGCATGGCTGTTCTCCGGAATCGGTCGGCGGGGCCGGGCAGCGGGATCATGTACGACGCACCGGGCCGACGCTGAATCCCCTTGCCAAACCGGCAAGACGCTCCCGTCACACCCGGTCTTCGGCCTCGTCGTCCTCGGTGGTCTCCTCCCACGAGGTGACCACGCGCATCCGCTCCCCCTGGGCCCCGAAGAGACTGAGGAACTCCACCGGCTGCTCACCTGCGTTGCCCAGCGCGTGCGGCAGCCGGGTGTCGAACTCCGTGGCCTCCCCGGCTGCCAGGACCACCTGCCGGGGGCCCGCGGTGATGCGCAGCCGCCCGTGCAGCACGTAGACCCAGTTGTAGCCCTGATGGGTGTGGAGCCCCTGCTTCGAGGCGGTGGTCGTCCCCGGCGGCAGCACATGCTTGTGGGCGTGGGGGCCTCCGTAGTGACGGACCAGGGGGACGACCGTCTGGTCCTGGCCGGGTACGGAGACGGGCCGCAGGTGGACGCGCGGGTCACCGGTCACAGGCGCGCCGACGAGTTCGTCGAGCGGCAGGCCGTAGGCGGCCGCCAGGGGGAGCAGCAGATCGAGGGTGTACTTGCGCTGTCCGGACTCCAGCCGCGACAGCGTGCTCGGGGAGATGCCGCTGCGCTCGCTGATGTCGTCCAGTGTCGCGTGACGCTGCTGCCGCAGAGTCCGCAGACGCCCTCCGACCGTGCGCAGTACCTCCTCCAGCTCGTCGTGGTTCACGCCCCCATCTTGCCAGGTCAGCAAGGCGCCTTGGGGTCCATCGGCGGCCGGCTGGAAGATCGCCGCCGAACGAGAGGAACACCATGGAACACCACCAGATTCACGACGTCATCGTGATCGGGGGCGGCGCGGCCGGCCTGAACGCCGCGCTCACCCTCGGACGCGCCCGGCGCACCGTACTGCTGGTCGACGCCGGACGGCAGCGCAACGCTCCCGCGCACAGCATGCACAACTACCTGGGCCACGAGGGCATCGCTCCGGCCGACTTCCTGGCCCTCGCGCGGCAGGAGGTCGCCCGTTTCGGGACGCGCGCGGTCGAGGCGTCGGTCGTCGCCGCGAAGCGGGCCGCAGGCGGGCTCTTCGAGGTCGTACTCGACGACGACACCGTCGTACGGGCCCGCCGCCTGCTCCTCGCCACCGGCCTGGTGGACGAACTGCCCGAGGTGCCCGGCGTGGCCGAGCGCTGGGCTCGCGAGGTGCTCCACTGCCCGTACTGCCACGGGTGGGAGGTACGTGAGCGGGCGATCGGCGTGCTGGCCACCGGTCCGGCCGGGGTGGAGCAGGCACTGCTGTGGAGTCAGTGGAGCGACGACATCACCCTGTTCACACACACCGGACCGCGGCTTGACGACACGGCCCGCGCACGTCTCGCCGCGCGGGACGTACGGGTGGTCGAGGGGGAGGTGTCGACCCGATCCGGCCGCGACCGGGGACGCCCGGCCCCAGCCAGAGCACCCGGAGCGCCTCCAGGAGCGGCACCAACTGCGACCGGCCACGACGCCCGTTGGAACGCGGCAACAGCGGCATGATCCGCGCCCAGGCCACATCGGTCGATTCACCACGACGAATCATCCGGCCATCATCGAACCCCGACCTACCCCATGTCCTCAAAGGGCGTTCGGCCCCAGCCAGGGGCAGCGACGCGGCCTGACCGGTACCGCCGTCTGATCATTTTCAGGCGGCTCGGCTGACGTCCAGCCGTTCGGACGACGGCTCGTATCCAGCCGCCCTGTAGGTGGCGACGGCGGCAACGTTCGCGCTCGGGGTGCTGACGAGTGCGCTTGATGCACCCAGTTCACGCAGCACCGCCGCAGCGGCGACGCTGATCGCCGTCCCGTAGCCGCGACCGCGATGGTCGGCGTGCACGCCCACCGGCTCCAGCAGGCCGGGCCTGCCGGGCCCGGCCGACCAGACCGTCGCCGCGGCCACCGCGTTGTCCTGGTCGTCGTAGCCGATCAGGCAGCGGGCGTCGGCGTAGACCGGCCCGGCCGCGAGGACGTGCCAGATCTCCTCGCTGAACCTCGGGCTGCCGAACGCCGAGCGGTGCACTGCGGTCCGCACCCCCGCCGTCTCCGGACCGGCTACCTCGACCCGCAGACCGGCGTCCTTCACCGGCTCGGCGAGGTCGTGGCGCAGGGGCGTCCACGGCTCGTCCAGATTCCAGCCCGCCTCCAGGAGGACCTCGCGGAGCAGGGCGCCGTTGGGGATTTCGAGGCCGACCTTCCCGGGCGGCAGGACCCCGCGCCCCGGATCATTGAGGTCCGCCAGCAGTTGGCGCGCGAGACTACCGTCCTGTCGCAGGTCCGGCGCGGTCGTCAGGCGCAGCACATCAGGGGCGTCCAGGTATCCGACGGCAATGATCCGTCCGTCCACGCTCCAGGTGCGGACGGCCGCGGCCAGCCTCTCCGCGCCCAGCGCCCAGGCCCAGCCGAGGTCTCCTGGATGGAGTTGCAGCGGCGTGCGGTCGTCCTGCCATACACGGAGGGCATCCACGGCCCCGGTCAGCCCCTCGACGCCGGGCTCGTTCAGAACGATCGTCATGTCCCGCATCGCACACCATCGCGGCGACCGGCCGCACCTGGTTTTACTCAGCCAGTCAGATCGACAGGTCACGCCCCAGAGGTTGTCCCGTATGGGGCGTGAGTTATCCGGTGAGGGCCAGGTGGTGGAGCCGGGCGATGCCGAGCATGGCCTGGTGAACTCCGTCGCCCTTGAGCCGGCAGTCCCGCAGGATCTTCCCGTTCTTCAGCCGTGACAGAGCATGTTCCACCCGGGCTCGCGCCCGGCGGTGGACCGCGTTCTCCGCTTCCTGCTGGGGACCGAGGTGGCTCTGGCCTCGTCGTTCACGGTGTGGGATGAGCCGGCCAGTGCCCTGGTATCCGCCGTCGGCGATGGTCGGGGCGCCGCGGCAGGCCCGGTCGACGCCGGACTCGGTGAACGCCCGGCAGTCGTCGCGGCTCCCGGGCAGTGGCAGGCCGATGGCCACGACCAGGCGGCTGCCGGCGTCGATGACGACCTGCTGGTTGGCCGAGTACCGATGGTTCTTGCTCGAGGCCGCGACGTTGCGGTCGCGGGTGGGCACCAACGTTCCGTCGACGATGCAGACGGTGTCCTTGCGCGGCCGCCGGGCCGGCGAGATCGCCGGCAGCGGTGCCAGGTGGTCCAGGATTCTGTCGGCTGCGGATCTCGCCACCCCGAACAATGGCGCCACCTGCCGCAACGTGAGGTTCGTGCGCCAGTACGTCGCCACCAGCAACACCCGATCCTCGAGCGACAACCGCCACGGCCGGCCACGCTGCACATCGCCACCACGACGCCGCACCAGCGCCACCAACCTGGCGAACTGGACCTCGGTCAAACCCGCGAACGGCTCGATCCCCTTCGGATCATCAGCTGAAATCACCCCGCCCATGCCCCATCAACGCACCAACCACCTAACCAGTTACGGGACGGCCTGCCCCCGCCGGAGGCGTGTCTTGAAGCCGCGGGCTTGGGTCTCGACTCATGCCCCACGGGCCTATCCACTGCGGGGGTCGCGTCGGCGGCGGCAGCGCCGAGCGGGCCGGAGGCAGGAGCGCGGGCGCAGCCAGAGCCGGGAAGCGCGCACGGCGGAGCGGAGCGCAGCCGGTTGCCTTGATTCGGTCCAGTCCCGCAGGCGCCGCCAGGCCGTCACCCTGCTGCAACCGACCTGTTGCGCCGGAACGTCCCGCCAGCTCACGCTCTTGCACAGAACGTAGACGATGCCCGCAACGCAGCCCCGGTCATCCGCCGGCAACCGCTCGGGATATCGATGTCTCCTGGGTGGACGAGGAGGCAACAGCGGAGCCACTCGTTCCCACAGGTCGTCAGGCCCACGGTCAGCAGACGCCCATCAGATCCTGCCGACACAACCTTCGACTGCCAAGCCCCACAACGAAGTCCGTTTTGAAACGATCAGTTAGTGGTCGGCGCGGGCCAGGGGATCCAATAGGCGAGTGAGGCCCGCACCATCAGCTCTCCGTCGTCGATCGTTTGGATCACGCGGTAGTCGCCTGTCCGCAGGCGGCGCCGGTCGGGCTCAGAGACGGGGCAGGGGTGTCGCACCCGGCTTCAGCAGGCCCCTACCGGAGAGGTGACCCCACGACGTGTGGACTGGACCGATTGCAGTCACGCAAAGCCCCTTGGATCTTCGCCGGGTGCGGGACTACCTTTACTCGTCCAGGGCGCGTCGGCGAGCGGGCGGGAACTGTCGTACGGCGGAGCGGTCGACGGCGGTGGAGATGGATGGCTGAAGGCGGTCGACCCTTTCCTGTGGCTCGCGCGTCATGAGAGGACACAGGAAGGGGTCGTCCATGTACGAGAAACGCGGCACTGGGTTACGACGACATGCTTTCGGGGCTTCCGTCGTTGCTGCCGTCACGGTGGCCCTGCTGGTCGCAGGGTGCGGAAGCGACGACCGGAGCGACAGGGCAGGGAAGACCGCCGCCGAGGGGGACGGCCGGGGGCCGACTACCGCTGAGTGGATCGCCTGTTCCGGCACTATGGCGTTCGGTGACGTGGTCTCCGTGCGGGAGTCCGCCAAGGCGGGGGACGTCGTGCTGACCTTCGACGTGGCGGAGTGGCTGAAGCCGGCCCAGGGGCGAGAGCGGATCACCCTCGAAGTCGTGGACCCCGGTACGCATGACGAGCAGCGCCGACTGAAGCCGGGGCAGCGGCTGTTGATTGCGGTGCCCCAGCGGAGCGACCAGGAACTGGGGGTTCTCCAGGGCGATGCGGCGAGGCTGGAACGCGAACGGATCAAGGCAGCGCTCGACGAGGCACGGAGCACCTCCTGTCCGTCGCCGTGGAGCGAGACCGCCGGCTAGGGCCTGTTGCGAAAGTGCTGGTCACAGCCATTTGTTGATGGCCGCGACCAACACGGTCGCTTCGTAGCGGACGGCGAGTTTGTCGTACCTGGTGGCTATCAGCTGCCGCCGCGTCCACACCTGCGGCCGGCCCGGCTTGATGCCCCGCGGCAGAAGCGGCTCAAGCCGGGCCCACTGGCCGTTCGTCAGATCCCCACGTCCCACGGGACATGATCATGAACGATCTACTTTCGCGACAGACCCTAGGCCTCTCCTCGGCGAGAGCGGTGGCTGGGGTTCCGGGTAATCGCCAACTCCTATAGCCGTTGCGTGAGTTGATCGCACGTGCGGTAATTGGGGCTCGTGTGACTCGTGAGGCGTTTCTTTGTTTGTCATGCGCCCCGCGAGCCGCGCGCTGTCCGAATGCGCGAAGGGGGAGCTTTGACGCACGTCTCGATACTCAACGCCGGCCGACTGGCCGGCGTCATCGCCCTCACCATGGGCTCTCTGTTCGGCATGGCCCCGAGCAGCCTGGCTGACGACATCGAAGCCGAAGCGGCCGGCTCCATCGACAACATGATGCCGACCGCGCACTATGACCCGCCCTGCCGTAAGGGCATCGTCTGCCAGACCGACAACGCGTCGCTCACGTACTACATGGACTCCGGCGGGAGTAACAAGCTGGAGGACGACGACAAGCGGATGGTGCGCAGCGTGATGTCCGGCGAGTACAGCCCGACCGACCTGTCGGTGAGTTACGACTCGTCGCCGTCCTGGTCGGGCGACGCCGAGACCGACATCTACTACAGCGAGGGCACCGTTTCCGGCAGCGACGAAGGGTTCACTTACTGCGAGAACCCCGCCTCCGGCATCTACAAGTGTGACCAGCAGTACGTGAAGATCGAGCCCGGTCACTGGGGGTATGGCCTCACCTGTCATGAGACCGGGCACGCCGTCGGCCTGCTGCACGGCGACGACTCCATGCCTACGGTGGGCATGCAGGACTCGCGACTCGGTTGCATGAAGAAGAGCACCAGCACCGAGGGGCTCGGCGACAACCAGCGCCGCAACATCAACGCGACGTACTGACACGGGGGTCGGGATGAACAAAAGGATGACGTTGGTCGGGACGGGGGCGGCTGCTGCGATAGCCCTGTCCACGCTGACCGTGACAGTCGCCGACGGCGGCGATTCGACCGGTGAGGGCCGCGGCGAGGGACGGGGGATCATCCTCGCGGAGGGTGCCGACCGGCACCCCGCACAGACCGCGCAGGACTGGGTGACCTACGCCGACCACGCTGTGGTGGTCACCGCTGTCGGAGAAAGGGCGGTCGAGTCCGCCACGGACGACCCCGACAATCCCGACGGCCAGGTCGGTCCCGTCCTGCGCAAGGTCACCCTCCAGGTCGACCAGATCCTCTGGTCTGCGGACAACCCCGCCCACGTGGCGCCCACGGTGTTCGAATGGGACGCCTATGGCTGGCACCAGGACGAGGACGGACAGCGCGTGGAGATGTCCGGCCACAACGAGCCCCGGATCGAGCCCGGCCACAGTTATGTGATGGCGCTAGAGTGGGAGCCTCCGCAGTGCCCGGCCGAGGACGATCCGACACCCGGCCGGTGGCGCGGCCTCGGCGACGAGTCCGCTATCCCCTACGACGGCCAGTTGCTCGGACAGGGCGAGTTCCAGGGCCAACCGCAGACGGTCGAGCAGGCCCAGGAGGCCGCGCAGCAGGCCCGTGCCGACGCCGAGCAGGCGACGTCGACCGGTGTCAGCGCCCTCGGCGTCCTGCCCGAGGGCAAGCCGGAGTACATCCTTCGCAACGAGCTCACTGGACATAGCGCGAACGAACTGGCTCAGCGCCTGGCCACCGCTCGGCCCGCCGCGCAGCAGGCGGAACAGGCCGATGCGGCCCCGCGGTCCCTGACGGCTGAAGAGTGCCCCTGACGCGGCCTCCCCAAGGGCCGCTCCCTAGGCCGGTGAACCATACCGTTGAAGGATCGCGGCTACCGGGTGACAGATCCGCAGCTGTGGTTTTTGGCTGCACCCGCGGAGCACTTGCACGGCCTTCCGACGCATTCCGGGCCCCTTGCCTCTAGATGAACGAGTCCGATGTCTTCAGTGGTCGTAGGCGATCAGTGAGCTTCTTCGAGTTGGCCACCGATCGGGTGACGGGCCGGGCCGTGAAGCGCAACGAGCGAGGCCCCCGGTCTGTTGATCGAGATGTCTGACGTCTCATCACGTTGCTCGGGGGCCTCGTTGGTCATCCATCCTGCCGCACTCGACCTTCCGCATGCACTCGTGGAGTGGGTCACCATGCTGATCGTCACCCGTGAGGGCGACCGACGCTGCAAGCTCCGCCCGTCCCCTGGAGACAGGAGACCCCTGGGAGCCGTACAGGGTGCTGGATCCAATCGGGAGGCCGGTCGCGCCCACCGTGCTGTACCTCAAGGAGCTGCTAGCGAGGGGCAGCTCACCGCTGACGCCGCGCTCGTACGACATGGACTTGCTGCGCTGGTTCCGGTTCCTGTGGGCGTTCAGTATCGAGTGGGACCGCGTGTCCCGGGAGGATGCCCGGGACTTCATGTTGTGGATGAAGGTGGCGGACAAGCCGGTACGCGTCCATTGGCGCCACCGAGGCAAGGCTCCCTTCGAGATCCCGCCGCCTGGCAGGGACAGGCCGGCGCCGGGGGCACCGAATCCGGTGACCGGCAAGCCCACTGTCGGGACGAAGTACTCGCCGAGAACTCGCGCTCACTGCGAGACGGTGCTGCGGCAGTTCTACGACTTCCACTTGGAGGGAAACGTCGGGGCATTGCTCGTCAATCCGTTCCCGCTGGTTCGTGAGCGCCGCTCGTCTGGGCCCGGGTCACAGAGCGGTGAGAGGACACACCGGAACCGGCGCACGGGCCTCTACCGGCCGACCGTTCCTCAGCAGATCCGCGGCGGATTCCCGACGAGAAGTACCCCGAGGTCTTTGCCGGGCTCCGCTCGCACCGCGACCGAGCCCTGCTGGCCTTCTGGGTCGCCACCGGCGCCCGTGCCGAGGAACTGCTCACGGTCAAGCAGGGTGGTGCGGTTGTCGGGCGAGCAGACCATCGGCGTGATCCGCGAGGGCAGCGAATACCAGGAGCTGCCCGCCACCCCGGACGCGTTCGTCTGGCTGCGGCTCTACCGAGAGGCTGCCTGGAAGAAGGGCGATCCTCGCGGCCGTCCCAACCTGTCCGAACAGCACACCTAGCGCCAGGGATCGAGGGCGTGCTTACCGCGGGTCTGGCCTGCTTCGAGTTGCTTCAGCACTGCTGGTCCCTCGGCCAAGGGGTGGACCTGGGGGGTGCCGGGCGGGTAGACGCCGTGGGCAATGAGTGCCTCGATCTCGACGAGCAGTGACTTGTAGAGGGACGGGGCTGCGGTGGCCAGCGCACCGATGTGCAGGCCCTTGACCTGGACCTGATGGGTGAAGACCAGGTCGTGCGTGTTGAGTGTGGCGTCGCCAGAGGCAGCGCCGAACACGACGACGCGTCCGGTGAAGGGTTTGGTGACCGACAGGCTGACCTCGAACGTGGCTTGTCCCACCGATTCCAGGACCAGGTCGACTCCGCCGGTCAGGCGGGTGATCTCGATGGCCAGATCGGGACGTCGGCTGTCCAGGACCTCGTCGGCGCCGAGCGCTTTGACAGTGTCGTGCTTGGCCGGTGACGCCGTGGCGATCACGCGCGCACCGTAGTGGCGGGCGAGACGGACGGCGGCCTGCCCCACGCCTCCGGCCGCAGCATGAACGAGCACCACGTCACCCGTTGCGATCTGCCCCAACGGCTTCAGTGCCGCCAGTGCGGTTGCCCAGTTCAGCACCAAGCCGAGAGCTTCGGCGTCGCTCCAGCCGGACGGCACAGGAAGTACACCCGCGGATGGCATCGTCATGTACTGCGCGAAGGCGCCCGGGCCGACCCCGACGACGTGGGTACCGACCGGCAGCGGGCGATCGACCTCCGCGCCAACGCCCACAATCTCGCCGGCGGCTTCGAAGCCCGCCACATAGGGCGCCTGCGGGCCTCCGCAGTATGTTCCATGGGTCTGCATGACGTCCGCGAAATTGACCCCGGCGGCGCCGACGCGGATCAGGTACTCGCCAGGTTCCGGGGCGGGGCGGCGACGATCGGTCGCGAGGGTCAGATCCTTCGGTCCCCGGTGCGACCGCTGGACCAGTGCTCGTACCGTCTGCTCAGCGGCGTGCTGCTGTTCGTTGATCTCCATGCGCCGAACGTAGGAGTCTGACACTTACGGCAAGGTCAAGCGACTGTCAGAGATCAGTGCGGCGGGCCTCTCGCAGGTAGGCGTCGAGTGCCGCCTGCTGATCGTTGAGAACGGCGATGCGTGCAGCGAGCCGATCGCGATAGCTCTGCACCTCGTGCAGGAACTCCGCGCACACCGCATCCGTGCCGGCATCGGGTCCGTCAGTAAGGCTGGGCAGAACATCCCTGATCAACCGCACGGGCAGCCCGGACTCCAGCAACGAGCGGATGACGAGCACCCGGTCGATAGTGGACTGACAGTAGTCGCGGAACCCATTGCTGAAACGTCCGGGGACGATCAAGCCCTCATCCTCGTAGTGCCGCAACGAACGCGCACTCACGCCACTGATCCTGGAGGCATCGCTGATCTTCATACCTGGAGGCAACGTCCACGTGCTCCGCGATCTTCCAGCACTCATCGGCAGCCGGAGGGAAGCCCCACTCAGGAGCCAACGACCTCTTAGAGGTCCTAACAGAAGTTGTTGATCAAGTGACCGTCGGCTTGTTCGCTCGTTGGTCGGGGCGTGGGGAAACGTCAGTCGCGGCCGTGGATCGTGTCGGACGAACTGTTATCGCTCATCGAGCCGTTGTTGCCGGAGCCAGGTCCGAAGCTGGTGGCGGGCCGGCCTCGGGTGCCGGACCGACAAGCCTTGTGCGGGATCCTGTTCGTGCTGCACACGGGCATCCAGTGGGAGTACCTGCCGCAAGAGTTGGGCTTCGGCTCGGGCATGACCTGCTGGCGGCGCCTGGCCGCCTGGAACGAGGCCGGCGTGTAGGAGAAGCTGCACGTGGTGCTGCTGAAGAAGCTGCGATCGGCGAAGCAGCTGGACTGGTCGAGGGCGGTGATCGACTCCTCCCACGTGCGGGCCGCACGCCGGGGCCCAAAAGCGGTCCCAGCCCGGTCGATCGAGCGCGGCCGGGCAGCAAGCACCACGTCATCACCGACGGCCAGGGCATCCCGCTCGCGGTGTCCCTGACCGGCGGAAACCGTAACGACGTCACCCAACTCCTGCCCCTGCTCGACAAGATCCCAGCCGTGGCCGGCGCCGTCGGACGACCCCGCCGACGGCCTGACACGCTCTTCGCGGACCGCGGCTACGACCACGACAAGTACCGCCGGCTCCTGCGCGAGCGAGGCATCCGCCCGGCGATCGCCGAACGGGGCCAACCACACGGCACTGGCCTGGGCACTTTTCGCTGGGTCGTAGAACGCACCATCTCCTGGCTGCACGGCTTTCGCCGCTTGCGCATCCGATGGGAACGACGCGATGACATCCACGAAGCCTTCCTCGGCCTCGCCGTCTGCCTGATCACCCACAGACACGTCCAGCGCCTTTGTTAGGACCTCTTAGCGCCCCGGCGGGCGGGTCCGGTCGGCGCGGGCTCACCGGCGAGCATCCACCTCACGTCGTCAGTGAGATCCGGACCCGTGCGGAGGACTTCGCGATGCCCGCACCGGTGAGGTACCGCTCGACCGCCGCGGTGTACGACGAGGGCGGGGCGGACAGGGGGGCACCACCCGGGCGCGCGGCAGCCGGAGCCGCCCCCGTTCCCGAGTTCGGTCACCGGTTCGATCGCCATCCCGTCCCACCCTTTCAACGCTGCTGCAGTAGTGCGTACACCTCGTCTGCGGCGGCCGGAGAGCCCGCCGCAGGTTGCGACGATCACCGTAGAGGCCGCCGCAAAATCCGGCATTTACTGCGACAGTTGCATCGCCTCCGTCCGGAACGCTGTCCGGACAAGGCCCTGACCAGCCCGGACAGTCGATGCCTTGTCCGGGACAACCGGTTGCTGTTGCTTCAGCCCGCCGGCAGCCAGCAGCCTGTGTCGTGCCTAGCTGGCCGAACCGTCGCACTGCTGCGGAGATCCGTTGCGGCCGCGAAGCGAGCATCACTTCCGAGATAGCTGGGGGTATGAACGTATGAAACGAACAGTCAGCCTGCTCACCGCCGGAGCCGCCCTGGCATTGGCAGTACAAATGGCACCTGCAGCAGTTGCTGCGGAAGCCGCCGCCTGTGGCGTTAGCGCACCCGACAGAGACACGCGTCCTTACGGGCAGTACTTCACCCAGGACGTCAACCTTCGCAGCGGTCCGGCCTGGGAATGCGGCATCATCGGCCAGGCAACCACTGCCAACAGCGTCGACTACCACTGCACGACTGGCGGGTTTACGTACCTGCGTACAGCGTCGACGAGGTACGGCTGGGTTTCCAACAGCTACCTGGTAAACGGCGGTACTAACGTTCAGTGCTGATCAATCAGCAAGTGAGGCGATTGTGCGTCGGCGGGCCGCTGGTTGGCAGCCAGTACAGACACTGAGCCCTGGCCCGGTGTCCTGGTCTTCGCCGTAAAGAGCTCCCTTGGCCTGTTGCCCACTCGGGCCACTTTCGGGCCCCGGGCTCTGCGATGCCGACGGACACGAAAGACCCCCGCCGGGACCGGCGGGGGTCTTGTCGGACACTGCCAGTCGTCCGCGTGTGGCGATGTCGAACCGCGGGATCGAAGACCGCGCAACCTAGTAGTTCGGCACCCGGCGCCGCACATCCGCTTTCACACGCGACGTGAAGGTCTCCCTGCCTCATCACGGCGGACTCCGGCGGGGGCTGGCAGTCCCAGAGTGTGATCACCTGAGCAGGGCCGTTGGTCTACTGCTGATCGAACGGCGCAGGATCGTCGCCATGCACCAGCGTCCAGCACGCCGCAACGTCTTCCGGCGACCACTCCTGTCGCACACCAGCCCCTTGCCGTCGAACTGTCGGTTCATCCGATCAGCCAACGACAGGGACCAGCAGCAGGAAACGGCATACCCAGACCCCTCAAGAACCTACCGGCGGGCTACTGGCTCCCTGGTGTCCGAGGTAGGACTACAGGGCATTCCTGCGCTACGCGGGCGAGATGGAGAAGATCTGCTTTCCGCTCCTGTCGCAGGGCTGTGTCACCGCCGGCACCCCGGCGACCGTCCCCGATCCGCTCATGCCCACGCATCCATCGCCGACCAACCGGAGAACGTACTGGTCGCTTCGGCCGGAGTCCGTCGGCTCGATGCGGAACCTGCTCGTCTTCCCGCAGTCCTCCCAGGGCTCCAGCAGGGCGGCGCCGGTGCCGACGGTCACCGAGTTCAGGCAGCCCTTGCCGTGGTCGGGGTGGTACCACTGCACGCGGAACGTGTCGTCCGCCGCGGGCACGAGCTCGGTCTGCTGAGGTGCGACGTCCTCGCACGGACGCTGCACGGCCACCAGTGATCCGTACCCCTCGGCATGCCCGTCGGTCAGACACAGGCCGTCCGCCAGGACCGGGCGGATCTGCACGGGACCCTGCGGCAGGGCGGTCCGGTCCGACTTTCCCTCGGAACCGCCCGGCTCACCGGAGAAGCCGAGGACCCAGACGGTGACGGCCACGGCGGATAGCACAGCGAGCCCCACCAGCAGCGCGCGCAGGTGGCGTCGGCCCGGTGCCGGCCCGGTGCGCAGACCGGGAGGTCCCGCACCATCCGCGCCCCCGCCTCCATCGTGGCCTTCGTCCCCGCCTTCGTCCCGGCCTGCCGCACCGCTGACGGCCCTTTCCAGGGCCTCCAGCCATTCCTGCACCCGCTCCACGTCTCCGCAGGCTCGCACGAACTCGGCCACCAGTTCGGGACGCGGTGTAGTCCTCCCGCCGAGGACGTCCGCCAGAGTGCTGCGGGCCAGCACTCCCCCGTGCTCGGCGGCTCGTTCTTCGAGCTGTCGGTACGTCAGCCCGGAACGCTCCTTGAGCTGTCGTAAGGCAGCCGCGAACTCCCCCACATCACGGGCCTCCTGCGGCTGCAACTCCCCCACATTCGCCATGCGGACATGGTGACCGGCCCCGCGGCACGTGGACAACGCTGGTTCCGGCCCTCCGCGGCTGTTTCCGTACGGTCCCGGACAGGATCTGGGCAAGCCGCTGACCAGCCCGGACAAGGCCGGCCCGTCCGGGCCGGATTCCGGTCGTGCATGCCCGTGCAGATCGACGCGTTCACCCCTTTGCGAACCGTCGAGGCCATCGCGTCGAGCATGTAGAACGTCGGCAGCTCCAGCCCGCGGTGCGGGCCCGCTGGCAGCCGCTGGTGCGCAAGTCTCGGCAGAAGCAGGCCGCCACCACCGGCGGGATCACGGTGGAGACCCGGGCCCGGTTCGGCTACACCGCGCCGGTCGGCACGACCGACGACGGACGGTTCCGGCGACTCACCGTGCACCTTCCCCAAACGGCACCAGGGGGACCGGGGTCTCTGGGTCCTGGGACCGGCGTTTCTCCTGGTGGCCACGGAACGCGCAGGAAGCTGGGTCCACCCGGGTCCTGGGGCCGCACGCACCCTCGTACGAGCCGGTTCGTCCGGAGTGGCCCCCAGGGCCCGGGGCGGCCGATACCGTTGGAGCAGACGCCAGTTCTGCCCCTCTGGAGTCCTCGATGAGCGAACAGCCGGCCACCTCCGCCGACCACGCCAGGCAGCAGCTGGAGCCCGCGGCCGCCGACGCGGTCCGCGCGTACGCGGCCAAGACCCGCGAGAACGCCGACCAGCTCGCCGCCGTCCTGGAGGACATCGCCACCAACGGCCTGCCGTCGGTGGAGGACTGCACGCCATGGGAGGAGCTGCGCGAGGCTCACCTCGCCCGCCTCGCCTCGCGGCGCGGGGCCGTCGCCTGATGGCCCCGCGCCGCGCCCGAATCGCCTTCTCCGACGCCGCCGCCAAGCAGCTGGAGACGGATCACCAGCGAGGCGGAGATCCACGCCCTGGACCGCGCCCTGGTCGTCATCTCCGTCGACCCCGACGTCGGCGAGGCGATCCCCGGCGACACCGCCGGCCCCCAGCTGCGCCAGTACGCCGACGAAGCCGAGCAGGTCCGCAGATAACGATCACGATCGTCGCGTAGGTTGAGGCGTAGAGGCCTCCCGAGCCCATGCAGCGCCCCGGATGTTGTTTGGTCCGGGGCGCTGCTGCGTTGCCGCGATGACGCTCCAGGACAAGCCTGTTCGGCTTCCAGCCGAACTTCGCCAACGGCCCGACACGGCGCCCTGGATGCTGAACCCTGACGGGTATGACCACCGCCACGAGCAGCCGTGCGAGAAGGAGCTGAGGTGCCGTCCCTCGTCAATCGACTCATCGCCGGCCGCCAGATCACTGCGATGCGCATGCTCCTGCAGTGCTCCACTGCCGCGGTGATCCTGCGGCAGGGGCCAACCGCACAACCAGGCACAGACCCGGCCTGGTTCGCCTTCCTGTGCCCGGCACGCTCCGTGGACCTGCCGACTGGCCCGCCACCGTGGGCCACACCGACGACGGCCTGACGCTCGACTGCGGAACCATCCTGGACTTCGGCCAGCGGAACAACTGCTCCAGTCGCATGCCGACCTGTGGCTGACGCCCATGACGGGGGTACAACCGCCAGCGCGCAACGACGCCTGGGTCGACGTCCTGGACCAGGCCTACCAAGTGCTGAACGCCCGAGCGGAAGCAAGCACCGACAGCGAGAACGACCCCTTCCAGAGCGTTCTGCTGATCATGGACATGGCCCGCCGGGATGCGGCCGAGGGCAACCTCTTCCAGGCGGCCCACAGCCTGACCTTGTGCGAGTCGCTCGTCCACCGCCTGTGACCCCTACGACCTGCTACGGATGTTCGGCCGCGAGGGCCACCCGACCCCGCTGGGGCAGGCGTTCGCCGAGTACGGGCGGATCGGCAAGACCGAACACCTGATGCGGATGGTCGACCCCGTCGACGACACCTACCGCCGGCAGATGAACCGCCAGCTCACCGTGCAGGAGTCCCGCCACGAGCTGGCCCGCGACGTCTGCCACGGCAAGCGCGGCACCATCCACCAGGCGTACCGCGATGGCATGGAGGACCAGCTCGGCGCGCTCGGCCTGGTCCTCAACGCCATCGTGCTCTGGACGACGAAGTACATCGACGCCGCTGTCGCCCAGCTCCGCGCCGAGGGCCACGAGATCCGGGACGAGGACATCGCCCGGCTCTCCCCGCTCAAGCACCGCAATCTCAACGTGCTCGGCCGCTACAGCTTCACCGCCTCCACACCGGCCGCCGGCGCCCTGCGCCCGTTGCGCGACCCGGACCGGTCGCACTCGACGACGAGGACAGCTCGGACGACTGACCATCGGTGGGTCCGGCAGACGTGAAGGCGCCGTCCCCGCCGAGGCGGTGGACGGCGTCTGTTGGCGTCGGGCAGAGGGTGTTCAGTCCACATCCTTGAGGACGTGCTCGATCTTGGCCATCCGTGCATCCAGGTTGGCCAGATCGCTCTGCATGGCTTCCTGGGTTGCGACTGCCCGCTCCGCGATCGTGCGGAAACTGGTATCCCTGGCCAGCTCTGCCTTCGAGCGTTGCTTGACCGCTATCAGCCAGATCGTGGCCACCAGCACGGCACCGACAACGAGGAAGAGGACTATCTCTTCGATGAGCCAATCGGACATTTGTTTCAGGTCCCCTTCTTTGTGGATTCGCCGCGGTCGGCGCTGTCCGTCAGCGACTCGGATGCGGTCGCCAGTGTTTGCGGCGTGAGGCACAGTGCGAACGGCACTACTTCGTAGAACTTCATCGCCTTGCCGTCGTCTGACACTTCGATGTGGTCAGAGACCAGCCCAACCGTCTGCAGCCGTTTGAGGTGCACTTGGAGCAGTGCCCTGCTGATGCCCAGGTCTCGGGCCAGTTGGCTGACATAGGCAGGGCCCGTCGCCAGAGCGGCGAGTACACGCATCCGATGTGGACTGGCGAGGGTTGCCAAGACTTTCACCAGGCCGTCGCCCGTCAGATCAGCAGTTTCCATAGAACTCCTCGGCACATGCAAGTAATTATTTGCACATGCCTAGGAGTTGTCAACTTCGGCGCCTCACAAACGTTCATTTGTGAGAGTGCCGAGAAGTCGAACGTGCAACCGATCGGCGCGCCTTGCCCGGCGCCGCGTCGCGGCGAAGACCGAACTGTGTGCTCAGGCGGGCTGACGGAGCGCGCTGACCAGCGCGCGCGGGTCGTCGGCGTGGAAGCGGATGGTGTGGGCCTCCTCCGTTGCGCCGAGCGGGCGGGTGAAGGGGAGTGGCCGGTTCAGTTCCAGGGTCACCGAGGTCTGGCTGCCCACGATCAGGTCGAGGACCCCGTCCTCGGAGAGGGTGATCAGTCCGCCTTCGGGATAGCGCCGGTCAACCCGGACCGAGGCGACCGCGTCCGGCGGTACGGCGAAGTCGAAGAGGGCTCCGTAGCGGATCCGCAGAGAACCGTCGGGGCGCACGACGTGCGGCCGGGTGACGCAGGCTGCGTGCAGGGCCAGCACGACGACGACGCCATACAGGTCGAGTACCAGGATCACCCGGTGGACCACCGGCCAAGGGATGAGCAAGGCCAGGACCACCGTCTCGATGACCATCACGAAGAGCAGCCCGTACATCATCGCGGTCTGGGGACCGGTGTACGCGGCAGCGTGCTCCCCGGGGCACACCCCGTGCGTGCCGCGCCGGACCCACCGCCCCAGGGAGGCGAGGACGCGCAGTTCGTGGAGGACCAGGCGGCGGACCGTCACCGGCACCGCCTCCTGCACGGCGGATCGCCGCGCCGCCCGGCGGTCCGCGCCGCGGGCGCGCGCGGCGACGTACAGCGAGCGCAGCACCCATGCCTCCAACAGCAGCACCACGAGCACCAGCGCCTCGGCGCCCGCCAGCGCCCACCCGGGAGGCCGGACCCCAGCCACCAGGCAGGCCGCCAGGGCCAGTTCCCCCGGCAGCACGGCGGCCACCGCGACCCGCGCCGCCCGTACGCGCCTGGGCCGGCCGCTCATCCCCGGCCCCTTTCCACGAAAGCCTCCATGAGCCGGCCCACGACTTCCGCCTGCGCGGGGGTGTACTCGGCGAGCAGCGCCTCCTTGAACCCGGTCACGACCACCCCGTCCTCTGGGATCGCGGCGAACAACTTCGCGGGGACGGCTGCCATCAGGTCAGCCGCCAGGGGTGCGATCCTCGGATCGTCGGCGGGGGCTTCGGCGAGCGCGTCGAGGCGCTCATACAGTTCGACAACTGCGGGATCGGTAACCAGCGTCCCGAGCAGCCCGAGCATCTCTTGGTCACCGGTGCCGGTGGCGTCCAGCAGCGCGAGGTACTCGCGGTCCTTGGCCGCGCTCGGCGAGTCTGTTCGGGGGGCCTGTGCCAGCAGTGCGGCGAGGGCGGGTGAGACGGGCCCGGTCGCGCCGGGCGGCTCGGCGAGCAGGGCGCCGAGTCGGCAGCGGCGCTCCCTGATGTCGGCTTCCTGACGGGCCAGGTCGGCGTCGAGTTCTTCCAACATCTCGGTCAGTTCGCGCCCCGCATCGTCGGCGAGGGCGTCGCGCACTTCATCGAGGCGGAGGCCGAGTTCGGTGAGCCGGCGCACCCGGGCGAGCAGGACGGCGTCGCGGACGCTGTAGGCCCGGTAGCCGTTGGGGCGCCGCTCCGGCTCCGGGAGCAGCCCGACATGGTGGTAGTGCCGGATCGCCCGGGTGGTGAGCCCCACGAGCGCGGCGATCTCTCCGATTCGCATGCCGCCAGTAGAAACCCTGCCGTTGCGTCAAGGTCAAGCGGCGAAAGCATCGTCGGGCGCAAAACGATTCAAGCGCGTCTACACACCGAAGTGGTATGTCCTCGCCAGCGCAAGTATCTGGCCAGGGTCCGCTCCCGCTACCCCTCGTCGTCCTCGTCGAGTTCCACTGTGTCCGGGTCGTGAAGCGGGAGTAGGGCGCCGCCAGCCGGAGTAAAGGCGGTGAAGCTGTAACGGCCCAGGAGGTTGAGGTTGCGGTGCTTGAGCGGGGACAGACGGGCGATGTCCTCGTCCCGGATCTCGTGGCCCTCGACACGGAGCCGGGCGACGGCGGCGTCGATGTACCGGGTGGTCCAGAGCACCACGGCGTCCGAGACTCCGGCCCGCTCGAAGATGGCTGTGGACCGGCTCATCGCCCGGCGCGAGGTGCACCTGCGGGAGAAGACGCTGTGGCGGATGCTCTACGAGACCGCCGCTCGCGCGGAGGAGAGTCTCAGCGTGAACATCGAGGACTTGGACCTCGCCGCGCGCCGCTGTCCAGTGAAGGCCAAGGGCGCCCGGAGCAAGGCCCGGCGCCGGGGACAGGCGCGCGAGGACTGCGTGCTGGAGACCGTCTACTGGGATGCCGGCACCGCACGGCTCCTGCCCCGCCTGCTGCGCGGCCGGACCGCGGGCCGGTGTTCGTCACTCAGCCGCCCCGGCCCGCGGAAGGTCGTCAGCCCGCGCGACGCCCCGACACCGGCCTGGCCCGCCTCTCCTACGGCCAGGCCCGCGCGCTGCTGGACGAGCACACCGCCGTGCGCGGGCCGGGAACCGGCTGGGACCTGCACGAGTACCGCCATTCCGCCCTGACCCAACTCGGCGAGCAGGGCGCCTCCCTGCTGATACTGATGGCGAAGTCCCGGCACAAGAAGCCGGAGAACGTCCGCTGCTGCTTCAAGCCGTCCCCCCAGGCGATCTCGGAGCTGACCAGCTTGCTCGCGCCCGGCGATAGCAGCCGATGAGCCTCGTTCCTTGCTCGTTCTCCTCCCGGGGCCGGTCCCTTGACACCGCTGCGCCTTTTTGGCCTTTTCGACCCTCGGTCATAGTCGGCGCCATGGACTATGACGTAGTGGTGGCCGGAGGCGGCCCGGTCGGACTGATGCTGGCCTGTGAGCTCCGGCTCGGAGGCGCGCGGGTGGCCGTCCTGGAGCGCCTCACCGGAGTGAACCCGACGATCAAGGGCGGGGCGATCACCACGCCGAGCGCCGAGGCGCTCTACCGCCGAGGCATGCTGCCCGCGCTGGCCGAGGTGCAGCGGCAGGCGATGGACCGCTTCCAGGCATTCATGCGCGAACAGAACAGCGGGGACGGAGGCGAAGACGGGGGCCAAGGGCTCGGGTTCGTCGGGCACTTCGCCGGAATCATGCTGCGCGCCGACCTGGTCGACCGTACGGAGCCGGGCCTCGGCGACGCCGGACCCGCCGCCGAGATCGCTTTCGTGGCGCAGCAGGACATCGAGCGGCTGCTCGGCGGGCGGGCGGACGAGCTCGGCGTCGACGTGCGCCGGGGAGTTGAGCTGACCGGCTTCGACGCGGACGACGAGGGCGTCACCGTGCGGACCAGCCACGGGGCCATACGCGCCGGCTGGCTCGTGGGCTGCGACGGCGGCCGCAGCACGGTCCGCAAGATCGCGGGCTTCGAATTTCCCGGTACGGACCCGGAGATCACCTGTCACCAGGCGGTCGTGGAGATGACCGGCGCCGAGGACCTGAAGATCGGCTGGACGGCCACGGACACCGGGGTGTACGCCTACGGGCCGATGCCAGGCCGCGTCGTCACCGTGGAGTTCGACGGCCCGCCGGCCGACCGGGACGCGCCGGTCACCACCGAGGACCTCCAGGCGCGGCTGCGCCGCGTCTCCGGCGTGGACATCACGATCACCAAAGTGCAGACCGCGACCCGCTTCACCGACCACGCCCGCCATGTGACCGACTACCACAAGGGCCGGGTGCTGCTGGCGGGCGACGCGGCGCACGTGCACTCCGCGTTCGGCAGCCAGGGGCTGAGCCTGGGTATCGGGGACGCGATGAACCTCGGCTGGAAGCTCGCCGCGGTGATCGCCGGCCGGGCGCTGGAAGGGCTGCTGGACACGTACACCTCCGAGCGGCACCCGGTCGGTGCGTGGGTCCTGGACTGGACCCGGTCCCAGGTCGCGGCCATGCGCCCGGACCCGCAGTCCCGGGCCCTGCGCGAGATCGTCAGCGACCTGGCGGGGACGGTCGCGGGCACCACGTACCTCACCGCGCGGCTCAACGGTGGCGGGGTGCGGTACGAGCTGCCGGGCGAGCACCCGCTGACCGGCCGCAGCACCCCGGACCTCGAACTCACCGACGGCAGCCGCCTCGCGGACCACCTCCACGGCGGCCGGGCACTCCTGCTCGACCTCATCGACGACCCGGAGCTCCGGGCCCTCGCTGCGGGATATGCCAGCCGCGTCGACACCCTGACGGCCGGCTGCCCGTCCCACCCGGAACTGGCGGCGGTCCTCGTCCGTCCGGACGGCTTCACCGCCTGGGCAGCCGACGCGGGGGCGAAGGCGCCGACGTCGACGGCCGGGCTGGCGGAAGTGCTGGAGGAGTGGTTCGGAGTGCCAGAGGGTGCAGTGCCCCAAGGCCGGGGACGAGCACACGACCCTCGGCGGTGAGCCGGGTGCGGGCTGGGATCCGCATGAGTTGCGGCACTCCGGCCTGACCCACCTCGGCGAGGGAGGGGCGAGCCTGCTGATGCTGATGGCGAAGTCCCGGCACAAGAAGGCGGAGAACGCACGGAAGTACTTCCACCCCTCCCCGGAGGCGATCGCCAAAGTCACCAGCCTGCTCGCTCCGGGCGACCGCCGCCGCTGACCCGCGGGCGGGATGCCTTCCCAGAACGGGGGACCAGCGGTACAGCCCTTGGCGCGACACGTTTTGATTACGAGCCTCGATTATCGCAGCGCTGTTATATTAGCGCTGCGACATCTTCCGATCCCACAGCGGTTCCCGATCCCTGGCACTCCCTGCACGAGCTTCTAGCAGCCATGGACGCCGAGATCGAGCAGGTCTACGTCGAGCGTGGCATCGAGGGGGTGCGGCCTCGGTTCGCCTATCCGCTGATCCGGCTTGCCCACACCGGACCACTGACCATTCGTGAGCTTGCGAAGTCCCTGGACCGCTCGCACTCCGCGATCAGCCAGACCATCGCCGCCATGCGCAAGGAGGATTTGGTCACTTCCGAGCCGGGGCCTGACGCCCGCACCCGGCGGATCGACCTGACCGAGCGCGGCCGGTCGCTGGAGCCGTTCCTGGAGGCAGAGTGGCGCGCTACCCATGAGACGGTCGCCGAACTGGACAGCGAGGTCCCGTACGCGATGACCACCGTTGTCGAGGAAGTGCGGCGGGCGCTGGAACGCCGGTCGATGCGGCAGCGGATCCTCCAGCATCTTGTCGAGCCACCGCGATGAGGGGGCGTGTCCGTGTCCGGTTCCTCGACACCCGCCCGCTGCGTAGCAGCCAGTCGTTTCGCGACCTGTGGCTCGGCACCTCGGTCTCTCAGCTCGGCGGACGGATAGCCAACATGGCGGTGCTGGTCCAGGTCTGGGACCTGACCGGCAGCCCGGTGGGCACCGGTGCCATTGGGCTTGCCACCGGCCTGCCGATGGTGCTGTTCGGGCTGCTCGGTGGCACGTTGGCCGATACGGTTGACCGCCGTGCGGTGGTGCGGGCCACCACCGCAGGCCAACTGCTGGCCCCGCAGGGCTGTGTGCCCAGGCCCTGGCGGAGAACCGAAACGTGTTGCTGCTGCTCGCCCTGGTGGCCATGGGGACGAGTTGCAGTGCTCTCGGAGCTCCTGCCCGGCGCACCTTCGCGGTCCGGCTGTTGCCGGGCGACCAGGTCGCGGCCGGGCTCGCGCTGACCAACGTCTCCTTCCAGGCAGCGATGCTGGCCGGGCCCGCGATGGCCGGGCTGATCATCGCCCGCTGGGATTTCCCCGCCGCATACGCCGCCCAGGCCGTGGCCATGGCAGTCTCGATGCTCGGGGTGATCCGCCTGCCTGCCATGCGGCCCGAAGGCGCCGACGCGGCAGGCAGCAGGCGCCGGCCGGAGTGTGGGGGTTGGCGGATCACCCTGCGCCGCCCGACGCTGTGGGGCTCGATGGCGACCGACCTGTCTGCAACGCTGCTCTCCATGCCCATCGCACTTTTCCCTCTGGCCAACGAGATCCGCTTCGGGAAAAACCCGCAGACCCTCGGCCTGTTCCTCTCGGCCGTCGCGGTCGGGGGATCACGGCCGGTCTGCTCTCCGGCACGGTGACGCGCTGGCGCCGCAGCGGCCTGGTACAGCTGTCCGCAGCCGGTGTCTGGGGCCTGGCACTGGCCTGTTTCGGCCTGGCGGGGCCGTTGTGGCTGGCGCTCGGCTGCCTGGCCGTGGCGGGCGCTGCCGACACCGTGTCTGTCGTCACCCGCAGCGCCCTGGTCCAATTGGAGACTCCGGACGCGTACCGGGGGCGGGTCTCCTCGGTAGAACACGTCATCGGTGTCGCGGGCCCCGAACTCGGCAACTTCCGTGGTGGCCTGTTGGCGTCGGCCACCTCTGCCCCCTTTTCTTCGGTCTTCGGGGGTCTGTCCGCCATCCTGGCGGTCGCCGCCGTGGCCGCGACCAATGCCCCCCTTCGCGCCTACCGCACGCCGCCTGCTGCCGCGAAGCCGAGCCTTCCTGGGGTCGCCGACGCGGCGGCGGCCGCTGGTTAGGTTTCCTCAGCTTCCCAGGCCTGGGGCCCATGCTCGGCGCCCGCGTGCTCGCCGAGCTGGGCGACGACCGGACACGGTTCGCCGACGCCCGGGCGCTGAAGTCGTACGCCGGATCCGCCCCCATCACCCGGGCCTCCGGCAAGAAGCGTTTCGTCGGCCGCCGGTTCGTCAAGAACAACCGCCCCATCAACGCCGGCTTCCGCTGGGCCTTCGCCGCCCTCACCGCCTCACCGGAG
>NZ_JBVIQK010000020.1:0-135775 GCF_055577115.1 Streptomyces sp. NPDC033216 | reverse complement strand
ACAGCGGGCGGAGGACACGTCCGCGCCGGGCCTGCCCCCGGGGGACGCGTCCCCCGGGGGCAGGCCCGGCGCGGACGTGTCCTCCGCCCGCTGTGAAGCGGACCCTTCGCTCACGCTTCGGGCACGGCGGGGACCGGCTCCGGTCGTGCTCCGGGGAGCGGTCGGAGCGGAAGCGTTCTCGGTACGGGCCACCGGCGAGGTCTCCGGTTGGACGGTGAGCCCGCTCGGTGGCTGGTCGGCCGGCTGGCTCGCCGAGCCCTCCGCGGTGGGCTGGACGGGGCTCTGGTCGGCCGACTGGCTCGCCGAGCCCTCGGCGGCTGTCCGCGCGCGTCGTGCGGGGCGTTCGGCCGCGGTCTGCGAGGGCTCCCCGGCAGCGGTCGGCCCGCCGGCGGGCTGCCCCGCCGGCGGGGCAGCCGACTGGCTCGCCGAGCCCTCCGATGCCGTACGCGCACGCCGGACCGGGCGGTCGCCCGCCGGGCGGGCCGGGCGTTCACCGGCTGTACGGGGTGCTCGGGCGGGGCGGGCGGGGGCAGGGGGGAGTTGGCCCTTCAGGGGTCCCCACTCGTTGGGGTCGGGGACGCCTGGGGGGAGCATCTGGCGGCGCTTGGGGCCGCCGTGTTCGGACTCACCGGGTTCCTTCGCGCCGGGCCAGGCCTTGGCGACACGGGCGGCGAGGACGAAGTCCTTGCGCAGGGGGTGGCCCTCGAAGCTCTCGGGAAGGAGGAGATGGTCCAGGGCCGGGTGGTCGTCGAAGACGACGCCGAACATCTCGTGGGTCTCGCGTTCGTGCCAGGCCGCGCCCGCGTAGACATCGACGGCGGAGGCGAGCGTGGGTGCCTCGTGCGGGACCGTCGTGCGTACCAGCAGCCGGCGGACCGGCGAGAGGGCGACGACGTGGGCCGAGACACGGAGGCCGGTGCCCGGTTCGTCGACCGCGCTGAGCCAGTCGAAGTAGGTGCAGGACAGACGGTCGCGGGCCGCGAGCAGTGCCGCCGTCCAGGACTGCGGTGGTACGTCGACCGTCAGGACCTCGTACGACTCCTCGGCGGTGGCCTCCGGGCCGAAGAGTTCCTCGGCGGCGGCCGGGAGCCAGCCGACGGTGGTCATCGGGCGTCCCCCTCCGTGGCCGGCGGTCGTACGAGCCCGCTCTGGAGGGCCGCCGTCGAAGGACGCTCGGCGCCGGAGGCGTACCGCTCTCCCAGCGACTCGCGTGCGATCTTCTCCTGGAGCTTGAGGATTCCCTGGAGCAGCGCCTCGGGGCGCGGCGGGCAGCCGGGGACGTACACGTCGACGGGGATGATCTGGTCGACGCCCTTGGTGACGGAGTACGAGTCCCAGTAGGGGCCGCCGCAGTTGCTGCACGCACCGAAGGAGATGACGTATTTCGGCTCGGGCATCTGCTCGTAGAGGCGCTTGACGGCCGGGGCCATCTTGTCCGTGACCGTGCCGGAGACGACCATGAGGTCGGCCTGGCGCGGGCCGGGCGCGAAGGGGATGACGCCCAGGCGGATGAAGTCGTGGCGGGCCATCGACGCGGCGATGAACTCGATCGCGCAGCAGGCGAGGCCGAAGTTGAAGACCCAGAGCGAGTAGCGGCGGCCCCAGTTCAGGACGACCTTCATCGGCTCCGGGGCGAGACGGGCGAGGGCGCCCAGCCGCTTCGGCTCGGGGACCCCCACCGCTTCGGGAAGCACCACCGGCTCGGGAAGCAGCACGGGCTCGGGGGTGGGCGGGTTCACGTCCATGTCAGGACGCCCTTCTTGTAGGCGTACAGCAGGCCCACGGCGAGGAAGCCGAGGAAGACGAACATCTCCACGAGCGTGGCCGCGCCGTAGCCGGGGGCGGCGAAGACCGTCGCCCAGGGGAACAGGAAGATCGAGTCGACGGCGAAGATGACGTAGAGGAAGGCGTACACGTAGTAGCGGACCTGGGTGTGGGCCCAGCCCTCGCCGACGGGGTCGACGCCGCACTCGTACGTCAGGAGTTTCTCGGGGGTGGGGACCACGGGGCGCAGCAGGCGGCCCGCACCGAACGCGACCGCGACGAAGAGCACGCCGATGACGGCGAGGAGTCCGACGACCGCGTAGGAGTCGAAGTAGTCCGACGCCACGACGACCGTCGGTTCCCTCAGCGCTGCTTGCGACGACTGCGGCACGGTCCGTCCCTCGCTCCCCGACCCGACCTCGGCCTGTTCGACGATCTGTACGCACGGGAGTCTAGGCCCTGATAAAGACACGGTAAGCAGGCCGTCACGGCTGGCGCGACGGGGTGGGGTTTTCCCCAGGGAGTCCCGGCGGCGAACTCCATGGCGCGGGGGCGCGTCGCACGGCACGCTGACCCGTATGACCGTATCCAAACCCGCTCCCACGGCCGTGCGGCCGCGCGCCGTGCCCGTCGTGCCTGCCGCCGGCCCGGGTGCGCAGGGGCGTGACGAGCAGTTGCCGCGCGTCCGGTTCGCCTATGCCTCACAGACGTGGAAGGAGATCGCTCACCTTCTGACGAACCTGCCGATGTCGGTCATCGGCTTCGTCTACGTCATGACGGTGCTGCTCACCGGCGCCACGTTGACGCTGACGGTGGTCGGGCTGCCGCTGCTCACGCTCGGCCTGCTCGGGGCGCGGCTGATCGGCCGGTTCGAGCGGGGCCGGGCGCGGATGCTGCTCTCGGTGCGGGTCGACGAGCCGAGCCCGCTGCCGTTGCGCCGGGCGGGCAACGTCTTCCAGGGCATGTGGCTGGTGCTGAAGGACCCGGTGGCCTGGCGGACGGTGCTGTACGACTTCATCCGGTTGCCGTGGGGGATCCTCACCTTCACGGTGACGCTGGTGTCGTTGTTCGTGCTGTGGCCGGTGCTGCCGTTCCTGGCGCGGGGACTGACCAACGCGGACCGGGCGATGGTGCGGGCCCTGCTGTGCCCGTCCGACGAGTTGGAGCGGCGGATCGCCGAACTGGAGTCCGACCGGGGGGTCGTGGTGGACACCGCCGCGGCCGATCTGCGGCGCATCGAGCGGGATCTGCACGACGGGGCCCAGGCGCGGCTGGTCAATCTGGCGATGGGGCTCGGCCTGGCCAAGGAGAAGCTGCTGGAGGACCCCGACGCGGCCTCGGTGATGGTCGAGGAGGCGCACGGCGAGGTGAAGCTCGCGCTCCAGGAGCTACGCGATCTGGCGCGGGGGATCCATCCGGCCGTGCTGACCGACCGCGGGCTGGACGCGGCCCTGTCGTCGGTGGCCTCCCGGTGCACGGTGCCGGTGCAGGTGACGGCCGATCTGCCGGCCAGGCCCGCGCAGGCCATCGAGGGCATCGCGTACTTCACCGTCTCCGAGCTCCTCCAGAACGTCAGCAAGCACAGTGGGGCGAAGTCGGCGTCCGTGGACGTGTGGCGGGTGGAGAACCGGCTGCTCATCCAGGTGTCGGACGACGGGCGGGGCGGGGCGCGGCTCGACGGCGGGACGGGGATGCGGGGGCTGGCGGACCGGCTGGGCGCCGTGGACGGGCTGTTCATCGTTGACTCCCCGGTCGGGGGCCCCACCACCGTGACGGCGGAGTTGCCCTGGCGGGACCGGACGGAGCCGACGCTCTGAGGTAGGGAAAACCCCCCTCCCAGGACGCCGACGGACTCCATGGTCCGCGGAGCGCCCGCCGAGGAGGGTGGAGGTAGGGGACGACACCTGCGGACGAGACGAGCAGAACGGACGACGCCGATGGCCACGCAGTACGGGCAGTACGGGCAGTACGGGGACTACGGAGACCACGGGAACCACTCGCGGCGCGGAGAGACACCGGGCGCCGGGGCCGGTGGGCGTCGGCGGCAGCGGCTGCCGTCCGCGCTGCGGGCGCCGGTCGAGGGACGTGCCTGGCGGGAGTTCGCCTACGTGCTGCTGAGCCTGCCGATCAGCATCGTGCTGTTCGTCTTCGCGGTCACCATGCTGTCGGTGGGGGCGGGCCTGCTGGTGACGTTCCTCGGGGTCCCGGTGCTGGCGGCGGGGCTGGCGGCGTGCCGCGGCCTCGGGGCGGTGGAGCGGGCACGGGCGCGGGGGCTGCTCGGACTGGACGTGGCCACGCCGGAGCCGTTGCGTCCACGGGGGCGGGGGGCGATGTCGTGGATGGGCGCGGTGCTCAGGAGCGGCACGTCCTGGCGGCACGTCCTGTACGCGGTGCTGCACCTGCCGTGGGCGGTGCTCTCCTTCTCCGTCGCGGTCGTCTTCTGGGTGTACGGCTGGGCGACGCTGACGTATCCGCTGTGGTTCTGGCTCTTCCCGCTGTACGGCGGGCAGGGCGGGCTCCAGCTGTACGGCGACGACGGGCACCGGGTGTACCTGGACAACCCGTTCGAGATCACCGTGACGGCGTTGGTGGGGCTGTTGTTCACGCTGGCCACGCCGTGGATCGTGCGGGCGCTGACGACGGTGGACCGGCTGATGGTGCACGGGCTGCTCGGCCCGTCGCGGCTGGCGTCGCGCGTGGTGGAACTGGAGTCCGACCGAGGCGTCGTGGTCGATACGGCGGCCGCCGACCTGCGGCGTATCGAGCGGGATCTGCACGACGGGGCGCAGGCGCGGCTGGTGGCGCTGGCGATGGATCTGGGACTCGCGAAGGAGAAGCTGCGGGAGGATCCGCGGGAGGCGGCGCGGATGGTGGACGAGGCGCACGGCGAGGTGAAGACGGCGTTGCGGGAGCTGCGGGATCTGGCGCGGGGGATCCATCCGGCCGTGCTGACCGACCGCGGGCTGGACGCGGCCCTGTCGTCGGTGGCCTCCCGGTGCACGGTGCCGGTGCGGGTGGAGGTGGATCTGGCGGAGCGGCCGGCCGCGGCGATCGAGGGGATCGCGTACTTCACGGTGTCGGAGTTGCTGCAGAACGTCAGCAAGCACAGTGGGGCGCGGGGGGCGTCGGTGGATGTGTGGCGGGTGGAGGAGCGGTTGATGGTGCAGGTGAGTGACGACGGGGTGGGCGGTGCGGATGCCTCCGGCGGGTCGGGGTTGGCCGGGCTGGCCGGGCGGATCGACGCGGTGGACGGGATTCTGGTGGTGGACTCTCCGGTCGGGGGGCCTACTCGGGTGACGGCGGAGCTGCCTTGGCGGGGTGGGGAGTAGGGGGTTTTCTCGCCCCCGCCGCCCCTGCCCTTCCCGTCCCCAGGGGCTCCGCCCCTTCGACCCCACTACCCCGGCGGGGACCACGTCCCCTGCACCACGGAAGGGCCTCCGCCCCTGCGAGCGCCCCCGCGGGCCCCGGCACCCCCGCAGCCCCACACAGGCACGCCGTCGGACACGGCAACGCCCCCGCCCGCGCGGACCAATCCCCCCGGCCGCCGTGGGACACGGCGCCGCCCCCCCAGCCCCGCACGGACCACGCCCCTCCCCCGCCACCGCCGGACACAGCGGCACCCGGCGAGCTCCCTCAGGGGCACATCGGCACGTCCGCTCTCCCGTACTGCGGGCGGTCGTGCGGTCTTCGCCGGGTCGCGGGTGCGCCGTCGTCGGGGATTTGCCGGTGTCACGGTCGGACGCCCCCGCCGAGGGGTGTTTGCTGGAATGCTGGGGCTGTTTCGTGGATGGACGGGTTCGGCCGGGGGCCGGGGAGCGTGGAGGTCAGGGTGCGGGTGGTCATCGCCGAGGATTCGGTGCTGTTGCGGGAGGGGCTGACGCGGCTGCTGACGGACCGGGGTCATGACGTGGTCGCCGGGGTCGGGGATGCCGAGGCGTTGGTGAAGACGATCACCGAGCTGGACGCGGAGGGCGTGTTGCCCGACGTGGTCGTGGCCGATGTGCGGATGCCGCCGACTCACACCGATGAGGGGGTGCGGGCCGCCGTACGGCTGCGGAAGTCGTATCCGGGGCTCGGGGTGCTGGTGCTGTCGCAGTACGTGGAGGAGCGGTACGCCACCGAACTGCTGGCCGGGTCCAGCCGCGGGGTGGGTTATCTGCTCAAGGACCGGGTCGCCGAGGTGCGGGAGTTCGTGGACGCGGTGGTGCGGGTGGCCGAGGGGGGTACGGCCCTCGACCCCGAGGTGGTCGCGCAGCTGCTCGGACGCAGCCGTAAGCAGGACGTGCTGGCCGGGCTGACCCCGCGGGAGGGTGAGGTGCTGGGGCTGATGGCGGAGGGGCGGACGAACTCGGCGATCGCGAAGCAGCTGGTGGTGAGCGACGGGGCGGTGGAGAAGCACGTCAGCAACATCTTCCTCAAGCTCGGACTGTCCCCGAGCGACGGGGACCACCGTCGTGTGCTCGCCGTGCTCACCTATCTCAACTCATGACGATGACGAAGTCGGGAGGCACCCTCGTCGTGCCTTCTCGGTCACCCGGCGTCGTGGGAAATCATGGCGAGTCAGGGCGCCGGGCCGTCTCAGAGGAGTGACCGCCATGCGAATGGCCGAGGGAAGGCGGCCCCTACCGACGTAGGGTTGATCCAGGGAGGGCCTTCGGGAAGGCCTCTCCCCCGGACAGCCGCCTCGAGGGAGGTCCAGTTCAGTGACCAGTCAGGTCAGCAGCCCAGCGGAACAGGCCGACGGAAGCGACGGAAGCGACGCATCCGTCGTGGGAGAGCAGCGCAAACCGGACGGGACGAAGGACGTACGCCGTCTCGACCGGGTGATCATCAGGTTCGCGGGGGACTCGGGTGACGGTATGCAGCTCACCGGAGACCGTTTCACCTCGGAGACGGCGTCGTTCGGCAACGACCTGTCGACCCTGCCGAACTTCCCCGCCGAGATTCGCGCGCCCGCCGGCACACTTCCCGGCGTGTCCTCGTTCCAGCTGCACTTCGCCGACCACGACATCCTCACGCCGGGTGACGCGCCCAATGTGCTGGTCGCGATGAATCCGGCGGCGCTGAAAGCCAACATCGGCGATGTGCCGCGCGGCGCGGAGATCATCGTCAATACGGACGAGTTCAGCAGACGGGCGATGCAGAAGGTGGGGTACGCGGCCTCGCCGCTGGAGGACGGGTCCCTCGACGGTTACCAGATCCACCCGGTCCCGTTGACCACCCTGACCGTCGAGGCTCTCAAGGATTTCGACCTCACCCGCAAGGAGGCCGAGCGCAGCAAGAACATGTTCGCGCTCGGCCTCTTGTCGTGGATGTACAACCGGCCGACGGAGGGGACCGAGAGGTTTCTGAAGTCGAAGTTCGCGAAGAAACCGGACATCGCGGCCGCCAACATCGCGGCGTTCCGGGCGGGCTGGAACTTCGGTGAGACGACCGAGGACTTCGCGGTCAGCTATGAGGTCGCTCCGGCGGCGAAGGCGTTCCCCGTCGGCACCTACCGGAACATCTCCGGGAACCTGGCGCTGGCGTACGGGCTGATCGCCGCCTCCCGGCAGGCCGACCTTCCGCTGTTCCTCGGCTCGTACCCGATCACGCCGGCCTCGGACATCCTGCACGAGCTGAGCAAGCACAAGAACTTCGGTGTACGCACCTTCCAGGCCGAGGACGAGATCGCGGGCATCGGCGCGGCGCTGGGGGCCGCCTTCGGCGGGTCGCTGGCCGTGACCACCACCTCGGGTCCCGGTGTGGCGCTGAAGTCGGAGACCATCGGTCTGGCCGTGTCGCTCGAACTGCCTCTGCTGATCGTCGACATCCAGCGCGGCGGGCCGTCGACCGGTCTGCCGACCAAGACCGAGCAGGCGGACCTGCTCCAGGCGATGTTCGGGCGCAACGGCGAGGCCCCGGTCCCGATCGTCGCGCCCCGCACGCCGGCCGACTGCTTCGACGCGACCCTTGAGGCGGCCCGGATCGCGCTGACGTACCGCACACCGGTGATGCTGCTGTCCGACGGCTACCTCGCCAACGGCTCCGAGCCCTGGCGGATTCCCGAGCTGGACGAACTGCCGGATCTGGGCGTGCAGTTCGCGCAGGGCCCCAATCACACCCTGGAGGACGGCTCCGAGGTCTTCTGGCCGTACAAGCGGGACCCGCGGACCCTCGCCCGGCCGTGGGCCGTGCCGGGCACGCCGGGTCTGGAGCACCGTATCGGCGGGATCGAGAAGCAGGACGGCACCGGCAACATCTCCTACGACCCGGCCAACCACGACTTCATGGTCCGCGCCCGGCAGGCCAAGATCGACGGCATCGACGTGCCGGACGTCGAGGTGGACGACCCGCACGGGGCGAGAACCCTGGTCCTCGGCTGGGGGTCCACCTACGGACCCGTCACCGCGGCCGTACGGCGGCTGCGGGCGGCCGGGGAGTCGATCGCGCAGGCCCATCTGCGGCATCTGAACCCGTTCCCGCAGAACCTGGGCGCGGTGCTGGGGGCGTACGACAAGATCGTGATCCCGGAGATGAACCTGGGCCAGCTCGCCACCTTGATCCGGGCGAGGTATCTGGTCGACGCGCACTCGTACAACCAGGTCAACGGCATGCCGTTCAAGGCGGAACAGCTCGCCTCGGCGCTCAAGGAGGCCATCGATGGCTGAGACGTCCACGGAAGGCAGGGGCACGATCGAGGCGCTTTCGCTCGTCCCCAAGGCCGAGGGCCGCCAGTCCATGAAGGACTTCAAGTCCGATCAGGAGGTCCGCTGGTGCCCCGGCTGCGGTGACTACGCGATCCTGGCGGCCGTCCAGGGCTTCATGCCGGAACTGGGACTGGCCAGGGAGAACATCGTCTTCGTCTCGGGCATCGGCTGCTCCTCGCGGTTCCCCTACTACCTGAACACCTACGGGATGCACTCGATTCACGGGCGGGCGCCCGCGATCGCGACCGGGCTGGCGGCCTCCCGGCGGGACCTGAGCGTGTGGGTGGTGACCGGTGACGGGGACGCCCTGTCCATCGGCGGCAACCACCTCATCCACGCCCTGCGACGCAATGTGAACCTCAAGATCCTGCTGTTCAACAACCGGATCTACGGCCTGACGAAGGGGCAGTACTCGCCCACCTCCGAGGTCGGCAAGATCACCAAGTCGACGCCGATGGGCTCGCTGGACGCGCCCTTCAACCCGGTGTCCCTGGCGCTCGGCGCGGAGGCTTCGTTCGTGGCGCGCACGATCGACTCCGACCGCAAGCATCTGACGGAAGTGCTGCGCCAGGCCGCCGCCCATCCGGGCACGGCGCTGGTGGAGATCTACCAGAACTGCAACATCTTCAACGACGGCGCCTTCGACGCGCTGAAGGACCGGGAGTCGGCCGAGGAGGCGGTGATCCGGCTGGAGCACGGGCAGCCGATCCGGTTCGGCGGCGACCGCTCCAAGGGGGTCGTAAGGGACCGGGCGACCGGTGATCTGAAGGTGGTGGTGGTGACCGCGGAGAACGAGTCCGAGGTCCTGGTCCACGACGCGCACTCCACGTCTGCGACCACCGCGTTCGCGCTGTCCCGGCTGGCCGATCCGGACACCCTGCACCACACGCCGATCGGGGTCCTGCGCTCCGTCGAGCGGCCGGTCTACGACACGCAGATGGCCGACCAGCTGGACGCGGCGATCGACCGGCGCGGCAAGGGGGACCTGGCGGCGCTGCTGGCGGGCGGGGACACGTGGACGGTCGTCGGCTGAGCGACGGCGACGACGCACCTCCGCGAGCACACACATACGCTGCGCACGCGCGTCACATGAGGCCCGGGACCGGGGAGGTTCCGGGCCTCTGTGGCTGCCCGCGCGGCTACCGGCCGCACCGGGCCCGGCGCAGCGTCGGTTCCTCACCTCGACGTCGGCACCACGCCGAAGCACAGCACTTACGTCAACACCAGTACCTTACTTCAAAGTGGGTACTTTCTTTCAGTTAGCGCACTCCTTAGGGTTAGTCCAAGACCGCACCCCAAGGAGTTCTGAATCATGAGCATCGTCGTCACCGGAGCCACCGGACACCTCGGCCGTCATGTCGTGGAGCAGCTACTGGAGAAGGTCCCAGCCGAGGAGATCACGGCCGTCGTGCGCGACGAGGCCAGGGCCGCCGACCTCGCCGGGCGCGGCGTGAGGCTCGCGGTCGCCGACTACAACGCCCCCGAGACCTTCGACGGCCTGTTCGCCGCCGGCGACAAGGTCCTGCTGATCTCGGGCAACGAGTTCGACAAGGGCCGCCCGGCCCAGCACCAGGTCGTCATCGACGCCGCCCGGGGGGCCGGGGTCGCCCTGCTGGCGTACACCAGCGCGCCCGGCAGCCTGAGCGCCGCGCTGGCCGACGACCACCGCGCCACCGAGAAGGCCCTGCTCACCTCCGGTCTGCCCTACAGCCTGCTGCGCAACGGCTGGTACCACGAGAACTACACCGAGAACCTCGCCCCGGTGCGGGAACACAACGCCGTCGTCGCCGCCGCCGGCGACGGCCGCGTCTCCTCCGCCTCCCGTGCCGACTACGCGGCCGCCGCGGTCGCGGTACTGACCGGCGAGGGACACGAGAACACGACGTACGAGCTGGGCGGCGACGAGGCGTGGAGCTTCGCGGAGTACGCGGCCGAGCTGAGCCGGCAGACCGGCGAGGAGATCGTCTACAACCCCGTGCCCACCGAGGCCCTGGTCGGCATCCTGACCGGGGCCGGCCTGCCCGAGCCGCTCGCCGCGATCCTGGCCGGCGTGGACGCGTCGATCGAGAAGGGCGAGCTGGTGGTCTCCACCGGGGACCTCTCCCGGCTGGCGGGCCGCCCGACCACTCCGCTGTCCGAGGCGATCGCCGCCGTGCTCAAGGGCTGACCTTTCGAGGAACCACCCCCGTCCGGTGCACCTCACGCCCTCCATCGGCCTCCGAGCGGGACCGTCCCGCCCCCCGTTCCGGGCCCGCGACCGTCCCGCCCCCGCCTGTCACGACCGTATGGCGATACGGGCATGACAGGCGGGGGTCTCCGGCGTTACCTTCGTCCACGCATGCCCGTCGTGAGGTCGTGAGAAGGAGGGGCCCGTGACCGGGACGTCCAAGGTTGGTGAGGGCCGGACAGGCCTGCTGAACGGCTTCGCCGCCTACGGGATGTGGGGTCTCGTCCCGCTCTTCTGGCCGCTCCTCAAGCCCGCCGGCGCGGCCGAGATCCTGGCCCACCGCATGGTGTGGTCCCTCGTGTTCGTCGCCGCCGCGCTGATCGTCGTACGGCGCTGGAAGTGGGCCGGTGAGCTGCTGCGCCAGCCGCGCCGGCTCGCGCTCGTCACCGTGGCCGCCGCCGTCATCACCGTGAACTGGGGCGTCTACATCTGGGCCGTGAACAGCGGCCATGTCGTCGAGGCGTCCCTCGGTTACTTCATCAACCCGCTCGTCACCATCGCCATGGGCGTCCTGCTCCTGAAGGAGCGGCTGCGGCCCGTGCAGTGGGTGGCGGTCGGCATCGGCCTGGCCGCCGTCCTCGTGCTGACCATCGGCTACGGCCGCCCGCCGTGGATCTCGCTCTGCCTCGCCTTCTCCTTCGCCACCTACGGACTGGTGAAGAAGAAGGTCAACCTCGGCGGGGTCGAGTCGCTCGCCGCCGAGACCGCTATCCAGTTCCTGCCCGCGCTCGGCTATCTGCTGTGGCTGTCCACGCACGGCGGCTCCACCTTCACCAGCGAGGGTGCCGGGCACTCCGCTCTCCTCGCCTCCACCGGCATCGTCACCGCGCTCCCGCTGGTCTGTTTCGGTGCGGCGGCGATCCGGGTGCCGCTCTCCACGCTGGGCCTGTTGCAGTACCTGGCGCCGGTCTTCCAGTTCCTGCTCGGGGTCTTCTACTTCGGCGAGGCCATGCCGCCCGAGCGCTGGGCCGGCTTCGCGCTGGTCTGGCTGGCGCTCGTCCTGCTCACCGGGGACGCGTGGCGCTCCTCGCACCGGACGGCCCGGGCAGCCCGGACAGCCCGGATGCTCGCCGCCGAGACCCGGGCACCCGGCACCACGGGCGCGGTACGGACCGTGGAGGGCGTGCCGTCCGCGGCCGACGCGCCGGAGATCGTCCCCGTCACCAAGCCGTAGACGACGGTCATCGCCCGCTCCCTCGCCGCGATCCACGGCGTCCTCGCGGCCCGGTCATCGCCAGATCTCGGCCCGGGCGGGGGTACGACGGGCGGGGACCCAGCGATCCTGGTGAAGCCGGCCGGCACGTGGGCGGGAGCGACCGGTCACCACGGCCCAGCGGACCGGCCCGGACGATGAGGCCGGCGGGCTGGTGCGGCACCTCGTGGCGGGCGCGAGGGCGCCGGGGCCCGCCGGAGGGCGGCCCGGCCGGGGCGCAGGGTCGGCCGGGGCGCAGGGTCGGCCGGGGCGCAGGGTCGGCCGTCGTACGAGATCACGCTCACGCCGGGGGGACGGCCGGCGGGTGGGGCCGGGGCGCTCGGGGTTCCGGGAGGTTCTGACGTTTCCGGAGGTCGCGGCGTTTCCATTGCCCGCGCACGCGCGTGACCAATAGAACTGGTTACATGAGCGAGACACCCACAGCGGAACCCACGCCCGTCCACTGGAAGCTCGTCGTCGACTCCCTCGACCCGCACGCCCAGGCGGACTTCTGGGCCGCCGCGCTGCACTACACGGTCGAGGACAACAGCGCGCTCGTCGAGCGTCTGCTGGGACTCGGCGCACTGCCCGGCGCCGCGACGGTGGAACACCACGGCCGCCCCGCCTTCCGGGACCTGATCGCCGTACGGCACCCCGCGGACCCCTTCGACGCGGACACCGGCACCGGGCTGGGGCGGCGGCTGCTCTTCCAGCGGGTGCCCGAGGACAAGACGGTCAAGAACCGGCTCCACCTCGACCTGCACCCCGGCGCGGGGCGGCGGGACGAGGAGGTCGAGCGGCTCACCGCCCTCGGGGCGAGTGTGCTGCGGGAGGTGAAGGAACCGTCCGGGGCATGGGTCGTGATGACGGACCCGGAGGGGAACGAATTCTGCGTTCAGTGAGCCGGGCCGCGGGCGGGGCGAGCGGTTCGGAGGCGGCCGGGCGACGGCGGCTCCGCCATGCGAACTCCCTGTCCGAATGGCGCTCTTGACGAAGAGTTGGCCACAGCTTCACCATCCAGGCACCCCATTCACCGTGGATTCCCCGTGGCCAACCCACGGGGAATCCCTCTGGAACTCGGAGCCCCCCACCATGAAGCTCTCCGTTTCCGGGCGGGCGACGGCGACCGCCGTCGTCGCGGCCGCCACGCTGCTCGCCACCGGCTCACTGGCCGGCGCGGCGCCCGCCCCCGAGCCCGTCGCGATCGCCGCCGCGCCCGACATCCCGGTGGCCGACGTCAAGGCACACCTGACCCAGCTCCAGGCCATCGCCACCGCCAACGGCGGCAATCGCGCCCACGGCCGCACCGGCTACCGGGCCTCCCTCGACTACGTGAAGGCCAAGCTGGACGCCGCCGGATTCACCACCACCGTCCAGCAGTTCACCGCGTCCAGCCGGGTCGGCTACAACCTGATCGCCGACTGGCCCGGCGGTGACACCAGTCAGGTCGTCATGGCGGGTGCGCACCTCGACAGCGTCACCTCCGGCGCCGGCATCAACGACAACGGAACCGGCTCCGCCGCCGTCCTGGAGGCCGCCCTGACCGTCGCCCGAACCGGTTACCACCCCTCCAAGCACCTGAGATTCGCCTGGTGGGGCGCGGAGGAACTGGGCTTGGTCGGTTCGCGCCACTACGTCAACACCCTGTCCTCCGCGAACCGCGCCCGGATCAACGGTTACCTCAACTTCGACATGATCGGCTCGCCGAACCCCGGCTACTTCGTCTACGACGACGACCCGGCCATCGAGCAGACCTTCAAGAACTACTTCGCGGGCATCGGCGTCGCCACCGAGATCGAGACCGAGGGCGACGGCCGCTCCGACCACGCGCCGTTCAAGAGCGCGGGAGTCCCGGTCGGCGGCCTGTTCACCGGGGCGAGCCGGACCAAGACGGCGGCCCAGGTGGCCAAGTGGGGCGGTACGGCCGGGCAGGCCTTCGACCGCTGCTACCACTCCTCCTGCGACACCACCGCCAACGTCAACGACACGGCCCTCAACCGCAACGCGGACGCGCTCGCCCACGCGGTGTGGACGTTGTCCCAGTAGGCGCCATCGTCCGAGTAGGGGACGCCCACGGAGCAGAGGACGTCGACGGAGCAGGGGCCGGCGAGCGGTGACGAGGGGCCGGCAGCGGCCGGCCCCTCGTCACTCGCGTCCTAACCCTGCGGGCGTGCGCCCGAGTCGCGGGCCCGTCGGGCCAGCCGGGTCATCCGGGAAGTGGCCGACTCCAACTCCTCGGCGTCGTCGGCGGCCGGGCCGCCCTCGGCGACCAACTCTGTCCACAGGTCGATGAGTTCGGTGCCGAGGTTCAGCCCCTGGAAGGGATCGCGGACGGCACGCCAGGCCGTGGCCGCGCTGTGCACGTTGCCGTACGCGGCCTCAGCGTCCCCGTCGCGGCGGTGGATGGCGGCCAGGTCGAGCGAGAGGTGGAAGGAGCGGACCGGATCCCCGGCCAGGTAGGCGATGTACGCGGCGAGTTCGCGTAGCCCGAGCACCTCGGGGTGCTCCGGTCCCAGCGTCGCCGAGGCCTCGGTCACGGTCCGCTCCGCGAGCGCCGCCGCCGTGTCCGTACGCCCCGCCCGCACGGCCTCGTTGATCCGTGCCATCGGTTCGCCGAGCAGAGCGGGCGCCCCGTCGGCACCGGGAAGCGAGCGCGGATCGTCCCCGAGCACGGCCTCCGCCACGGCGTCGAAGCCGCGGGCGGGGGTCGGCTCGGGCACGGGTTCGGGTTCGAACCCCAACGCCACTTCCGGAATGAGGAGGGGGGCGGGGCCGGGGGTCGGTTCCGGGCCGAGGTCCGAGGTGGGGGACGGCTGCGGGACGGGGGCCGGGTCCGCGGCCGGGTGGGAGCGTGCGCCCTCGGGAACACGGTCCATCACCGGTGGTGGGCCGAACACGCCCGTCGGGGTTGCGGCCGCGCCCGG
The DNA here is from genome assembly GCF_055577115.1 of Streptomyces sp. NPDC033216. NCBI lineage: Bacteria > Bacillati > Actinomycetota > Actinomycetes > Kitasatosporales > Streptomycetaceae > Streptomyces > Streptomyces sp. NPDC033216. The sequence continues at coordinate 120,979 of NZ_JBVIQK010000020.1, read as the reverse complement.
AGTCTCGTCCCGCGGCTCAGCCGGATCGCGGCGCAGGAAGTGCGTGGGCTTGTCCTGCCGGGACGGCGCACGCCCCTCGGCGGGCGGCGGGGCCGGCGTGAGCGGGGTGGGCGGTGTGCGCGCCTCGAAGGACCGGTCCGCCGACTGGTCGCCCGGCTGCCTCGGCGGGGCCACCCGTAGGGGCTCGCCCGCGAAGTGGCTGGAACCGTCCGGCTCCACGCGCAGCGGGACGACGTAGCCGATGCGCTCGTCGTGGACCGTGGCGAGCACCGGGTACCCGGTGGCGAGGGCGATGCGGTGGAGGTGGCCGAGGACGGCCTGCTGGAGTTCCTGCCCGTCGGCGGCGACGACGGGCACGCCGCCGATGCTGGCCGGCCCGCCCCCGCAGACGTGCACGTCGAGCGGCGCCACCGCGACGGTCTGCCGCCCGTCGTACTGCTGTGCCCGCTTCTTCTCGCGGCTGAGTCGAGACATCGGTTCCTCACCCTGACACGTCGCCGTGCGTACGTTGCGCTCATGACCCGTGCACCCACACGTACACGTACTGTTGAGTTTCTCCGGCCGCGCCCGGTCCGCACGTCACCGCGACGTCACAGCCTCGTTCCAAGGACCGCGGGCACGGGGGATCCGGCGGTGGTCCGGCCGCGCGGGCGGGCGGTGGCGACGACGAGGAGTGCGGGGCATGCGGACGACGGGCGGGCGGCCGGCGGGGCCGGAGATCTGGATCCGCGGTCCGGTGTCCGCTCCGGAACCGCCACCGGGGCCGTGCGCCACGGTGGCCGGCCCCCGTAGCTTCTCCTGGCTCGGCACCCACGGCGGGGCCGGTGTCTCCACGCTCGCCGCGGTCTACGGCGGCCACGACTGCGGACGCCACTGGCCCGGCGCGGGCGCCCCGCCGTCCGTGCTGCTCGTGGCCCGCACCCACGCGGCGGGACTGGAGTCGGTGCTTGCGACCCTGGAGGTCTTCCGGCGCGGGCAGGCCCCGGCGGGCCTCGACCTGGACGCGGTCGTGCTGGTCGCGGACGCGCCCGGACGGCTGCCACGCCCGCTCGCGCAGCGGGTGCGGGTGATCGAGTCGGTCATCGACGTGTACCGGGTGCCGTGGGTGCAGGACTGGCGCCTCGGTGACCTGTCGGGCACCCCGCCGCGCGAGACGGAACCCCTGGCCCGCCTCACGCACACGGCCGTCCGGCGGACAGGCTGAGCGCGGCTCCGCCCGAACCGCGGGAAGAACCCCCGCCCGCGCCTTCCTCCTCGGCCGTCGGGCTCGCCGCCGCCGTACGGGAGGGGCGGCTGCGGGCCGTCGACGTGGTGGCCGGGGCACTGGAGCGGATCCGGCGGGAGGACCACGCGCTGGGGGCGTTCGCCGAGGTGTGGCAGGACGCGGCGCTTCAGCGGGCGTCCGGGGTGGACGCGCGGGTCGCGGCCGGTGAATGGCTCCCGCTGGCCGGGGTACCGATCGGCGTCAAGGGCCGGCTCGGGCTGCGTACGGCGGGGCCGCTGGTGGCCGCCGGCTGCGTACCGGTGGGCGCGACGGCCGTACCCGGCCCCGGGACTCCGTGGCAGACCTGGGGACTCGGCGCGCACGGCCGTACCGTCAACCCCTGGCGCGCCGACCGCACGCCGGGCGGCTCCTCGGCCGGTTCGGCGGCGGCGGTCGCGGCCGGCCTGGTGCCGCTGGCGACCGGCAGCGACGGCGCGGGCTCGGTGCGCGTCCCGGCGGCCTGGTGCGGCGTCCTCGGTCTGAAGGTCACGAACGGACGATTCCCGTCCCCGGACCGTACGGGGCTCGCGGCGCCGGGCGTCCTCGCACGGTACGCGGCGGACGCGGGGGCGTACTGGGCGGTGCTGTCCGCGGAGGCGCCGGGACGACTCGGGCCGCGCACCGCCGTCTTCTCCCCCGACCTCGGGTTCGCCGACCCCGACCCGGAACCCCTGGCCCTCGCACGGGCCGCCGCCGCCCGCCTCGCCGACGCGGGTGCCGTTCGGCTGCTGCGGTCCGAGGCGCCGTTGCGGCTGGAGGATCCCGCGCCCGCCTGGCTCGCGCTGCGCGGGTCGGGTGCCACCTCGGCGGTACGGGGGATACGGAGTGCCAACGATCGTCGGTTGGCCGCCCTCTTCGACCGGGCGGACCTGTTGCTGACCCCTACGACCCCCAACCCGGCGCACGGCCACGACGGTCCCGGGGACCGCTACTCGACGGCGCTGACGTGGGCGTTCAACCTGAGCGGACATCCGGCGATCAGCATCCCGGCGGGGATCGGCGCGGACGGCTGCCCGGTGGGGCTCCAGGTGGTGGCGGCGCACGGCCGGGAGGCGGCGCTGCTGGCCGTGGCGGCTGCCGGGGAGGCGCCGACGGGGTTTCTCGACGCGGCTCCCCCGGGCTCTTGACCTCTGCGCCCCGAACCCCTGGCGCGAGTAGTTGCGCACGCATATAATGCACATGCGTTTTATAGTCGTACGCCGACCATCTGGGGGACCCATGAGCAACCGTCGTTTCCTGTTCGTGCTGGGGAGCAGCCGCCCCGAGGGCAATACGGAGCAGCTGGCGCGTGCGGCCGCCGAGCAACTGCCCGCCGACGTCGAGCAGGAGTGGATCAGTCTCGCCGACCATCCGCTGCCCGACTTCGAGGACCTGCGCCACGACATCGACCACGTCCGTCCCACCGAGGGGGACGTGGCCCTGCTGCTCGACGCCACGCTCGCGGCGACGGACATCGTCATCGCGTCACCGCTGTACTGGTACACGCTGTCCGGCCAGGCCAAGCGCTACCTGGACTACTGGTCGGGCTGGCTGCGCACCCCCGGCATCGACTTCAAGGCCACCCTCGCCGGACGCACCCTGTGGGGTGTCACCGCGCTCGCCGAGGAGCGGCAGGAGGTGGCCGATCCGCTGATCGGCGCGCTGCGGAACTCGGCCGCGTACATGGAGATGCGGTTCGGCGGCGTGCTGCTCGGCAACGGCAGCAAGCCGGGCGACGTACGGAACGACACCCAGGCGCTGGCCCGAGCGAAGACCTTCTTCGCGCAGCCCGCGCCCCTCGCCCGCTACGCGTTCGAGACCGACTGACGGCACGGACGCACCGGTCCACGGGGGGCGGCTCGGCCGGCGGAGGGGGCGGGCGACAGGGTGATCGGCGGGGCGGTCGGTCGACGGGGGCGGTCGGCCGACGAAGGGGGTGGCGGAGGACGGGAGCGGGCGGCGGAGGGGGCCGTTACGCCGTGACGTCCTTCGCCGTGAACCGCGCCCAGGCCGCCGACCCGAAGACGGCCACGTACAGCGCCTGAAGACTGAGGTTCTTCCGGAGTTCCTCCCAGTAGACCGGGTCGCGCATCAGGTCGGCGAAGGACAGCCAGTAGTGGGAGAAGAGGTAGGGCTGGATCGCGTGCAGCTGCGGGATCTGGTCGAGGATCTGCACCGTGGTGAGCAGCCCCACGGTCGTCGCCATGGCCGCGATGCCGCTGTTGGTGAGCGTGGAGACGAACAGTCCGAGCGCGGCCACGCCGAGCAGCGAGGCGGTGACGGCCAGGGCGATCAGCAGGGCCCGCCACAGGCCGTCGGCGAATGAGACACGGGTGCCGGAGAGGGTCGTGAGGTCGCCGAGCGGGAACAGCAGCGCGCCGACGGCCAGCGCCGACACCGCGACGACCAGGGTGGCCAGCAGGCAGAAGGTCACCGTGGTCGCGTACTTGACGAGAAGCAGGCGGGTACGGCCAGCGGGGGCGACGAGGAGGTAGCGCAGGGTGCCGGAGTTCGCCTCGCCGGCGACCGCGTCGCCCGCGACGACACCGACGGCCATCGGCAGGAAGAACGGGAGCGTGGCGGCCAGCGCGGTGAACACCAGGAACAGGCCGTTGTTGGTGATCTGCGCCATGAAGGCCGGTCCCTCACCACCGCCGCCCCGCTGACCGGCCGTCGAACCGTCGCCGGTCTCGATCCTCACCGCGATCCCGACAAGCACCGGCACGGCCGCCAGCACACCCAGCAGCGCGAGGGTCCGCCAGCGGCGCAGGGTGATGGTGAGTTCGCTGCGGAAGAGACCGAGGGCCCACAACGGACTGACCGGCCGGGTGATGTCGCCGACGGCCGGTGCGACCTTCGTCTCGGGCTGCTCGGCGTGCGCAGTCCGCTCGACATGCTCGGCGCGCTCCGTCCGCTCGGCGTGCCCGGCCTGCTCGGCGTGCGCTGTCCGCTCGGCCTGCCCAGCGTGCTCAGCCTGCGACATCGAAGCCCTCCCCCGTCAGTGCGACGAACGCGTCCTCCAGGGAGGCCCGCTCCACGCCGAAGCCCCGCACGCGGACGCCGGCCGTCACCAACGCCGCGTTCAGCTCGGCCAGTTCGCGGTCGGCGGGCTCGGCCGTCACCCGGTTCTCGGTCACGATGACGTCAGACACGCCCTGTTCCTCCAGCACCCGAGCCGCGTCCGCCGTGTCCGGGGTGGTCACGGCGAGCCGGCCGCGCGCGCGGGCCGCCAGGTCGGACACCGGGCCCTGGGTGAGGAGCCGCCCCCGTGCCATGACGGCGGCGTGGGTGCAGACCTGCTCGATCTCGTCGAGGAGGTGGGAGGAGAGGAAGACGGTGGTGCCGTCCGCTGCCAGTTCCCGTACGAGGACCCGGATCTCGCGCATGCCCTGCGGGTCGAGACCGTTGGTCGGCTCGTCCAGGATCAGCAGCCGACGCGGCTGGAGAAGCGCGGCGGCCAGACCCAGCCGCTGCTTCATACCGAGCGAGTAGGCCTTCGCCTTCTTCGCCGCGGCGGCCGTCAGACCCACCCGCTCCAGCGCCTCGGCCACGCGGGCGCGCCGGGTGCGCGGGTCGGCGGTCGGGTCGGCGGCGTCGTAGCGCAGGAGGTTGTCGCGGCCGGAGAGGAAGCCGTAGAGGGCCGGGCCCTCGATGAGGGCGCCGACGTGCGGCAGCACGGTGCGGGAGGCGCGGGGCATGGGGCCCCCCAGCACCCGCGCCGTGCCGGAGGTGGGTTCGATGAGGCCCATCAGCATGCGGATGGTGGTCGTCTTGCCGGAGCCGTTCGGGCCGAGGAAGCCGAAGACGCTGCCCGCCGGGACGGCCAGGTCGAGGCCGTCGACGGCGAGCTGTCCACCGCGGTAGCGCTTGGTGAGCGCGCGGGTGCGGATGACGCTGTCCCCGTCGACCGCACCTGGCGCCCCGAGGGGCGCCTCCGCCGCGTCGTCGTCCATCGGCTCCCCCGGTCGTCGGTTCACGTCAGGGTACTCGGACGGTGTCCTAGCGCCCCGCGTTCGCCGCCTTCACGAGAGCGTCCTTGGTGACGGCGCCGACGTAGAGCTTGCCGTCGTCCGTGACCAGGGCGTTGACCAGGCGGGTGGAGAAGACGGTGCCGGAGCCGAACTTGCCGTCGACCTTGTCGCCGAAGGAGTCCAGGAACCCGCCGAGACCGCCCGCGTCGGGGAGGTCAGCGGAGGAGGGGACGCCCTCGCCGCCGGTGTCGAAGGTGGCGACCGAGGTCCAGCCCTCGCCGAGGACGTCGAGCCCGGCGAGACCCTTGGCGAAGTCCCCCTCCGCGCCCTTGGACGGCGCGGGTACGTCGGTCGCGGCGTCCGCGGCGTCCCCCTCGGTCACCTTCGCCCCCTTGGGCGGGGTGAAGTCGAAGGTGGAGGCGGCCGGCCTGGCGAAGCTGACCTGGGTGAAGCCGGCGTCGACGACGGCGGCCCCGCCGCTCGCCGGGGTCAGCGTGAACTTGAGCGGCAGCCCCGTCTTCGCGTCCACGGCCACACTGATCGCGCCGACGGTCGAACCGGACTGCTTCGGCTTGACCAGCAGCTTGTAGGCGTCGCGGCCGGCCACCTGGACGGTGCCGTCCACGGTCACGGACGTGGTGTCGTCGACGGCCTTCAGGGCTTCGTCGGTGAGGCCCTTGGGCGTGGTGGGAACGGGCTCGGCCGCATCCTCGCCCTTCTCGGCGGTGGAGTGATAGACCTCGTTGGAGGCGCTGTCGTACCCCCACACGTCCTTGCCGTCGTGGATGAGGCTGTACTCGGCGGCGTTCTCCAGGAGGGACAGTTTCTGCTTGTCCGGGCCGTCGGCGGCGACGCGCAGGGTGTGCGTGCCGGAGGCGAGTTCGGTGAGCTTGGTGGAGGGGTCGGCGGAGGACCCGCCGCCGTCGCCCCCGGTCCCCCCGGCGGCCCCGGAGAGGAGCCCGCTCTCCAGCCCGCCCAGGTCGGGCAGGCCGAGATCGGTGGTGATCTTCACCGTGCCGGACAGCTGCTGTACGTCCGACGCGGCGATCTTCTCGATGAGCTGCTGTGCGGTGATCTTCGGCAGGGCGGGATCGCCCGAGTCGGCGAGCGCCGGGACCAGCCCGATCGTCGCCGCCGCGACACCCACCACGGTGACCGGAACGATGTACCGCACGGCCTTGCGCCGCCCGACACGCCGATCGTCGGCCTCTCCGGCGTGCGTGCTGTCGTCGGATGCGTACGGTGCCATATGTGCCTTACCTCCGTCGTCGGCGGCGGCCGGTCGTCGCGCGGGTCAACGTCCCCCGCTCAAGCCGCCATTCTCACCCGAATCGGTGAGGAGTGGTGATTTCCGTGGTTCCCATCTGACCAAAGAAGCCATCCGCATACGTCAACCCGAGGACCCAACTCGACGTACGCCTGGGGTATGACGTCGGGGTGGGGGGCGTCAGGGTGGAGCGGGGGAAGGGGCTCGGGACGGGGGTGGAGATGGAGCCCTGGTGGGGCGTGGGGGACGGAGTCCCCGCAGGGGTGCGAGGGGGGATGGAGTCCCCGCAGGGGTGCGAGAGGGGATGGAGTCCCCGCAGGGGTGCGAGAGGGGATGGAGTCCCCGCAGGGGTGCGAGAGGGGATGGAGTCCCCGCAGGGGTGCGAGGGGCGATGGAGTCCCCGCAGGGGTGCGAGAGGGACGAAGTCGCTGCCGGGGGGTGGGGCGGAGCCCTAGGCGGTTCGACCCCAACGTCTCGACCGGCCGGGTCGGTCGGGCGGGGCAAGGCCCCCCGACACCTCACCCCGCCCGGTGGACCACCGCGTCGCACAGCTCCATCAGAGCCACCTTCGCGTCGCACTCCCGCAACGGCACCAACGCCGCCCGAGCCTCGTTCGCGTAGCGCACGGTGTCCCGCCGAGCCTGCTCCAGCGCGGGGTGACCCCGCAGCGCGGCCAGCGCCTCCGCGAGCCGGGCGTCGTCGCTCAGGTCGGAGTCGAGCAGCTCGCACAGCGCGATGTCCTCGGGCAGGGCCAGCCGGGCGGCCCGCTCGCGCAGCCGCAGCACCGGCAGCGTGGGGATGCCCTCACGCAGGTCCGTGCCCGGCGTCTTCCCCGACTCGTGCGAGTCCGACGCGATGTCGAGCACGTCGTCCGCGAGCTGGAAGGCGACGCCCAGCCTCTCGCCGTACTGGGTGAGCACGTCCACGACCGTGTGGTCGGCGCCCGACATCATCGCGCCGAACCGGCACGCCACCGCCACCAGCGATCCGGTCTTGCCGCCGAGCACGTCGAGGTAGTGGTCGACGGGGTCCCGTCCGTCGGTCGGCCCGGCCGTCTCCAGGATCTGTCCGGTGACGAGCCGCTCGAACGCCTCCGCCTGCACCCGCACCGCCTCGGGCCCGAGGTCGGCGAGGATGTGCGAGGCACGGGCGAACAGGAAGTCGCCGGTGAGGACGGCGACCGAGTTCCCCCAGCGGGTGTTCGCGCTGGACACGCCCCGCCGTACCTCGGCCTCGTCCATCACGTCGTCGTGGTACAGCGTGGCCAGGTGGGTCAGCTCCACCACCACGGCGGAGGGCACGATGCCGGGCGCGTACGGGTCGCCGAACTGCGCGGCGAGCATCACGAGCAGCGGCCGGAACCGCTTCCCGCCCGCCCGGACGAGGTGCTGTGCGGCCTCCGTGATGAACGGGACCTCGCTCTTCGTGGCCTCGAGCAAGCCTTCCTCGACAGCCGTCAATCCGGCCTGGACATCGGCTTCCAGAGCCTGGTCCCGCACGCTCAGCCCGAACGGCCCGACGACGGTCACGAGGGGTCTCCTGTCTGCTGGTGTCTTTTGGCGTCTACGCGGTTTGTCGATAGGTCGCTGCCCTCACTCAAGTCAGCGTATCCGGTCACGTTTCGATCACTGACAGGCCCCACGTCCCCCCGTATCGAACGTGGCTCGCCCGCGAGGTGCCCTCGGGCGGCCGGGCGACATCGGATCATGCCCGGTATGTTGCTGATCAGCCGATATGAGTATTCGGGCAGGAGGGAAGTCGGACCGGCGACTCCGTCCGGTCACTCACGTCAGCCGTCCGGCCGGAGCCGTCGGGCCCATCCGCCCCGCTGACCTCACGGGGGCCACGCACATGCGCATCCGTTCGTCCTTCCCCTACGAGACGGCCCACGAGGACTTCCGCATCCGTCTGCCCGACGGCACCCTGCTGTACGCCCGTGTGTGGCGACCCCTGACGGACGAGCCCGTGCCGGCGCTCCTGGAGTACGCCCCGGACCGGCTCTCCGACCGCACCGCGGTCCGCGACCGGCAGCGCCATCCCTGGTACGCGGGCCATGGCTACGCCTCCGTACGCGTGGACGCGCGCGGCCACGGCAACAGCGAGGGCGTACCGGACGCGCCGGCCGACGCCGCACCCCCACCGGCGGGACCGTCCGACACCGCACCCCCGGCGACGGGACCCTCCGCCCGAACGACGGGTGCGGCGGCAACGGCGGGGGCGGCGGACGGGGCCACGGCCGACGGCCCGGAGGCCGACGCGCTCGCCGTGGTCGCGTGGCTGGCGGCACAGCCGTGGTGCGACGGCACGGTGGGCATGTTCGGCATCGGCGGGGGCGGTGTCCAGGCCCTCCGGGTGGCGGCCCTCGCACCCGAGCCGCTCAGGGCGGTCGTCGCCGTCTGCTGTGCGGACGGCCACCACGACGACGGCGTGCGACGCCCGAACGGTTCCGCCGGTTCCGCCCTCCCTGCCGACCCGCCGCACACCGAGGCGGCGGAGGCCCGGCTTGCCGTCCTCTGCCTGCCGCCGGACCCCGAGCACGTCGGCGACGCCTGGCGGGAGATGTGGCTCCGGCGCCTGGAGGGGGTCGAGCCGTCCGCCCCCACCCGGCCGGTCCCGCGCGCCGTCGACGGCGATGTCCGCGACGCGCCGGGGACCGGCGTGCCCGTCCTGGCGGTGGGCGGCTGGTACGACCCGTACCCCGACGCGGTCCTCGGGGTGGTCGAGCACCTCCCGCCCGACCGGGTGCGCGGCCTGGTCGGGCCGTGGCCGCACCGGTACCCCGACCACGTCCCGCACCCCGGCCCCGCGATCGGCTTCCTCCAGGAGACCCTGCGCTGGTGGGACCACTGGCTGAAGGGCAGGGACACCGGCGTCCTGTCCGACCCGCTCCTGCGCGCGTACGTCCGCGGCGCCCACCCGTCGGCCGCGGCGGACGGCGGCCCACCCGGCCGTTGGATCGGCGAGCCGGCCTGGCCCTCCCCTCGCGCGAGCGTCCTGAGGTACGCCCTCCGGGGCGCCCCGGTCCTGGTGCGCTCCCTCCTGCACACGGGCGTGGACGCCGGCCGTCTTCTCCCCCGTGGCGACGACGGCGATCTCCCGCCGGACCAGCGCGAGGAGGACGGGCGCTCGGTCTGTTTCGAGTTTCCGGTGGGTGAGGAGACCTGGGTGCTGGGCGAACCCCGGGTGCGGCTGCGGCTGACGTGCGAGGCGCCGCACGCCCAGGTGGTCGCGAGGATCTGCGACGTGGCACCGGACGGCTCCGCCACCCTCGTGGCACGCGGCGTCCTGGAACTCCGGGGCACACACACCGCGGGCGGGGAGGTCACCCTCGCCCTGACCCCCACCGGCCACGCCTTCCCAGCCGGCCACCGCGTCCGTCTGGCCCTCTCCTCCGCCTACTGGCCGTGGGTCTGGCCCGGACCGGAGTCGGCGGCGGGATTCACCGTGGATCCGGCGGGCAGCGCGCTGGAGCTGCCGGTGCGGGTCCGGGAGGCGGATGCCGGCCCCTCCTTCGAGGAGCCCGAGCAGGCGCCGCCGCTCGGAGTGAGCTTCCCCGTCACGCTCGACGAGCCGCGTCCCGAGCGGCGCGTGGTGCGGGACGCGGCCGGGGGCGCGTGGCAGCTGGAGGTCGCCCCGCCGGACGCCGGCACCCGCGTGTACCCCGACGGCCTGGAGTACACGGAGGAGGGGCTGACGACGTACACGATCGCCGAGCGCGAGCCCCTGTCGGCCCAGGTCCGCTGTGACCGGACGATCCGGCTGCGCCGCCCGGAGCGGGGCTGGGACACGAGCGTGCGCACCCGCTCCGAGGTCACCTGCGACGAGAGCGACTTCGTCGCCACCGACGAGGTGGTGTGCACGGAGGGCGGCGAGGTGGTGTTCCACCGACCTGGCACAGGCACATCCCACGCACGCCCCTTTAAAAGAGACTTGGGGTCCAATGCCCGTTTTACCCTTCTTGTGGACGCTGGTGAGTTGGCTCACGTCGCCCCCACGCGGGCAACCTGGACCGGAAGTTGTGATTCCGCTTTGCCCATCGGCAAGTTGACGTCCGGCGCACGAAAAGGATCAAGAAGGATCAAACCTCTGATCAAGGTCAATAGGGGCCATCTGTGAATCCGGCACTTGTTCCGGACATGCGCTCTCGCATACGTTCCCGGCCTGTCGGGCAGACGCCTAATCCTGCCGCCGCCCGGCACCCCATCGACCGACACTCACGCACGGCAGGAGCGGGGGACCCAGGTAAGTCGCCGAGCCGTACGTCACGCACGTACCGGACCGGCTCGGGGTGAAGTCGCGTCGCCGTACCCCTACGGCGGCCGGCCGGGCACTTTCCAGCCCGAACCCGACAGCTCACCTCGCAGGCGCCGGAGAGGAACGTTTCGTCATGCCTGCTGCCGTCCAGCACCGCCGCACCCGCCTTGCCCGCACCCTCGCCGTCGCCGCCACCGGCGCCGCCGTGCTGACCCTTCCGCTCATCGGCTCGACGAGCGCCTCCGCGGCCACCACGGCCTCGGCCACCACGGCCGCCACCACCTCGGCCGGGTACGCCAACAACCTGGACGGCTGGATCCGCGAATCCCTCGCGATCATGGCCGAGAAGGGCATTCCGGGCACGTACAACGGCATCTACCGAAATGTCATGCGTGAGTCCTCGGGCAACCCGAACGCCATCAATCTCTGGGACTCCAACGCGGCCGCGGGCATCCCGTCCAAGGGCCTGCTCCAGGTCATCGACCCCACCTTCGCCGCGTACCACGTGGCCGGCACCGCCTACGACCCGTACGACCCGGTCGCCAACATCACCGCCGCCTGCAACTACGCGGCGCACCGGTACGGCTCGATCGACAACGTCTTCGGCGCCTACTGACAGACAGCCGCCCCGCCCCTGGAGGGCCAAGGAACCAGAGGACCTCAGGGGCACCAGGGGAACTCAACAAAACCCAGTGAACGAGGAAAACTCAGCAAAACCCGGGGGAACTAGGGGAACAGTCTCTCGAGGACGACGGCCACGCCGTCGTCCTCGTTCGACGTCGTGACCTCGTCGGCCACCGCCTTGAGTTCGGGATGGGCGTTGGCCATCGCGACACCGCGCGCCGCCCAGTCGAACATCGGGATGTCGTTGGGCATGTCGCCGAAGGCGATCGTGTCCTCGGGCCGCAGCCCGAGGTGCTCGGCGGCCAGGGCCAGTCCGGTCGCCTTCGTGACTCCGCAGGGCTGGAGCTCCACCGTGCCCGGCCCGGACATCGTGACGCCGGCCAGCGAGCCGACCACCGAACGGGCCGTCGCCGCCAACTCGTCGTCGGACAGGGTGGGATGACGCAGCAGCACCTTGCTGATCGGCTCGCACCACAGGTCCTCGCGCGCTCCGACGCGCAGGGCCGGCAGCGTGGGGTGCGGCATCAGATAGCCCGGTTCGATCAGCGTGAGCCCGTCGACGCCGTCCTGGTCGACGGCCGCGTACACCTCGCCCACCTCCGCCTCGATCTTGCCGAGCGCCGTCTCGGCCAGGTCCCGGTCCAGGGTGACCGACCACAGCAGACGGTCCGCTCCGACGTCGTACAGTTGCGCGCCCTGTCCGCACACCGCGAGCCCCCGGCCGCGCAGGATCTCCAGCAGCGGCCGTACGCGAGGGGCCGGCCGGCCGGTCACCACGAGGTGGCGGGCGCCCGCGGCCGCCACCCTCGCGAGCGCGTCGAGCGACCGGTCGGAGAAGGTGTCGTCGCCGCGCAGCAGCGTTCCGTCCAGGTCGGTGGCGACGAGGGAGTACGCGCAGCGCGCGGCATATGCGGAGGGTGCGGCCATGATCAGAGAATACGGACCCCGACGGCCCCCGACTCGCTTCCCGTTCGGCGCCCGCTCCTTCCCCTTCCGCACCGTTCACACGAGAAACGGTTTTCTACCGCAACGCCGGGTACAGGGACGTTGAAGGCCTATGCACCGGTTGGCAACAACATGGTCCGCTACCTACCGCCCGTAGTGCCTGGGGCGGTACCGTCCAGACAGTCCAGGGGGGACTTGATCGGGGGGTCAGGTTGAGCAGCGGACGTATTCGTGTGCTGAAGCCGGAGGATCTCGGCGAGGGGGAACGGGAGCGGTGGCGCGCGCTGCGCGCCGCGTCGACGGCTCCGCGCAACCCGTTCATGGAACCGGAGTTCACCGACGCCGTGGGCCGGGTGCGGCCCCGTGCGCGCGTCGCGGTGGTGTACGAGGGGCGCGAGCCGGTCGGCTTCCTGCCCCACGAGCGCGGCCGGCTGGGTCAGGGCCGCGCCCTCGCGTACGGCGTCTCGGACTCCCAGGGAGCCGTCCTCGGCCGGGGTCTCGGTCTGAACGCGGAGGAACTCCTGCGGGCCTGCGCCCTGTCGAGCTTCGCCTTCGACAATCTGGAGGCGGACCAGGAGCTGCTCGTCCCGCACGCGGCGGCCGAGTACACGTCCTACGTCATCGACGTGGAAAAGGGCTACGAAACGTACGAGTCCGTCCTGCGCGCGCAGTCGCCGAAATTCGTGAAGACGACGCTCGCCAAAGAGCGCCGGCTCGGCCGCCAGGTCGGTGACCTGCGGTTCGTCTTCGACGAGCGTGATCCGGCCGCGCTGCGCACGCTGATGGCGTGGAAGTCCGCGCAGTACCGCAGGACCGGCCGCCGGGACCGGTTCGCGCAGGACTGGATCACGCGGCTCGTGCAGCTGCTCGCCTCGCAGTCGCGCGGCCCGGACTGCTCCGGCACCCTGTCCGTCCTCTACGCCGGCGGGCAACCGATCGCCGCGCACTTCGGGCTGCGCTCGACGAGCGTCCTGGCCTGCTGGTTCCCGGCCTACGACCCGGAGTTCGCGAAATACTCGCCCGGTCTGGTGCTGCATCTGCGGATGGCCGAGGCTGCCGCCGCCGAGGGCATCGGCCTGCTCGACCTCGGCCGGGGGGCCGCCGCGTACAAGGACTCGCTGAAGACGGGCGAACTGCCCGTGTACGAAGGAGCGTGGACGCGTCCGGGGGCGGGCGCCGCGCTCTACTGGCTCAGCCGCGAGCCCTCGCGCCGAGCGCACCACTTCGTGCGCAGTCGGCCGCGGCTCGCGGCGGCGGCCCAGCGGGCGCTGAAGGGTGTCGGGCGGCTGCGCCGGTCCTGAGGGGTTCCTGTCGGGTTCCGACCGGTTCCCGACACGTTTCCGGTGGGTTCCGGCGGCGGGTTCCAGGCCAGTGGAGGGGGAGGACTCGTGTCCCACGCGGCACGCGTACGGCAGGAGATTCAGAGGTTCCTCGCGATCGAGCCGGTTCAGGTCGCCGAACTGGAACTGGGACCGGGCGGCGGCGGGGTGCTGAGACCCGGCCCCGGCAGCCCGCCCGTCACGCACGGCGAGGTGTTCCTGCTGGTCCGCAGGGGTGGCCGGCCGGTCGCCACGCTGCTCGGGCGGGTGCCGCAGGGCGCCGACCCGAGGGCGGTCCTCACCGCACTGGCCCAGCGGCACGCGGACGCCGGACCGGCACCGGCACCGGCACCCACGGGGGTCACCGTCCCGTTCACCAGCGTCGTGGTCGCCACCCGTGAACGCGCCGACCGGCTCGCCCACGCGCTCGACTCGATGCTCTCCCAGGACCACCCCGACTTCGAGATCGTCGTCGTCGACAACGCCCCGGTGTCGGACACGACCCGCGACCTGGTCGCGCACAAGTACGGCGAGCACGTGCGGTACGTGACCGAGCCCGTGCCCGGTCTCGCCGTCGCCCACAACACCGGCCTCGCTGCCGCGCGCGGCGACGTCGTCGCGTTCACCGACGACGACGTGGTCGCCGACCCGCGCTGGCTGACCGAACTCACCGCGCCCTTCGCCGCCGACCCGGGCCTGGGCTGCGCCACCGGGCTGATCCTGCCCGCCCGGATGCGCACCCCCGCCCAAGTGCTCCTGGAGAGCCACGGGGGCTTCGCGAAGGGGTTCACGCCACGGACGTACGACCCCCTCGACCCGCCCGCCGACGAGCCGCTGTTCCCGTTCACGGCGGGCCGGTTCGGATCCGGCGCGAACATGGCGTTCCGAACCGGCGTGCTGCGCGCGGTCGGTGGCTTCGACCCCGCGACGGGGGCGGGGACGCTCGCGCGTGGCGGCGACGACCTCTACGGCTTCGTCCGCGTGCTCGCCCAGGGCCACCGCCTGCACTACACCCCACAGGCCTTGGTCTGGCACCACCACCGCGAGACCTGGCGGGACCTGGAGACCCAGGCGTACGGCTACGGCGCCGGACTCACCGCCTACCTCACCGCGATCCTGGTCAACCGGCCCGCCCTGCTGCCGGCGTTCCTGGCCCGGCTGCCCCGCGGACTCGCACACGCCCGCACGCTGACGGCGGTCCGGGACGCGGACGCCCAGGACGGGGAGAGGGATACGGGTGTACCAAGGGACACGGGGGCTCCGGGGGATACGGGGGATACGGGTGTTCCAAGGGACACGGGGGTTCCGGGGGACACGGGGGTTCCCGGCGCGAAGGGGGTTCCGGGCGAGCACGACGACCGTGGTCATCCGTGGCCACGCCGGTTGTCGCGGCTGCAACGCAGGGGGATGGCGTACGGGCCGGTCGGCTATCTGCGCGCCCGGCGTGCGCTGCGGGCCGCCCTCCGGGCCGGGGCGTCCGGGGCGTCCGGGGTGTCGGAGAGGTCCCGATGACCGGGCCGGGCGGCCACGCCGCCGTACCGGTCCTCCTGTACCACGCGGTGATGGAGGAACCGCCGGACTGGATCGCGGAGTTCACGGTCGCCCCGAAGCAGTTCGCCGCGCACCTCGACGCCATCGTCGACAGCGGTCGTACGCCCGTGACGGTGAGCGCGCTCGCCGACCACCTCGCCGGGCGGACGCGGCTGCCCGCCCGGCCGGTGCTGCTGACCTTCGACGACGGGTTCGCCGACCTGCCGGGGCCGACCGCCGAGGCGCTCGCCGTCCGGAAACTGGCCGCCACGGCCTATCTCACCACCGGCGCGATCAGTCCCGGCGGGCACAGTCTGCTGCCGCCCGCGCCGATGATGACCCTGGACCAGGCCGCCGGGCTGGAGCAGTCCGGCATGGAGGTCGGCAGCCACACCGTCACGCACGCCCAGCTCGACACCTTGCCGTCACGTGACCTCGCCCGCGAACTGCGGGACTCACGCGTCGTGCTGGAGGACTCCCTCGGGCATCCCGTGCGCCACCTCGCCTACCCGCACGGCTACAACAGCGGGCGGGTGCGGCGCATGGCGGCCGCCGCCGGGTACGAGACGGCCACCGCCGTGCGGCACGCGCTGAGTTCGGAACGGGACGAGGCCTACCGCATCGCCCGGCTCATCGTGCGGCGCTCCCACACCGTCGCCGACGTGGAGACCTGGCTGGCCGGCGGGGGTGCACGGGTGGCGCCGTACCGGGACGGCCCGAGGACGGTGGGGTGGCGGTGGTACCGGCGGGCCCGCGCGGTGCTGCGCGGGCCTGTGTTCGCGGGCTAGGGACCCCCCGCCCGCAGGTCTGGAGGGCCGGGGATCCCCGGCCCGCGGTTCTCGCGGGCTAGCCGAACGGCTGGTTGAGGTAGGGGTCGGAGACCGCCTCGCGCAGGCTCGCCCAGGACTCGTCGCCGGCGATCGCGAGGTCGCAGTGCGGGCCGGGATCGCGGTGGTTCCACTGGAGCGCGGCCCTGACGCCCGACAGACCCTTCAGGACCGTCGGCACCTGCGCGTACCACTCGGCCTGCCGGCCCGGACGGGACGGGTCGTCGGCCGTACCGAACTCGGAGAGCATCAGCGGTTTGTCGTCGGAGATGTTCTCGCGGATCCAGTCGTGCGTGGCCCGCTGGGTCTCGGCGAAGGAGAGCCAGCCCGCCTTGTGGCACCGGTAGTAGTTGTACTGGTTGTAGGCCACCCAGTCGACGTAGTCGTCGCCCGGGTACATCCGCTTGATCAGGTCGGCGTGCTCCAGATAGCCGGTGGTGGTCCACGTCCACACCACGTTGGTCACACCCAGTTCCCGGAACCGGTCGTGGATGTGGCGGTAGGCGCGGACGTAGTCCTCGGGGGTGCCGTTGGCCGGGGTGCGGGTGTCCATCTCCAGGTCGAACGAGAGAAAGACCTTCCGCCCGAACGCCTTGACCCGTGCGGCCTGTACGTCGATGACGGAGGCGTCCAGGACACCGTCCGCGATCTGCTTCCAGGTGGGCTGCTGTGCTCTGGTGCCGCCCCACCACTTGCTCTCCCACGAGAGCAGCAGCAGATGCTCCTCACCGGCGACACGCTGTTCCGCCGGGGTGAGCAGCTGCCCCTCCAGACGGTCTCCGCGGACCAGGGACATGTCGTGGTACGTGTACACGATGTCGAGCTTGCGGCCGATGCGCCGCTCGTAGCCGCGGACCTTCTCCGCGAGGTCGTCCTTGCTGTGCGGCACGAACGCGCCGAACCAGGCCCCGCAGGGCGGTTCGAGCAGCGCGGTCGGCGCGCACCTCCCGCCGAGGGCGGGGGGCCTCGACGGCTCCGAGCCGGAGCCGTCGAGGCCGAGGCCGGGACCGGGACCATGCAAGAGCAGAACGACGGTCAGGACGGCACAGGCGACTGCGGCGACGGTGAGCAAGCGGGATCGCGGGCGGGCGGAGCGGGCGGTGAAGGACCGGGGGGCGAGGGGAGGAGAGGTACGCGGACCGGGGTCACAGGGGTGCGGGTCACGAGGACATGGGTCACGGGGGTTGGGATCACGACCGGGGGCACGTGGGCGCCGGTGGCGCTGTGCGCGGTCGGCGCGGTCGGGGGACGGGCGGCCGTCGTCGCCGCCGGACGGACAGCCGTCCCGCGGTGCACGACCGTCGCCGCCACCGCATGGAAGGCCGTCCGGACCCGTACCGGCCCCGCCGGACGAGCGGTCATCCGCGCGCGTGCCGTCGCCGTCCCCGCCGGACGGACGACCGTCGCGGAGGGCACGGCCGTCGCCTCCGGACGGACGGCGGACCGGGTGTGCGCGGCCGTCATGGCCCGACGGACGATGGTCCGGGTGTGCGCGGCCGTCGTCGCCTCCGGACCGGGCGTCGTCGTGCGGGGTGCGGGCGTCGTCGTCGGGGGGGACCAACCTCACGGAGCGGAACCCTTCGCCGTCCTCGGCCGCCAGGCGCGCAGCCGCGGGCAGAACGCGGCGACCGTGGTGAGCAGCGTGAGCGTGAGCAGGACGCGCTGCGCGCTGAACGCGTGCGTGGCGATGAACACCGTCGCGGCGAGCAGCACGAGGGCCACGCTCAGGAAGACGGCCAGCATCAGCCGTTCGAGCAGGTCGGAGTGGTGATCGAAAGCGGGCTCCCGGCGCTCCGCGGGCCCCGCGGCGGGGACCACGGTCAGCGCGGGACCGCAGATCCTCAGCACGGCGGCGCCCGGCCCGGCCGCCAGGAAGGCGACCATCGCCGCGCCCCGCAGTACGGAACCGTCCGGCAGCGCGAGCGCGGACAGCGCCAGCCAGCCGCCCAACGGGGGCAGCATCCGTACGGCCAGTTCCTGCGGTGTCATCGGCTCGTCTCCTTCAGGACGTAGGCCACCCCGGCGTCGTTCCCCGCCACCCGCTCGAACAGGGGTGAGGCGTCGACCGACCGCCGGATGCGGTGCAACTGGGCCTTCGTGAGCAGCCCGTTCATCTCGGAGTCGGCGAACTGACCTCGGGTGAACAGCAGGTAGGCCCGGCCCGGAGACTCCACGGCGGACATGTCGCGGGCGAGGGTGGCCGCCGGATCGCGCACGACGGCATCGACGTGCTCGCGGCCGTCGTCGAGGAACCAGTAGTGGTGCACTCTCCAGTAGTCGGCGAAGGCCAACGGGTAGTTGCGGTCGGCCGCGACGACGAGGGAGTCGTCCGGTGCCTGGTCGACGACCTGCCGCACGAGGTCCACCTCGGCCGGCGGGAAGTAGCTGATGCGGTCCTTGCCGGAGTAGCTCGGCACGAAGGCGAGGGTGCCGGCGAGGAGGGCCAGGAGCGGCAGCCACAGGTACCGGCGAGGCTCGGCCCGGCTGGTCCTCTCCACCGCCGTCAGGGTGCGCACCTGCGGCAGCAGGGCCGCCGCGGCGAAGAAGGCGGCGCCGGGCAGCGTGAACATCAGCACCCTGAAGATCATCTCGCTGCCGTAGCTGCTCGCCCCGAGCATCGGCAGGGGGGCCGCCGCGATCAGCAGCAGCGGCATCGCGCGGTGGCGCAGCACCGGCCGGCGCAGCACGCCCACCACCGCGAGCAGCAGCACCGACGCCGACAGCAGCCGGGCGACCCAGGACGTCGTCACCGCGCCGGTGCCGGTCGGGGTGGTGCCGTAACCGGTGGCGACGTTGCCCCCGATGTCGCCGATCGAGCGGATCATGTCGGGCATCGTGGCGGAGAGGAAGGGCAGGGCGGCCGTGAGGCACCAGGCCAGGAAGATCACGACGGTCGTGATCAGCGGGATCCTGTCGCGGTAGCGGCGGGTGAGGAGGAGGGCGGCCAGCGAGACGATCAGCATGCCCGGCGTGAGCTGGTGCGAGATGACGATGGCCACGACCAGCAGCGTGAGCAGCACCGTCCACACGGCCTGCCGCGGCCGCGCGGCGGGCCGACCGGGGCGGCCGTAGCGGCGCAGGACGACGGCCAGCGCGCCGAGATGCAGGGCGAAGGCCACGGACTGGGGCGAGAAGTAGTCCTGGCCGACCCAGTTGGCGACGCAGAAGAGCCAGACGCCGGTCCAGATCAGCCGCCGGTCCTCCGTGAAGGTGCGGTAGAGCAACAGGAGCGGGAGCAGCAGCATCAGACTGGAGACCAGCGGCCACCAGGCCATGAACCGCGTGGCGGAGTCCACGCCGAGCAGCCGCACCAGCGTGGCCTGGGCGGCGAAGAACCCCGGCCACTGGTCGTAGACGGCCATGTCGCCGATCGCGTCGGCGTTCTCCAGCCGGCCCGCCGTCAGCAGGTGGTCGATGACCGCGTCGTGCTTCCACGCCCAGGCGTACAGGGGCGTCGGGTACAGGACCGCCTGGGTGGCGCGCTCCATCACGAGCAGGCCCACGACGTACGCCGGTGCCCAGACGGGGTGGCGGCGCGGGCCGCGCAGCGTGACCCAGAAGCCGACGGTGAGCAGCGCCAGGCCTGCCCAGAACGTGGGGTGGACGGCGGTGACGAGACCGAAGGCGTCGAGTCCGGAGACGTCGGTGTGGGTCACCGCCCAGGCCCACAGCGCGAGCGAGGCGAGCAGCGCGGGCGCCGGGTGCAGCGCTGCCTGCCACCAGGGGTGCCCGGGCGGAAGGTCGGAGAGATCGCCCACCGGCTCACCGCCCACCTCAGATGGCACCTCCGGGACGGTCGCGGGCTCCGGCTCGGATCTCTCCCGTGGGCTGGTTGGCGGACGCACGACGGTTCCCCCCTGGCGGTTCGGCACTGAGCTTGATCAGTCGCTGGACGGGTCGCTGCTTCGGACGGTGGTGGGGCCGGCGGTGCCGCGTGCGGTGTGTGCGGCGGGACCCCTCGCGGTCCGGACCCCGCCGCCGCCGCTGTCGTTCACCCGTGGCGGGCAGGGATCCGGCGCGGACTCCGACGGCGGCTCGGCGCGGCGGAGCGACAGGAGCAGGACGAGCAGGAACAGCAGGCCGAGCGTCGGCGGCGCGGCGGGCGCGAGCGCCTCCCTCCCCGCCCAGCCCCCCACGGCGACGAGATAGACGATCCCCCAGCGCGCCGCCCACGGCAGCCGCCCGCCCAGGAAGTCGCCGAAGCGCTGACCGATGCGGTCGAGCAGCAGCCACAGCAGCACGAGACACAGCAGCTGACACAGCGGCGGCACCCAGCGCAGCAGCGGTTCGGGCCCGGGCAGGCCCAGGGTCTGCGCGAAGAAATCCGCCGTTCGCGTGTAGAACGGCCCAGCCAGTGCCCGTGGTTCCCGTCCGAGAGCGACAGGTACGGCGTACAACGCGAGGGCGACGGCTCCCAGCGCCGTGCCCGGCAGCCAGGCGTCGCGCCGCACGCCCAGCGTCACGGCGGCGACGAACAACGACAGCAGTGCTCCCCCGGCGAGGAGTGCCGGGACGGGCAGCAGGCCGAGCATCCCGCGCCCGCTCAACGGCTCGGCGAGACCGCCCGTGAGCCGCCCGCCGAGCCACGGCAGCTTCCGCAGCGCCACGACGTAGGACACCGTGGCGATGCCGAGGAGGCTCCACAGCCCGGCGCGCAGCCACCGCTGTCCGCGCGCGGACCAGAGGCCCTCGCCCTCGTGGTCGGGCACCGGCGGGCCCGGCGCCTCGTCGCGCTCGGCCGGCGGTGTGCCCTTGGGCGGACGGACGATCACCGCGAGGGATTCCGCCTGGAGTGCCTCGCGCTCGTATCCGGGGCGGCCTATGAACAGCGCGACGGTGTCCTCGTCGGAGGCGCCGTGCTCGTACGCCGCCCGGCGCGCCCAGTTCGTGCCGTACCCGGCGGTGGCGTTCAGCCGGGCCCAGCGCGCGCCGTCATCCGGCGGCGGGCCGTCGGTCGCGGCGGCCGGGACGATCCGGACCCCGGCGGGCGGGGCGTCGGCCGGCGCGGTGACGGGCGCCGGGCCGGCCTCGCGGAGCGCCGCCTTGAGCCCGACGACCGACACGAGGGCGATCAGCGACATGCTCAGCAGCACCGCCCAGCCGGCGCCCGCGATGCCCGCCGGGGTGAACAGCACGGCCGCGCTGCCCAGGACCAGCGTGCACATGGCGCCCTGGAGCGCGGCGAGCACGCCGGTGCGGCCCTGCACGCGCAGCACCCCGATGTACAGCTCCACCACGACCCGCGGCAGCGCCCCGGCGGCCAGCAAGCGCAGCACCGTGGTGCCGTGTTCGGCATAGTCATCGTCGAACGGCAGCAGGATCTGCGGCGCGAACACCACCAGCACCAGCACCACCGGCACCAGCAGCAGCGTCATGCGGCGCAGCGCCCCGCGGACACCGTCGGCGAGCCGGCGCGGGTCGTGCGAGGCGTGCGCGGTGAGGGAGGAGGCCATGTTGATGGCCATGAACTCCATCGTGCCGCCGACGGTGTAGGCCACGTAGAAGTAGCCGTTCTCCGCCGCGCTGAAGCGGACGGCGACCATCACCGGCAGCAGGTTGATCATCGCCAGGCTGAACAGCGCGCCGAGCGAGTCCCCGGCCAGGAACCGGCCCATCTCGCGGACTCCGGGAGGTTCCAGGTCTCGGTCGGCCGCGGCCTGGCGCGGAATGAGCTTGCGGAAGATCAGCCATCCCAGCGGCAGCGTGGAGAAGGCGATCGCGGCCGCCCAGGACACGAAGATCCCGAGCGCAGGCAGGGTGGTGGCGAACACGATCAGCAGGATCAGCTTGCCGACGGAGAACACCGCGTTGCCGACCGGAACCCATCCGGACCTGCGCAGTCCGGTCAGCACCCCGTCCTGGAGGGTGAGCAGCGCCCAGGCCACGCACGCGACGACGAACGCCGCTCCCGCGGCCGTCGTGCCGAGCGGCGCGTACGACGCCCCCCACAGGTCGAGCGTGAGCAGGAAGACGACGGCGGCGACGGTGACCACCACCGAACTCGCCGCGTACGCCCGCCAGACCAAGGAGCCGGTCGCCCGTCCCGCGCGCGGGACGAAGCGGACGACCGCGCCGATCATCGTCGTCGCCGTGATGCTGGCCAGCAGGCGCATCGCGGCGATGGCGGCGGAGCCCTGGCCGACGGCCTCCTCGGTGTAGTAGCGGGCGGCCACGAGCCAGAAGCCGAGGCCGAGCACGGCGGAGACACCGGTGCTGAGCATCAGGAAGTAGGCGTTGCGGAACAGCGAGTCGGAGTCCCGTCCGTCACCGGAGCCCCCCGACGGTGCCCCGGCCCCGGCCCCGGCGCGTTCCGTGCTCCCGGCGTGTTCCCTGCTTCCGGCGTGTTCCCTGCTTCCGGTTCCGGCGGGTGTCCCGGCCCCCGGACCGGCGCTCGCCCCGCGCCCGGCACCGGTGGATGACTCGGCCCCACCCCCGGCCGGTGCGCCCACCGCGGTTCCGGCGGGCGCCCCGGCTCGCGCCGCGCCCCGCGTCTCGGCCGGGGTCACGGCGGGTGTTCCGGCCTGAGTGTCAGCCACGGGTCGGCTCCAGCCCTCCCCTCGCCTCGGCCGGCCGCGCGCCGGACTCCTCCAGTACGTCGATGACCTGCCACGCCCGCAAGGGATCGACCGGCAGCGCATGCCGGGCGAACCAGCGGGCCCCTTCCGGATCCGGCGAGAGGTCGGTGAAGTCGGCGCCCGCGTAGTCGTCGAGCGGCGGGTCGTAGAGGTACCCGACGACGATTCCGTGTCGCGCGAGAGCCGCGACGGCGGCATCGCGGTCGGCGACGAACAGGGGAACGCGGAACAGGGGTTGGGGGTCGGGCCGGACGACCGCCGACCCTGCCGGAATGGCACCGGACTCACCCGTGCCACCGCCCGTGACCGGCCGCGCCCACCGCGTGGACAGCAACCGTGCCGTGCCCGCCCGGCAGGCGGCGAGGACCTCGTCGAGACGGTCGAGCTTGCGGACGACACGGCCCAGCCGCAGCGCGCCGGAACGCAACCGGTAGTCGTGCATGTCGACCCGGACCCAGGAGTCGCTCGCGGTGAGGTCCGGCGCCACACCGACCGCCCGGGCCAGTTCCCCCGCCCGCAACGGCATCCGGATCTCCTCGCGCTCCATCAGCCCGAGCATCCGCATCGTGGCCCACGCGGCCCGCCGCAACCGCAGCCCACGGACCGCCGCCTCGGCGTAGGGCCGGACCGTGTAGGCCAGTTCGGCCGTGAACCGTCCGGGCAGCAGCAGGTCCTCGCAGGTCTTCTCCAGCGCGTCACGCACGCCCTCGTCGGCGCAGGACAGGAAACCGCCCGCCTTGGCGCCGACGTGCTTGGACAGGCTGAAGACGGAGGCGTCGCCCCAGGTCCCGACCGGTCGGCCGGCCACCTCGCTGCCGATGGCGTGCGCCCCGTCCTCCAACAGCGGGATCCCCGACGCGTCGCACTTCGCCCGCAGCCGCGGCGCGTCGTCCGGATTGCCGTACAGGTTCGTCGTGAGGACCGCGGACAGCGAGCGCCACGTCTCGTCCGGCACGGCGTCGACGTCGATCGACGCGTCCAGCGGGTTCAACGGCGCCTGCACGGGTCGGAGTCCGGCCGCGAGCACGACGAAGAAGATCACGTCGTCGTTCACCGGCGACATCAACACCCGCCCGCCCGGCGGACACCAGTGGCGCAAGGCCACGAACAGCCCGAACCGGCACGACGGCACGTACACGCATTCCCGGCCGAGTCGGCCGCGCATGGTCTCTTCCAGCCGTTTCGGCCGCGAAGCATGCCGCGTCGACGCGAGGCCGGCCTCCCCTACGGCCATCCGCCCCCCAAATGTGCCATGGGAACGCCCCCTCCCCGAGGCCTTCCGGCACCCGCCCAGAGTCTCCCCTTTCGCACCGCTCCGTCAAGATTGCGGAACGGGCTGTGGACAACTTGCCGTACACGAACGGAAGCGGAGCGCTCCGACCGGCC
The DNA here is from genome assembly GCF_055577115.1 of Streptomyces sp. NPDC033216. Classification (NCBI taxonomy): domain Bacteria; kingdom Bacillati; phylum Actinomycetota; class Actinomycetes; order Kitasatosporales; family Streptomycetaceae; genus Streptomyces; species Streptomyces sp. NPDC033216. The sequence goes on along the minus strand of NZ_JBVIQK010000020.1, from coordinate 97,038 downwards.
GCCTCATCTCCCGCCTCCTGTGTCACTCGGGTACCGCTGCGGTGTCCCTCCCGCGAGGTCAGCCGTAACGTGTGCGGCGGCTCGGCGCACCCGCAGAGCACCCGCGGAGCACCTGCGCATGGCCGGCACCCGGCCATGGCGAGCGCATGTGCAGACCTGGCGAACAGATGGCGAGCACGAAAGTGAGGCAGCACCCGATGCCCCCCTTGGCCCCCTTCGACCTCCCCGAGGGCGACCCCTTCGGCCCGCACAACCTTCCGTACGGCGTCTTCTCCCTCCCCGTCCCCGACCCCGACCCGCAAGCCGAGTCGGAGTCCGGCTCCGGACAGCGGACCGTCGGTGTCCGGCTCGGCGGCCACGTCCTCGACGCCGGTGCGGCAGCCCGGGCCCTCGGCTCCCCGCACGCCTCCCTGCTGAGCCGCCCGACCCTCAACCCGCTCATGGCGGCGGGCCGAACGGTCTGGTCCGAGGTGCGCAGCGCCCTGACCGAGTGGGTCACGGACCCCGCCCACCAGCGGAGGCTGCTCCCCTTCCTGCACCCCCTGGCCTCGGTGAGGCTGCACCTCCCCTTCGAGGTGGCCGACTACGTCGACTTCTACGCCTCCGAGCACCACGCCCGGAACGCGGGCGCCATCTTCCGCCCGGACGCCACGGACACCCTCCTGCCGAACTGGAAGCACCTGCCGATCGGTTACCACGGCCGCGCCGGCACGGTCGTGGTGTCCGGCACGGACGTCGTCCGCCCCTCGGGCCAGCGCAAGGCGCCCACCGATCCGGCCCCCGTCTTCGGCCCGTCCCAGCGGCTCGACATCGAGGCCGAGGTCGGCTTCGTGGTGGGCACGCCGTCGCGGCAGGGGCACCCGGTCCCGCTGACCGACTTCCGCGAGCACGTCTTCGGCCTGTGCCTCCTGAACGACTGGTCGGCCCGCGACATCCAGGCCTGGGAGTACGTCCCCCTCGGCCCCTTCCTCGCCAAGTCCTTCGCCACCTCGGTGTCGGCGTGGATCACCCCGCTGGAGGCGCTGGAGGACGCGCGGCTCTCACCCCCCGAGCGCACCCACCCCCTGCTGCCCTACCTCGACGACTCCGCCACCGAACCCGCCGGCTACGACCTGCGCATCTCGGTCGCCGTCAACGGCCACGTCGTCTCCGAGCCACCCTTCTCCACCATGTACTGGACGGCAGCCCAGCAGCTCGCCCACCTGACGGTCAACGGCGCCTCCCTGCGCACCGGCGACCTGTACGGATCCGGCACGGTGAGCGGCCCCGCCGACAACCAGCGAGGCTCCCTCCTGGAGCTGACCTGCAACGGTCGAGACCCCCTGGAACTCCCCGACGGCAAGCGGACGTACCTGGAGGACGGGGACGTGGTGACCCTGTCGGCGTGGGCCCCGGGTCCGGGCGGGGTGCGGGTCGGTCTGGGCGAGGTGAGCGGGCGGGTTCTCACGGGCTGACTCCGGCGGTCCGCCCCGTCATACTGGCGGCGGGCACGGTCCTCGCGCCGGGCCCGCCGCACGTACCGTCCCGGAGCACGGCCCCGTCCGGCGCCTCCGACCCGTTCCTCCCCGTCTTCCCCGACCAGGATCCGGAGCCCATGGCAATGACCCTCTGCCTGCTCCTGTTGAGCGTCGTCGCCCTGACCGCCGCCGTGCCGGTCCCCCGTGCGCTGACCCGGGCCGAGTGGCCCGAGCGGGAGCCGGTGGTCGCGCTGTGGGTCTGGCAGTGCCTGGTCGCCACGGTGCTGCTGTGCTGCCTGACGGCGCTGGTGCTGGGGGCCGCCGCCGTCTTCCACACCGTCCGCACCCGGGTCTTCGCCCCGGCGCCCCCGGCCGTGACGGAGGCCTACGACCTCTCCACCGCCCCGGTGTGGGCGAGTGCCCTCACACTGCTGCTGGCCTGCGGTGCCGCCTGGACCACCGCCATGCTCGGCCGCGAGCTGTTCGAGGCCCGTCGGCGCCGCCTCCGGACCCGCGCCCACCTGCGGGAACGCGCCCCCGACCTGCCCGCGGGACTGCCCTCCGCCCGGGGACCGCTGCTCGTGCTCGAGGACGAGTACCCGGACGCCTGGTGGATGCCCGGCAACCCGCCTCAACTGATCGTGACCACCGGTGCCCTGCACCGCCTCACCTCCCATCAGATCGACGCGGTCCTCACCCATGAACGGGGGCACGCCCGCGCCCACCACGACTGGTTGCTGCACCTGTCGACGGCCCTGGCGACCGGCTTCCCGCGCGTGCCGCTGTTCGCCCACTTCTGCGACCAGACCCACCGGCTGGTCGAACTCTCCGCCGACGACACGGCGTCCCGCCGCTGCGGTCACCTCACGACGGCCCTCGCGCTGATCGAGCTGAACCAGCACCGGGGCGTCCTGTCCTGCGCGTCCTCCCACCGCCTCCTGGGCGAACGCGTGGACCGCCTCCTCCAGCCGCCCCCACGCCTGCTGCGCAGGCACCGGGCCCTGACGACGACCGTGGCGGCGCTGGTGCCCCTGCTCCCGCTGCTGATCACCTTCGCCCCGGGGCTGACCGCACTGAGCTGAACGCCGGCCGAGCACGGCCGGAATCCGGCGCCCCAGCCCCTTGTCACCGGTCGTCTACATCCAGTCGTCCGGTTCCGGCTCCGCGTCCATCTCGGGCCAGTGGTCGTCGGGCCCGTCCGCGGAGGGCGCCGGCACGCCACCCGCTGCGGGGGCGAGGTCCGGGACCGTCCCGGAGTCAGCGGTCCCGGATGCCGACTCCGGCGCCACGCCCGCCGGGGCCAGCGAGGCCAGCACGCCGATCACACCCTGCCCGTACGTCGCCAGCTTCTTCTCGCCGACCCCGCTGATCCCACCCAGCTCGCCCACGGACGTCGGCCACGCGGTGGCGATCTCCCGCAGTGTGGCGTCGTGGAAGATGACGTAGGCCGGAACGCCCTGCTCGCGGGCCTGCTCGGCGCGCCAGGCGCGCAGCGCCTCGAAGGCGGGGAGCAGCGTCTCGGGCAGCTCGACGGCGGCGGCCTTCGTTTTGCCCCTGCCGGAGGAGGAACCCGGCGTCTTCGCCGTCATCGGCTTCTCCGGCTCCTTGCGCAGCGGCACGTCCCGCTCGCGCCGCAGCACCTCGCCGCTGGAGTCCGTCAGCACCAGCGTGCCGTAGTCCCCCTCGACGGCAAGCAACCCCTGCGCCAGCAACTGGCGTACGACCCCGCGCCATTCGCCCTCGGACAGCTCCTCGCCGATGCCGAACACCGACAGCTGGTCGTGGTCGAACTGGATCACCTTGGCCGTGCGCTTGCCCATCAGGATGTCGACGATCTGCACCGCGCCGAACTTCTGGCCGCGCTCGCGCTGGAGTCGCACCACCGTCGACAGCACCTTCTGCGCCGCGACCGTGCCGTCCCAGGTCTGTGGGGGTGCCAGACAGGTGTCGCAGTTGCCGCAGCCGTTGGGATCGGGTTCCTGACCGAAGTAGGCCAGGAGCTGCCCGCGGCGGCACCGGGCCGTCTCGCACAGTGCCAGCATCGAGTCGAGGTGGGCGGCTGCCCGGCGCCGGAACGCCTCGTCGCCCTCGCTCGACTGGATCATCTTGCGCTGTTGTACGACGTCGTTGAGGCCGTAGGCCATCCAGGCGGTCGACGGCAGTCCGTCACGGCCCGCGCGGCCCGTCTCCTGGTAGTAGCCCTCGATCGACTTGGGCAGGTCGAGGTGGGCCACGAACCGCACGTCCGGCTTGTCGATGCCCATGCCGAAAGCGATGGTCGCGCACACGACCAGCCCTTCCTCCCGCAGGAACCGGGACTGGTGTGCCGCGCGCGTGCCCGAGTCCAGGCCGGCGTGGTACGGCACCGCCTCGATGCCGTTGCGGGAGAGGAACTCGGCGGTCTTCTCCACCGAGTTGCGCGAGAGGCAGTAGACGATGCCCGCGTCGCCCGCGTGCTCCTCGCGCAGGAAGCCCAGCAGCTGCTTCTTGGGGTCGGCCTTCGGCACGATCCGGTACTGGATGTTGGGCCGGTCGAAGCTCGCCACGAAGTGCCGGGCCGTCGGCATGCGCAGCCGCTGCGTGATCTCCTGGTGCGTCGCGTGGGTGGCCGTGGCCGTGAGCGCGATCCGGGGGACGTCGGGCCAGCGCTCGCCGAGCAGGGAGAGGGAGAGGTAGTCCGGGCGGAAGTCGTGCCCCCACTGGGACACGCAGTGCGCCTCGTCGATGGCGAAGACCGCGATCTTGCCGCGGGACAGCAGGTTCAGCGTGGCGTCCAGGCGCAGCCGCTCCGGGGCGAGGTAGAGCAGGTCCAGCTCGCCGGCGAGGAACTCGGCCTCGACCGTGCGCCGCTCGTCGAAGTCCTGCGTGGAGTTCATGAACCCGGCGCGCACGCCCAGTGCCCGCAGCGCGTCCACCTGGTCCTGCATCAGCGCGATCAGCGGAGAGACGACGACGCCCGTGCCCGGTCGGACGAGGGAGGGGATCTGGTAGCACAGCGACTTGCCGCCGCCGGTCGGCATGAGCACGACCGCGTCCCCGCCGGCCACGACGTGCTCGACGACCTCGCCCTGCTCGCCCCGGAAGGCCTCGTACCCGAAGACCCGGTGGAGCGTGGCCAGCGCCTCGCTCTCCGTCCCCGGCATCTCGGTGGTTCCTGGCATCTCCGTGATCCCGCCCGTCCCTCGCATCGTCCCGTCCCCCGTAGGTCGTCCCTCGACCACGGTGTCCACGATAGGGGTCCGGACTGACACCGCCGGAGTTGTCCACAGGCCGGCGGTGACCTTTCGGTCGCGCCATGCCGCGTCCGCACGAGCCGACCCGGTGGCGAGCACCCGCCCCGTACGCGCGCCGCACCCCCGCCGCCGCACCCGCTGTACGCCCATCGCATCCGCCCGGCACGCACGACGGCCCCGGATCCCTCTGCGGGAACCGGGGCCCGTCGCACGAACCTCGCAGGTCAGCGCACGAACACTCCCGCCTGGCTCGCCAGGTCCAGGAAGTACTGCGGTGCCACGCCGAGCACCAGGGTGACCGCCACGCCCACCCCGATCGTCGTCATCGTCAGGGGCGACGGCACGGCGACGGTGGGGCCCTCGGGCCGCGGCTCGCTGAAGAACATCAGGACGATGACGCGGATGTAGAAGAACGCGGCGATCGCCGACGAGATCACACCGACCACGACCAGCGGCGCCGCACCACCCTCCGCCGCCGCCTTGAACACGGCGAACTTCCCGGCGAACCCGGAGGTCAGCGGAATACCGGCGAAGGCCAGCAGGAACACCGCGAACACCGCCGCCACCAGCGGTGACCGGCGGCCCAGCCCCGCCCACTTGGACAGGTGCGTCGCCTCGCCGCCGGCGTCCCGCACCAGCGTCACCACGGCGAACGCGCCGACCGTGACGAACGAGTACGCGGCCAGGTAGAAGAGGACGGACGAGACACCGTCCGGCGTGGTCGCGATGACACCCGCGAGGATGAATCCCGCGTGGGCGATCGACGAGTACGCCAGCAGCCGCTTGATGTCGGTCTGGGTGATCGCCACGATCGCGCCGCCCAGCATGGTGACGACCGCGACGCCCCACATGACCGGCCGCCAGTCCCAGCGCAGGCCCGGCAGCACGACGTACAGGATCCGCAGCAGGGCGCCGAAGGCGGCCACCTTGGTGGCGGCGGCCATGAAGCCGGTGACGGGGGTCGGCGCGCCCTGGTAGACGTCCGGTGTCCACATGTGGAACGGAACCGCGCCGACCTTGAACAGCAGCCCCGTCACGATCATCGCGGCACCGATGAGCAGCAGCACGTCGTTGCCCATGGTGTCGGCGAGGGCCGGGCTGACGTCGGTGACCGTGCCGTCGACGACCTGCGCGATCGTCGCGTAGGACACCGAGCCGGCGTACCCGTAGAGCAGGGCGATGCCGAACAGGGTGAACGCGGAGGCGAAGGAACCGAGGAGGAAGTACTTGACCGCTGCCTCCTGCGACAGGAGCCGCTTGCGGCGGGCCAGCGCGCACAGCAGGTAGAGCGGCAGCGAGAAGACTTCCAGGGCGATGAAGAGGGTCAGCAGGTCGTTGGCCGCCGGGAAGACCAGCATGCCCGCGACGGCGAACAGCAGGAGCGGGAAGACCTCGGTGGTGGTGAATCCGGCCTTGACCGCGGCCTTCTCGCTGTCGCTGCCCGGCACGGAGGCGGCCTGGGCGGCGAAGGAGTCGACGCGGTTGCCGTGGGCCTCCGGGTCGAGCCGGCGTTCGGCGAAGGTGAACAGGCCCACGAGGGCGGACAGCAGGATCGTGCCCTGGAGGAACAGGGCCGGTCCGTCGACCGCGATCGCGCCCATCGCCGCGATGTGTGCCTTGGTGGTGCCGTATCCGTCCGCCGCCAGTGCGACCACCGCGGCGAACGCGGCGACCAGGGCGACGACGGATACGAACAGTTGGGCGTGGTAGCGGGATCTGCGCGGCACGAATGCCTCGACCAGGATCCCGACGACGGCCGCGCCCACGACGATCAGGGTGGGCGACAGCTGTGCGTATTCGATCTTCGGCGCGTCGATCTTCGAGATCGGGTCGGCCGCGGTTGTCCACAGGCTGTGGACGACTGCTGTGCTCACTTGGCCGCCTCCACCTCGGGCTGGGGGTCCTTCTTGTGTACGTCGGACAGCGTCTGCTTGACCGCCGGGTCGACGATGTCCGTGACGGGCTTCGGATAGACGCCCAGGAAGATCAGCAGAACGATCAACGGGGCGACGACCACCAGCTCACGCGCGCGGAGGTCCGGCATCGTGGCGACCTCGGGTCTGACGGGACCGGTCATCGTCCTCTGGTAGAGGACGAGGGTGTAGAGCGCGGCGAGCACGATGCCGAACGTGGCGACGATGCCGATCGCCGGATAGCGGGAGAACGTCCCCACCAGCACCAGGAACTCGCTCACGAACGGCGCCAGTCCCGGCAGCGACAGGGTCGCGAGGCCGCCGATCAGGAAGGTGCCGGCGAGCACGGGGGCGACCTTCTGCACGCCGCCGTAGTCGGCGATGAGCCGCGAGCCGCGCCGCGAGATGAGGAAGCCGGCGACCAGCATCAGGGCGGCCGTCGAGATGCCGTGGTTGACCATGTAGAGCGTCGCGCCGGACTGGCCCTGGCTGGTCATCGCGAAGATCCCCAGGATGATGAAGCCGAAGTGCGAGATCGACGCGTACGCCACCAGCCGCTTGATGTCCCGCTGCCCGACGGCGAGGAGCGCGCCGTAGATGATGCTGATCACGGCGAGGACGAGGACCACGGGCGTGGCCCACTTGCTCGCCTCCGGGAACAGTTGGAGGCAGAAGCGGAGCATCGCGAAGGTGCCGACCTTGTCGACGACCGCCGTGATGAGGACGGCGACCGGGGTGGTGGCCTCCCCCATGGCGTTGGGCAACCAGGTATGGAGAGGCCACAGGGGCGCCTTCACGGCGAAGGCGAAGAAGAAGCCCAGGAACAGCCAGCGTTCGGTGTTCGTCGCCATGTCGAGCGAGCCGTTGGCGCGGGCCTGCGCGATCTCCGCCAGCGAGAAGTTCCCGGCGACCACGTACAGCCCGATCACCGCGGCCAGCATGATCAGCCCGCCGGCCAGGTTGTAGAGCAGGAACTTCACGGCCGCGTACGACCGTTGGGTGGACGCCGCCTCCTCGCCGTGCTCGTGGGCCCGGTCCCCGAAGCCGCCGATGAGGAAGTACATCGGGATCAGCATGGCTTCGAAGAAGATGTAGAAGAGGAAGACGTCGGTGGCCTCGAAGGAGATGATCACCATCGCCTCGACGGCGAGGATCAGGGCGAAGAAGCCCTGCGTCGGCCGCCACCGCCCCTCGGCGACGCTGGTCAGCTCAGTGCCGGTCTCCTGGGTGCCTCCCCCGCTCGACCGAAGTCGAGAGCCTGGGGAAGGGTCGGCGTCGTGCCATCCCGCGAGGACGATGAACGGGATCAGCAGCGCCGTCAGCGCGATGAGCGCCACCGCGATGCCGTCCACGCCGAGTTCGTACCGGACGCCGAACTCGGCGATCCAGGAGTGGGACTCGGTGAGCTGGTAGCGGTCGCCGTCCGGGTCGAAGCGGACCAGGACGACGATCGCCAGGACGAGCGTGGCGAGCGAGAACACCAGCGCCAGCGCTTTGGCGGCGTTGCGCCGCGCGGCCGGGACGGCGGCCGTGGCGACCGCCCCGATCGCGGGGAGGGCCGCCGTCGCTGTCAGCAGAGGAAAGGACATCGGTATCAGACCGCCCTCATCAGCAGGGTCGCGGCGATGAGGACCGCCGCACCGCCGAACATCGAGACCGCGTACGACCGCGCGAAGCCGTTCTGGAGTTTGCGCATGCGTCCGGAGAGGCCGCCGACCGAGGCCGCCGTGCCGTTGACGACGCCGTCGACCAGGGTGTGGTCGACGTACACCAGGGACCGCGTGAGGTGCTCGCCGCCGCGGACCAGGACGATGTGGTTGAAGTCGTCCTGGAGGAGATCGCGCCGGGCGGCCCTGGTGAGCAGGGACCCGCGCGGGGCGACGACCGGGACGGGGCGGCGGCCGTACTGGACGTAGGCGGCGGCGACGCCGATCACCAGGACCACCATGGTCGCGAGGGTGACCGTCAGGGCGCTGACCGGGGCGTCGCCGTGGCTGTGTCCCGTGACGGGCTCCAGCCAGTGCACGAAGCGGTCGCCGATGCCGAAGAAGGCGCCGGCGAAGACCGATCCGAAGGCCAGCACGATCATCGGGATCGTCATGGACTTCGGGGACTCGTGCGGGTGCGGCTCCCCCGTCGCGGCGGCGGCATGACCGGAGGCGGCCTCGCCGCCGTGTGCGGCGGCGGGCTCGGCGCTCGGCGCCTCCGGGGAGCGGGTGGGCCGGTTCTTCCAGCGCTCCTCGCCGAAGAACGTCATCAGCATCACGCGCGTCATGTAGTACGCCGTGAGGGCCGCGCCCAGCAGCGCGCAGCCGCCGAGGATCCAGCCCTCGGTGCCGCCCTTGGCGAAGGCGGCCTCGATGATCTTGTCCTTGGAGAAGAAGCCGGACAGACCCGGGAAGCCGATGATGGCGAGGTATCCGAGGCCGAAGGTGATGAAGGTGACCGGCATGTACGTGCGCAGGCCGCCGTACTTGCGCATGTCGACCTCGTCGTTCATGCCGTGCATGACCGAACCGGCGCCGAGGAACAGACCGGCCTTGAAGAAGCCGTGCGTCACGAGGTGCATGATCGCGAAGACGTAGCCGATGGGGCCGAGGCCGGCGGCCAGCACCATGTAGCCGATCTGCGACATGGTCGAGCCGGCCAGGGCCTTCTTGATGTCGTCCTTGGCGCAACCGACGATCGCACCGAACAGGAGCGTGACGGCACCCACGACGGTGACGACGAGCTGTGCGTCGGGCGCCAGGTTGAAGATCGCCGCGGAGCGGACGATCAGGTAGACGCCCGCGGTCACCATCGTGGCCGCGTGGATGAGGGCCGAGACGGGCGTCGGGCCCTCCATGGCGTCCCCGAGCCAGGACTGCAACGGCACCTGGGCGGACTTGCCGCAGGCCGCGAGCAGCAGCATCAGGGCGATCGCGGTGAGCCGGCCCTCGCTCGCGTCACCGGCGAGCCCGGCCTCCCCGTGCGTGCCCAGCAGGGGACCGAAGGCGAAGGTGCCGAAGGTGGTGAACATCAGCATGATGGCGATCGACAGGCCCACGTCACCGACGCGGTTGACCAGGAAGGCCTTCTTCGCGGCCGTGGCGGCGCTGGGCTTGTGCTGCCAGAAGCCGATCAGCAGGTAGGAGGCGAGACCGACGCCCTCCCAGCCGACGTACAGCAGCAGGTAGTTGTCGGCGAGGACGAGCAGGAGCATCGCCGCGAGGAACAGGTTCAGGTAGCCGAAGAAGCGGCGGCGGCGCTCGTCGTGCTCCATGTACCCGATCGAGTACAGGTGGATCAGCGAGCCGACGCCCGTGATCAGCAGGACGAACGTCATCGACAACTGGTCGACCCGGAAGGCGGCGTCCGCCTGGAAGCCCTCGACCGGGATCCAGCTGAACAGGTGTTGCGTGAGTGTCCGGTCGTCGGCGTCCTTGCCGAGCAGGTCGGCGAAGAGGACGAGGCCGATGACGAAGGAGACGGCCGCGAGCAGTGTGCCGAGCCAGTGGCCGACGGCGTCGAGCCGCCGGCCGCCGACCAGGAGGACGGCCGCTCCGAGCAGGGGCGCCGCGATCAGCAGCGCAATCAGGTTCTCCACGATTCTTCCGACCCCTTACAGCTTCATCAGGCTGGCGTCGTCGACCGAGGCCGAGTGGCGGGAGCGGAACAGCGACACGATGATCGCGAGGCCCACCACGACCTCCGCTGCGGCGACGACCATCGTGAAGAAGGCGATGATCTGGCCGTCGAGATTGCCGTGCATGCGGGAGAAGGCGACGAAGGCGAGGTTGCAGGCGTTGAGCATCAGCTCGATGCACATGAACACGACGATCGCGTTGCGCCTGATCAGGACGCCCGTGGCGCCGATCGTGAACAACAGGGCGGCGAGGTAGAGGTAGTTGACGGGGTTCACTTCGACGCCTCCTCGGCCCGCTTGAAGGTCGGCGGCTCGGTCGGGGTGCGTTCCAGACGCTCCTCGGCGCGCTGCTCGAGCGCCCTGAGGTCGTTGAGCGCCTCGGTGGACACGTCCCGGATCTGGCCTCGATCCCGCAGCGTCTTGCTGACGGTGAGTTCGGACGGCGTGCCGTCGGGCAGCAGGCCGGCGATGTCCACGGCGTTGTGCCGGGCGTACACCCCGGGCGCCGGCAGCGGCGGCAGGTGGACGCCCTCGCGGACGCGCTGTTCGGCCATCTCGCGTTGCGTCTTCGCCCGCTCGGTGCGCTCGCGGTGGGTGAGCACCATGGCGCCGACGGCTGCCGTGATGAGCAGCGCGCCGGTGATCTCGAAGGCGAAGACGTACTTGGTGAAGATGAGGGTTGCGAGGCCCTCCACATTGCCGCCCGCGTTGGCGTCGGCGAGACCGCCGAACTCGGTCAGGGAGGCGTTGCCGATGCCGGCGACCAGCAGGATGCCGAAGCCGAGACCGCAGACGAGGGCCAGCCAGCGCTGGCCCTTGATGGTCTCCTTCAGGGAGTCCGCGGCGGTGACGCCGACGAGCATCACCACGAACAGGAACAGCATCATGATCGCGCCGGTGTAGACGACGATCTGTACGACGCCCAGGAAGTAGGCGCCGTTGGCGAGGTAGAACACCGCCAGGATGATCATGGTGCCGGCGAGGCAGAGAGCGCTGTGCACGGCTCTGCGCATGAAGACGGTGCACAGGGCGCCGATCACCGCGACGGTGCCCAGCACCCAGAACTGGAACGCCTCGCCGGTGGAGGTGGAGTAGGCGGCGAGTTGTGCGCTCATCGGCCGATCACCTCCCCGGAGGCGGGCTCACCCTCGCCGAACGTGGACGCCGCCTCCTGCGGGACCTCGCCCGCGGAGAGGGCGACCTGCCGCTCGGTACCGGGCGCGGCCTCCGTCACCAGACCCCGGTAGTAGTCCTGTTCGTCCATGCCGGGGTAGATGGCGTGCGGACTGTCGACCATGCCCTCGTCCAGGCCGGCCAGCAGCTGCTCCTTGGTGTAGATCAGATTGGCGCGGCTGCTGTCGGCCAGCTCGAACTCGTTGGTCATCGTCAACGCGCGTGTGGGGCAGGCCTCGATGCACAGTCCGCACAGGATGCAGCGGGCGTAGTTGATCTGGTAGACGCGCCCGTACCGCTCGCCCGGCGAGTAGCGCTCCTCCTCGGTGTTGTCCGCTCCCTCGACGTAGATGGCGTCGGCGGGGCAGGCCCAGGCGCACAGCTCGCAGCCGACGCACTTCTCCAGGCCGTCCGGATGGCGGTTGAGCTGGTGCCGTCCGTGGAACCGCGGAGCGGTGGTCTTCTGCTGCTCGGGGTACTGCTCGGTGAGCCGCTTCTTGAACATGGCCTTGAAGGTCACGCCGAAGCCGGCCACCGGATTCTGGAAACCGGGTGTGGTCTCCTTGGGCTCCTCAGCCATCGGACGCCTCCTTTCCATCCAGAGATCCGTCACTGTGAGTATCGACCCCGCCACTGACAATCAGCTCCCGCTCCCGGCGCGACCGGCGCCTGGGCACCGGCGGCAGCTCCTGTCCGGGCAGCGGGGGCACGGGGAACCCGCCCTCCATCGGGTCGAATCCGGTGGGCTCGACGGGGGCACTCTCCTGCCTGCCGCGGTCGCGGAACATGTCCGCGATGAAGGAGAGCAGCAGCAGAACGAGGACGCCGCCGCCCACGTAGAGGGCGATGTCGGCGAAGTCGTAGTTCTCGTTGCGCAGGGTCCGCACGGTCGCGACGAGCATCAGCCAGACCACCGAGACCGGGATGAGGACCTTCCAGCCGAGCTTCATCAGCTGGTCGTAGCGGACCCGGGGCAGCGTGCCGCGCAGCCAGATGAAGAAGAACAGCAGCAGCTGCACCTTGACGACGAACCAGAGCATCGGCCACCAGCCGTGGTTCGCCCCCTCCCAGAAGGTGCTGACCGGCCAGGGAGCCCGCCAGCCGCCGAGGAAGAGGGTGGTCGCCACGGCCGAGACCGTCACCATGTTCACGTACTCGGCGAGCATGAACATCGCGAACTTGATCGACGAGTACTCGGTGTTGAAGCCGCCGACCAGGTCGCCCTCGGACTCCGGCATGTCGAAGGGGGCGCGGTTGGTCTCGCCGACCATGGTGACGATGTAGAGGATGAAGGAGACCGGCAGCAGGAGGATGTACCAGCGGTCCTGCTGCTGCTCGACGATCGTCGACGTCGACATCGACCCGGAGTAGAGGAACACCGAGGCGAAGGCGGCGCCCATGGCGATCTCGTACGAGATCATCTGCGCGCAGGAACGCAGACCGCCCAGCAGCGGATAGGTGGATCCGGAACTCCAGCCCGCCAGGACGATGCCGTAGATGCCGATCGAGGCGACCGCGAGGATGTAGAGCATCGCGATCGGCAGGTCGGTGAGCTGCATCGTGGTGCGCTGGCCGAAGATCGAGATCTCGTTGCCGGCCGGGCCGAAGGGGATCACCGCGATCGCCATGAAGGCCGGGATGGCCGCGACGACCGGTGCGAGGACGTACACCACCTTGTCGGCGCGTTTGACGACGAGGTCTTCCTTGAGCATCAGTTTGATGCCGTCGGCGAGCGACTGGAGCATGCCCCAGGGGCCGTGCCGGTTGGGGCCGATGCGCAGCTGCATCCAGGCGACGACCTTGCGCTCCCAGACAATGGAGAACAGCACGGTCAGCATCAGGAAGGCGAAGCAGAACACCGCCTTGATCACGACCAGCCACCAGGGGTCGCGGCCGAACATCGAGAGGTCTTCAGCTGCGAGGTACGGGCTCATGCCTCCACCTCCTTGGGGGCTTCGGCGGCGAGCGTCGCCGGGCCGATGCGGACGAGGGAGCCGGGCCGGGCCCCGGTGTCGGAGGCGACGCCCCCACCGGTGGAGTTCAGCGGGAGCCACACCACCCGGTCGGGCATCTCCGTGATCTCCACGGGCAGTTCCACCGTTCCGGCGCTGCCGGTCACGGCGAGTACGTCGCCGTCCTTGACGCCGGCTTCGGCGGCGGTGGCGGCGGACACGCGCGCGTGGGCGGCGTGCCGGGTCCCGGCGAGCGCCTCGTCGCCCTGCTGGAGGAGGCCCTGGTCGAGCAGCAGGCGGTGTCCGGCGAGCACGGCCTCACCGGCGGCGGGCCGCGGCAGGACGCCCGCGGTGTCCAGCGGTGCGGTGGCCCGCGGGCCGTCCCAGGCGCCGAGCCGGTCCAGCTCCGCGCGCGTGGTGCGCAGGTCCGGCAGGCCCAGATGGACGTCCATGGCGTCGGCGAGCATCTGGAGCACCCGCGCGTCGGACGGTGCCAGACGGCGCGTCATCTGCTCGGGCTTGAGCGCGGCCTCGAAGAAGCGCACCCGGCCCTCCCAGTTCAGGAAGGATCCCGGTTTCTCGGCGACCGCGGCGACGGGCAGTACGACGTCGGCGTGAGCGGTGACCTCGCCGGGCCGCAGCTCCAGCGACACCACGAAACCGGCCTCGGCGAGCGCCTCACGCGCGCGCGCCGGGTCGGGCAGGTCGGCGACCTCCACCCCGGCGACGAGCAGTGCCTGGAGCTCGCCGCGGGCGGCGGCCTCGATGATCTGCCCGGTGTCCCGGCCGTAGCGCAGCGGGAGTTCGCCGACGCCCCAGGCGGCCGCCACCTCCTCCCGCGCGCGCGGGTCGGTGGCCGGACGTCCGCCCGGCAGCAGCGACGGCAGCGCGCCCACCTCGATGGCGCCCCGCTCCCCCGCCCGACGCGGAATCCACACCAGGTCCGCCCCCGTGGCGGCGGCCGCCCGTACGACGGCGGTGAGACCGCCGGCGACGGCGGCGAGCCGCTCGCCGACGATGATCACGGCGCCCCCGGCGCGCAGCGCCTCGGCGGCCCTGCTCCCCGGTTCGTCCTCCAGGCCGACGCCGCTGGACAGGGCGTCCAGCCACTCCGTCTCGGTGCCCGGAGCGGCCGGCAGCAGCGTGCCGCCGGCCTTCTCCAGGCCTCGGGTGGCGTGCGTGGCCAGCGAGAACACCTTCTGCCCGTGCTTGCGCCAGGCCTTGCGCAGCCTCAGGAAGACGCCGGGCGCCTCCTCCTCGGACTCGAACCCGACCAGCAGGACGGCGGGCGCCTTCTCCAGCGTCGTGTACGTGATCCCGCTGCCGTCGAGGTCACGGCCGCGGCCCGCCACTCTCGACGCCAGGAAGTCGGCCTCCTCGCTGCTGTGCACCCGCGCGCGGAAGTCGATGTCGTTGGTGTCGAGCGCCACGCGCGCGAACTTGCTGTACGCGTAGGCGTCCTCGATGGTCAGACGGCCGCCGGTCAGGACGCCCGTCCTGCCGCGCGAGGCGAGCAGTCCCTGGGCGGCGATCTGCAACGCCTCCGGCCAGGAGGCGGGTTGGAGGTCGCCCTCGGCGTTGCGCACGAGCGGGGTGCCGAGCCGATCGCGCTGCTGCGCGTACCGGAACGCGAACCGCCCCTTGTCGCAGATCCACTCCTCGTTGACCTCGGGGTCGTCGGCGGCGAGCCGCCGCATGACCTTGCCGCGCCGGTGGTCCGTGCGCGTCGCGCAGCCGCCCGAGCAGTGCTCGCAGACGGACGGCGTGGAGATCAGGTCGAAGGGCCGCGAACGGAACCGGTAGGCCGCCGAGGTGAGCGCGCCCACCGGACAGATCTGGATGGTGTTGCCGGAGAAGTACGACTCGAAGGGGTCGCCCTCGCCGATGCCGACCTGCTGGAGCGCACCCCGCTCGATCAGTTCGATCATCGGGTCGCCGGCGACCTGGTTGGAGAACCGGGTGCACCGGGCGCACAGCACGCACCGCTCACGGTCGAGCAGTACCTGCGTCGAGATCGGGACGGGCTTCTCGTAGGTCCGCTTGCGGCCCTCGAAGCGGGATTCGGCGTTGCCGTGCGACATGGCCTGGTTCTGGAGGGGGCACTCGCCGCCCTTGTCGCACACCGGG
Source organism: Streptomyces sp. NPDC033216 (assembly GCF_055577115.1). Taxonomy (NCBI): domain Bacteria; kingdom Bacillati; phylum Actinomycetota; class Actinomycetes; order Kitasatosporales; family Streptomycetaceae; genus Streptomyces; species Streptomyces sp. NPDC033216. The sequence goes on along the minus strand of NZ_JBVIQK010000020.1, from coordinate 81,558 downwards.
CAGTCCAGCGGGTGGTTGATGAGGAGCAGCTCCATCACGCCGTGCTGGGCCTTCTCGGCCACCGGAGAGGTGAGCTGGGTCTTCACCACCATCCCGTCCGTGCACGTGATCGTGCAGGAGGCCATCGGCTTGCGCTGGCCCTCGACCTCGACGATGCACTGGCGGCAGGCGCCGGCCGGGTCTAGGAGAGGGTGGTCGCAAAAGCGCGGGATCTCGATGCCGAGCTGTTCGGCGGCCCGGATGACCAGGGTGCCCTTGGGCACGCTGATCTCCGCGCCGTCGATGGTCAGCGTCACGAGTTCTTCCGGCGGGAGAGCCGCCTCTCCGCCCCCGGAGGGAGCGCTGGTGGTCACCGTCATGCGTTCACCTCCGTGCGGTCGGCCCAGGCCGTCGACTTGGCCGGGTCGAAGGGGCAGCCGCGGCCCGTGATGTGCTCCTCGTACTCCTCGCGGAAGTGCTTGAGCGAGGAGAAGATCGGCGAGGCGGCACCGTCGCCGAGGGCGCAGAAGGACTTGCCGTTGATGTTGTCGGCGATGTCGTTGAGCTTGTCGAGGTCGGACATGGCGCCCTTGCCTGCCTCGATGTCCCGCAGCAGCTGCACCAGCCAGTAGGTGCCTTCACGGCAGGGTGTGCACTTGCCGCAGGACTCGTGGGCGTAGAACGCGGTCCAGCGGGTGACCGCTCGCACGACGCAGGTCGTCTCGTCGAAGCACTGGAGTGCCTTCGTGCCGAGCATGGAGCCCGCGGCACCCACTCCTTCGTAGTCGAGAGGGACGTCGAGGTGCTCGTCGGTGAACATCGGGGTCGAGGACCCGCCCGGTGTCCAGAACTTGAGGCGGTGGCCCGGTCGCATGCCGCCGCTCATCTCCAGGAGCTGACGGAGGGTGATGCCGAGGGGGGCCTCGTACTGGCCGGGACTGGCGACATGGCCGCTGAGCGAGTAGAGCGTGAAGCCCGGGGACTTCTCGCTGCCCATCGACCTGAACCATTCCTTCCCGTTCTGCAGAATGGCGGGAACCGACGCGATCGACTCGACGTTGTTCACCACAGTCGGGCACGCGTAGAGGCCCGCGACGGCAGGGAAAGGGGGACGCAGCCGCGGTTGGCCACGGCGGCCTTCGAGCGAGTCCAGCAGCGCGGTCTCCTCACCGCAGATGTACGCGCCGGCGCCGGCGTGCACGGTGAGTTCGAGGTCGAGTCCGCTGCCCAGGATGTTCTCGCCGAGGAAGCCCGCCGCGTAGGCCTCGCGCACGGCCTCGTGCAACCGCCGCAGAACCGGGACGACTTCACCCCGCAGATAGATGAAGGCATGAGACGACCTGATGGCATAGCACGCGATCACGATGCCCTCGATGAGGCTGTGCGGGTTCGCGAAGAGGAGCGGGATGTCCTTGCAGGTTCCCGGCTCCGACTCGTCGGCGTTGACGACCAGATAGTGCGGCTTTCCATCTCCCTGGGGAATGAACTGCCATTTCATTCCCGTGGGGAAACCCGCGCCACCGCGGCCGCGCAGACCGGATTCCTTCACGTACGCGATCAGGTCGTCCGGCGACATGGCGAGCGCCTTGCGGAGTCCCTCGTACCCCTCGTGCCTTCGGTAGACGTCCAGCGTCCAGGACCTGTCCTCGTCCCAGAAGGCCGACAGCACGGGCGCGAGCAGCTTCTCGGGGCCGGTGTCCTTCAGTTCGGCTGCCAAGGTCATCACTCCCCCTCCTCGGCGGTGGGCCCTGCCGGGTGGGCCGGGTCGGAGGCCGACGTGTCCTGCGGCGCGTCGTGCGAACTGAGGTGCTGCGACGGCGACGGGTCGTGCACGGTCCGGTCCTGCGGCGCGTCGTGCGGTCCGCCGTCGCGTGGATGGACCACGCGCGCCGGTGCGGTCTCTCCCTTCGCCAGGCGAAGACCGACCAGCGACGCCGGTCCCGCGCTGCCGCTCGCGTCGACGGCGCCCTCGCGCTCGTCGGGGAAGCCCGCCAGGATCCGGGCGGTCTCCTTGAAGGTGCACAGCGGCGCCCCACGCGTGGGTGAGACGGTACGGCCGACGCGCAGGTCGTCCACCAGGCGCTTCGCGCTCTGCACGGTCTGGTTGTCGAAGAACTCCCAGTTGACCATCACGACCGGCGCGTAGTCACAGGCCGCGTTGCACTCGATGTGCTCCAGGGTGACCTTGCCGTCGTCGGTGGTCTCGCCGTTGCCGACGCCGAGGTGGTCCTGGAGCGCCTCGAAGATGGCGTCCCCGCCCATCACCGCGCAGAGGGTGTTGGTGCAGACGCCCACCTGGTAGTCACCGCTCGGCCGGCGCCGGTACATGGTGTAGAAGGTGGCGACCGCGGTGACCTCGGCGGTGGTCAGGTCCAGTACGTCCGCGCAGAACCGCATCCCGGTGCGCGTGACATGTCCCTCCTCCGACTGCACGAGGTGGAGCAACGGCAGGAGCGCGGAGCGGGAGTCGGGGTAGCGGGAGATGATCTCGCGCGCGTCGGTCTCCAGCCGGGCTCGGACGTCGTCCGGGTAGGCGGGCGCGGGCAGCTCGGGCATGCCCAGGCTGACGCCCCGCTCGGAAGAAGAGGTGGTCACCGGTCGACGCCTCCCATCACGGGGTCGATGGACGCCACGGCGACGATCACGTCGGCGACCTGGCCGCCTTCGCACATCGCCGCCATGGCCTGAAGATTGGTGAAGGACGGATCGCGGAAGTGGACCCGGTAGGGGCGCGTGCCGCCGTCGGACACGGCGTGCACCCCGAGTTCGCCCTTGGGGGATTCGACGGCCGCGTACGCCTGCCCCGGCGGGACCCGGAAGCCCTCGGTGACCAGCTTGAAGTGGTGGATCAGGGCCTCCATGGAGGTGCCCATGATCTTCTTGATGTGGTCGAGGGAGTTGCCGAGACCGTCCGGGCCCAGGGCGAGCTGGGCGGGCCAGGCGATCTTCTTGTCGGGCACCATGACCGGGCCGGGCTGGAGCCGGTCCAGGCACTGCTCGACGATCCTGACCGACTGGCGCATCTCCTCCAGGCGGATCAGGAAGCGGCCGTAGGCGTCGCAGGAGTCGGCGGTCGGGACGTCGAAGTCGTACGTCTCGTAGTCGCAGTAGGGCTGGCTCTTGCGCAGGTCGTGCGGCAGGCCCGTGGCGCGCAGGATCGGGCCGGTGGCGCCGAGGGCCATGCAGCCGGCCAGGTCGAGGTAGCCGATGTCCTGCATGCGGGCCTTGAAGATGGGGTTCCCGGTGGCGAGCTTGTCGTACTCCGGGAGGTTCCTCTTCATCTTCTTCACGAACTCGCGGATCTGGTCCACCGCGCCGGGCGGGAGGTCCTGGGCGAGTCCACCGGGGCGGATGTACGCGTGGTTCATCCGCAGGCCGGTGATGAGTTCGTAGATGTCGAGAATCAGTTCACGATCACGGAATCCGTAGATCATGATCGTGGTGGCACCGAGTTCCATGCCACCGGTGGCGATGCACACCAGGTGCGAGGACATCCGGTTCAGCTCCATCAGGAGGACCCGGATGATCTTGGCTCGCTCGGTGATCTGGTCCTCGATGCCGAGGAGTTTCTCGACGGCGAGACAGTAGCCGGTCTCGTTGAAGAAGGACGTCAGGTAGTCCATGCGCGTCACGAAGGTGGTGCCCTGCGTCCACGTGCGGAACTCGAGGTTCTTCTCGATGCCGGTGTGCAGGTAGCCGATGCCGCAGCGGGCCTCGGTGACCGTCTCGCCGTCGATCTCCAGGATCAGGCGGAGCACACCGTGGGTGGAGGGGTGCTGGGGCCCCATGTTGACGACGATGCGTTCGTCGTCGGCGCGGGCCGCGGACTGCACGACCTCGTCCCAGTCGCCACCGGTGACCGTGTACACGGTGCCCTCGGTGGTCTCGCGTGCCGATGCCGTCGAGGAGGTGGCCCCGGAGGGACTCGATGAGGGGTGGTGGCCGGGCGACGGGTGGGGAGTGCTCACGAGTACGACCTCCGCTGGTCCGGAGCCGGGATCTGGGCGCCCTTGTACTCGACGGGGATGCCGCCGAGGGGGTAGTCCTTGCGCTGCGGGTGGCCCGGCCAGTCGTCCGGCATCATGATCCGCGTCAGGGCCGGGTGACCGTCGAAGACGATCCCGAAGAAGTCGTAGGTCTCGCGCTCGTGCCAGTCGTTGGTCGGATACACGGAGACCAGGGACGGGATGTGGCGGTCGGAGTCCGGGACGCTGACCTCGAGCCTGATCACCCTGGTGTGGGTGATCGAGCGCAGGTGGTAGACGGCGTGCAGTTCGCGGCCCTTGTCGTTCGGGTAGTGGACACCGCTCACGCCTGTGCAGAGTTCGAAGCGCAGGGCCGGGTCGTCGCGCAGGGTGCGGGCGACGCGGACCAGGTGTTCGCGTTCGATGTGGAAGGTGAGTTCGTCGCGGTCGACGACCGTCCTCTCGATCGCGTTCTCGGGGAGGAGCCCCTGCTCCTCCAGCGCGCCCTCGAGTTCGTCGGCGACCTCGTCGAACCAGCCGCCGTAGGGGCGGGCGGTCGCACCGGGCAGGCGTACCGAGCGGACCAGGCCGCCGTAACCGGAGGTGTCGCCACCGTTGTTGGCGCCGAACATGCCGCGCTGCACGCGGATCTCCTCGCCGCCCTGGCCGCGCTGGCCGGGGAGGTTGGAGGCGGAGAGGTCCTTGTCGGGGTTGGTTCCCTCGGCGCCCGCGCCGGTGCCGTTGGCGTCGCTCACCGCAGCAGCCCCTTCATCTCGATCATGGGCAGGGCCTTGAGCGCCGCTTCCTCCGCCTCGCGGGCCGCTTCCTCGGCGTTCACGCCCAGCTTGGAGTTCTGGATCTTGTGGTGGAGCTTGAGGATCGCGTCCATCAACATCTCGGGGCGCGGCGGGCAACCCGGGAGATAGATGTCGACGGGGACGATGTGGTCGACGCCCTGGACGATCGCGTAGTTGTTGAACATGCCGCCCGAGGAGGCGCACACCCCCATGGAGATCACCCACTTCGGGTTCGGCATCTGGTCGTAGACCTGCCGCAGCACCGGCGCCATCTTCTGGCTGACCCGGCCGGCCACGATCATCAGGTCCGCCTGGCGGGGCGAACCCCGGAAGACCTCCATGCCGAAGCGCGCCAGGTCGTAGCGGCCGGCGCCGGTGGTCATCATCTCGATGGCGCAGCAGGCGAGGCCGAACGTGGCGGGGAAGACCGACGCCTTGCGCACCCAGCCCGCGGCCTGCTCGACGGTGGTCAGCAGGAAACCGCTCGGCAGCTTTTCTTCGAGTCCCATGACTTAAAGGCCCCTCAGTCCCATTCCAGGCCGCCGCGTCGCCACACGTAGGCGTAGGCGACGAAGACGGTGAGCACGAAGAGCAACATCTCCACGAGCCCGAAAACCCCGAGGGCGTCGAAGGTGACGGCCCAGGGGTAGAGGAAGACGATCTCGATGTCGAAGACGATGAAGAGCATCGCCGTCAGGTAGTACTTGATGGGGAAGCGCCCGCCGCCGGCCGGCGTGGGGGTCGGCTCGATACCGCACTCATAGGCCTCGAGCTTGGCGCGGTTGTACCGCTTCGGCCCGATCAGCGTGGCCATGACCACGGAGAAGATCGCAAAGCCTGCCCCGAGGGCTCCCAGTACGAGGATGGGCGCATACGCGTTCACCGCTCCTCGCTCCTCTCAGTCGGCACTGACTGCTGGCGATGTCGGGGACTCGCAATCCGCCTCACCGGCTCCGCGGCCCTCGCCGTCCTGACGAAGATCGCGAACATGTGAAGCAGGTCACAAGCCCAACTGCCTCGCATCCTATGCCTGCCGCTCTGTGATCTGCGACACGGGGTATTGCACAAGCTTTGTGATCTCCACCACCTGACGAAGGATCATGAAGTCATATCAGCAGTGATCTTCGTACGCGAAGCGTCAGAGTGATCACAAGAAGTGACATTTTCGCTCGTCACCGCAGGTCGCGAGGGGCGTCTCTATATCAAGAGGGTTCTGCTGCATGCAAATTGGCATGGGGCGGGGTGTCTTGATAGAGGGCGCGTTCACACATCAGAGGGAGTCGCGGGGACCGGTGTGGACGCGTGCGCGCGTTCACGAGCGGAACCGGTCGTGCCGCACGCGGCGGACGCGGGCTCTCCGTTAATCGTTCCGTGACCTCCGCCACACTCGCGGGTGGCGCCCGAGAGCCGGGCTTGGCCAACGATCTCCACCAGTGGTAGGCGCGGAGCAATCCGGACGTAACGACGAAAGCCCATGATCACAGGCATGATCGCCCGAGTCCGCTTTGTCCGTTACGGCGTCAGTGAAGAGCGCTGCGGCAGGTGTTCGGGGTCCCCATTGAGTAATTGTGGCGCAGCACACGTTTCTTGAAGGTATGGAGGAGCCCCTGATACCGCTTGTACCCATGTCCCACACCGCTCACATACGCAGCCACCGGAAACCCCGCCGCAGCGCGTCGACGATCGCGATGCGCGCCGGAGTCGCCAGTGGTGTTCTCGGCTCGCTGGCCGTGGCCGCCGCGGCCGGATCGGCCAACGCCGCCGAGCCGGTGACGCAGACGCTCGAACTGCCCGTCCTGACGGGCGACGTGGCCGCACAGGTCGCACAGTCCGCGAACGCCACGCAGCAGGCCGCCGCGAACTACCAGCTCGAGGCGGAGCGCGACGCGGCCGCCGCCGCGGCCGCCAAGGAGGCCAAGAAGGACCTCGACGCCGCCAAGAAGGCCGAGGCGAAGAAGAAGAAGGCCGAGGAGGCCCGCAAGGCTGCCGCTGAGGCCGCCGTGTCCCGTTCCTCGGAGCGGACCACCCTGTCCACCTCGACGACCGTCTCCGCTCCGGCCAGCGGCAGCGTCGCGACGGTCATCTCCTTCCTCCGGGCACAGGTGGGCGACGCGTACGTCATGGGCGCCACCGGCCCCAACGCCTGGGACTGTTCGAGCCTGGTGCAGGCCGCGTTCCGTGAGGTCGGTGTGGACCTCCCGCGCGTCTCGCAGGACCAGTCGATGTTCGGCACGGACGTGTCGCTGTCCGACCTTCAGGTCGGCGACATCCTGTACTGGGGCGGGAAGGGTTCCGCGTACCACGTGGGCGTCTACATCGGGGGCGGCCAGTACCTCGACGCGGCCAACCCGTCCAAGGGCGTGGTGATCCAGGATCTGTCCGGTTACCCGGCGTCGGGTGCGGTGCGCGTGCTCTGACACGCGCCGGTCCGCACGCACGGACCCATCCGGAAGGGCCGCAGCCGCTCGGGGGCTGCGGCCCTTCGGGCTCTCTCACCCGGCCGCTCCGGCGGGCGAGGCAGCGCGCGAAGAAGCCCCCGCCCCCTCGACCGCGCGAAGGCCCCCCGCCCCCTCGATCACGTGAAGCACCGAACGTCCTCGATCACACGAAGGACCCCGTGCCGTCGTTGACGAACGAGGTGTCCGGCACGCCGGGAACCGGTATGGTCCGGCGGGCGTGGACGGACAGTCGCAGATCGGCCCCGTGGTTCGCCGCGAGGCCGGCTCCCGGACCGCCGGCTCTCGATGTCTTCGAGCAGCCGCCTGCGGGCCGCGTCGACCGGCTCCGGCGCCGGACCCCTGAGGAGTCGCTCCGGCTCTCCCGGCGGGGGCAGAAGGAGCCGCGGCAGGTGGCGGACCGACGGGAGGAGGTCCCCGCCCGCCGGGCCGCCGGGCGGCGGACGCTCACCGCCTGATCACACCGCCACCGGCCGTACGGCCGCCCGGGACCGCGCCGGTGCCGCCCGGTGCGCGTCGGTGGCTCCGCCGCGGGCGCACGGCCCGCACAGCCCCGCCACGCCGTCGCCGCACCCGCCCGGTCAGGCCTTCGGAGCGACCTTGCTCAGACCGTTGATGATGCGGTCCATGGCGTCGCCGCCGGTGGGGTCGGTGAGGTTGGCGAGCATCTTGAGCGTGAACTTCATCAGCAGCGGGTGCGTCAGGCCGCGCTGGGCCGCGATCTTCATGACCTTCGGGTTGCCGATGAGCTTCACGAAGGCGCGGCCCAGTGTGTAGTAGCCGCCGTAGGTGTCCTTGAGGACGCGGGGGTAGCGCTGGAGCGCGAGTTCGCGGCCCGAAGGCGTCGAGCGGGCGTGGGCCTGGACGATGACGTCGGCGGCGAGCTGGCCGGACTCCATGGCGTAGGCGATGCCCTCGCCGTTGAAGGGGTTCACCAGGCCGCCGGCGTCGCCGACGAGCAGCAGGCCGCGGGTGTAGTGCGGCTGGCGGTTGAAGGCCATCGGCAGTGCGGCGCCGCGGATGGGGCCGGTCATGTTGTCCGGCGTGTAGCCCCAGTCCTGCGGCATGGAGGCGCACCAGGCCTTCAGGACCTCGCGCCAGTCCAGTTCCTTGAAGGAGTCGGAGGTGTTGAGGACGCCCAGGCCGACGTTGGAGGTGCCGTCGCCCATGCCGAAGATCCAGCCGTAGCCCGGCAGCAGACGGTCCTCGCCCGGCCCTCGCCGGTCCCAGAGTTCGAGCCAGGACTCGAGGTAGTCGTCCTCGTGGCGGGGGCTGGTGAAGTAGGTGCGCACCGCGACGCCCATCGGGCGGTCCTCGCGGCGGTGCAGGCCCATCGCCAGGGAGAGGCGGGTGGAGTTGCCGTCGGCGGCGACGACGAGCGGGGCGCGGAAGGTGACCTCGCGCTTCTCCTCGCCGAGCTTGGCGTGCACGCCGGTGATCCGGCCGGTGCGGTCGTCGACGATGGGCGCGCCGACGTTGCAGCGCTCGTAGAGGCGGGCGCCCGCCTTCTGGGCCTGGCGGGCGAGCTGCTCGTCGAAGTCGTCCCGCTTGCGGACGAGGCCGTAGTCCGGGAAGGAGGCGAGATCCGGCCAGTCCAGCTGGAGGCGGACGCCGCCGCCGATGATGCGCAGCCCCTTGTTGCGCAGCCAGCCGGCCTCCTCGGAGATGTCGATCCCCATGGCGACGAGCTGCTTGACGGCGCGCGGGGTGAGGCCGTCGCCGCAGACCTTCTCGCGCGGGAATTCGGTCTTCTCCAGCAGGAGTACGTCGAGACCGGCCTTGGCGAGGTGGTACGCGGTCGTGGAGCCCGCTGGCCCCGCGCCGACCACGATCACGTCGGCGCTGTTTTCGGAGAGGGGCTCGGTCACGGCGGGTTCTCCCCAAGGTTCGGAACTACGTGCCGACCGGCACTGGACATGGGCAGTCTATTCGGGAGAATTGATCGACCTGCTGAAGGGCTGCCCCCGTGAACCGAGTTCCGCCCGTAGTACGGCTGCGCGTCCCCACGGACGAGGACGCGGTCGCGTGGCACCGGGTCTTCGACCATCCCGAGGTCATGGAGTTCCACGGCGGCCGTTCCGCGGGGCTCTCCGTCTACGAGGAGCTCACCGCCCGCCAGCGCCGGCACGACGCCGAGCGCGGATTCTGCCTGTGGACGATGCTCGACGAGTCGGGACGGGTCATCGGCTTCACCGGCGCCCAGCCCTGGGAGCGGGAGTGGGGCCCGACCGGTGAGATCGAGATCGGCTGGCGGCTCGGCCGGGAGTACTGGGGCCGGGGGTACGTCACGGCGGCGGCGCGGATGACGCTGGAGCGGGTGCGGGACGCGGGGGTGCCGAGCGTGGTGGCCATGGTCGTCGCGCGCAACACCCGGTCCATCGCCGTCACCCAGCGGCTCGGCATGCGGCGCGCCGACGTGTTCACCACCCCTGGGTCGGGGCAGGAGGGGCACTGCTACCGGCTGGACCTGTAGAGGCCCCGACTCCCCTTTCGTGACCTTCAGTAGTGGATCGTCACGGAAGATACCGAGAGCTGCCCGACGGCACCCCCCCCCCCGGCGGTTGCGCTGCCGGTACCGCTGGGGGTGACATCCGTGCGCATACGACCCACACCACCCGAGGTGCGCGTACCGAGGCTCGTCGGCCTGATGGCCAGGGACGCGCGCGAAGCGGCCACCGCGCGGGGAGTGCTGCTGGCCGCGCCCGACCGGCCCGACTTCCACCGCACCGTCGTCGACCACGTCGTACGGCAGTGCCCGCCGCCCGGTGCCGAGGTGCCGCGCGGGGCCGTCGTCACCGTGTGGTTCGACTTCGCCGACGGGGAGGGCGGCGGAGGCGCGGGCGTCCGCGAGCCGCGGCTGCCGGCGCCGGGCAGCTGCGGGATGCGGCGCGAAACGCACGCGCCGGAAGACCTCTTCGAGCCCGGTCCCCAGGTAGCCGCGGGCGGGGAGCGCCCGGCCGTCGGGTGGCTCAGTCGACTTTGAAGCCCCGGTGCAGGGTGACCACGCCGCCGGTGAGGTTGCGCCAGGCGACCTTGGACCAGCCGGCCCCGCGCAGGTGCTCGGCGAGGGCCGGCTGGTCCGGCCAGGCGCGGATGGACTCGGCGAGATAGACGTACGCGTCGGGATTCGAGGACACCGCGCGGGCGACCGGGGGCAGCGCCCGCATCAGGTACTCGGTGTAGACCTGACGGAACGGCGCCCAGGTCGGGTGCGAGAACTCGCAGATCACGACGCGTCCGCCGGGCCGCGTGACCCGGTACATCTCCCGCAGGGCCGCGTCGAAGTCCTGCACGTTGCGCAGCCCGAAGGAGATGGTGACGGCGTCGAAGGTGTCGTCCTTGAAAGGCAGCTTCGTCGCGTCGCCCGCGGTGAGCGGCAGCCAGGGATGCTTCTGCTTGCCGACCTGGAGCATGCCGAGGGAGAAGTCGCAGGGGACGACGTAGGCGCCGGTGCGGGCGAAGGGCATCGAGGAGGTGGCCGTGCCCGCGGCCAGGTCGAGGACCTTCTGCGCGGGACGGGCGTCGACCGCGCGCGCGACCTCCTTGCGCCATCTGCGGTCCTGGCCGAGCGAGAGGACGTCGTTGGTGAGGTCGTACCGCTCCGCCACGCGGTCGAACATGGAGGCGACTTCGCGGGGCTGCTTGTTCAGGGAAGCACGGGTCACCCGCCCATTGTGGCAGCAGGGGGTCGGCCGTCATGGCAGCAGCCTCGACGCGATGACCCATTGCAGTGGGGTGGAGCAGAGTCCGCCGGCGTTCGCGGAGGTCTTCTCCGCCTGGCGAGGGCTGAGGCACCCCGCAGGCCGGCGCCGCCGGACGCAGCCGACCGGTCACCACATGACCGGTCACCACATGACCGGTCACCGTCCTCTGGACACCCGGCAGGCCCCTGGACACCCGGCAGGTCACGCCGCGGCGGCAGCCGACCGGTCACCGCACGGCCGATCACCGCCGTCGGTGCACCAGTCGCCCCGCACACACCGTGGCGACGCACGTGCCGTTCTCGTCGAAGACGGCGAGGTCGGCGCGGCCGTTCTCGACGATCGCGGTGGGCCGGACCCGCGACAGCACCACGACGTCGTTGCGCTCGGCGGCGGACCGGAGTTCGGGTGAGCCGGCGTGCTCGGCGAGGACGGCCACCGCGCCGAGCTTCAGCACCGCGTGGATCCGCTCGCGCGGGCTCGGGGCGTCCGGCAGGGGACCGTCGTGGATGTGCGCGGGACCGAGCACACCGGGCCAGTGCCGGACCCGCGCGCCGGGGAACCGCGCCTCCAGCTCCGCGAGGGGCCCCACACCCGCCACCCGGATCCCCTGGACGGCGACGGCACCGCCCCCGACCGGCGCCGGGTCGTCGTCCCAGACGTGGCGGACCTCGTCCGCCGCGTGGATCGTCAGCACGGGCGGGTCAGTTGGAGGCCAGCAGCTTCAGCTCGGGGTGCGCGGTGCCGCCCTCGATCGCGGTGGAGGAGATGTGCGAGACGACCCTCTCGTCGACGGGGTCGTTCGCCGGGTCGTCGTGCACGACGAGGTGCTCGTACGTCGTCGCGCGCTGCGCCGGGACGCGGCCCGCCTTGCGGATCAGGTCGATGATCTCCAGGCGGTTGGAGCGGTGCTTGGCACCGGCGGAGGAGACGACGTTCTCCTCCAGCATGATCGAGCCGAGGTCGTCCGCGCCGTAGTGCAGCGACAGCTGGCCGACCTCCTTGCCCGTGGTCAGCCAGGAGCCCTGGATGTGACGGACGTTGTCGAGGAAGAGGCGGGCGATCGCGATCATCCGCAGGTACTCGAAGAGGGTCGCCTGGGTGCGGCCCTTCAGGTGGTTGTTCTCGGGCTGGTAGGTGTACGGGATGAAGGCGCGGAAGCCGCCCGTCCGGTCCTGTACGTCACGGATCATCCGCAGGTGCTCGATGCGCTCGGCGTTGGTCTCCCCGGTGCCCATCAGCATGGTCGACGTGGACTCCACGCCGAGGTTGTGCGCGGTCTCCATGATCTCCAGCCAGCGCTCGCCGGACTCCTTCAGCGGGGCGATCGCCTTGCGCGGGCGGGCGGGGAGCAGCTCGGCGCCGGCACCGGCGAAGGAGTCGAGACCCGCGGCGTGGATGCGCTGGATCGCCTCCTCGACGGACACCTTCGAGATCCGCGCCATGTGCTCGACCTCACTCGCCCCCAGGCTGTGGATGACGAGCTGCGGGAACTCCCTCTTGATGGCGGAGAAGTGCTTCTCGTAGTACTCGACGCCGTAGTCCGGGTGGTGTCCGCCCTGGAACATGATCTGGGTGCCGCCGAGTTCGACGGTCTCCGCGCACCGGCGCAGGATGTCGTCCAGGTCGCGGGTCCAGCCCTTGGCCGTGTCCTTCGGCGCCGCGTAGAAGGCGCAGAACTTGCACGCCGTGACGCACACGTTCGTGTAGTTGATGTTCCGCTCGATGATGTACGTCGCGATGTGCTCGATGCCGGCGTACTGGCGGCGGCGTACGGCGTCGGCGGCGGAGCCCAGCGCGTGCAGGGGCGCGTCACGGTAGAGGTCGAGCGCTTCCTCGGGGGTGATCCGCCCACCCTCGGCGGCACGGTCGAGGACGGACTGAAGGTCGGCCTTCTCGGTCACCGGAGCGTCCCTTTCGTCAAGGGTTGTGGACGGACCCGGCCAGCCTACGCCAGCGCCTTCGACCGGCTCACCTCAGGCCGCGTACGCCCCCATCAGCACACCGGCGTACACACCGGCGATCAGGAACGGCCCGAACGGGATCGCCGTCCTGCGCCCGGCCCGGCCTGCGAGCAGGAGCACGCCGCCGTACAGCGCGCCGAACAGGAACCCGGCGAAGGTCCCCAGCATGACCGTCGCCCAGCCGTACCAGCCGAGGACCGCGCCCGCGCCGAGGGCGAGCTTCACGTCACCGAAGCCCATGCCGCCCGGATTGATGAGGTGCAGCACGAGGTAGCCGGCGCCGAGCGCGAGGGACCCCAGCAGGGCCGTCGTCCAGTCACCGGCGTGCTCGGGCAGCAGCGCGGCCACGCCGAGCAGGGCGAGGGCGGCGGCCGCGAGGGGCAGGGTCAGGGGGTCGGGCAGCCGCCTCACCCGCAGATCGACGGCCGCGAGCAGCACGCCGACGGGCGCCAACGCCAGCCATACGGCCAACTCGGGCCGGATCCCGGTGGCGAGCGCGAGGCCGGCGCACAGGAGCGCGGTGACGAGGGAGAGACGCGGGGCGCCGGGGCCGTACGGCGAATCGGGGCACCGCGGACAGCGGGCGGGACCGAGCCAGCCGCGCAGCGGGTGCCCGGCGGGGCAGGCCCGATGCCAACCCGGTTCGACGGCTCCGGACCCCTCCCCCTCTCCCTCCTCCAGTTCCAGTTCCAGTTCCAGTTCCACCGAGAACCGGTACGCCGCCCGGGGCAGCACCGCTCCCGTCGCCGCGCCCCACACCACGGCGAGGGCGGTCAGCAGGGCGTCGATCGATGCGACGGTCAAGAACTCCGCCTCTCCTGGTTCGTCATCCGAGGTGCCGGCCAGGGCGCGTCTCGAAAGGCCCGTCCGTCCCGCGACGCCTGGCACGCACGACACACGCCCTAGTCGACCCGTGTCATCCGCGCCACCGGATCGCCCTCGGCCGAACTCTGCGACCGGTACGTCAGATCGTCGCCCGTCCGCGCCAACCGCACCGTGTGGGCAGCCGGGTTGCAGCCGCTGTGGTTGGTCTCGGCGCCGACGGAGGTGGCGATCAGTTCCTTCGAGGTCGTCTTCTTCAGGGTCAGGACGTCGAGGCAGACGCCGCCGAGCACGTCCGTCTGACGCAGACGCCCCAACTCCTCTCCCACGGCGGCCTGTTTCACCGTGAGGCGGAAGGTGCCCATCGGGAGCCGCCCGCCCAGACCGCTGCCCTGGCCCTCCCAGGTGCCGACGTAGGCGGCGGGGACCGCCCCGGACGGGGCAGGGGGGGCGGTGGCCGCCGGAGGCCGGGAGGACGCGTCGTCGCCCGCGGCGCTGTCGTTGTCGTCGGAGCCCGAGCCCGGCATCAGGTCGAGGACGAGCACCGAGCCCACGGTCACCGCCGCGAGCGCGCCCGCGACCGCGAGTGCCAGGGTGCAGCTCAGCCGCCGCCCGCGCCCGTCCTCGCCGGGCGTCGCGGCCGCCGCGAGGGAGAGGGACACCCTGCCGGGGCCGCCGGGCCGCCCGTCGCCGTCGGCGACCCCCGGCACGGACACCGCGGGCGTCGCACCCGGCGCCGCCGGCCCCGCATCCGGCATCACCGGTGCCGGCCCGAACTCCCCCACCGGGGCCGGAGCCCGCGCCGCCTGCACCGTGGCCGACGCCGGCCCGAACTGCCCCGCCGTGACCGGAGCCTGCGCCTCCCCCACCGAAGCGCTGCTGAACCCCACCGGTCCGGACACCGGACCCGCCCCGGTGCCCGCCCCCGTCACCTCCAGGTTCAGCAGTTGTACGGCGCTCCGCCCCACCTGCTCGACCAGCCTCCCCGGCAGCCAGCCCGAGGCGACCAGCCGGGCCGCCCCCTCCGGAGCGAGCCGGTGGGCGACCTCCGCGGGGGCCGGCCGGGCGGCCGGGTCCTTGGCCAGGCAGGCCGCGACCAGGTCGCGCAACCCGCCCTCCAGGCACCCCAGTTCGGGCTGCTCGTGGACGACCTTGTAGAGCAGGGCGGCCGAGGAGTCACCGGGGAACGGGGGTTCACCGGTCGCCGCGTACGCCAGTACCGCGCCGAGGGAGAAGACGTCGGCCGCGCCGGAGACGCTCGTGCCGAGGATCTGCTCGGGCGCCATGTAGCCGGGGGAGCCGACCGAGACGCCGGTGGAGGTGAGGGACGCGGTGCCGTCCGTCGCGCGGGCGATGCCGAAGTCGATGAGCAGCGGGCCGTCCACGGTGAGCAGGACGTTGGACGGCTTGACGTCCCGGTGCACGAGGCCCAGTCCGTGTACGGTCGCGAGCGCTTCGCCGAGGCCCGCCCCCAGCACCCGTACCGTGTGCTCGGGCAGGGCGCCGCCGTCCGCCACCGCCGCGGCCAGCGAGGGTCCGGCGGCGTAGGCCGTGGCGACCCAGGGGACGTTCGCCGTCGCGTCGGCGTCCAGGACGGGCGCGGTCCAGGCCCCGCCAACCCGCCGGGCGGCGTCGACCTCGCGGCGGAAGCGGGCGCGGAACTCCTCGTCGAGCGCGAGGTGGGGGTGCACGATCTTCACGGCGACCGTCCGGCCTCCGGAGCTGCGGCCCAGGTAGACGCGGCCCATCCCGCCGGAGCCGAGTCGGCCGAGCAGCCGGTAGGGCCCCACCTCGGTGGGTTCGTCGACACCGAGCGGCTGCATGACGTCCACCCTCCCCCGTGCGCCCGTGGCCCCGTGGACTCCGTGAGGCCCGGCAGCAGCCTAGTGCCGTCGTTACGGCTGGAGCAGCTCCACGTTCACGTCGGCCGGGAAGCCCGTCGTCGGGCCGACGCGGCGGGCGAACTCGGTGACGGCCGCGAGCTGGGCGGGGCCGAAGCGGAAGTCCAGGGTGGTGAAGTACCGCTCCAGGACCCGCTCGTCGAAGGCCTCCCAGCGGGCCGCCTGTTCGGCGACCTTGGTGACCTCTTCGAGGGAGAGGTTGCGGGAGGCGAGGAAGGCCTCGTGGACCTTGCGGGTGATGACCGGCTCGCGTTCCAGGTAGTCCCGGCGGGCCGCCCACACCGCGAAGACGAACGGCAGGCCGGTCCACTCCTTCCAGAGCGCGCCGAGGTCATGCACCTGGAGACCGAACTTCGGGCCGTCCAGCAGGTTCGCCCGCAGGGCCGCGTCGCCGATGAGTACGGCCGCCTCGGCCTCCTGCATCATCAGGCTCAGGTCCGGCGGGCAGGTGTAATAGTCGGGCCGGACGCCGTAGCGGTCGGACAGCAGGAGCTGGGCCAGGCGCACGGAGGTGCGTGAGGTGGAGCCGAGGGCGACGCGGGCGCCGTCCAGCTCCTCCAGCGGCACCTGCGAGACGATCACGCAGGACATCACGGGGCCGTCGCAGCCGACGGCGATGTCGGGGAAGGCGACCAGGTCGTCGGCGTTCTTCAGGAACTCGACGAGGGTGATGGGCCCGATGTCGAGGTCCCCCCGCACCAACTGCTCACTGAGCTTCTCCGGGGTGTCCTTGGTCAGCTCGAAGTCGAGGAGGGTGCCGGTTCTCGCGAGCCCCCAGTACAGGGGCAGGCAGTTCAGGAACTGGATGTGGCCGACGCGCGGCCGGGTGCGAGAATTGTCCACATCGCGACGATAGACCCCGTCCGGCAGCCTCCGGAGTCCGGCCCCTGACCGGCCCGCGTCAACCCCTTTTCCGGATCTTCAAACATCCGGGTGACGTGATCTTGACCTCTGTTGCTTTCGGGCGCCTGCATGCTAGGCTCGCCGCAAGTTGCAGTTTGGTTTCCCTTGCAGTACAGAGCCTGCGGAGCATGTAACCGCAGGCTCTTGTCGTTTTCAGACGTATGCAGTTGTGCGGCACTTGCTTTCACGCTTGCAGGGTTCTGGAGCAGGGCAACCCTTTGGGCCCAAGGAGGGCTTATGGCTACCGGAACCGTGAAGTGGTTCAACGCCGAAAAGGGCTTTGGCTTCATCGCCCAGGAGGGCGGCGGCCCCGACGTCTTCGTCCACTACTCCGCGATCAACGCGCAGGGTTTTCGTTCGCTCGAGGAGAACCAGCAGGTCTCCTTCGACGTGACCCAGGGCCCGAAGGGCCCGCAGGCGGAGAACGTCACCCCCGTCTGATCGCGCCAAACCCTGAGATCGCAAGTCTCTGAGAGCAGTACCCAAGGAGCCCCGCGCCGCAAGGCGACGGGGCTCCTGCCTTTTGGTGACGGCGCCTACACATGCTGCATGACGAGCACGAACGTCGTGCCGGGCAGCAGCGCCTCGTACGAGTGCGGCACATCGCCCCGGTACGTCATGTAGTCGCCGGGCTCCAGCCGCGCCGTCTCCCCCACCGGCCCCGCCTGCACCCGCCCGGTGCTCACGATCAGATGCTCGACCGTGCCGGGGATGTGCGGCTCCGAGACGCGGGCCGCGCCCGGTTCGGCGCGGAGGTGATAGAGGTCCCTCCGGGCGCCCGGCGGGCTCGCGGACAACAGGGTCGCCACGTAGGGCGCCTGCTCCGAGGCGACCGTCGGCCCCTCCCCCGCCCTGACGACCCGCACGGCGGACACCGGGGGCTCCACCAGCACGCTGAACGGGACACCCAGGGCCACGCCGAGCGCCCAGATCGTCTCCATGCTCGGGTTCCCGCTCGCCGCCTCCAGCTGGGAGAGCGTGGACTTGGCGATGCCGGCGCGCTTGGCCAGTTCGGAGAGGGACAGCCCGGCGCGGGTGCGCTCGCGACGCAGGGACGCGGCGATCCAGTCGAGAGGGAGGCGGGAGGGGGGCGGAGTGGGGGACGGGGCGGGAGGCGGGGGTACGGCGTCGGACATGTTGTTCGCTCCATCGGTACGGACGTTCGCCTTGACGAACAGTGGCCGGTCTGTCCATTGTAGAAAACATGCGTTCGCCGAACCGAACATCTCGCACACCCCGCTCCCCCCGGACGCCCCGCACCCCTTGGGCCGCCGCCCCCGCGGTCCGCCGGGCCCTCGTCCGTGACAGCTCACTCGTCTGGCTCGCCGGCGGGGTGGTCGGCGTGTCCTTCGGGGCGATCTCCGTTGCCGGGGGTCTTCCGGTATGGGTGCCGGTGGCGATGTCCGTGCTGGTGTATGCGGGATCGGCGCAGTTCAGCGCGGTGGGTGTGCTGCTGGCCGGGGGCGGGCCGGTCGCCGCGGCGGCGACCGGGCTGCTGCTGAACACCCGGACGGTGGCGTTCGGACTGGCCGTCGCCGATCTGCTGGGACCCGGTCGCGCGGCCCGTCTTCTCGGCGCGCATCTCGTCACGGACGAGACCGTCGCCTTCGCGCTCGCCCAGTCCGACCCCGGACGGTGCAGGGCGGCCTTCTGGATCTCCGGGCTCGGACTGTTCGCCGTGTGGAACGTCGGTGTGCTGGCCGGGGCGCTCGCCGGCGGCGCCCTCGGCGACACCGCCGCCTACGGACTAGACGCCGCCTTCCCCGCCGTCCTGGTGGCCCTGGTCCTGCCCGCGCTGCGCGAGGACACCCGGCTACGGCGTTCCGCGGCCTTCGGCGCCGCCCTGGCCTTGGCGCTGACACCGGTCGTCCCGGCCGGGGTGCCGGTCCTGTCGGCACTCGCCGGGCTGTTTCTGTACGGCCGTGAGGAGGCCGCCGTATGAGTGCGTCGGTCGTCGTGATTCTGGTGTTGACGGTGGGGACGTACGCGTTCCGGCTGGTCGGGCCGGCGTTGCACGGGCGGGTCGTACTGCCCGCGCGGGTGCGGGAGTTGTCGTCGGCGGGAGCGGTGGTGCTGCTGGCCGCGCTGCTGGCGACCGGCGCCCTGACCGAGGGCGGCGGCTTCGCGGGGTGGTCGCGTCCGGCCGGGGTGCTGGTGGCCGTGGTGCTGGCGTGGCGGCGGGCGCCGTTCCCGGTGGTGGTGCTGGGGGCGGCGGTGACGGCTGCGGGGTTGCGGGCGCTGGGGGTGGGTTGAGCCGTGGCAGGGCGGGTCCGCGCCCGTGCCGCCGTCGGTGTCAGTGGCACCGGCTACGGTCCCGCGCATGACCGAAGCCGCAGACTTCCTCACCGCGACCCGCACCTTCTACGACGCCGTCGCCGAGGACTACTCCGACCGCTTCCGTGACCTGCACGCGAAGCTGCCCCACGACCGGGCCGTGTTCGCGCTGTACGCCGAACTCGTGGGACCGGGTGGGAAGGTGGTCGATCTCGGGTGCGGGCCGGGGCGGGTCACCGGGCACCTCGCCTCGCTGGGGCTGTCCATGTCCGGGCTGGACCTGTCGGAGTCGATGCTGGCGGTGGCCCGGCGGGAGAATCCGGGCATCCGGTTCGAGCGGGGCTCGATGCTGGAGCTGGAGCACGACGACGACTCACTGGACGGGGTCGTCTCCTGGTACTCCTCCATCCACACACCGGTGGCGGAACTGCCCCGTCTCTTCGCCGGGTTCCGGCGCGTCCTCAAGCCCGGCGGCCACGCTCTCCTGGCCTTCCAGGTCGGCGACGAGCCCAAGCACCACGACCGGCCGTGGGGTCACCCGGTGTCCCTGGACTTCCACCGCCGCAGGCCGGAGGAAATGGCCGAACTGCTCGGCGAGGCCGGCTTCTCCGTGCGTTCCCGGACGGTCCGCGCACCGGAGCCCGAACTCGACGAGAAGGTTCCGCAGGCCTACCTGGTCGCGCGCGCCTAGGGAGCGAGCCCCTGCCGGGTCGAGCGCCACGAGGTGGCCGGGGTCATCGCGGGCCGGACGTCGAGCCGGCGCCGGCCCGGCCGGGCCCGTCACGGCGACCCCGGAGCCGGAGCGTACGGCACTCCGCCGCCTGCGGGCGCGACGGTCCCCTTCCGGCCCCACCGGACACGGACCGGGACCGTCGCGCGAGAGTCCTGGGGAGTCAGGGCCCGGGCGGCGGCGTCGAGCGGCCTGGCGTCGTCAGCGGAACCTCCGCCCACACCGTCTTGCCCACGTCCCGCTCGTCGACGCCCCACGTCCTCGCGAGTAGGGCGACCAGCACCAGGCCCCGGCCACCCTCCGCGTCCGGGTCCGTCACGAACCGCAGCTTCCGGTCGCCGCGCGTGTCACTCACCTCGACACGCAGCGTGCCCTCCGGGAACAGCAGCAGCCGTAGCTCGAAGTCCCGGCCCGGCACCCGGCCGTGCGTGACGGCGTTCGCGGCCAGCTCCGCGACGACGTGCTGCGCGGTGTCGTTGGCGTCCCCGTCGTGCGGGTATCCCCAGGCGTCGAGCTGCTGCCCGGTCATCCGCCGGGCCAGCCGGGCCCCCCTCGGCGTGGAACTGAGGCGGAGGGTCAGCTCCCCGAGAGGGGTGGAGATCTGGGTGGAGATTTCGGAGTTCACGTGACTGAGCGTGGCCTGTTGTCTCTAACCAGGTGGACCGTCGCCGACGTTCGGTTTCGTGCTGGATGAGAGCGTGCTGCTCCGGCCGATCGGTGGAGAGAAGGTGCACGCAGCACAGTTGCAGAACCTTCTGCGCATCGGCAGCTTCCGAGCCGTTGAACTTCAGGTGATGCCGATGGATCGTGAGGAACAGCCCAGCATGGACGGCCCGTTCAACCTGCTGACGGTTCGGAAGGGGGAGCAGGTAGCGTACGTGGAGATCCACACGCATCCACGACTCATCTCGGACGCGGAAGAAGTTCGCGTTCTGGGCGAGCGCTACGGGCTCCTCAGGGCGCAGGCCCTCAGGCCCAGCGAGTCGCTGGACCTGATCGACAAACTGCGGGGAAGTCTATGAGTACCCAGGAACTCAGCTGGTTCAAGAGCAGCTACAGCAGTGGCGGAGGCGGCGAATGCCTGGAAGTGGCCGCCTGCGCCACCACCATCCACGTCCGTGGCTCCAAGAACCCCACCGGCCCCACCCTGGGTCTCTCCCCCGCGGCCTGGGCCCACTTCCTCCCCTACGGCAGCGGGTCCTCGCCCAGCGCCAGCGGAGCGCCCACCGCGGACTCGTAGGCCTCCCGGGGGAACTCGTAGGGTCCCAGCGCGAGTTCCCCCCATTCCTCCCGGTACGGCTGGCGGAAGGCCGACCAGGTCACCGTCGTGGGAGTGAGGGTGACCTTGGCCATGAGGGGCCAGCAGCCCCAGATGCCGCAGGAGCAGCCGAGCAAAGGAACGGCGTGCCCGGCGGTGCGGAAGTGGTCCTCGAACTCGGCGACGCCGAGGCCGCCGTGCTGGACGCGGACCTGCTCGGCGGTCTCCTTCTCGTCCTCCGCCTCGCCGTCGAACTCCCCCGCCAGTTCGGCGCGCCACAGCGGGCGGGTCGCCTCGCCTACGAGCGTGCGCAGGTCCGTGCCGTCCACCCTGACTCCCCACACCGGGTGGGTCGGGCTTTCGGCGCAGGGGTACTGGAAGAACTCGATGGCGTTCACGGGCGGCATCCTCCCCGGCCGTGGACCTGTGCCGCGAACCGTTTTGCCGCCCGTGGGGGTCACTGCCCGTAGAGGCTCTCCACCTCGTCACCGAAGTCCCGCAGGATCGCCTCTCGGCGCAGTTTCATCGAGGGGGTGAGGTGGCCCTCCGCCTCGGTGAAGTCGCCGGGCAGGACGGCGAACCGGCGGATCGACTCGGGGCGGGAGACCAGCTTGTTGGCCTCGTCGATCGCGCGCTGGAGGACGCCGTTCAACTCCTCGTCCCCGATGAGGAGTTCCACCGGGACGGGGTGCTTGCCGTTCATCTGGCGCCAGTGGGTGAGGCCGTCGGCGTCGAGGGTGAGCAGGGCGGAGACGTACGGGCGGCCGTCGCCGAGGACCATGGCCTGGGAGATCAGTGGGTGCGAGCGCAGCCAGTTCTCCAGCGGGGCGGGCGCGACGCTCTTGCCGCCGGAGGTGATGATCAGCTCCTTCTTGCGGCCGGTGATCGTGAGGTAGCCCTCGTCGTCGAGTTCGCCGATGTCACCGGTGGCGAGCCAGCCGTCGGGGGCGGCGGGTACGACTCCGCCGGCCGCCGGGTCCCAGTAGCCGCGCAGGACGTGGTCACCGGCGATGAGTATCTCGCCGTCGGCCGCTATCCGGATCCTGGTGCCGGGCAGCGGCCAGCCGACCGTGCCCAGTCGGGGCTTCATGGGTGGGGTGACGGTCGAGGCGCCGGTCGTCTCGGTGAGGCCGTAACCCTCGTAGATCTCGATGCCCGCGCCGGCGTAGAACGCGGCGAGGCGTCGGCCCAGCGGGGAGCCGCCGCAGATGGCGTGCCGGACCCGGCCGCCCATGGCGCTGCGGATACGGCGGTAGACCAGCGGGTCGTAGAGGGCGCGGGCCGCGCGGAGGCCGGCGCCGGGGCCGCCTCCGGTGCCCGCGTTGTGGGCCTCGACCGCCTCGCCGTAGCGGATGGCCGTGTTCACCGCCCGGTCGAAGGAGGACACCCGGCCGCCCGCCTCCGCCTTCGCGCGGGCCGTGTTGAAGATCTTCTCCAGC
Organism: Streptomyces sp. NPDC033216; assembly: GCF_055577115.1. Lineage (NCBI taxonomy): Bacteria > Bacillati > Actinomycetota > Actinomycetes > Kitasatosporales > Streptomycetaceae > Streptomyces > Streptomyces sp. NPDC033216. The sequence goes on along the minus strand of NZ_JBVIQK010000020.1, from coordinate 59,369 downwards.
ATGTACGGGATGGCGAGCAGGCAGGTGGGTCTGAACGCTTCCAGGTCCGGGAGGAGTTGGTCGGCCTTGAGGCTGGGGGCGTGGCCGAGGCGGACGCGGGCGCGGACGCAGGCGATGGCGACCATCCGGCCGAAGACGTGCGACATGGGGAGGAAGAGGAGCACGGAGAGGTCGTCGGTGGACGACTTGAACACCGGGTACAGCAGCTCGATCGCGTTGTCGATCTCGGCGAAGAAGTTCCCGTGGGTGAGCGCACATCCCTTGGGGCGGCCGGTGGTACCCGAGGTGTAGATGAGGGTGGCGAGGGTGTCGGGGACCAACATGCCCCGGCGGATGTCGGTCTCGGCCTCCGGGACGTGCTGCTCGCCCAGTTCGGCGAGGCGGTCCACGTGACCCTTCTCGATCACCCAGATGTGGTGGAGGTCGGGCAGCCGGTCGCGTTCGGGGCCGATGGCCGCCGCCTGCCCGCCCGTCTCGGTGACGAGGGCCACCGCGCCGGAGTCCTGGAGGATCCACCGGGTCTGGAAGACGGACGAGGTCGGGTAGACGGGGACGGTCACCAGTCCGGCCGCCCAGGCGGCGAAGTCGAGCAGCGTCCACTCGTACCTCGTACGGGCCATGATGGCGAGGCGGTCACCCGGCATCAGACCCTCACCGATCAACCCCTTGGCCACGGCGAGGACTTCGGTCGCGAACTGCCGTGCCGTCACATCCGTCCACCGGCCCTCCGCGTCCCTGCGGCTGAGGACCACCGCGTCGGGGGCGGCCGCCGCGTTGTCGAACGGCAGTTCGGCGAGGGAGCCGTGCGTCACCGGCCGCGCGAACACCGGCATCGACACCTCCCGTACGGCGCCGTCCAGCCGGCGGGTCTCGGGCTCCACGAGGGCGGGGGGAGCGTCGTAACCGGCGAAGGCCGGGGTGGATGAACGCGGGGTGGACACGGGCGACTCCCTGGGCGTGCAGCGACCGAACTGCTTGCTGCATGAGGTACGTGCCTCGTGTGCCGAGGCGTTCAACCGGGACGGAACCGCAGAAAGGGGTTACCCCCGGCCAGGAGGGGGATCGTACGGGGCTGACGTGTGGGGCCTGTGCGCATTCGGGGGCGTCCGTGGGCCGGGGCTGTGCAACCTCCAGGGGTTCGTGAGTGACCCTCAGATTCACCGGGGGCGGTTGTCGCGAAGTCGCCCGGTGGACTTGCCGGAGACTTTACCGGCGGTAACCTACTCCAGAGTAAGGAATGGGCAGAGGGCGGGCGAGAGGGCGGGAGAAATGGACATGGCCGACCGGAACGGGCGCCTCGCGGGCGAGGAGCGGGCCCGGTGACGACCCCGCCGCTCTCCGCACCCCCGGCCCTCGGCCCGCTGTTCGCACGCGCCGCGCTCCTGTCGCCCTTCAAGCGGCCCCGGCCCGGCGCCGACTTCTCGGGCGGCCGGCTGGTCCTGCCCGGCCTGCGCGTCGACCTGGCCCGGCTAGCCGCCTACGAGCGGGTGTGCGGCTTCCCGACCGGCGACGACGCCCTGCCGATCACCTATCCGCACGTCCTGGGCTTCCCCCTGGCCATGCGCATCATGAGCGGCCGCGCCTTCCCGCTCCCGCTGCTCGGTCTGGTCCACACCTCGATCTCCCTGACCCGGCACCGGCCCGTCCCGGCCACGGGGACGTACGAACTCGCTGTGCATGTCGAGCGGTTGGCCCCGCACCGGCGTGGCACGGAGGCCGTCGTCGTGACCGAGCTGCGGGAGAGCGGGGAGGTGGTGTGGGAGTCGGAGAGCACGTATCTCGCCCGGCACCGGACGCGGGGGCAGGCCGCAGGCCAGGGTCCGGCTGACGTGGACGCCGTGGCCGGGACTCTCCCGGCGGGGTCTTCCCCGGCCGGGTCTTCCCTCCCCGTGGTCGGCGAGTGGCGGCTCGGCGCCGACGTCGGGCGGCGGTACGGGGCCGTCTCCGGGGACCGCAACCCGATCCATCTCTCCCCGCTCACCGCCCGCCTCTTCGGATTGCCCCGCGCCATCGCCCACGGCATGTGGACGGCGGCCCGCTGCCTCGCCGCCCACAGCGCCCCGGCCGCCGCGCACGTCCGGGTCGATTTCCGGGCGCCGGTCCTGCTGCCCGGAACGGTGACCTTCGCGGCGGACGGGGGGCGGTTCGAGCTGCGAGGCACGGGAGACGAGGGGCGAACCCACGTGCGGGGGCGGGTGGAGCCGGCGATCCCGGCTCACTGAGCGCCCCCGGTTCAGGACTCCGGTGGGGACCAGGGGCGGCCGGTCATGAGGTTGCCGAGGCCTGCCCAGGCGAAGTTCATCAAGGTCGCCGCCGCCTGGCGGGGGGTGACCGACCCGGACGCGTTGGCCCAGGCGGCCAGGGACTCCGCTGCGCCCACCAGGGCCTCGGCCAGGCCCGCCACCTCCCGTTCGGGGAGGTCCGGGTCACGGTGCGCCTCGCGGGCGGCGACCACGATCAGCTGGGTCACGAACGCCACGATCTCATCGCGCATCGCCGTGACCTCGGCGGCGAAGGTCTCGCCGTGGGTGCGGGCCTGGATGTGCAGGACGGACCAGGCGTGCGGATGGCGGCCGGTGTGGGCGAAGAACGCCAGCAGGCCCTCCCAGAGCCGGCGGTCGGCCGGCAGGCGGGTGTCCACGCCCGCGCGCACCGCCCCGACGAGCGCCTCCGCCTCACGCCGGATGCACGCGGTGAACAGGTCTTCCTTGGAGTTCAGGTACAGGTAGACCAACGGCTTGGACACACCCGCCAGTTCGGCGATCTCGTCCATCGACGCGGCCGTGTACCCGCGCCGCCCGAAGGTCTCCACGGCGGCGTCCAGCATCTGCTGCTCACGGACCGCACGCGGCATCCGCTTGGTCTTCACGGCACCCATGGGGAAAGACTAGTTGCGGCCGGCAGGGCCGAACTCCCCTGCGAAGGCGTCCCCCGGCCCGAGTCGGCCGAGACCGAGCGGCGGTCACCGCTCGGCGCCGGTCCCGAGGGCGGCGCGCCCGCCGATGACCGACCGGTGCGAGCGCCGTACCGGGGACCCTACGAGGGCTGGCCCTGCGCGTGGGCGGAGTCGACCGTCTCGTCCTCCTGGGAGCGGCTGGACTCCAGGCCGGCCTTCATGCGGTCCACACGGCGCACCACCGTCTCCGAGGCTCGGTCGCGCTCCTTGCGCAGCAGGACGAAGCTGATCGGCGCGGAGAGCACCAGCGAGAGCAGGATGATCCACATGCCGTTGGAGTCGCCCAGGCCACGCGGGAAGACACCGAGACGGACAAGCCCCCAGACGGCCGCGAGGCAGCCGGCGAAGACACCGAGGCGCATCAGCGTGTAGCGAAGCATCCCTAAATCCACTCTTCCGTCTCTGGGTCTCCCCTCCCGGGGAGGTCCGAAGGTCCCGAAGGTCCCAAAGGGGCGCCTTCCAGTGAAGCACGCCCGGCGGCGGACCTTGCGGCGGGGGCGGGGGCCGTCAGAGTCGCATCGGCTGCGGGGACTCCCGGCGGGCGGGGTCCGGGGCGTCGTACTCGCGGATGATCTCGTAGCGGGTGTTGCGTTCCACCGGGCGGAAACCCGCGTCGCGGATGAGGTCGAGGAGGTCTTCGCGGGTCAGCTTGCTGGGGGTGCCGTAGTTGTCGGCGTCATGGGTGATCTTGTACTCGACCACCGAGCCGTCCATGTCGTCCGCGCCGTGCTGGAGGGCCAGCTGGGCGGTCTGGACGCCGTGCATGACCCAGAAGACCTTGACGTGCGGGACGTTGTCGAAAAGGAGGCGGGAGACCGCGAAGGTCTTGAGGGCCTCCGCGCCGGTCGCCATCTGGGTGCGGGCCTGAAGGCGGTTGCGGACCTTGCCGTCCTTCATGTCCACGAAGTCGTGCTGGTAGCGGAGCGGGATGAAGACCTGGAAGCCGCCGGTCTCGTCCTGGAGTTCACGCAGCCGCAGCACGTGGTCCACGCGGTGGCGGGGCTCCTCGATGTGGCCGTACAGCATGGTGCTCGGGGTCTTCAGACCCTTCTCGTGCGCCAGGCGGTGGATCCGCGACCAGTCCTCCCAGTGCGTGCGGTGGTCCACGATGTGCCGGCGGACCTCCCAGTCGAAGATCTCCGCGCCGCCGCCGGTCAGCGACTCCAGGCCCGCGTCGATCAGCTCGTCCAGGATCTCCGACGCCGACAGGCCCGAGATCGTCTCGAAGTGGTGGATCTCCGTTGCCGTGAAGGCCTTCAGGGACACGTCCGGCAGGGCGGCCTTCAGCTCGCGCAGGGAGCGCGGGTAGTAGCGCCACGGCAGGTTCGGGTGCAGGCCGTTGACGATGTGCAGCTCGGTGAGGTTCTCCGACTCCATCGCCTTGGCGAGCTTGACGGCCTCCTCGATGCGCATCGTGTACGCGTCCTTCTCCCCCGGCTTGCGCTGGAAGGAGCAGTACGCGCAGGAGGCCGTGCACACGTTCGTCATGTTGAGGTGGCGGTTGACGTTGAAGTGGACGACGTCGCCGTTCTTGCGCGTCCGCACCTCGTGCGCGAGTCCGCCCAGCCAGGCCAGGTCGTCCGACTCGTACAGCGCGATGCCGTCCTCACGGGTCAGCCGTTCACCGGCCCTGACCTTCTGCTCCAGCTCGCGCTTGAGCCCGACGTCCATGCCCTTACCTCTTCCCGTTCGCCCTGAGACAGACTTCGTCAACCGTACGCCCCCACCCCTCGGGCGGGTGGTGCCCCCGGACGGCGCCGAACGCGCCCGACCGGTCAGACCTCTTCCGGAAGCTCCCCGACCCGGTTCTCCCACTTCGTGGAGAGCACGATGGTCGTACGGGTACGGGACACGCCCTTCGTCCCGGACAGCCGCCGGATGATCCGCTCCAGTCCGTCGACGTCGTTCGCCCGGACCTTGAGCATGAAGGAGTCGTCGCCGGCGATGAACCAGCAGTCCTCGATCTCGCTGAGGTCCTTCATCCGCGCGGCCACGTCCTCGTGGTCGGCGGCGTCGGAGAGGGAGATGCCGATGAGGGCGGTGACACCCAGGCCGAGCGAGGCGGCGTTCACCGTGGCCCGGTAACCCGTGATGACGCCGGCCGCCTCCAGCCGGTTGATGCGGTCGGTGACGCTGGGTCCCGACAGGCCGACGAGGCGTCCCAGCTCCGCGTACGAGGCCCGGCCGTTCTCCCTCAGGGCCTGGATGAGCTGCCTGTCCACGGCGTCCATGCGATCGAGCCTTCCGACGAAGAGGTCTGAGAGTGAGTGACATGCTGAAGGTGCTGCCGGTGCCGCTGTCCGGCACCGCTCAGGCGGGGCGTGTGCCGCCGCCCAGTTCGCCCTTCCACCGGCGGTAGAGGCCGTGCGGCACGCCCGCCGCGTCGAGAACCCGGCCGGCGACGAAGTCGACCAGGTCCTGGATGTGCGTGGCGCCCGCGTAGAAGGCCGGGGAGGCGGGTACGACGCTCGCGCCCGCGTCGTCCAGAGCGACGAGCTGACGCAGGGTCTGCCCGTTCAGCGGGGTCTCGCGGACGGCGACCACGAGCGTGCGGCGCTCCTTGAGCGTGACGCTCGCCGCCCGCTGGAGGAGATCCTTGGACAGTCCGAGCGCGACTCCGGCGACACAGGCCGTCGAGGCGGGCACGATCAGCATCCCCTTCGCGGGATACGACCCCGACGACGGCCCCGCCGCCAGGTCACCGGCGGCCCAGTACCGCACGGCGTCCCCGTCCACGTCGACGTCGAAGGTGTCCGGCTTCCCGTCGGCGCCCCGCGCCAGCCAGTCCCGCAGGTCGTCCCGCCAGTGCGCGTCCCGGAAGGAGATCCCCGTCTCGTCGAGCAGCGTGAGCCGCGAGGCCCGGCTGACGACCAGGTCCACGCGCTCGCCCCCGGCGAGCAGCGCGCGCAGCACGGCGGCGGCATAGGGCGTACCGGACGCCCCGGACACCCCCACGATCCAAGGCACGCGCTGCGTTTCTCCTGCGTTCACACCTTGAGCGTACCGGCGACCGAAGGGGTGCTCGGGACCGGACTACACCGTGAGGCCGCGCACCAGCAGGTCGATCAGCGCGCACACGAAGAGGCTGATGCCGATGAAGCCGTTCGTGGAGAAGAACGCCCTGTTCAGGCGGGACAGGTCGTGCGGCCGGACGATGGTGTGCTCGTAGACGAACGCGCCCGCGACGATCAGCAGGCCCAGCCAGAAGAAGGCACCGGCGTCCGTGACGACGGCGTACCAGACGAACAGGGCCGTGGTGACGGCGTGGCAGCCGCGGGCGCCCCAGATCGCGGCGGGGATGCCGAAGCGGGCCGGGACCGACCTGACGCCGATCTCACGGTCGGTGTCGACGTCCTGGCAGGCGTATATCAGGTCGAAGCCGCCGATCCAGACGCCGACGGCCAGGCCCAGGACGACCGCGTCCCAGGACCACTCGCCGGTGATCGCCAGCCAGCCGCCGATCGGGCCCATGGCCTGGGCGAGACCGAGGATGGCCTGCGGAAAGTTCGTGAAGCGTTTTCCGTAGGGGTAGACCACCATCGGGACCACGGCGACCGGGGCCAGGGCGAGACAGAGCGGGTTGAGCAGGGCCGCCGAGCCGAGGAAGACCACCAGGGCGATCAGCGCGCCGGTCCAGGCGTGCTTCACCGACATCGCGCCGGTGACGAGTTCGCGCTGGGCGGTGCGCGGGTTCCGCGCGTCGATCTCGCGGTCGATGATCCGGTTCACCGCCATGGCGAAGGTGCGCAGACCCACCATGCAGACGGTGACCAGCAGCAGCCGCCACCAGTGGATGTTCCCGTCCAGCTCGAACATCGCGGTCAGCGCGGCGATATAGGCGAAGGGCAGGGCGAAGACCGAGTGCTCGATCATCACCAGGCGGAGGAAGGCTTTGGTGCGTCCCGGCTGCGGGAGCGCCGCGGATGCCGAACTCACAGGCCGTACTCCTTCCACCGGCGGTCGACCGTCGCCGCCGTCTCCGGGTCCGAGAGGACCATGTCCGGCCAGCCCCCGTCGCGGGTGTAGCCCTCCTCGGGCCACTTCTTCGTCGCGTCGATACCCGCCTTGCCGCCCCAGAACTGCTGGTAGGAGGCGTGGTCGAGGTGGTCGACGGGACCCTCCACGATCGAGAGGTCGCGGGCGTAGTCGGTGTTGCCGAGGGCCCGCCAGGCGACCTCGTGCAGGTCGTGGACGTCGCAGTCGGAGTCGACCACCACGATCAGCTTGGTCAGGGACATCATGTGGGCGCCCCAGACCGCGTGCATGACCTTCTGCGCGTGCTTGGGGTACTTCTTGTCGATCGAGACGATCGCACAGTTGTGGAAACCGCCGGCCTCGGGCAGGTGGTAGTCCACGATGTCCGGGACGATGATCTTGAGGAGCGGGAGGAAGAACCGCTCCGTCGCCCGGCCCAGCGGGCCGTCCTCGGTCGGCGGCCGACCCACCACGATCGACTGGAGCAGCGGACGCCTGCGCATCGTCACACAGTCGATCGTCAGCGCCGGGAACGGCTCCTGCGGCGTGTAGAAACCGGTGTGGTCGCCGAACGGGCCCTCGGGAAGCATCTCGCCCGGCTCGAGCCAGCCCTCCAGTACGACCTCCGCCTGCGCCGGGACCTGGAGCGGGACCGTCTTGCAGTCGACCATCTCGATCCGCTTGCCCGCGAGGAACCCGGCGAACAGGTACTCGTCGATGTCGCCGGGCAGCGGGGCGGTGGAGGCGTACGTGACGGCCGGCGGACAGCCGAAGGCGATTGCGACCGGCAGCCTCTCGCCCCGGCGGGCCGCGACCTGGTAGTGGTTGCGGCTGTCCTTGTGGATCTGCCAGTGCATGCCGATGGTGCGCCTGTCGTGACGCTGGAGGCGGTAGAGCCCGAGGTTGCGGACCCCGTTCTCCGGGTCCCTGGTGTGGGTCAGACCCAGGTTGAAGAACGACCCGCCGTCCTGCGGCCAGGTGAACAGCGCCGGCAACTGCTCCAGGTCCACGTCGTCACCGTGCAGGACGACCTCCTGCACGGGACCGTCCTTCACCTTCTTCGGCGGGACGTGTGCCATGGCGCCGAGCTTGCCGAACGCCTCGCGGACCCCCACGAAGCCGTGCGGCAGCTCCGGCTTCAGCAGCCCGCCGATCCGCTCGGAGATCTCCGCGTACGACTTCAGTCCGAGCGCCTTCAGCAGGCGTCGGTCGGTGCCGAACACGTTCATCGCGAGGGGCATCGCCGAGCCCTTCACGTTCTCGAAGAGGAGCGCGGGGCCACCGGACTTCTGGACCCGGTCGACGATCTCCCCGACCTCCAGATACGGGTCGACCTCGGCCTTGATGCGCTTGAGGTCGCCCTCACGCTCAAGGGCCCTGAGCAGGGAGCGAAGATCGTCGTAAGCCATGCGGTCAAGTATCCCCGAGGGGCTACCCTGACCCCGTACCTGGGGCCCGTACCGCGGCCCCGCCGCCCTCTGCGCTGGAGAGACCCCATGCTGCGGGTACTGATGTTCCTGGTGCCGCTGGCGCTGAGCGTCTACGCGTTCATCGACTGCATCAGCACGAAGGACGACGAGATCCGCCACATGCCCAAGCCGCTGTGGGCCGTCCTCGTCCTGCTGTTCCCGCTCGTCGGTTCGCTCTCCTGGCTCATCGCCGGCAAGAAGCGCAGCCCCGCGGCCGAAGGCTGGTCCGGCGTCCGCGGCGGCCACCCGCGGCAGCGGCAGTGGATCGCCCCGGACGACAACCCCGAGTTCCTGAAGTCGCTCGACGAGGACGAGAAGAACGACGAGAAGGGCAAGGGGGACGAGAAGTAGGAGCGCCGGCCCTCTCGGCCGCCGTCCCCCTCGTCCCGGTGAGGGCCCCTTCGAGCACCCGCTACGGTGGGGCCCGATCACCATGAAGACACCCCGCACCCCTGCGCGAGACACCGACGGACGAGGCACCCGCCTCCGCACCGTCGACCTGGCCCGCCTCGCCGGGCTGTCGACCCAGCAGATCCGCAACTACGAGGAAGCGGGCGTACTGCCCCCGGCCGGGCGCACCGACTCCGGCTACCGCGCCTTCGGGGACGTACACCGGCGGGCCCTGCTGACGTACCGGGCGCTGCTCGCGGGGTACGGCCCCGCGCAGGCCACCCGGATCATGCGGACCGTGCACGCCGGTGACGTACCGGGCGCGCTCGCCCTCGTCGACGCCGCGCACGCCGCGCTGCACGAGGAACGGGCGGCGCTCCGGGCCACGGGCGAGGCACTGGAGACCCTCGCCGAGGACACCCCGGAACCCCTCGGGCGGCCCGGCCTGCGCATCGGGCAGGTCGCCGCCCTGCTCGGCGTACGCCCGTCGGCACTGCGGGTGTGGGAGGCGGCCGACCTCCTCACCCCGCCCCGCGAACACCCCACCGGCCACCGTCTCTACGGTCCCGCCGAGCTGCGGGACGCCAGGGTGATCCACAGCCTGCGCCGCGGCCACTACCTCCTGCACCAGATCCGTCCGGTCCTGGAGGACCTGCGCCGCGAGGGGAGCGCCGCCTCCCTGCGCAAGGCCCTGGCGGCGCGGGCGGAGTCCCTGACGACGCGCAGCCGGTCGATGCTGAGGGCGGCGGGCGCGTTGTCGGCGTACCTGGCCGAGGGCCTCACCTCACCGCAGGCGTGACGACGCCAGGATCGACAGCAGGTGCGCCGGCACCATCACCCAGGTGATGACGGCGATCGCGCCCAGCGCCCAGCGCGTCGGCTCCACCCCGCCGCCCACCGCCTCCGCGACCGCCACGACCAGCAGGACCAGCGAGGCCTCGATACCGTTGGTGACCCGGTGGATCTTGAAGGCCGCCGCGAGCCGCCGTACCGAGGCGACGCCCCGCGACCGGGGCCGGGTCGCCTCGTCGTCGGCGACGGGCAGCCCCCGCCGGGCGCGGGCGACGTCGACCAGGTCGGTGGACGCCTTCAGGAGGACGACGCCGAGCGCGGTGGCGAGGCCGAGCGAGACCCAGCCGTTGAACCCCGCCCAGCCGCCGACGACGCCGGACTCGGCGGCCCGGAAGCCGAAGCCGGTCATCAGCGCCGCGTCGGCCAGGTAGGCGCCGAGCCGGTCGACGTAGATGCCGGTCGCGCTGTTCTGCCCCTTCCAGCGCGCGACTTCGCCGTCGACGCAGTCGAAGAGGAGGAACAGCTGCATGAGCAGCACGGCGAGGACGGCGCCGGTCAGCCCCGGAATCAGCAGCGCGGCACCCGACAGCACCCCGCACCCCACCATCGTCCAGGTGAGCTGGTCAGGGGTGACCGGCGTGCGCACGAGCTGCCGGGTGAACCGCAGCGACACCCTCCGCATGTAGAGACGGCCGGCCCAGTGCTCCCCGTTCCTGCTCGCCAGCTTGGCCTGCGGCTGACAGACCTCCCGCAGCTCCTCCAGAACCGGCGCAGCACCCATGACGTTCCTCTCACACACCCACAAGCCCACAATGATCGGGCCAGGGTACCGAGTTGACGGAACGTCGGGCTCCGCGCGGCCGGGAGGGTACGTTGCGACGAGGTGACCCCCATGGACCAGGAGACATCGTGAACCAGCCGACCCCCGTGGACGGCGCGACCGCGCACGCCTGGCTCGCCACCGCCGTCGAGGAGGCCCGCACCGGTCTCGCCGAGGGCGGCATCCCGATCGGCGCCGCCCTCTACGGCCCCGACGGGTCGCTCCTCGGCCGCGGCCACAACCGGCGCGTGCAGGACGACGACCCCTCGACGCACGCGGAGACGGCCGCGTTCCGTGCGGCGGGACGGCAGCGGACGTACCGCGGGACGACGATGGTCACGACCCTCTCGCCGTGCTGGTACTGCTCCGGCCTGGTCCGCCAGTTCGGCATCTCCCGTGTCGTGATCGGCGAGGCGGTCACCTTCCGCGGCGGCCACGACTGGCTCGCCGGACACGGCGTGGAGATCGTGCTCCTCGACGACCCCGAGTGCGTCGCGATGATGCGCGACTTCGTCGAGAGGAACCCGGCTCTGTGGAACGAGGACATCGGCGAGTGAGTCCGAGGGTCGCCGCATACGCCGCGGGACGGTGACCCCGCTGGAGCGGCGGGCCGACGGGGGCGGACTCCGGGCCCGGACGGGCGAGGGCGGCGGGGAGGATCACGTGGCCGGCGGGACGGACGCCGGCCACGGGAGCGCCGCCGACGCGGGCCGATGCGTGAGGGGGTCTATGCCCCCCGCTCCATTTGATCGATCAGCCGTCCGAATCGAGTCCGCCAGCGGAGTTCCGTCTCGCCCTCGCCCTGGAACTCGTGGGTGAAGCGGACGGCGGTGCCGCCCTCCTGGTCGTGCTCCAGGTGGAAGCGGATCCGGCCGCCGGCCGCCACCGTGTACTCGGCGACCCGCTCCACGTCCCAGGCGGTGACCTGCCCGGCGCCCAGGCCCGGCAAGCCGATCACCCCGCCCAGCCGGGGTTCGAGGACGTCGACGGCACCGAACCAGCCGGACAGGCCCTCCGCGGTGGCCAGGACCGGCCAGACCGTCTCCGCGGGGCGCGGGAGCCGCACCAGCAAATGCAGGATGTGCGTGTTCCCGTGGGTCTGGCTGGAGCCCTGTTCGATGGAACCGGTCATGACACCAGAGTGACCCCCGGGACCCGCTTCCGCACGGCTACGGCGTACCGGGCCGGGCCCCCGGCCCGGTCATGAAGGGCTCAGAGGCCGGCCGACCGGAGCACACCCAGTCCGACGTCGGCGTAGGAGTGCTTGCCCGAGACGAAGATGTTGACGCCGTAGTAGTTGAACAGCCAGCAGCCGAAGGCCGCCAGCGCGAGGTAGGCGGCCTTGCGGCCCTTCCAGCCCGCGGTGGCACGGGCGTGCAGGTAGCAGGCGTAGGCGACCCAGGTGATGAAGGACCAGGTCTCCTTGGGATCCCAGCCCCAGTAGCGGCCCCAGGCGTCGCCCGCCCAGATCGCGCCCGCGATGATCGTGAACGTCCACAGCGGGAAGACGGCCGCGTTGACGCGGTAGGCGAACTTGTCGAGGGTCGCCGCGGCGGGCAGCCGGTCGAGGACCGAGTTGGCGAACGTGCCGGGCCTGCCGCCGCCCGCCAGCTTGTTCTCGTAGGAGTCCTTGAACAGGTACAGGATCGTGGAGACCGCGCCGACGTAGAACACCGCGCCGCAGAAGATCGCGGTGGAGACGTGGATGTACAGCCAGTACGAGTGCAGGGCGGGGACCAGCTGGTCGCTCGCCGTGTACAGGACGGTGACCGCGAGGCCCAGGTCGAGCAGGACCGAGGTGATCAGGAACAGTCCGAGCCAGCGCACGTTCTTCTTCAGCGCCAGCAGCGCGAGGTACACGCCGACGGCCACCGTGGAGAAGGTGATGTTGAACTCGTACATGTTGCCCCACGGCGCCCGCTGCACCGAGAGAGCGCGGGTGAGCACACCGCCGAACTCCACCAGGAACGCGAGGACCGTGAGGGAGATGGCGATACGGCCGTAGAGGTCGCCCTGCTCGTCCCCGCCGTGAGCGCCCGGCCCGTCGGGCACCTCGCGGGCCCCGGCCGCGGCCCGCACCACGACCTTCGGCCGCTCCAGCACGGCGGTGCCGCCGGCCGTCCGCACGGTGACGGCCGGGGCCGCCTTCCCGGCCGGGGCCTGGGCGGTGAGCGCGGCGGCGGTGCGGCCGACCTTGCTGCGGCCGCCGAAGATCCATTCGGCGATGTACGCGAAGAAGGCCAGGGTGTAGACGGCCATCGCGGAGTAGATGAGCGTGTTGCTGATGTTCGCGAGGTTCTCGTTGGTCGCGGCGGCGAGAGTCACCGCGTCGGCGAGGTCGGGTGCGGCGGCGAGAGTCACTTCTCAGCCCCTTCGGCAGGTACGGCTCGAGGGTCGGGGGAGGGTTCGCCGGGGTCGGCGGCCCCGGTGCTGTCGTAGAGGATCCCGGCGAGGTCGCCCAGTTCCTCGGGCACCTTCGCGGACTCGCTGCGGCCGAGGCCGGCCATCTCCACGACCGTCACCCCGTCGGCGCCCCGCACCGCGCGCACCCACACCCGGCGGCGCTGGATGAACAGGGAGGCGGCCAGGCCGAAGATCGCGGCGAACGCGCCGGCCAGCGCCCAGCCGCTGCCGGGCTGCTGGGTGATCTGGAAGTTCGCCCATTCCTTGGTGCCGTCGTAGGTGATCGAACCGGCGCCGTTCGGGAGGGTCAGGGTCTCGCCCGGCTCGAGGTTGTCCCGCAGCTGGAGGTCCTTGGAGTCCTTGAACGCCTTCATGTTCCGCTTGTCGAGCTGGTACACGCTCTGCGGGATGCCCGAGTCGACACCGAGGTCGCCGTGGTACGGCTCCAGGTTCAGCACGGGGTTCAGCAGCGCGGGGAAGGCGGAGGACACCTCGTTGCCCTCGGCGTAGCTCGGCAGGAAGAAGGCCTGGAAGGCGAGCTGTTCCCTGACGCCCTTGGCGTCGCGGTAGCCGTCGTACACCTTGATCACGCCGGAGGAGGTGACGTTGGAGTCGAGCGGCAGCAGCGGTACGGCGTCGTGGTAGACGACGTCGCCCTTGCCGTCCCTGACGGTGACGACGGGGGCGTACCCGTGGGCGGTGAGGTAGACCTTCGAGTCGCCGATCTCCAGCGGGTGGTTCACCTTGACCGTGGTCTTCCTCTCCTTGCCGTAGGCGCCCTCGGAGTAGGTGATGGCGGCCTCGTAGGTGCGCGGAGTGCCCTTGTTGGGGCCGGTGACCTCGTAGGTGCCGGTGAAGTCCTTCAGCGTGAAGCTGAACGGCGCCAGGTCGTCGGGGTCGAAGAGGGTGCCCGACTTGAAGTCGTCGTACTGGGTGAGGGTGTTGGAGAAGCCGCCGCCCTCCAGGACCAGCTTGTTGCCCTCCATCTTGAACAGCTGGCCCCAGGCGAAGGCCGTCAGCATCACGATGAGGGCGACGTGGAAGGCGAGGTTGCCGACCTCGCGCAGATAGCCCTTCTCGGCGGCGACCGCGTCACCGACGAGGTGCGCGCGGAATCGGCGCTTCTTCAGCAGGGCGAGCGCGGCCTCACGCACCCGCTCCGGATCGGCCCCGGTACGCCACGTCGTGTACGCGGGCAGCCGGGTCAGCCGCTTGGGCGCGCCCGGCGGACGGCCGCGCAGCTGGCCCACGAACTGCCAGGTGCGGGGCACGATGCAGCCGATGAGGGAGACGGACAGCAGGATGTAGATCGCGGAGAACCACACCGAGCTGTACACGTGGAAGAGGCCGAGCTTGTCGTAGAGCGGCGCGAGCGTGTCGTGCGCCGCACGGAAGTCGGCGACCTTCGTGGCGTCGGTGCCGCTCTGCGGGATCAGCGAACCGGGGATGGCGCCGAGCGCCAGCAGCAGGAGCAGCAGCAGGGCGACCCGCATCGAGGTCAGCTGGCGCCAGAACCAGCGGGCCCAGCCGAGGACGCCCATGGCCGGGACGCCTCCGAGCGACTCCGTGGGCGCGGTGGACAACTGGGAGCCGGCCACGCCGAGGTCCTGGTCCTCCGGGGCGGTGGCCTTCGTGGGTTCGTCGGCGGTGGTCTTGCTCATCGATCAGATCCCCACAGTGAAGCCGTTGGACCAGGACTGAAGATCCTGCACCAGGTGGTCCCAGGCGCCGGTCAGCAGCAGCAGACCGGTCACGATCATCATCGAGCCGCCGATCCGCATCACCCAGACATAGTGCCGCTTGACCCGGGCGAAGGCGCCGAGCGCCTTGCGGAAGGCGACCGCGGCGAGCACGAAGGGGACACCGAGGCCGAGGCAGTAGGCGACGGTGAGCAGGGCGCCGCGGCCCGCGCTGCCCTGCTGGGAGGAGAGGGTCAGCACGGACGCCAGGGTCGGTCCGATGCACGGTGTCCAGCCGATGCCGAACAGCGCGCCGAGCACCGGGGCACCGGCGAGCCCGGCCACCGGCCGCCGGTGCAAGCGGAACTCGCGCTGGGTCATCCAGGGCATCAGCCCCATGAAGAAGACGCCCATGAGGATCATGAGCACGCCCAGCACCTTGGACAGGACGCCCTTGTTGGCCTGGAGCGTGTCGCCGAAGTAGCCGAACAGGGCCCCGCTGGAGACGAATACGGCCGTGAAGCCGGCCACGAAGAGGGAGGCTCCGGCGACCATGCGGCCCCGCCGGGCCTCGGCCAGGTCGGTACCGGCCACGCCGGTGACGTACGACAGGTAGCCGGGGACGAGCGGCAGGACGCACGGGGAGAAGAAGGAGACGAGTCCGCCGAGCAGCGCGACGGGCAGGGCGACGAGCAGGGCGCCGTTGAGGACCGTGCCGTTGTAGCCGTCCACGGCGAGCATCGTGACGGTGCTCACGTCACTTCTCCGCGAGGACCGGGTCGATCATCGCGCGCAGCTTCTCCTCGCTGAGCGCGGCCAGCGAGCGGGCCGCGATCTTCCCGTCCCGGTCGAGGACGAGCGTGGAGGGGATCGCCTGCGGGTTGAGCGTGCCCTTCTCGAAGCGGAGCATCAGCCGGCCGGTCGGGTCGTACAGGCTGGGATAGGTGACGCCCTGCTCCTTCTCGAAGGCGCGGGCGTTGGCGGTGCTGCTGTCGCGGGTGTTGATGCCGACGAACTGCACGCCCCGGGCCTTCAGGTCGGTGGAGACCTTCTGGAAGTTGGGCGCCTCGGCACGGCAGGGCGCGCACCAGGAACCCCACACGTTCACGACGACGATCTTGCCCTTGTAGGAGGCGACGTCGAGCCGCTTGCCGTCGATGGTCTTGCCGGACAGGTCGGGAGCGGCCGTGCGCTCGCCCTTCTCGACGGTCGAGATCCCGTTCTTGCCCATGACGAAGTTGGTGTCACCGCCCCCGCCGGAGGTGCCTCCGGAGGTGCACGCGGACAACAGCAGCGCCGTGGCGGCTGCGACGGCGAGAGACAGAGGGGTGCGGCTGGCGGCACTCATGTGAAAAGTTTCGCATGCCCGTTCCGGGGATCTTGCGCACCCCCCTTACGGGGAGAAACCCGCATTTCAGGCGGCGGATCCGGAGCCCGTCGGGGTGCCGGCGCCGGTCTTCGGCGCCGCCGCGAGGAACTCCTTCCAGCCGCCGGCCGGCTGCTGGCCGACGTCCAGCGTGCGCAGCTTGGCGAGCACCTCCGGCTTCTGTACGTCGATCCAGTCCACGAACTGCCGGAAGGAGACCAGGCGTACGTCCGCGCCCTTCTCCTTCTCGCGCGCGATGTGCTTGAACGCCTCCTCCACGGCGTCCATGTAGATGCCGCCGTTCCACTGCTCGAAGTGGTTGCCGACGAAGAAGGGTGCCCGATTGGTCTCGAATGCCCGCTTGAATCCCTGTATGTACGCCTGCGCCGACTGCTGCCGCCAGCCCGGGTAGTTGTGGCTGGGCGCCTTGGTCGAGTTGACCGACTGGTTGGCGAGCATGTTGTAGTCCATCGACAGGACCTCGAAACCGCGTCCGGGGAACGGTATCTGCTGCAACGGCAGGTTCCATATGCCCTGCTTCTTGTCGGGCCAGACCTGGCGGCCGCCCGGCGAGGAAGCGTCGTAGCGCCACCCGAGCGAGCGGGCGGTGGGCAGCAGGTTGTCCTGGCCGAGGAGGCAGGGCGTACGGCCGCCGACGAGTTCCTTGTCGTAGTCGAAGGGGAGCGCGGGCAGGTCGGTCCACCCACTGTTGGTGCGCCACTCCTTCACGAACGACTTGGCCTGGTCGATCTCGTCGCGCCACTGACGGGCGGTCCAGTTGCCGACGGACCCGGAACCGGCGCAGAAATGCCCGTTGAAGTGGGTACCGATCTCGTGCCCCTCCAGCCAGGCGCGGCGCACGTTGACCAGGGTCGCCTTGACGTGGTCGTCGGTGAGGTAGCCGATGTCGGAAGCACCGCGGGGGTTGTTGGGCGGGTCGTAGAGCCGCTTCTTCGACTCGGGCAGGAGGTAGATCCCGGAGAGGAAGAAGGTCATCGCCGCGCCGTGCTCCTTGGCGAGGTCCAGGAAACGCGGGAACAGTCCGTTTCCGACCTCGCCCGCGCCGTCCCAGGAGAAGACGACGAACTGCGGCGGCTCCTGACCCGGCTCCAGCGGCTCGGGCTTGGCCGGCTGGTGCGGCTGCTTCCCCGTGAAGGAGGTGGAGCCGTCACCGATCGGACGGACGGTGGCCGTCGGCTTCGGGGAGCCCGAACCGCCCTTCCCCGCCCCGCCGGGACCGCTGCCGTCGCTCGGGCCGTCCGACGGCGTGAAGCTGCCGCAGCCGGCGAGTCCGGCGGCGGCCGCGGCCCCTGCGCCCAGTCCGAGTGCTCCCCTGCGGGTGAGAGTGCGCATGGCATCCCCGTTCGTCGCGTGCTCTGGTGTCACCCACCAAGAGGACGCGTCGAACGGGGAGGTTCCGATCGTTTGTGCGTATTCCGTAACAGCCCGGAGAGATCAGGGCAGGCCCCGAGGAGATCGGCTCGTGCCCGCAGGGATCACGGCTCGCTCCCGAGGATCACGGCTCACGCCCCGGAGGGGCCAGGGCTCACGCCCCGAAGGCCTTGCCCTTCCCCTTAACGGGCTTGGCGCCGGCCAGCAGGTGGGGCGGCACCAGGTCGCGGGCGGGCTCGGAGTATCCGACGGACACGATCGTGTCGCCCTGATACGTGAACGACGTCAGCGAGGCGAGCGTGCACTGCCGCTTGCGCGGGTCGTGCCAGAGCCGCCGCCGCTCGACGTAGGACCGGACGATCCAGATCGGCAGCTGGTGGCTGACGAGCACCGCCTCGTGTCCGCGGGCCCTGTCCTTCGCCGCGTCCAGCGCGCCCATCATGCGCACCACCTGGTCGACGTACGGCTCGCCCCAGGACGGCTTGAACGGGTTGTAGACGTGCCGCCAGTTCTCCGGCCGGCGCAACGCCCCGTCGCCGACGCCGAAGGTCTTGCCCTGGAAGACGTTGCCCGCCTCGATGAGCCGCGCGTCGGTGCCGATGTCGAGCCCGTGCGCCTTGGCGATCGGGGTGGCGGTCTCCTGCGCCCGCTCCAACGGGGAGGCGCAGACGTACGTCACGTCACGGGAGGCGAGGTGCTCGGCGACCCTGTCGGCCATCCGCCGGCCCAGGTCGGAGAGGTGGTAGCCGGCGAGACGGCCGTAGAGGATGCCGTCCGGGTTGGCGACCTCGCCGTGCCGCATCAGGTGGACGACGGTGAGGTCCTTGCTGTTGCCGGTGTGGTTACCGGTGGTGTTCTCGGTGCTCACGCGCTGGCCTCCGCAGCCGCTCGGGCCGCCGCCGGAAGGGCGTCGGCGATGCGCTGGACGGCCCGTTCGTCGTGGGCCGTGGACACGAACCAGGACTCGTAGGACGAGGGCGGCAGGTAGACGCCGTTCGCCAGCAGCGAGTGGAAGAAGGCGGTGAAGCGGAACGACTCCTGCGCCTTGGCGTCCTCGTAGTTGCGGACGGGCCGGTCCGTGAAGAAGACGGAGAACATGTTCGAGGCGCTCTGGAGCGTGTGCGCGACGCTCTCCTTCGTCAGCGCCTCCGACACCAGCGTCTGGATCTGCTCGGACACGGCGTTGATCCTCGCGTACGCGGCGTCGTCGAGGAGCCGGAGCTGGGCGAGACCGGCGGCGGTGGCGACCGGGTTCCCGGAGAGGGTGCCGGCCTGGTAGACGGGTCCGGCGGGCGCGAGGTGCGCCATCACGTCGGCACGGCCACCGAAGGCCGCGGCCGGGAAGCCGCCGCCCATGACCTTGCCGAAGGTCATCAGGTCCGGCTTGACCCCGTCGATCCCGAACCATCCCGCCCGGCTGGTCCGGAACCCGGTCATCACCTCGTCGGAGATGTAGAGGGCGCCGTTGTTCTGGCAGGCGTCCTTGAGCCCCTGGTTGAAGCCGGGGAGCGGCGGTACGACGCCCATGTTGCCCGGTGACGCCTCGGTGATGACGCAGGCGATCTCACCGGGGTGCCGGTGGAAGGCCTCCTGCACGGCCTCCAGGTCGTTGTACGGCAGGACGATGGTGTCGCCGGCCTGGGCGCCCGTGACGCCGGGCGTGTCGGGCAGCGCGAAGGTGGCGACGCCGGAGCCGGCGGCCGCGAGCAGCGAGTCGACGTGGCCGTGGTAGCAGCCGGCGAACTTGATCACCTTGGACCGCCGGGTGAATCCGCGGGCGAGCCGGATGGCGGACATCGTGGCCTCGGTCCCGCTGGAGACCAGCCGCACCTGCTCGACGGGCTCGACCCGGGCGACGATCTCCTCGGCGAGCGTGACCTCGCCCTCACCGGGCGTCCCGAACGACGTACCCCGCGAGACCGCGTCCTGGACGGCGGCGATCACCTCGGGGTGCGAGTGCCCGAGGATCATGGGGCCCCAGGAACAGACGAGGTCGACGTACTCCCGCCCGTCCGCGTCCGTCAGGTACGGGCCGGTGCCGCTCACCATGAACCGGGGCGTGCCGCCGACGGCGCGGAAGGCGCGTACCGGGGAATTCACGCCGCCCGGCGTGACGACGGCCGCACGGTCGAACAGTGCCTGTGAGGCAGGCGCTTCGTATGAATAGGGCAGTTCGCTCATGACCTGCGACTTCTCCGACTTCTCGGACTCCGGTTGCCAGTGACCTCCTCAGGGTAGGCCAGGGCGCCCGAGGGCAGCGGGGCCTGTGCCGTGCCCGCACGGACCGGGCGGGCCGCTACCGGAACCTTTGTCATCTGCGAAACTGAAACGGACTGAGCCTGATAGACGTAGCTCACACCGACAGCGAGTCGAGGGGCTGCGAAGATCCTGCGGACAGGTGTTTCACCGCACGTTTCGGCGTGCGGCCGTGGGGGAGGTCACTGACACGATGATCGGGTTGCGCGGCGGAGCCTGCGCGTCCTAGAAAAGCAGTCGGGTGGAGATATGCATCGCGGTGGCGGACTGGGCGAGGGGACTGATGACCGGGGTCCTCGACGTGCCCGGCGGGGAAGGCACCGGCGCGACGCGGAGGAAGCCGACGGAGCACGTCGGGCGCAGGGCGCCCCTGGGGTCCCCGGCGTGCCCGATGAACCGAGTGAGTCCGAGCGGCTCGACCGTACGGTCGACCGGCTCCGGGCCGGGAGCGGGAATGGTGGTCGGGTGGGGGTGACGTACAAGTACTTCGGCGCACCGGACGGCGCTACCGCGGCCCGGGTCCCGATCTCGATGCGCCCCGAGGAACTCGGCGGCGACGAACTCGGCATGAACGGCATGTTCACCAAGATCAAGCCGGAGACGATGGCCGCGATGGTCCTCACCGGCATCGAGGGCGTCCCCCTGCACAAGGTGCCCCCGCTGGAACTGGTCGTCCTCCATCCCGACTACGCCGTCGTGAAACTCCCCATGACGGTCGTCGACCCCCTCCGCGACATCGGCGAGGAAGCGGTGGGCGCGGCCGCCTTCATCTGGTCCACGGTCCCGGACCGGGGCGGCCCGCGGGACGCGTTCAACGTGTACCAACTGCTGCACGAGTGGCAGGACTTCAGCCACCGGTTGCACGAGGCGGGGCATCAGCCCTATTGCCTGGTGTGGCCCTGAGCGGGATTCCGGGGTGAGGCGGGCGGGACCTGTGCGTCCCGCCTCTCGCGCTGCGGACGGGGGCTGTCCACGCCGCAGGGCCCGCCGACGAACGTGTCACCCGCGCCGTAGCGCCGGAGCGGGGCGTCGAGGGCCGCTCCGACCAGCGGGGCGCTGTCCTCGGTGAGGTCGGTGCGGCCGGTCACGGCGCTGGCCGCCCGTCACAGCCCCCGCTCACCGGACCACCGGTCACGGGCCCGTCCACCGGACCGCCCGTCACGGCCCCCGACCACCGGGCCGACCGGAGCCGGGCCGCCGGTCACGGCCTGCCCGCTCCACCGGGCCGTCGGTGGTCGCGTTCTCGTCATCGCTTCGGAGGTATGTCCGGAACCGTCCTGGTGGCTCCTCGTGTGTCATGGGCACGATGATCCCGTTTGGCGGCAGGACGCACCGTCGCCCACACGGACACCATCCGGAACAACCTCCACCGACGAAGGAAGTCCACCGATGTCCCTGCGTACGCGTACCCGAGCGATCACCACGACCGCGGCACTCGCCACCGCCGCCGCCCTCGCCCTCTCCGGCGCCACCCCGGCCTCCGCGAGCACCGCGGCCGACACGACCGCCGCCGCCACCGTCCCCTGGTCCGCCTCCCACTCCACCGCCTCGGCGGCCGGCGAACGGTGGCTCCAGAGCGGCAAGCTGGTCCTCGACGGCACCCTCACCAACACCGGCACCGGGTGCTACTCGGTCTGGACCCGATTCGCCCACGACTTCGTCGTCCTGCCGTACACCAAACAGGCCGAGATCTGCGGCGCGGGCTCCGTCGGCTTCACCGCCACCAAGAGCTACACGTACACCACCACCGGCACCGTCAGAGTGTGCCGGGGCACGACCGACACCACCGACTGCGGGCAGGCCGTGAGCATCACCCACTGGCCCATCGGGTAAGCCCACGACGGCGCCGGGACCGACGTACCGCGTCCCGACCGTCCGCAGCACGGTCAGCGCCACCGCCCGTGCCACCTCGGCCACGTCCCGCACGGACACGTGCCCCCTCCCACGCCGCCCGGTCCCCCGGCGGTACGACGTCCACGTGCCCTGCGCACGGCCCCGCGTAGCGCCCGGTCCCGACGCCCGCCCGCGGCCCTCACTCCGCCCCGCCCACCGTGAACCCGATCACCGCGCCACCGCCCGCACGCCGGAAGGCGAACGCCGCTCCCCCGTGCGCCAGCGCGACCTCCCGCACGATCGAGAGACCGAGCCCCGAGCCCGGCAGGGAGCGGGCGTCCGCGGCGCGGTAGAAGCGGTCGAACACGCGGGTGAGGTCGGTCTCGGTGATGCCGGGACCGCGGTCGAGGACCTCGACGCGCACGGTGCCGGGCCGGGCCGGGCCGGTCACGTTGATCTCGATGGGCTCGAGCCCCTGGCGATCGAACTTCGCCGCGTTCTCCACGAGGTTGGACAGCGCCCGCTGGAGCATGGCGGGCCGCCCGTCGCTGGTGGTGTCGCCGCTCGCACGGACCACGATCCGCCGACCGGTACGGCGCCGCGCGAGCCCCGCCACGTCCTCGGCCAGGTCGGCGAGGTCGATCCGCTGCGGCGGCTCGGTGTCCGACTGCCCGGCGGCGAGATCCACCAGTTCGTTCACCAGATCGGTCAGCTCACGGGCCTCCTGGCCGAGATCGGCGACGAGTTCGTCCCGTGTGCGGGGCGGCAGCTCGTCGATGCGGCGCAGCAGCGAGATGTTGGTCCGCAGCGAGGTCAGCGGCGTACGCAGCTCGTGCCCGGCGTCCTGGACGAGCCGGCGCTGGTCCTCCTCCGACTGGGCGAGGCGCCCCAGCATGCGGTCGAAGGCGCGTCCGAGGCGTCCCACCTCGTCGTAGCCGGTGACGGGGACCTGGACGTCGAGCCGACGGGTGCGGGCGACGTCCTCGGCGGCGGCGGTGAGGATGACCAGGGGGTGGGTGATGCGCCGGGCCAGCCACCAGCCGAACAGCCCGGCCGCCGTCACGACCGCGGCCATGAGGATCAGCGTGCGCTGCTGGAGCGCCCGCAGCAGGTCCTCGGTGTCGCTGAACTCCTGCGCGATCTGCACCGCGCCCCGGCCGCCGCCCAGCGCGACGGTGGCGACCCGGTAGACGTCGTCGCCGACGTCGACGTCCTTGTGCTCGACGATCGTGCCCGCGCCCGCCGCCGCGGCGATCTCCCGGTCGGCGTCCTTGACGGGCAGCCCCGGATTCCCGCGGTCGAAGACGGTCCCGTCCGCCGCCAGCACCTGGACGTCGGTGCGGGCCGGGCGCACGATGTCGTGGCCCGGCGCGGCGGAGGAGAAGTCGGCGGGGTCCATCGCCCGGTCGCGCACCTCGTCGCGCAGGTCCTGCACGACCTCGTCGAAGACGGACTCCTGGTCCACCCGCACCAGACGGGCGGCGGCGTTGTACGACAGGACGCCGACGAGGACGGTGACGACCGCGGTCACCGCCGCGAAGGACACCGCGAAGGTGGTGCGCAGCGAGCCGAGTTTCGGGCGCCGCCGGGACACCCACCGCCGTACGCGGCCGGACACGGGGTGCGCCTCAGTCTTCCCGCAGCACGTAACCCACGCCCCGCACGGTGTGGATCAGCTGCGGCGCGCCGGGCCCGTCGAGCTTGCGGCGGAGATAGCCGACGTAGACGGCGAGGTTCTTGGAGCCGGGGCCGAAGTCGTAGCCCCAGATACGGTCGTAGATCGTGGCGTGGTCGAGGACGATGCCGGCGTTGCGCACCAGTAGTTCCAGCAGCTCGAACTCGGTGCGGGTCAGTTCCAGCTCGCGCTCCCCGCGCCAGGCCCGCCGCGCCTGCGGGTCCATGCGCAGACCGGCCACCTCCAGGAGGCGGGCGGCTGCCGCTCTCGGCGCGTCGCCCCTGGGGGCGTCCGTCACCGCGGCGTCCGTCACCGCGGCGCCCTTCGGCGCGTCGGCGGGCGCGCCGGGACCGGTGCGGCGCAGCAGCGCGCGCAGCCGGGCGAACACCTCCTCGACGTCGAAGGGCTTGACGACGTAGTCGTCGGCGCCCGCGTCCAGGCCCGCGATCCGGTCGGCGGTCTCCACGAGCGCCGTCAGCATCAGGATCGGGGTGCGGTCGCCCTCGGCGCGCAGCACCCGGCAGACCTGGAGGCCGTCGATGCCGGGCATCATCACGTCGAGGACGAGGACGTCCGGCGGCGACTTGTGGGCGTGCGCCAGGGCCTCGACGCCGTCGGCGACCGCGGTGACCTGGTAGCCCTCCAGGGTCAGCGCGCGCTCCAGGGCGTGACGGATGGCGCGGTCGTCTTCGGCGAGCAGCAGCTTCTGAGGCACGCGCCCAGTCTCCCAGCCCTCACGGGCCCACGGCGTGGCGAGAGGCTCACCGCGCGCCCTTCTTACGTGCCTCTCACCCGCCCCCGCCGACTCAGCCCGCCGGCCGCGGCGCCCCGCCCCTCTCAGCCCGCCGGCCGCAGCGCCGCGAGCTGCTCGGCGAACGGCACCACCGCGAACTCGTCCCTCACGGCCGGCCGTGCCGCCGCCAGGCCGGTCATCAGAGCGGCCAGCTCCCCGGCTGCCCGCTCGATCCGCTCGGGCAGACCCTCCGCGCCCCAGTCCTCGGAGGCGGCGTAGACACCGGTCGGGACGACGACGGCCCGCAGGTAGGCGAACAGCGGCCGCAGCGCGTGCTCCAGCACCAGGGAGTGCCGGGCCGTGCCGCCGGTGGCCGCGACCAGCACGGGCTTCCCCGCCAGCGCGTCCTTGTCGAGTACGTCGAAGAACGACTTGAACAGCCCGCTGTACGACGCCGAGAACACCGGCGTGACCACGATCAGTCCGTCCGCTGCCGTGGCCGCGTCCAGCGCGGCGGCCAGCTCGCGGCCCGGGAACCCGCTGGTGAGGTTGTGGGCGATCTCCACGGCGAGGTCGCGCAGCTCGACGACCCGCACCTCCGCCGGGGTGCGCTCGGTGGTGGCCGCCGCCAGCCGGTCGGCCAGCAGGCGGGTGGACGACGGGACGCTCAGTCCCGCCGAGACGACGACGAGCTTCATGCGACGTTCTCCTTCCCCGGAGCGGCGGCGTCGTTCACGCCGGCCGTCTTGCGGGCCAGCAGGGACTGGTGGGTCGGCGCGTCCGGCACGTCGGCCGGGCGGCCCTTGGCGAACTCCTCGCGCAGCACGGGCACGACCTCCTCGCCGAGCATGTCGAGCTGCTCCAGCACGGTCTTCAGCGGGAGTCCCGCGTGGTCCATCAGGAACAACTGACGCTGGTAGTCACCGGCGTACTCGCGGAACGACAGCGTCTTCTCGATCACCTGCTGCGGCGAACCGACGGTCAGCGGGGTCTGGTCGGTGAAGTCCTCCAGGGACGGCCCGTGCCCGTAGACCGGCGCGTTGTCGAAGTACGGCCGGAACTCGCGCACCGCGTCCTGCGAGTTCTTCCGCATGAACACCTGGCCGCCGAGGCCGACGATCGCCTGCTCCGGCGTGCCGTGCCCGTAGTGGGCGTAGCGGGCCCGGTACAGCTCGACCATCCGCCTGGTGTGGTCGGCCGGCCAGAAGATGTTGTTGTGGAAGAAGCCGTCGCCGTAGAACGCGGCCTGCTCGGCGATCTCGGGCGAGCGGATGGAGCCGTGCCAGACGAACGGCGCCACACCGTCCAGCGGCCGGGGCGTCGAGGTGAAACCCTGGAGCGGGGTGCGGAACTTGCCCTCCCAGTTCACGACGTCCTCGCGCCACAGCCGGTGCACCAGGTTGTAGTTCTCGATGGCGAGGTTGATGCCCTCGCGGATGTCCTGCCCGAACCAGGGGTAGACCGGACCGGTGTTGCCGCGGCCCATCATCAGGTCGACGCGCCCGTCGGCCAGGTGCTGGAGCATCGCGAAATCCTCGGCGATCTTCACCGGGTCGTTCGTGGTGATCAGCGTGGTCGAGGTGGACAGGATCAGCTTCTCGGTCCGCGCGGCGATGTAGCCGAGCATCGTCGTGGGGGACGACGGCACGAACGGCGGGTTGTGGTGCTCACCCGTGGCGAAGACGTCCAGGCCGACCTCCTCGGCCTTCAGCGCGATGGCGACCATGGCCTTGATCCGCTCGCGCTCGGTCGGCGTACGCCCCGTGGTGGGGTCCGGCGTCACATCGCCGACCGTGAAGATCCCGAACTGCATGGTCGCTCACCCTCCAAAGTTGTTTATCGTTCAACTATACCGCCCAACAGTGACCCGCCTCCGCGTATTCCGCCGACTCCGCCGACTCCGCCGACTCCGCCGTCGCCGCCGGATGTCAGTGCCCCGCCCTACGATCCCCACATGGCCGCCCCACGCCGTGACACCCGAGGCATCGTCGACGCCGCGGAACTCTTCGCCCGCGTCCGCTTCCGGCGCCGTGAACCGGCGCCGCCGCTCCGCCCCTACCTGGAGCACTACTGGCTGATCGACTGGGACCTGGACCAGCCGTACGCCTCCCACGTCGTCCCGCACCCCTCGGTCAACCTCGTCTTCCAGCACTTCGAGGACGAGGCCCCCTTCGCCGAGATCTCCGGCATCGGCCTCGGTCTCTTCACCCAGAGGCTGACCGGCCGGGGCCGGGTGTGCGGGGTGCAGTTCCGCCCCGGCGGCTTCCGCCCCTTCGCGCCCGGCCACCTCGTGTCCGAGTGGACCGGCCGCCGCGTCCGTCTCCCCGGCACCGACCCGGCGCCCGTCCTCTCCCCCGCCGACGAGGACGCCCGCGTCGCCGCCCTCGACGCCCACCTCCTCGCCCTGGACCCCCGCCCCGACCCCCAGGCCGACCAGGCCATGGCCCTCGCCGACCGCATCCGCACCGACCGCACCATCCGCCGTGTCACGGACCTCGCGAGCGCGGAAGGAGTGTCGGTACGCCACCTGCAACGCCTCTTCGCCGCCTACGTGGGCGTCGGCCCGAAGTGGGTGATCCTCCGCTACCGCATCCACGAGGCCCTGGAGCGGGCGGAGACCTCCACCGCCCTCGACTGGTCCGCCCTGGCGGCCGACCTCGGCTACGCGGACCAGGCCCACCTGGTACGCGACTTCAAGGCGACGGTAGGAGTACCACCAACGGCGTACGCGCCACGCCAGGACCGCGCGAACCGACGGGACCGGCCGCCCACCCGCCAAGGGGCGCGAGCGACTGCGCGTCCGGCACCCCACCCGCACCCGCGCACGACACCCCCGCCCCCACCTGCCGAGGGGTACGGGGAACCGCGCGACCAGCCGCAACCGGCCCGCACGGGCGAACGACGCCCAGCCACCCAGAAGCCCTACGAGCCGAGCGGCACCGGCAACGCGTCCGTGTAGCCGTTCACCGGCCGCTCGATCTTCCCCACGGTGCGGCCGTCCAGCGCGACCGCCGCCGACGACGTACCCAGCGTGCCCTGTGCGTGCCAGGTCCCCGTCACCGTGACCCAGGTGTCGGCCTTCGGCGCCGCGACGCCGTACACCCGTACCTTCACGGACTGCGCGTCCGCCGCACAGCACGACAGCATGATCCGCGTCAGATACCAGCCCCCGCCACCGTCCGCCGGCGTGACGAACCCGGTCATCCGCACCGTGCGCCCCTGGATGGCCCGCTCCTTGTCCTGCTGCACCCGCTGGGTGAAGTCGGTCAGCGTGATCGGCAGCGGCGAGGTCGCGGGCAGCGGATCGAAGCCGTCCTCGTCGACGACCGCGACGGCCTTGGGCGCCTCCCGCGAGGCGGTGTACGAGCCGAGCGCGGGCGGGGCGTAGAACAGCAGACTCAGCGCGGGCAGGAACAACAGCCAGGCCACGCGCGGCACACCCGAGTGACCGTGATCGTGACCGTCGCCGTCCTCCTCGGGCCGCTCCGACGGCCGCCGGGCCGACCACGTCTCCGCCGCCCCCAGCAGGATCAGCAGCACGCCCGACGCGATCAGCAGCGGCCGCATGCCCTCCTTGACGTACCTCAGGTACGCCTCCGTGAACAGGGAGGCCCGCAACAGCCCGAGACCGCTCAGCACCAACAGCCCCACCTGCACGAACCGCTTCACAGCAGCACCCCTCCCACGACCACGCTGCACACGCAGGCGACGACGGCCGTGGCGCTGGAGAACCGGACCGCGAAGGCGCGCCCGAAGGTGCCCGCCTGGAGGGCGATCAGCTTCAGGTCGACCATCGGGCCGACCACCATGAACGTCAGCCGGGCCGTCGGCGAGAACCCGCTGAGCGAGGCCGCGACGAACGCGTCGGCCTCCGAACACACCGCCAGCACGATCGCCAGCACCGCCAGGAACAGCACCGACAGCCACGGGGAGCCGGAGAAGGTCTCCACCACCGAGCGCGGCACGGCCACGTTGAAGGTCGCCGCCGCCATCGCGCCCACCACCAGGAAACCGCCCGCGTGCAGGAAGTCGTGCTGGAAACCGCGCCGGAACTCCGTCCAGCGGCTGTGCCCCGGCCGGTGCCCGGTCCGCCGCACCGCCGGCTTCAGCCACTCCTCGCGCCCCCGCCAGAGCCACAGCCAGCCCATGACCGCCGCCGTGACCAGTGAGGCCACCAGCCGGGCCAGCACCATCTCCGGACTGCCGGGAAACGCGATCGCCGTGGCGGTCAGCACGACCGGGTTCACGGCGGGCGCCGACAGCAGGAACGCGAACGCGGCGGCCGGATCGACGCCCCGCCCGATCAGACTGTTCGCCACCGGCACCGACGCGCACTCACAGCCCGGCAGCACCACCCCCGCCGCCCCCGCGACCGGCACCGCGAACGCGGCCCGCTTCGGCAGCAGCCGGTTGAACACACTCGCCGGCACGAACGCGTTGATGGCCCCCGACAGCGCCGTACCCAGCAGCAGGAACGGCAGCGCCTGCACGGTCACCGCGAGACACACCGTCCGCCACGCCTGCACCGCCGGCTCGTCCAGCGACCGTCCCACGAGCACCAGCACCGCGCCCGGCAGCACGGCGGCACCGACCAACAGCAGCGGCCAGTT
The DNA here is from genome assembly GCF_055577115.1 of Streptomyces sp. NPDC033216. NCBI lineage: Bacteria > Bacillati > Actinomycetota > Actinomycetes > Kitasatosporales > Streptomycetaceae > Streptomyces > Streptomyces sp. NPDC033216. The sequence goes on along the minus strand of NZ_JBVIQK010000020.1, from coordinate 31,020 downwards.
CCGCGGCAGCGCACGCCCGGCGCCCCCCTCCGGCGTCCGTCCGGCCGATATGTGGGCGTCGTCCTCCGTGTGCCTACCCGCATGCGTGTGCGCATGCGGGCCCTCGACCGCCCGCATGCCTAGACCAGCCCTCCCCGCAGCCGCACGACCTGCTCCCCGCTGAACTCCACCGTCCGCCTCATGTGCCGCACGATCACCGCCAGTTCCGCATCGTCCAGATCCCCGAAAAGAGGGCTCCAGTCGCCGCCCAGCCGTTCCCAGGTCCGCCCGAACTCCGCGATCCGCTCCGGTACCGTCGCCACCAGCACCCGCCGCCGGTCGGCCGCGTCCCGCTCGCGCACGACGTATCCCGCCTTCTCCAGCCGGTCCACCAGCCGCGTCGCCGACCCCGTGGTCAGCCCCGTCAGCTCGGCGACCCGGCCCGCCGTCACCGGCTCCCGCTCCAGCGACAGCAGGTTCAGACACTGTAGGTCGGTCGGGTGCAGCCCCAGCCGGTCGGCGACGGCCTGATTGAACAGCGCGAACGCCGCGACGTACCGGCGGGAGACAACGGACAGCTCCTCGAGCAACCGCGACCGCACGTTCCCGGACATCGCCCGCACACCCCTTCGTAGCGCCGTCCGCAGATCGTACGACGTGCCCGCAGCCCGGCCGGCCGACAGCGCGGCCGCCGCCCATGGGGCGACAGGGCCCTGTGCGAAGCTGCTGCCATGCTCGTGCTGCGCTCCGCCGCCCTCTTCGCCGTCGCCGCGCTCCTCGAGATCGGCGGCGCCTGGCTCGTCTGGCAGGGCGTCCGGGAGCACCGCGGCCGGCTGTTCGTCGGGGCCGGCGTCATGGCCCTCGGCGCCTACGGATTCGTCGCCACCCTCCAGCCGGACGCGAACTTCGGCCGCGTCCTCGCCGCGTACGGCGGTGTCTTCGTCGCCGGTTCACTGGCCTGGGGCGTGATCGCCGACGGCTTCCGTCCAGACCGCTGGGACATCACCGGCGCCCTGATCTGTCTGGTCGGCATGGCCGTGATCATGTGGGCACCGCGCGGGCAGTGAGCGCCCTGACCCGCCTATCCTGGCCGGGCGGGCTCTCGACCTCTCGTCCCGCTCGCCTTCATCCCGTTCGAGGAACCGAGGAGCAGCTCCCATGGCCACCGCCGCCCCGTCCGCCGCCTCCCGCATCGCCGTCGTCACGGGTGCGAGCAGCGGTATCGGCGCCGCCACCGCCCGGCAGCTCGCCGCGGCCGGCTACCGCGTCGTCCTCACCGCCCGCCGCAAGGACCGGGTCGAGGCGCTCGCCGAGGAGATCACCGAGGCGGGCGGCTCCGCGACGGCGTACCCGCTGGACGTCACCGACCGCGCCGCCGTCGACGAGTTCGCGACGGCGTTCCGGACCATCGGCGTCCTCGTCAACAACGCGGGCGGGGCGCTCGGCGCCGACCCGGTCGCCACCGGCGACCCCGCCGACTGGCGCACCATGTACGAGACGAACGTCATCGGCACCCTCAACCTCACCCAGGCCCTGCTTCCCAAGCTCGTCGCGAGCGGCGACGGCACGGTCGTGGTCGTCTCCTCCACCGCGGGCCACGGCACCTACGAGGGCGGCGGGGGCTACGTCGCCGCCAAGCACGGCGCCCACGTCCTCGCCGAGACCCTGCGCCTGGAGATCGTCGGACAGCCCGTCCGCGTCATCGAGATCGCCCCCGGCATGGTCCGGACCGACGAGTTCGCCCTGACCCGCTTCGGCGGCGACGAGGACCGGGCCGCCAAGGTCTACGAAGGCGTGGCCGAGCCCCTCACCGCCGACGACGTCGCCGAGACGATCACCTGGGCCGTGACCCGCCCCAGCCACGTCAACGTCGACCTGCTGGTCCTTCGCCCGCGCGCCCAGGCCTCCAACACCAAGGTTCACCGGGAGTTGTGAGACCGCACGGACAGCCCGTGCGCGGTGACGCCGCTGAGAGGCGGCCGGCCTGACACGTGCGAAGGGGTCCGAGCCACCTGGCCCGAACCCCTCGCCCCCCCGTGCGCAGCCCTTCGGCCCGGTCCCCCTCGCTCCCGTGCGCGCCGGCCGCCCGGCAGGGCTCAGCCCTTCACGCAGACGACCTGCTTCAGCTTCGCCACGACCTCCACCAGGTCCCGCTGCTGGTCGATGACCTGCTCGATCGGCTTGTAGGCACCCGGAATCTCGTCCACGACGCCGGAGTCCTTACGGCACTCCACGCCCCGCGTCTGCTCCTCCAGGTCCCGCGTCGAGAACCGGCGCTTCGCCGCAGTCCGGCTCATCCGTCGACCCGCGCCGTGGGAAGCCGAGTTGAAGGCCTTCTCGTTCCCGAGACCCTTCACGATGTAGGAACCCGTGCCCATGGAACCGGGGATGATCCCGTACTCACCGGAACCGGCCCGGATCGCGCCCTTCCGGGTCACGAGCAGGTCCATCCCGTCGTACCGCTCCTCGGCCACGTAGTTGTGGTGCGCGCTGATCTCCGTCTCGAAGGCGGGCTTCGCCTTCTTGAACTCCCGGCGGATCACGTCCTTCAGCAGCGCCATCATGATCGTGCGGTTGTACTTCGCGTACTCCTGGGCCCAGAAGAGGTCGTTGCGGTACGCCGCCATCTGCGGGGTGTCCGCCACGAAGACGGCGAGGTCGCGGTCGATCAGGCCCTGGTTGTGCGGGAGCTTCTGCGCCACACCGATGTGGAACTCGGCGAGTTCCTTGCCGATGTTCCGGGAGCCGGAGTGGAGCATCAGCCAGACCGAACCGGTCGTGTTCGTGCACACCTCGACAAAGTGGTTTCCGCCGCCGAGCGTCCCCATCTGCTTGGTGGCACGCTCCTGACGGAACTTGACCGAATCGGCGATCCCCCCGAACCGCCCCCAGAAGTCGTCCCATCCCCCGGTCGCCAGCCCGTGGAGCCGCCCCGGCTCGACGGGACTGTCATGCATCCCCCGCCCCACCGGAATCGCCTGCTCGATCTTCGACCGCAGCCGGGACAGGTCTCCCGGCAGGTCGTTCGCCGTCAGGGACGTCCTGACCGCGGACATCCCGCAGCCGATGTCGACCCCCACCGCCGCCGGGCACACCGCGCCCTGCATCGCGATGACCGAACCGACGGTCGCCCCCTTGCCGTAGTGGACGTCCGGCATGACGGCCAGGCCCTTGATCCACGGCAGGGTGGCGACGTTGCGCAGCTGCTGGAGCGCGCCGTCCTCGACCGTCGCGGGGTCGGTCCACATCCGGATCGGGACCTTGGCGCCCGGCATCTCCACGTACGACATATCGTCCTCATTCCCCCGAAAAGCAACATAAGTCACACATCGCAAAAACGGTGCCAAGGTCGGCAATTGAGACGACGGACCGGCATCCACGGTGGTGCGTGCGATACACATTGTCTGCCGGGGCGGCCCCCGTCCGGCAAGCGATTAACCAGCGGGGACACTGGACCCGCCATCCACGATGTGACCGTCGAGAGGAGCCGACCGTGCAGCGGAAGGCGTACGTTTCCGGCGTCGCCGCACTCCTCGCGGCGCTGCTGGTCGGCTGCACGAGCAGTGCGGACGACGGCGACCCGACGGACAACTCACACCCGGGTGACGCCGGGACGGTGACCGCCGCCGCCCAGCCGGGCCGCTACGACGCCCTGCCGGAGGCCTGCGGAGCGGTCGGCCGCAGCACCCTCGACTCGCTTCTGCCGGGCATCCTCCAGATCGCCGACGAGGCCCAGCGCGAGACCGCCTACGAGGGCCGGGCGACGCTGACCTTCGACACGGACCGCAAGGCCGGCTGCCGCTGGAAGGTGGACTCCACGGACGCCATCGACCACCTCGGCGTCGACTTCGAGCGCGTGGTCTCGTACGACAACGCGGTGAGCGACGACAGCCAGGCGGAGACGTTGTTCGCCGGGAAGGTGACGGCGGCCGGCCTCCCCGCGCCCACGCCGTCCGGCCCGACGGCGACACCCTCCTCGTCCGCGTCCGCTTCGGCGTCCGCCTCTGCCTCCGCCTCCGCCTCCGCCTCCGCCTCCGCGTCGGCCGACCTCCAGCCCCGTCTCCTCGACGATCTCGGGGACGAGGCCTTCATCGACGACGTGCTCGCCAGCTCCGGTTCGACGGCGAAACAGCGCACGGTGACTGTGGTGTTCCGCACGTCGAACGTCATCGTGAGCATCGAGTACGAGGAGCAGGCGACGTCCCTCGGCATCGTCCCGGACAGCAAGGAAATGCAGGACAGGGCACGGAATCTGGCCGCGCAGATCGCCGACTCCCTCGGCGGCTGAGGCCACTTCGGGCCGATCCGCCCCGCACGCCCGATGCCCCGGAAGCGGAAACGCACAGCATCTTCACCGCGTACCGTGGCCTCCCGGACCCGATCCGACCGCAGGAACCACGAGCGTCATGAGTGAAGGAACCATGCAGCGACGAGCCCAGCGAGACGACCAGCGTGCCCAGCGAGACCGGCGAGTGCTGCGGGCCGGAGGGCTGAACCGCCTCCTGGCCGCGGCGGCCGCGGTCCCCGTGATGCTGATCGCCGCGGGCTGCTCCTCCGACTCCGGCTCCGGCTCCGGTGACGAGTCCGCCGCCGCGCAGAAGGACGGCGGTGCGTCCGCCGGCATCTCCCGGAGCGCCGAGCCGACCGTGCAGGCCGCGGCGTACAAGACGCTGCCCGAGGCGTGCGGCGTGCTGTCGAAGAAGACACTGACCTCGCTGGTGCCGAAGGCCCCCGCCAAGGGCAAGGAGGGCACGTCGAGCGATGTCGCGGCACGGGCCTCCTGCTCCTGGTCCAGCCTGGACAACAACGGTGTGAAGGGCTCCCAGTTCCGCTGGTTGAACGTCTCCCTGGTCCGGTTCGAGACGGACGCGGCGAGCAGCGGGGAGCAGCAGGCGCAGGAGTACTACACCAAGCAGGTCCAGGGTGCGACGGCGACGACGGGTGCCAGGAACACGAAGTCGCAGACGCTTGCCGGGACGGGGGACCAGGCGACGACCGTGCGCTACGACCTGAAGAAGTCGGAAGGCGCCTTCAAGCAGCAGACGGTCGTCTCGCGGGTGGAGAACGTCGTCGTCACCGTGGACTACAACGGGGCGGGTCTGGCCGGTGACAAGACGCCGGACGCGGCCGCGCTGGTGAAGTCGGCGGAGCTGGCGGCGAAGGAGACGGTGGCGGCGGTCGAGGCGGCCAACGGGGAGGGCGGTAGCGGGAGTTCCGCGTCCTCGGCCCCGTCGGGGACCCCGTCGAAGACCCCGTCCAAGAGCCCTTCGAAGACCCCGTCGAAGACGCCGTCCGCTTCGGCGTCCGCTTCGGCCCCGCCGTCGGCCTCCGCATCGGCCGCGGCGGCCGCCAAGAAGAGCTGACGTACCGGCAACACGTGAACCGCACACATGTGCCACCCTGTTGCGCGCAACGACACGCAAGGGGAGGGGAGTACGGGTGGCCGCGCCAATACAGCTGACCCGGACGCATCGCATTCTGATCGGTGTGGTCGTGGCCGGCGCCGTGATCATCGCCGGAATCGGTTTCGCCGGTTCCTACGCGGCCGTCCGTGAGCTGGCTCTCCAGAAGGGCTTCGGGGACTTCGCGTACGTGTTCCCGATCGGCATCGACGCGGGCATCTGTGTTCTGCTGGCCCTCGACCTGCTGCTGACGTGGATCCGCATCCCCTTCCCGCTGCTCCGGCAGACGGCGTGGCTGCTGACGGCGTCGACGATCGCCTTCAACGGCGCCGCCGCCTGGCCGGATCCGCTGGGCGTCGGCATGCACGCGGTGATCCCGGTCCTGTTCGTGGTGTCCGTCGAGGCGGCCCGGCACGCGATCGGCCGGATCGCCGACATCACGGCCGACAAGCACATGGAGGGTGTCCGGCTCACCCGCTGGCTGCTCTCCCCGGTGCCGACGTTCCTCCTCTGGCGCCGGATGAAACTGTGGGAGCTGCGCTCCTACGAGCAGGTCATCAAGCTGGAGCAGGAACGTCTCGTCTACCAGGCCCGCCTGCGTTCCCGCTTCGGCCGAGCCTGGCGCCGCAAGGCCCCGGTGGAATCCCTGATGCCCCTGCGGCTGGCCCGCTACGGCGTCCCCCTGGCCGAGACCGCCCCCGCGGGCCTGGCGGCGGCGGGCATAGAACCGGCCCTGCTGCCGCCGACGAGGCAGGAACTACAGACCCGGCAGCAGCCGTCGGCCGTGGCGATCGACGCGGCGCCCGAGCCGCCCACGGCCGCCGCTGCCGCCGCGGCCACCGGTGATGGTGCCGCCGGAGCGGCGACCGTCCCGCAGGAAGCGGCACCCCACAGCGGGCAGCGCGCCCTGCGGTCCCCCGGCACGGCGGCGGAGCACCCGGCGGGCGAACCCGAGCCGGAACAGAGCCCCTGGTTCCAGCCCCCGCCCCACGAGATCGCCTACCAGGGCGGCTACGACCCGACCTACGACCCGCAGGAACAGTACGAGCACTGGTACGAGGAGCAGCTCCAGGCGGAGCAGTACCAGCAGCAGTACCAGCAGGAGCCGCCCGCCCAGGACCCCTCCCCGGAGGAGACGGGCAGCTTCCCCATCCCCGTGGCCCCCGGCCGCACCCGTGAACTGGGCGAGGGCGGCGGCTCCCCGGAGCCGGACGAGGAGGCGTACTACCAGGTCTTCCGTCAGTCGATAGACGGCAGCTACCCGACGCCCCGCGTGCTGGGTGACAACATCCAGGCCACGTACGGCACCACGCTGAGCCCGAGCGCTCTGAAGGCCCTCGCCGAGCGCTTCCAGATGCGTCACGGCACGGAACTGGAAGAGGACCACATCGCGTGACCGTCGCCTGACGGTCAGGACACGAGAAGGGGGCGCCCGGCGATCACCGGCGCCCCCTCACTCGTCCGGGACGGGCTACTGCCCGAGCAGGGCCCGCACCCTCTCCTGTCCCACCGCCAGCAGCAGCGTGGGCAGTCGCGGTCCGGTGTCGCGGCCGACGAGCAGGTGGTACAGCAGCGCGAAGAAGGTCCGCTGGGCGGTCTTGATCTCCGGCGGCAGCTCCTTGGGCGTGGCGTCCGGGGAGAATCCGGCCTGCACCTTGGGGACGCCGTACACGAGGTGGGTGAGCCCGTCGAGCGACCAGTGGTCGGCGAGGCCGTCGAGCAGGAGCCGTAGTGACTGCTGGGAGGCTTCGTCGAGCGACTTCAGCAGTTCGGCGTCGGGCTCGTCGCGCACGATGGTCCGCTGGTCGGCGGGGACGTGCGTGTTGATCCAGGCCTCGGCCCTGTCGTAGCGGGGCCGTGCCTCGTCGAGGGAGCCGAGCGGGTTGTCCGGGTCCAGCTCGCTGAGGATGCGCAGCGCCTGGTCCTGGTGTCCGGCGGTGATGTCGGCGACGGAGGCGAGGGTGCGGTACGGCAGTGGCCGGGGGGTGCGGGGCAGTTCGCCGCCGGCGGTGCGGACCGCGCGGGAATGGGCGGCGACGTCGGCGGGCAGGGCGGACCCGTCGGCCACCTTGGCGTCGAGCTTGTCCCACTCGTCGTAGAGCCGCTGGATCTCCTGGTCGAAGGCGATCTTGAAGGACTGGTTGGGGCGACGGCGGGCGTACAGCCAGCGCAGAAGCTGCGGTTCCATGATCCTCAGGGCGTCGGCGGGGGTCGGCACGCCGCCCTTGGAGGAGGACATCTTGGCCATGCCGCTGATTCCGACGAACGCGTACATGGGGCCGATCGGCTGCTTGCCGCCGAAGATGCCGACGATCTGACCGCCGACCTGGAAGGACGAACCGGGCGAGGAGTGGTCGACACCGCTGGGCTCGAAGACGACGCCCTCGTACGCCCACCGCATGGGCCAGTCGACCTTCCAGACCAGCTTGCCGCGGTTGAACTCGTTGAGCCGGACGGTCTCGGAGAAGCCGCAGGCGTCGCAGACGTACGTCAGCTCGGTGCTGTCGTCGTCGTAGGCGGTGACGGTGGTGAGGTCCTTCTCGCAGTTGCCGCAGTACGGCTTGTACGGGAAGTACCCGGCGGCGCCGGAGCTGCCGTCGTCCTCGGCGGCGGCGCCGGAGCCCTCGGCGGCCTCCAGCTCGGCCTCGTCGAGCGGCTTCTGCTGCTGCTTCTTCGCCGGGGCCTTCTTGGTGCGGTACTGGTCGAGGATCGCGTCGATGTCGCCGCGGTGCCGCATGGCGTGCAGAATCTGCTCGCGGTAGACGCCGGAGGTGTACTGCTCGGTCTGGCTGATGCCGTCGAACTCGACGCCCAGCTCCGCCAGCGACTCGATCATGGCCGACTTGAAGTGCTCGGCCCAGTTCGGGTGGGCGGAGCCCTTCGGGGCGGGCACGGAGGTCAGCGGCTTGCCGATGTGCTCGGCCCAGGACTCGTCGACGCCGGGGACGCCGGCCGGCACCTTGCGGTAGCGGTCGTAGTCGTCCCAGGAGATCAGGTGGCGGACCTGGTACCCGCGCCGGCGGATCTCGTCGGCGACGAGGTGCGGCGTCATCACCTCGCGGAGGTTCCCGAGGTGGATGGGGCCGGAAGGGGAGAGGCCGGACGCGACGACGACCGGTGGGGCGGTCGCGGGTGATGTCGCTTCGCCCCCGGCCCGACGCTCCGACTCCTCGATGACCTCATCCGCGAAACGGGAGACCCAGTCGGTGGTCTCGGTGCTCTGAGCCACGATCGGCACGTCCTCTTGTGTGAAGGCTTGAAGGTGTGAAGTCCGTCCATTGTCCCAGGCCGGGCCGCATCCGCGAAAACCGCTTTTCACCGCGTGGGATACTCGGGTTCCCGCAGTACTTCCGGAACCCGAGCAGAACGGCAGCCACCCCATGGCCTCGGTCACCTCCCTCAGTCACTCCGTCGAACAGCACCTCGCGTCCGCCCTCTCGGCTGCTCTGCCGGAGGCCGTCGGCGCGGACCCGCTGCTGCGACGCAGCGACCGGGCGGACTACCAGGCGAACGGAATCCTGGCGCTGGCGAAAAAGGCGAAGGCCAACCCGCGGGAGCTGGCGACGCAGGTCGTCTCCCAGGTCGTCACCGGAGATCTGATCAAGGACATCGAGGTGTCCGGGCCGGGCTTCCTGAACGTGACGGTCACCGACAAGGCGATCATCGAGAACCTCGGCGCGCGGTACGCGGACACCGACCGTCTCGGTGTGCCCCTGGCGGAGGAGCCGGGCACGACGGTGATCGACTACGCCCAGCCGAACGTGGCGAAGGAGATGCACGTCGGCCATCTGCGGTCGGCGGTCATCGGCGCGGCGGTGGTGCAGATCCTGGAGTTCACCGGCGAGACCGTGGTGCGCCGGCACCACATCGGCGACTGGGGCACCCAGTTCGGCATGCTCATCCAGTACCTGGACGAGCACCCGCACGAGCTGGACCACAAGGACTCCCGAGTGAGCGGCGAGGAGGCGATGTCGAACCTCGACCGCCTCTACAAGGCCGCGCGCAGGCTGTTCGACGCGGACGAGGAGTTCAAGACGAGGGCCCGGCGCCGTGTGGTGGACCTCCAGGCCGGGGACCCGCACACCCTCGCCGTCTGGCAGAGGTTCGTCGACGAGTCGAAGATCTACTTCTTCTCCGTCTTCGAGAAGCTGGACATGGAGATCCGGGACGAGGACATCGTCGGCGAGTCGGGTTACAACGACATGCTGGCCGAGACCTGCCGCCTCCTGGAGGAGTCGGGTGTGGCGGTCCGCTCGGAGGGCGCGCTGTGCGTCTTCTTCGACGACGTCAAGGGCCCGGACGGCAACCCGGTCCCGCTGATCGTGCAGAAGTCGGACGGCGGCTACGGCTACGCGGCGACCGACCTGTCGGCGATCCGGGACCGCGTCTTCCAGCTCAAGGCGGACACGCTCGTCTACGTCGTCGACGCCCGGCAGTCGCTGCACTTCAAGATGGTCTTCGAGACCGCGCGCAGGGCCGGCTGGCTGAACGACGACGCCACCGCGCACCAGTTGGCCTTCGGCACGGTCCTCGGCAAGGACGGCAAGCCGTTCAAGACCCGTGAGGGCGAGACCGTCAAGCTGGTCGACCTCCTCGACGAGGCGGTGGACCGTGCGACGGCCGTCGTCCGGGAGAAGGCGGAGAAGGTCGGCCTGAGCGAGCGCGAGATCGAGGAGAACGGCCGGTACGTCGGCATCGGCGCCGTGAAGTACGCGGACCTGTCGACCTCCGCCGTGCGGGACTACAAGTTCGACCTGGACCAGATGGTGTCGCTGAACGGCGACACGTCGGTCTACCTCCAGTACGCGTACGCCCGTATCCAGTCGATCCTGCGCAAGGCGGGCGAGGCGCGTCCGGCCGCGCACCCGGAGCTGGAACTGGCCCCGGCGGAGCGCGCGCTGGGCCTGCACCTCGACCAGTTCGGTGAGACGGTCCAGGAGGTCGCGGCGGCCTACGAGCCCCACAAGCTCGCCGCGTACCTCTACCAGCTGGCCTCGCACCTGACGACGTTCTACGACCAGTGCCACGTGCTGTCGGCCGACAACGCGCCGGAGGTCGTCGAGAACCGCCTCTTCCTGGTGGACCTGACGGGCCGCACCCTCCACAAGGGCATGGCCCTGCTGGGCATCCGGACGCCCGAGCGGCTCTGACGGCGCGCGGCCCTGTCCGTCCGGTCCGGGGTGACTGTCAGACCCTGGTTCTAGAGTCACCGGTATGGCGACTCTTCCCAACCCGCTGCCCAAGCTGGCGTCCGATCCCAGCGGGCGTTCCCTCGGACTCCAGCTCCCGCCGGGCAGGTTGATCGACACGACGGACCAAGGTGTCTGGCACGAGCCGCTGTTGTGGCATGCCGAGCGGACCGCGGCGCCGGGCAACTGGGCGGCCCTGGGCGGGTCGGCGGGGCGGGCCGGTCTGGTCCCGGTCCTCATCGACCTGGGCGGTTCCCAGGGCGGGCCGGAGCAGTGGGACCTCGCGCCCGCCGACATGTCGTATCCGGGGGACCACGACGCGGAGGAGGTGCTCGCGGACTTCTGGGAGGAGTGGGCGGCGGAGGACGAGGAGTGGCCCGGCCCGGCCGACGCCCCCACGCTCAACGCCGACCCGGACGCGCGGGCCGCGCAGATCGCCGACGCCCTCGCGGGTGAGGTCCCCTCGTGGTTCGAGGCACCGCACCTGGCCCTCGTACCGGCCCGCCGCAGCGCGGACGTGGCGGCGGCCATCGGCTGGCGGGGTCCGGTGAACCACGAGAACGACACGGCGCGGCTGTGCGCGGTCCTGCGTTCCTGGGAGGACCGCTTCGGGATACGGGTCGTCGGCATCGGCTTCGACGTCCTGGCCGTGTCCGTGGCGGCACCGCCCACCACCGTCGCGGAGGCGGAGGCGGTGGCCGCCGAACACTTCGCGTTCTGCCCGGACAACATCCTCCAGGGATCCGGCACCCTGGAGGCGTACGCCAGCGGGCTGATCGGCGAGCACGTCTGGTCCTTCTGGTGGGACTGAGGCGGGCGCCGGGAGAGGGCCGGCCTCAGGCGCCGGCCCTGAGCCCTCGTCCCAGCCTTCGCGGCCCCTCCGCGATCTCCTGCGGCGTCTGCGTCACGAAGCACAGCCGGAGGGTGGAGCGGTCGGGGTCCCCGGCGTAGAAGGGGGCGCCGGGCACGTGGGCCACGTCTTCCCGCCCCACCCTCGGGAGCAGGGCGACGGTGTCGTACGTCCGCGGCAGCCGGGCCCAGAGGAGCATGCCGCCCTCGGGGCGTTACCGCACCGAGCCCTCCGGGAGGGCGCCCGGCAGGCCGGCGAGCACGGCGTCCCGGCGCTCGCGGTAGACGGCGGCGACCCGTGCCACATGGGCGTCGAGGTCGGAGACGGCCAGGTACCGTGCGGCGGCGAGCTGGTTGAGGTCGGGGTGTGCAGGTCGGCGGCCTGCTTGGCGACCGCGCAGGCCCGGCGCAGCTCCGCCGGCGCGCGCAGCCAGCCCAGGCGCAGACCGGGGGCCATGACCTTGGAGAAGGAGCCGAGCAGGACGGTCCGGTCGCGGGCGTCGGGGTGGGCGGCGATCCAGAGGACGCGCTCGACGTCGTAGCGGAGTTCGCCGTAGGGGTCGTCCTCGACGGTCCACAGGCCGTGCCGGGCGGCGACGGAGGCGAGGGCGTCGCGGAGTTCGGGGCGGGCCTACGGCGTCGGCGAGGCCCCCGCCCGCCGCCACGCCTGCCCGCCGAGCGGGAACTCGTACGCGGGGCGCCCGTTGTTGCCGCTCGTGCGGAAGGGCCTGCCCCTGTCGTCGACGATCAGCGTGCCGAGCTCGTCCCCGCCGTCGCCGCGCTCGCCGCCCTCTCGCTCACGGCCTGCGAGAACGGAACGGGCACAGAGGACGAGGGCGCGTCGCCCCCCGCGTCGTCGGTCACCGCGCAGCCCCAGGGAACCGGCAAGCCGACCACCGGCTCGGGTGCGGGGACGGACACCGGTACCGGCACCGGACCGGGCTCGGGTTCGGCCGCGAAGCCGGCCGGCGGACCGTCCGCCAAGCCGGGCACCGGCACCGGCACCGGCACGGACGACAAGGACCCGAACGCCCCCGAGAACCGCGTCCTGTGCAACGGCTCGAACACCAAGGTCACCGCCCAGCCGGTCCCGCGCCCTCTGAACCACCTGCTGATCACGGTCACGAACACCGGCAGCAAGGTGTGCGACCTGACCTACTACCCGGTGCTCCGCTTCGACGAGATGCAGTGGGCGCCCGCGGCGGCAGAGGCGACCGAGCCGCAGGCGGTCACGACCCTCTCACCCGGCGAGTCCGGCTACGCGGGCGTCCTGCTGTCGGCGGCCGACGGCAGCGGCGACGGCGGGACGACCGCCAAGAAGCTGACGGTCGCCTTCCAGGGCCGCACCCCGAACAGCGACGGCGGCGCCTCCGCGACGCCGCCGCTCCCGGCCAAGGGCGTCTACTACGACAGCTCGCTGACCGTGACGTACTGGCAGCAGAGCATGGACGACGCGCTCGCCTGGTAGGTCAGCAGGTCACCGCAGGGTCCGGGCCACCTCGGTGGCCCAGTAGGTGAGGATGTTCTGCGCCCCGGCCCGCTTGATGCCGGTGAGCGTCTCCAGGATGGCCCGTTCGCGGTCGATCCAGCCCTTCTCGGCGGCGGCCTCGATCATCGAGTACTCGCCGGAGATCTGGTAGGCGGCGACGGGCACGTCCGCCGCGTCGGCGACCCGCGCGATGATGTCGAGATAGGGCCCGGCCGGCTTGACCATCACCATGTCGGCGCCCTCCTCCAGGTCGAGGGCCAGCTCGCGCAGGGACTCCCGCGCATTGGCGGGGTCCTGCTGGTAGGTCTTGCGGTCCCCCCTCAGCGAGGACCCGACGGCCTCCCGGAAGGGCCCGTAGAAGGCGGAGGAGTACTTGACGGTGTAGGCGAGGACGGCGACGTCCTCCCGCCCGATCTGGTCGAGGGCGTCGCGGACGACCCCGATCTGCCCGTCCATCATGCCGCTGGGCCCCACGACATGGGCACCCGCGTCCGCCTGCACCTGCGCCATCTCGGCATACCGCTCGAGGGTGGCGTCGTTGTCGACGCGTCCTTCCGCGTCGAGCACCCCGCAGTGCCCGTGGTCGGTGAACTCGTCGAGGCAGAGGTCGGACATCACCAGCAGGTCGTCCCCGACCTCGGCCCGTACGTCCCGCAGCGCGACCTGGAGAATCCCGTCCGGCTCCGTCCCCACGGTCCCGAGGGCGTCCTTCTTGGACTCCTCCGGCACCCCGAAGAGCATGATCCCGGAGACCCCGGCCTCCACGGCTTCCGCGGCGGCCTTCTTCAGACTGTCGCGGGTGTGCTGCACGACGCCGGGCATCGCCCGGACCGGGACCGGCTCGCTCACGCCCTCCCGCACGAACGCGGGAAGGATGAAGTCGGCCGGATGCAGCCGGGTCTCGGCGACCATCCGCCGCATGACAGGACTGGTCCGCAGCCGACGAGGGCGCGTACCGGGAAACGATCCATACTTCGCCATACCGTCTACGCTACGCCCGCCCCGGCACCCCCTTTGCCGACGCCCCGTCGGCCCCGGCCGCTCTCCCCGGTGACGCGTACCGGGCCGGGCTCCGGCGCGAACTGCCCGACCTCGTACGCGGCATGCGCCAGTCGACGGTCAGGTCCGGCAGTCCGGCGGAGTCATCGGTGCGGGAAGCCCCACGGCCCGCAACTCACCCCCGCCCCCGCCACCCGGCGGTCTTCGTGCCGTACGCCTCGGGGAACTGACGGAGCGAACCGCGCGGCCCCGCACCCGAGTCAACGGGTACGGGGCCACATGTGCGCGATCAGTCCGACACCGGGCTCAGGTGGCCCGTCGCCGCCGAGCCCCCGGCCGCCGCTCGCTCGGTCGGCTGACCGGGTCCCCGGCCTCCCGCGCGGCAGCGCGTCGCCGCAGCCCGAACTCCGCCAGCGCCTCGGCCAGCTTGTGCACGGACGGCTCCGGAGCCATCACGTCCACCCGCAGCCCGTGCTCCTCGGCCGTCTTGGCCGTGGCGGGCCCGATGCACGCGATGATCGTCACGTTGTGCGGCTTGCCCGCGATCCCGACCAGGTTCCGCACGGTGGACGACGACGTGAACAGCACGGCGTCGAACCCGCCGCCCTTGATCGCCTCCCGCGTCTCGGCCGGCGGCGGCGAGGCCCGCACGGTCCGGTAGGCGGTGACGTCGTCGACCTCCCAGCCCAGCTCGATGAGCCCGGCGACGAGCGTCTCGGTGGCGATGTCGGCCCGCGGCAGGAACACCCGGTCGATCGGGTCGAAGACCGGATCGTAGGGCGGCCAGTCCTCCAGCAGCCCGGCGGCGGACTGCTCGCCGCTCGGCACCAGGTCGGGCTTCACACCGAACGCGATCAGCGCCTTGGCGGTCTGCTCGCCCACCGCCGCGACCTTGATCCCGGCGAAGGCGCGGGCGTCGAGCCCGTACTCCTCGAACTTCTCCCGCACGGCCTTGACCGCGTTCACCGAGGTGAAGGCGATCCACTCGTACCGCCCGGTCACGAGCCCCTTGACGGCCCGCTCCATCTGCTGGGGCGTCCGCGGCGGCTCGACGGCGATGGTCGGGACCTCGTGCGGCACGGCGCCGTAGGAGCGCAGTTGATCGGAGAGCGACGCCGCCTGCTCCTTCGTGCGCGGCACGAGCACCTTCCAGCCGAACAGCGGCTTGGACTCGAACCACGCGAGCTGGTCGCGCTGGGCGGGGGCGGAACGCTCACCGACCACGGCTATGACCGGCCGGCCGCCCTCGGGCGAGGGCAGCACCTTGGCCTGCTTCAGCGTCTGCGCGATGGTGCCGAGCGTGGCGCTCCAGGTCCGCTGCCGGGTCGTCGTACCGGCGACGGTGACGGTCATCGGGGTGTCGGGCTTGCGCCCGGCCGCGACGAGTTCTCCGGCGGCGGCGGCCACGGCATCCAGCGTCGTGGACACGACGACGGT
This sequence comes from Streptomyces sp. NPDC033216, assembly GCF_055577115.1. NCBI lineage: Bacteria > Bacillati > Actinomycetota > Actinomycetes > Kitasatosporales > Streptomycetaceae > Streptomyces > Streptomyces sp. NPDC033216. The sequence goes on along the minus strand of NZ_JBVIQK010000020.1, from coordinate 15,676 downwards.
TCCGTCGGACACGCCGACCTCCGTCCAGCACCGGTCGGAGGCGGTCCGCGCGTCGACGAACCGGACGTCCGCGCCCTGCGCGTCGCGCAGCGGCACACCGGCGTACGCCGGTACGCCGACGGCGGCCGCGATACCGGGCACGACCTCGAAGGGAACGCCGGCCGCCGCGCAGGCGAGCATTTCCGCGGCCGCGTACGTATCAAGTCCCGGATCCCCGGACACCGCACGGACGACCCGCCTGCCGCCCCGCGCGGCCTCCATGACAAGATGTGCGGCATCCCGCACAGCGGGGGTCCCCGCGGTCGTTGACGCGCCGTCAACGATCGCCGGGTGCGGTATGCCCGTGCCCGGAAGAGGGTCCGAGGACGGGCCGGCTTCCGCGTGCACGACGTGGACACCGGGCCGGGCGTGCGTCCGGACGACGTCGAGCACCTCGTGCTCGGCGACGAGGACGTCCGCGTGTCCCAGCGCCTCCACGGCGCGCAGAGTCAGCAGTCCCGGATCCCCGGGTCCGGCACCCAGGAAGGTGACGTGCCCGTGTTCCGGACCGGCGGGAAGAGTGGTGGGGCTCACTGTGCTCGCTCCCCCATCAGACCGGCCGCGCCCTGGGCGAGCATCTCGGCGGCGAGTTCGCGGCCGAGCGCCATTGCCCGGTCGTACGTCTCGGGCACGGGACCGGTGGTGGACAGCTGCACCGTGCGGGAACCGTCGGTCGTGCCGACGACGCCCCGCAGGCGCATTTCCTTGACAATCTGCCTGGCGGCCTGGGGGTCCCCCCGCTCGAGCGGAGCCGAGAGTGGGGGAAGGTCGGCCAGCGCGCCCACAGGGGCGCTGCAACCGGCCTCCAGGGCGGCGAGCAGTGACCGTTCGGCGGTCACGGCGGCCCGGGTGAAGGGGTCGTCGAGTTCACCGAGCGCGGCGATCAGGTCCGCGTCGGCCGCGGCGCACTCGATCGCCAGTGCTCCTTGGCCGGGAGCGGGAAGAACCGTGTCGACCGACAGGAAGTCGGTCACCTCGTCGCTGCGGCCCATGCGGTTCAGCCCGGCCGCGGCCAGGACGACCGCGTCCAGTTCACCGTCGCGCACGTACCCGATCCGGGTGTCGACGTTCCCCCGGATCGGCACGGTCTCGATGTCCAGCCCGTGGCTGCGCGCGTACGCGTTCAGCTGCGCCATGCGACGCGGCGCACCCGTACCGATGCGCGCCCCGCGCGGCAGGTCGGTGAACTTCAGCGCGTCGCGGGCGACGATCACGTCACGCGGGTCCTCGCGTTCCGGTACGGCGGCCAGGACCAGGTCCTCGGGCTGCCCGGTCGGGAGGTCCTTCAGCGAGTGAACCGCGAAATCGACCTCCCCCCGCAGCAGCGCGTCCCGCAGCGCCGTGACGAACACGCCCGTGCCGCCGATCTGCGACAGGTGCTCGCGGGAGGTGTCGCCGTACGTGGTGATCTCGACGAGTTCGACGGGCCGCCCGGTCACCTGGCTCACGGCGGCCGCCACCTGCCCCGACTGGGCCAGGGCGAGCTTGCTGCGCCTGGTTCCCAGCCTCAGTGCCTTCGTACTCATGCCGCTCATGCCGGCCCTCGGTTCTCTGCGTTCTTCTCGGTGCTGTCCTCGGCGCGGGAGACGGAGGCCACCGTCTCCTGGTCGAGGTCGAACAGGGTCCGCAGCGCGTCCGCGTACCCGGCGCCGCCGGGTTCGGCCGCGAGCTGCTTGACCCGTACGGTCGGCGCGTGCAGCAGCTTGTCGACGACGCGCCGCACGGTCTGGGTGATCTCCGCGCGGTGCTTGTCGTCCAGGCCGGGCAGCCGCCCGTCGAGCCGGGCCATCTCGCCGGCGACGACGTCCGCGGCCATGGCGCGCAGGGCGACCACGGTCGGGGTGATGTGCGCCGCGCGCTGCGCGGCGCCGAACGCGGCGACCTCGTCGGAGACGATCCGCCGCACCTGGTCGACGTCGGCGGCCATCGGCGCGTCGGCGGAGGCGTCCGCGAGCGACTCGATGTCCACCAGCCGCACCCCGGCGAGCCGGTGCGATGCCGCGTCGACGTCCCGCGGCATCGCCAGGTCCAGCAGGAACAGCACCGGCTCGGGCCGTACGGGCACGGGGGCGGGCTCGGGCCTGCGGCGCTCGGGGATGCGGCCGACGGTGGCGGCGGTCGCGGCGAGCGCGGTGATCAGCTCGGCGTCGGCCTCGGGGCGGCGCGCGGCCTCCCGGCGGTCGACGGCGGGGCCGGCGGCCCAGGCCGCGTGCTGCTCCAGCGTGGCCGCGTCCATGCCGGCCACGGCGGCCTCCCCCATCACGGAGAAGCCCGGCCGCACGGCGGAGAGGTCCAGCGGACAGGCCTCGTCCGTGCCGACGGAGGTCGGCGGCAGCGGTCGTACGTCCGCCGGCTCGGGCCGGTCCTCGGTGAGGACGACGGGTGTTCCGGTACGGCCCTCGACGGCGGCCGCGACCGCTTCCGCCGTCAGGACGATCCCGGTCGCGCCGGTGCAGGAGATGGCGACGTCGGCACGTGTCAGTTCCGCCGGTACCGACTCCATCGGCACGGCGCGGGAGACGACGTCCGGGTCACCGTTCTCGGCGAGGATCTGCGCGAGGCGCTCGGCGCGGTCGAGAGTGCGGTTGGCGACGACGATCTCGGCGACCCCGGCGCGCGCGAGTGTCGCCGCGGCCAGGGAGGACATCGAGCCGGCGCCGATGACGAGGGCGCGCTTGCCCCGCGCCCACGCCGTGACGTCCCCGCCCGCGGCCAGCTGCTCCAGGCCGAAGGTGACCAGGGACTGTCCGGCGCGGTCTATGCCGGTCTCGGAGTGGGCCCGCTTGCCGACCCGCAGCGCCTGCTGGAACAGGTCGTTCAGCAGCCGTCCGGCGGTGTGCAGCTCCTGGGCGCGGGCCAGGGAGTCCTTGATCTGCCCGAGGATCTGCCCCTCGCCGACGACCATCGAGTCCAGTCCGCAGGCCACCGAGAACAGGTGGTGGACGGCGCGGTCCTCGTAGTGCACGTAGAGATAGGGGGTGAGTTCCTCCAGGCCGACGCCGCTGTGCTGGGCGAGCAGCGTGGACAGCTCGGCGACACCGGCGTGGAACTTGTCCACGTCGGCGTACAGCTCGATGCGGTTGCAGGTGGCGAGGACCCCGGCCTCGGTGGCCGGCTCGGCGGCGACGGTGTCCTGCAACAGCTTGAACTGGGCGTCCGCGGAGAGCGAGGCCCGCTCCAGGACGCTCACGGGAGCGCTGCGGTGGCTCAGCCCGACGACGAGGAGACTCATGCCGGCATCACGGCGGGGACGTCCCCGTCAGGTCCCTGGTCGGTGGGGCCCGCGCGGCGCACGGCGGGGGCGGGGACGGCGCTGTCGTGCGCCGCGGCCTCCTCACCGGCCTTGCGCTGCTCGTGGAAGGCGAGGATCTGTAGCTCGATGGAGAGATCGACCTTGCGTACGTCGACGCCGTCCGGGACGGACAGCACGGTCGGCGCGAAGTTCAGGATGGAGGTGACTCCGGCGGCGACGAGGCGCTCGCAGACCTGCTGGGCGACGCCCGGCGGGGTGGTGATGACCCCGATGGAGACGCCGTTGTCGGAGATGATCCTCTCCAGCTCGTCGCTGTGCTGGACGGGGATCCCGGCGACCTGCCGACCGGTCATCTCCGGGTCGGCGTCGATGAGCGCCGCGACCCGGAAGCCGCGGGAGGCGAAGCCGCCGTAGTTGGCCAGCGCCGCGCCGAGGTTACCGATACCGACGATCACAACCGGCCAGTCCTGGGTCAGGCCCAGTTCCCGGGAGATCTGGTAGACGAGATACTCGACGTCGTAGCCGACACCTCGGGTTCCGTAAGAACCCAGGTAGGAGAAGTCCTTGCGCAGCTTGGCGGAGTTGACGCCCGCCGCGGCCGCGAGTTCCTCGGAGGAGACCGTGGGAACCGAGCGCTCCGACAGCGCGGTCAGCGCGCGAAGGTACAGCGGAAGCCGGGCGACGGTGGCCTCGGGAATTCCTCGGCTACGGGTCGCCGGTCGGTGAGTTCGGCCAGTTGCCACGGTGCTCCTGCGGGTAGAGCGGGGCTGTAGGCGGTCACACGTCCCCAGACCGCCCCGTCGGAAGCAGGCTATGTCTTTGTGAACGCGTGCACAAAGATGGTGTCCGATTTGCCCGGCCAACGTGACCGGGGTCACGCGCCGCCGGCACCTTCGTGGGGAACCGGCGCACGCGCGCCCGCGTTCCTTGATTCTTGGGGGCAAAACCGCACACTCTCCTCACGAATCCCGCCCCCGAGATCTGGTCACCATCGATCCTAAGCGACTTTTGGCCACACTTGGACTGCTCGGTCAGTTGCCTGTGAGTTCCGCGCGCAGCCGTTCCTCGTTCACACGCCAGAAGGTGTGCTGCTCCCCGTCCACCAGCACGACCGGGATCTGCTCCCAGTACTGCTCGTGAAGCCGCGGGTCCTCGGTGATGTCCCGCTTCTCCCACGGCACGCCGAGATCACCGCACACCTTCTCGATCACCTCCTGCGCGTCGTCGCACAGATGACATCCGGGCTTGCCGATCAACGTCACGAGCCGGTCCTGGGGGGCGGGGCCCTGGCGGCGGAAGAGGGGACTCATGTCAGCCATTCTCCCGCTCTCCCGCCACGGGCGTCCCGGTCGTCTTCCTTAACGACACGTCCGCGGAGAGTTCACACCCTCCAAACCTCCTGACGGACGGAACCACCGAACAGACTGGCTATGCTCACGCCATGGCCGCTCTCGGATGGCTCACCCCCCGTAGGCGCTCCGCCACGGCGCGGAGCGTGTTGGCAGGCGAGGCCTCGGCGGAGGCCGCCCGCAAGGACGTCTCCGTACAGGAACCGCCGTTCCCCGTGCAGGGCGACGACCTGGCCGCCGCGTTCTTCGACCTCGACAACACGGTGATGCAGGGCGCCGCCCTCTTCCACTTCGGCCGGGGCCTGCACAAGCGGAAGTTCTTCGAGACCCGCGATCTCGCCCGGTTCGCCTGGCAGCAGGCGTGGTTCCGGCTGGCCGGCATCGAGGATCCGGAGCACATGCAGGAGGCCCGCGACTCGGCGCTGTCGATCGTCAAGGGCCACCGCGTCGCCGAACTCCAGTCGATCGGCGAGGAGATCTATGACGAGTACATGGCCGAGCGGATCTGGCCCGGCACCCGCGCCCTCGCCCAGGCACACCTCGACGCGGGCCAGCGGGTGTGGCTGGTCACCGCCGCCCCCGTGGAGATCGCCCAGGTGATCGCCCGCCGCCTCGGCCTCACCGGCGCCCTCGGCACGGTGGCCGAGTCGGTCGACGGCGTCTACACGGGCAAGCTGGTCGGCGAACCGCTGCACGGCCCCGCGAAGGCCGAGGCGGTCCGCGCCCTGGCCGCGGCGGAGGGCCTGGACCTCTCCCGCTGCGCCGCCTACAGCGACTCCCACAACGACATCCCGATGCTCTCCCTCGTCGGCCATCCCTACGCGATCAACCCCGACGCCAAGCTCCGCAGGCACGCCCGCGAGCTCGACTGGCGACTGCGCGACTACCGCACGGGCCGCAAGGCGGCCAAGGTCGGCATCCCGGCCGCGGCGGGCGTGGGCGCGGTGGCGGGCGGTACGGCGGCGGCGATCGCGCTGCACCGCCGCCGCCGATAACGGACGGACCCCCGCGACCGGCGGACGCCGGACCGTGCAACCCCGGTCACCGCACTCACCCGCACGGGGAACCGCAGCGAAACGCGGCCAATCCCACCGCCGTACCCGCACACCTGCCTGGCCAGTCCCGTTGTCTGCGCACCGCCACAACACGCCCGCGTCCGGCCGGAAATACGAACCGTTTCGCTCACCAATCGATCACGGTGTGCAACTTGATTGGGTGTCAATAGGCTACGGAAGCGACGCAACCGGTGAATTGAGCAACTGGGTGTAGCAGGGCCTGTACGAAGCGTTATTCTCCTCAGACGCAATCCGGTACCCCTTCCGTCGCTACGACGGGTGAACGGTTCCGCACTGCACGTGATGGAAGCTCTGCCTCTGGGAGTCCCGTGTACCCACACGTCGGGGTTGACACCTCGGGCCTGGCCACGCTGCGCGCAACGGTCGCTACGGTCCAGGACCTGTTGCGCGGCTTCGTCCCCACCGCGTACGCCGTCCCCGCCTTCGCCACCGCCGCACCCGTCGGCCCGTGCTACGCGCTGGCCGACGGTACCGCCGCGGTCGGCAGACGAGGACGCGCCACCGGCGCGGCCACCGCCCGTCGGCCGGCCGCCGACAGCGACAGCGCCCGAATGATGGACCTCGTCGAGCGGGCCCAGGCCGGCGAGGCCGACGCGTTCGGGCGGCTCTACGACCAGTACAGCGACACCGTGTATCGGTACATCTACTACCGAGTGGGCAGCAAGGCGACCGCCGAGGACCTGACCAGTGAGACCTTTCTGCGAGCCCTGCGGCGGATCGGAACCTTCACCTGGCAGGGCCGCGACTTCGGCGCCTGGCTCGTCACGATCGCCCGCAACCTCGTCGCCGACCACTTCAAGTCCAGCCGCTTCCGGCTGGAGGTCACCACCGGCGAGATGCTCGACGCCAACGAGGTCGCGCGCTCCCCGGAGGACTCCGTCCTCGAGTCCCTCTCCAACGCCGCCCTGCTGGACGCCGTACGACGGCTCAACCCGCAGCAGCAGGAGTGCGTGACCCTCCGCTTCCTCCAGGGTCTCTCCGTCGCCGAGACCGCGCGGGTCATGGGCAAGAACGAAGGTGCCATCAAGACCCTCCAGTACCGGGCCGTCCGCACTCTCGCCCGTCTCCTCCCGGACGACGCCCGCTGAACCCGTCGTGCCCCCGCCCCACCGCCGCCTACTGTCGGCGACCTCAACTCACTTTCAGTGAAAGTCCGTTGACTTCTCCACCCGATCACCGGCAGTCCGTAACCCAAGTGCCGCGCCAGTCGTTGTGCGGGATACAGGCTCCCTGCGGTCACGTCCTGGCCGACCTCGGTCACTCGTTCGCGTGGAAGCGGTCGAGGGCGTGCAACCCTCAGGACCCCCGGGGAGTCGACCGTCATGACGAGAGGAGGTGCCGCCAGTGATCGCGAACGTATCGGCGCACCGGCGGGCGAACGCCTTCGCCCAGGCCCTGGAGGAGCAGTCCGACCAGGACACGGCGGCCGAGCAGACCGAAGGATCACCGCCGGCCCCGGCAGCGGCGGGCCAGACCGAGCAGGGCCGTCTCCTGGCCCTCGCGACGAGTCTCGCCGAGCTGCCCAAACCGGAGTTCGACCCCGAGGTCAAGGTCGTCCAGCGGGCGCAGTTGGTCGCCGCGATGGAGGCCATGCTTCAGGCAGGCACCATGGGCGAGGCGGCAAACCCTTCGGTGCCCGAGCAGCGCGCTCGGGCACGGGGCGCCCATCGGGCGACGCCGCTGGGCAAGTTCCGACCGCGGACACGGCTCGCCAAGGGCCTCACCGCGGGCGGTCTGAGCATCGGAGTGGCCGCCGGCGCCTTCGGCGGGGTCGCCGCGGCGAGTTCCGACGCCCTCCCCGGTGACTCGCTCTACGGCCTGAAGCGCGGCATAGAGGATTTCAAGCTGAACTACCTCGCCGAGAGCGACAGCGAGCGCGGCCAGGCCTACCTCGACCAGGCCTCCACCCGGCTCAGCGAGGCCCGCCGGCTCATGGAGCGCACCCGCGGCGGCGCCCACCTCGACCACGAGTCCGTCGCCGAGATCCGCCGCGCCCTGTCCGGCATGCGGTACGACGCCTCCGAGGGCCACCGCCTCCTCCACCAGGCGTACGAGCGCGACCCGGACTCCCTCGGCCCCATCCAGGCCCTGTCCACCTTCTCGCGCTCGCACCGCGAGGTCTGGGGCGCCCTGCGGGACCGGCTCCCCGTACAGCTCGGGGACGTCAGCCGGCAGGTGTCGTCGGTGTTCGACGCCATGGACGAAGAGGTCGCCCCGCTGCGCTCCCTGCTCCCCGAGCCCCCGGCCCAGGGCGGCGGCGAGGGCAGCCGGAAGGGCTCGGGTCCGACGTCCCCCGGCACCTCGGGCACCGGCCGCTCGACCACGCCCAGCGCGGGCGGCGGCTCCCCGGCCAGCGGCACCCCCGACGACGGCGACCCCAGCAAATCGGCCGACTCCGGCGAGGACGGCCTGCTCGGCGGCAACACCGGTGGCCTGCTCGACCCACCACAGGACACCGGAACCTCATCGCCGCCCACGGCCCCGACCACCGAGCCGGACGTCACGCTCCCGCCCCTCCTCCCCGGCCTCCTGCCGGGCCTGGGCATCGACAGGGGGGACGCGAGCTAGAGGTCCCCGCCCGGTCCTCCCGTACGGCGGTGGGGGCGCCCTTCCTGTGAAGGGCGCCCCCACGTACGCGTGCGACTCAGAAGAACACGGACCGCCGCTGCACGAGCAACTTGTACAGGGTGTGCTGAATCTGTTCCCTGACCTGGTCCGTCAGGTTGAACATCAGCATCGGGTCCTCGGCCGCCTCCGGCGGATAGCCGTCCGTCGGGATCGGCTCGCCGAACTGGATCGTCCACTTCGTGGGCAGCGGGATCGCGCCGAGCGGGCCCAGCCAGGGGAACGTCGGGGTGAGCGGGAAGTACGGGAAGCCCAGGACGCGGGCGAGCGTCTTGGCGTTGCCGAGCATCGGGTAGATCTCCTCGGCCCCGACGATAGAGCAGGGGATGATCGGGGCGCCCTGGCGCAGCGCCGTCGAGACGAAGCCGCCCCGGCCGAACCGCTGGAGCTTGTAGCGCTCGCTGAAGGGCTTTCCGATGCCCTTGAAGCCCTCCGGCATCACCCCGACCAGCTCACCCTGCGCCAGGAGCCGTTCGGCGTCCTCCGAGCACGCCAGGGTGTGCCCCAGCTTGCGGGCCAGCTCGTTGACGACCGGCAGCACGAACACCAGGTCGGCGGCGAGCAGACGCAGATGACGGCCCGCCGGGTGATGGTCGTGCACGGCGACCTGCATCATCAGTCCGTCCAGCGGCAGCGTCCCGGAGTGGTTGGCGACGATCAGCGCACCGCCGTCGGCCGGGATGTTCTCGACGCCCTTCACCTCCACCCGGAAGTACTTCTCGTACACCGGGCGCAGCAGGGACATCAGGACCTGGTCGGTCAGCTCCTGGTCGTAGCCGAAGTCGTCGACGTCGTAGTCACCGGTCAGCCGACGGCGCAGGAAGGACAGCCCCCCGGCGATGCGCCGCTCCAGGCCACCGCCACCACCGTCGCCGTCCGGCCACTGCCGCTGTTCCTCACCTGTCACCGGGACATCATCCTGCGGGGCGGCCCTGGTGGGCAGGGCCTGGACCTCACCGCCCGCCGCGGCCTCACCGATGTCGCGGACCGGGGCCGACTCGCCGTCCCGGCGGCGGCTCCCCGCGCTCCGGAGCCGCGACGGCCGCTGTGCGGCACTCCCGCGGGACCGGTCGTCGTCGAACGGAATGACCTTGGCGTCCGCCATCGTTGATGCGCTCCTCAGTTGGCGCTCTGCGTCGGGGGGTGGCCGCCGCCCGCGAGGGGCAGCGCGGCGATCCGGTCGACGGCCCCGGCAAGGGCCTCGGGGGGCAGGAGACCCGGCCCCTGGCTGCGTGCGAAGTCCGCGAACGTCTCCGCGGTGGTGTACCTCGGTGTGAATCCCAGCGTCTCGCGCATCTGGTCGGTCGCCACGACCCTGCCGTGCGTGAGCAGCCGGATCTGCTCGGGCGAGAAGTCCGTCATGCCCAGCGTACGCACGAGGGAGCCCGCCCACGTGACGGCCGGCAGCAGCAACGGGACGGTGGGCCTGCCGAGCCGCCGCGAGCACTGCGACAGCAGCAGCACACCGTCACCGGCGATGTTGAAGGTGCCGCTGTTGAGCGTGCCCCGGACCGGCTCGTGCGAGCCGATCCGCAGCACCTCGATCACGTCGTCCTCGTGCACGAACTGGAGCCGCGGGTCGTAGCCGAAGACGGTCGGCAGGACCGGCAGCGAGAAGTAGGAGGCGAGAGGGGTCTCCGCGGTCGGGCCGAGGATGTTGGCGAACCGCAGCACGCACACGGCGACGTCGGGCCGGCGCCGGGCGAAGCCGCGGACGTACCCCTCGACCTCCACGGTGTCCTTGGCGAATCCGCCACTGGGCAGCGACTTGGCCGCGGTGGTCTCGGTGAACACGGCGGGATCGCGGGGCGCGGAGCCGTACACGTTGGTACTGGACTTCACGACGAGCCGTTTCACGTTCGGCGACTTCTGGCAGGCGCCGAGCAGCTGCATCGTCCCGATGACGTTGGTCTCCTTGACCGTGGTCCGGCTTCCGCTGCCGAGCGCGGTGGCCGTCACGTCCAGGTGTACGACGGTGTCGGCACCGGTCTCGGCGAGCACCCGCGCGATGGCGGCCTGCCGGATGTCGGCCTGGATGAAGTCCGCGCCGCCGAGATGGTGTTCGGGCCGCACGGCATCCACCGCGATCACTCGGTCCACCTCCGGGTCACGCTGGATCCGTCGTACGAACCGGCCCCCCAGCTGACGGGCCACCCCGGTCACCAGCACGACCTTGCCCAAGATCAGCGCCTTCCTTCCGCACTAGGTCCGGTCCTACCCTGCCGCATTCCGCGCGCTGTCGCGGTCCTACCCTGCCGCGTTCCCCGCTCCGGGCCAACTTAGCGGGTCGGTGTCGCGCTGTGATGACCACCTGATGCACCAAGTGACGACGACGGGCGGTCGTACGAACCGGATCAACCACGGTGTCCGCCCGCTCATGCGTACGGGTCCGGCCCGTCGTACGGAGGCGGACATGCGTGTGGCCCCCCGACCGGTAACCGGTCGGGGGGCCACACCGCGCTTCAGCGCCTCGCGTCGAGCGAACCTACTTCTTGTTACGACGCTGGACGCGCGTGCGCTTGAGCAGCTTGCGGTGCTTCTTCTTGGCCATCCGCTTGCGCCGCTTCTTGATAACAGAGCCCACGACTACCCTCGCTCACTTCTCATCACTCGGTGCTGGGCGCCATGGGCCCATACGACCTACGAGGGGCTAGCCTACCCGCCCGAGCGCTGAGGTCGTAATCGAGGTGACGGAGGGACCCCGAAGTGCCCTGTGGTGCGGATCCCCCCACCCCTGCCGTCAGGCGGTTTCCACCCCCACATAGCTCTCGCGGAGGTACTCGTGAACCGCTTGCTCCGGGACGCGGAAGGACCTTCCGACCCGGATCGCGGGCAGATGACCGCTGTGCACCAGCCGGTACACGGTCATCTTCGACACTCGCATCACTGAGGCGACTTCCGCCACGGTAAGGAACTGAACCTCGTTCAGAGGCCTCTCGCCAGCTGCAGCCATGACACACCTGAACCTTCCGCACTCGACTCGACGGCCACCGGCTTCCCCTTCCGGTGACTCTTCGTCGCTGCGTGCTCACTCCCCAATGTAGGGGCGGGTGATGCGAGTGGGGAAGAGGTGCAGCCATCGGGGGCCTACCGTGACAGAGACGCCCGATTGAGTACGTAGCGGGTGAGCGGCAGGTAGCGGTCGGCCCGCACGCCGTCATCAAGTGGAACGACGACGGACACGGTCCCCTCGGCCTCCCCGACGAAGAGCGCGGGATCATCGCTGTCCGCCAGCCCGATCGCCTGGAACCCCAGCTGACCTGCCCCGCAGACCCAGCCGTGGTCCCCGATCACCAGCTCCGGCAACGGCCCGCCGGCCGCCGCGGCCGCCGCCAGCGCCACCCGAACCGGGAGGGGCGAGTGCGTGTGTACGCCGGTCGCACCACCGGGGCGCCCAGGCCCGGGTTCCCGCACCAACCCGACACCCCGTACGTAGTCGAGGTCGAGCGTGCGTAGACCGAACCGGGTCGTTATGTCGACACGGCGACCCTGCGCCGAGGTGAGAACAACACATCCCGCCGTCGACAAAGCGTCTGCGATCCCGGCGTAGAACCCGAGCAGCCGATGCGGATGCCCGGTCCCGAGCAACACGGGCCCGCCACGCCGGGCAACCGCGGCGAGCCGCTCCGCGAACGCGTCCAGTGCGAGAAGGGTCAGCTCCGGGTCGATCACATCATGCCCCGAAGTGTGCTCCGGATCGGCCGAAACCCCACACTTCTGCGCCATCAACGCAATCAAGGCCCGTTCCCCCCACACCCCTTCGGGATCGATCCCGATCAACACCCGAGGATCCCGAGCCGCGAACAACCGGTAGCGCCGAAGACTGCCCTCCCTCTCGGTCGCCACCACCCCCGCCAGCCCCGCCCGAACCAAGTACTCCGACATCCCACCCCGACTCAGCACCCTCGAAATCCTGCCGGACCCCTCGCCCGCCCCACCAGGCGAACGGGAGAAGCCACCACGGGTGGCGTAATGCGGGACGCCGACCGTGCCACGGGGTGCGCGTCAGGAACGGCGGGCCGGGGACAGGGCCGGGGACTCCCTCTCCGGACCGTCCAGCCGGAAGGACCCACGGCGTGGCCGACGCCACACCCCGGTCCTCCAGGACCGGCGAGGCATCGGCAGGGAACGGGTCGCACCCCTACGCCAACAACCCCCGCAACGGAAACACCGCCCGCCGAGTGGCCAGCACCGCCTGATCCAGCCGGTCCGCGGGGTCGTACCCCGCCTCCCACTCCCCCCAGGACACCGGCCACCGCCCGTCAGTCATCCGTGCCGGCCCCAATTGCCGCGTACGAGCGAACACCTCCCGCCGCCAGCCCTCCGGAATCACCGTCTCCGGCGCCACGGGCCGCCCCGCCGCGATCCCCACCAGATGCGTCCACGACCGCGGCACCACATCCACCACCGCGTATCCACCCCCGCCCAACGCCACCCACTTGCCCCCGGCGTGTTCGTGCGCCAGTTCATGACAGGCGACCTGCACAGCCCGCTGCGCGTCCAACGACACCGCCAGATGAGCCAACGGATCCTCGAAGTGCGTGTCCGCCCCGTGCTGCGTGACCAGCACGTCCGGCCGGAAGTCAGCGACCAGCTCCGGCACCACCGCGTGGAACGCCCGCAGCCACCCCGCATCCCCCGTCCCCGCCGGCAGAGCCACGTTCACCGCGGCCCCCTCCCCGTCCCCCGCCCCCGTCTCCTCCGGCCACCCGGTCTGCGGAAAAAGGGTCCGGGGATGCTCGTGAAGCGAGATCGTCAGCACCCGCGGGTCCTCCCAGAACGCCGCCTGCACGCCGTCCCCGTGGTGCACGTCCACATCCACGTACGCGACCCGCCGAGCCCCCAGCTCCAACAACCGCGCGATGGCCAACGACGCGTCGTTGTAGACGCAGAACCCCGCCGCGCCCCCGGGCATCGCATGGTGCAACCCGCCCGAGAAGTTCACGGCGTGCAGCGCGTCTCCCCGCCACACCGCCTCCGCCGCCCCCACCGACAGCCCTGCGATCAGCGAGGACACCTCGTGCATCCCGGCGAAGGCCGGATCGTCCACCGTGCCCAGCCCGTACGACGTGTCCGCCGCTCGCGGATCGGCGGAAGCGGCCTTGACGGCCGCGATGTAGTCCTCGCGGTGGACGAGCCGCAGCGTCGACTCCCCCGCCGGCTTGGCGGAGACGACCTCCACCTCCCGGTCGAGCCCGAGGGCTTCGACGAGTCGCCGGGTCAGGGCCAGCCGAACCGGATCCATCGGATGATCCGGGCCGAAGTCATACCCCGTTACTGCCTCGTCCCACATCAGCTGTGCGCGACCGCTCATGCCCGCCACCGTATCGGTCCGGTTGAGGAGCGAACGACCTGGCGTACACGAACGTCACCAGCACCAACACCATGGGCACCGCCATCGCCCCGCGGTAACTCCACGCGTCCCCCAGCGCCCCCACCAACGGCGAACCGATGAGGAAGCCGACGTAGTTGAAGACATTGAGCCGGGCGACGGCCGCGTCCGACGCCTTGGGGAAAAGCCTTCCCGCCGCCGCGAACGTCTGCGGCACCAGCACACACAACCCCACTCCCACCAGCGTGAAACCTCCCATCCCCGCCCAGGCCCCCGGCGCGACGGCCACCACCGCGAACCCCGCGGCGGCCACCGACGCCCCGACCCGTACGACCACCACGGCCCCGAACCGCCGCACCCCGAGGTCCCCGATGGCCCGCCCGAGCAGCGTGGTGACCATGTAGACGTTGTACGGAACGGTCGCCAGCTGCTCGGAACTCCCCAGCACGTCCTGGAGGTACTTGGCACTCCAGTTGGACACGGTCGAATCCCCGATGTACGCGAAGGTCATCACGAGGCACAACGGCAGCAGGGCCTTGAAGACGACACCCCCGCTGTCACCACCCTCGTTCGGATCGGTCTCGGCGCCGACTTCGCGACCGTCCCCGTCGACGTACCACCGGCTCCCCGCCATCACCGCCGGCACCAACACCAGCACCACCGGCAGATACGACACCCACAGCGCGAGATGCCAGTGCGCCCCGACCCAGGCCAAGGAGGCCCCGACGATCCCACCGAGGCTGTACACCGCGTGAAAGCTGAGCATGATGCTCCGCCCGTACGCCCGCTGGAGGCTCACCCCCAGCATGTTCATCGTGGCGTCCAGCGCGCCCACGGCGAGCCCGAACAGCGCGAGGGCGACACCGAGCACCGCCACCCGGTCGCCCGCCCCCACGCCGAGCAGCGCGAGCAGCACGACCGGCTGGGACCAGCGCAGCAACCGGCTGGGCGGTGTCCGTTTCACGAGCCGCTCGGTGGCCACGCTGCCGACGCCCGCGAGGATCGGCACGGCGGCGAGGAAGACGGGCAGCAGCGCGTCGGATACCCCGTACCGGTCCTGGATGGCCGGGATCCGGGTCACGAGCAGCGCGAAGGCGACGCCCTGGGCGAAGAAGCCGAACGCCAACGAGGCCCTACCGCGCCGCAGCACTTCTGTCATGGCGGCGAGCGTAGGGCCCCGGTGTACTCGTGGGTAGATCCAGCCAAAGATGAATCTGCTTCAGCTCTGCCGCCCGGCTCCACACAGCAGGCCGGTCAACTCCCCCATCTCCGCGAAGAGTTCGGTGGCGCCCGCGAGCCTGGCCGCCGGGGTCATCGCGGTGAAGCCGTACACGTCCATTCCCGCCGCCACGGCCGCCCGCACCCCGAGCGGGCTGTCCTCGACGACGACACACCTCTGCGGCGCCACTCCCATCCGTTCGGCCGCGTACAGGAAGAGGTCCGGTGCCGGCTTCCCCTTCCCCACGTCCTGCGCGCTGAAGATCCGCGCGTCCTCGAACCACCGGTCGAGCCCGGTCGCCCGATGTCCCACCCGTATCCGCTCATGACTCCCGGAGGAGGCGACGCAGTACGGCACCCGGTCCGCGGCGAGCTTCTCCAGCACGTCGGTCACCCCCGCCACGGGCCGCAGCTCCCGCTCGAAAGCGGCGAACACCCGTGCGTGGAAGACATCGTCGAAGTCCGCCGGCAGCCGTTCCCCGCTCCGCTCCAGCACCAGGTCGTGAATCCGGTGCATGGCGGATCCCATGTAGTCCCGGATCGAGTCCTCGTAGGAGGTCGGGTGCCCGAGTTCGGTGAGGTAGGCGGCCAGCAGTCGGTTGGAGATCGACTCACTGTCGACGAGCACACCGTCGTTGTCGAAGACGACCAGGTCATAGCGCATGAGCCGATCCTAGAACCTGAAATGCCCCATAACGCGGAAAACCCCCGTGCCGAATGGCACGGGGGTTTCCCTCAAAAATTGTTCGGCGGCGTCCTACTCTCCCACAGGGTCCCCCCTGCA